>NZ_JACHON010000001.1:0-3476 GCF_014206945.1 Gracilibacillus halotolerans
ACCTCCTTGATTACAATTGGACGAATTCGATTTCCATGTTTTCTTTTAAAGGATTCCCAATGTTGATGGTTGTCAAAAAAGATTTGTTTTAATATATTTTTCTTCATACTATAAAGATACCACAGTCATAAAGACTGTGGTAGAGCAAAAAACGACCCAGATTTTTATACTTTCTTATCTTTTAAAAAAAAGCAAAGCGATCAGATCGCTTTGCTATCCAGGGGGAATACGAGAAAGTCTTACATTTCTATTTATATCCGTTTACAAATATTTTAAACATCTTTTTTTTATAAAAATGAAATTTTGGAAAATTTCTAGATCTTATGTTAACATTACTTAATATTCATTTCATTCAATAAAAAGAAAATTAGGGTAGCTAATGAAATATAAAAGAAAGGAGAGGATGTTGTGGCGGACTATAAAATCGGTGATATAGTTGAAGGTAAAATAACAGGTGTACAACCTTATGGTGCGTTTGTATCTCTTAACGGTACGCATGGTCTTATTCATATTTCAGAAATTACAAACGCTTTTGTTCAAAACATCCATGATCACGTGAAAGAAGGAGAAACCGTTAAGGTTAAAATAATTGATATAGAAGAAGATAGTAAATATTCTTTGTCTCTTCGAGCGCTGGAAGAAGATAAGGGAAGAGAAAAACCATTTTCTAAGGAAGAAGAAGCCCAAGGTTTTAATATTCTAAAAGATAAGCTTAAGGATTGGATTAAACAATCCCAATAATAATGGAGAGTCAATCAAACAAGATTGGCTCTTTTCCGTATATATGATTAAAATAGTTTATTTACCATTTAGTATGTGTTATATCGGTAAAATTATGATATTAAGCCTCTTTATTTAAGTAATTAATCAATATTTGTAAAATAAATATGAAATATTGTACAACATTGCTTGATTTACTTGTGTGAATTCGGTACATTTAAGATTGAGAAACTTTGATGGAGGGAAAAATAAATGACACATGTACGCTTTGATTATGAGAAAGCACTCCCATTCTTTGGTGAGCATGAACTAGATTATCTAAACCAACAAGTTAAGCTAGCTCATGAAATGGTACATAATAAAACAGGCGCAGGTAGTGACTTTTTAGGTTGGGTTGATTTACCTACTAATTATGATAAAGAGGAATTTGCTCGAATTAAAAAGGCTGCAGATAAAATTAAATCAGATACCGATGTATTACTAGTAATTGGTATTGGTGGATCTTATCTTGGTGCACGCGCTGCAATCGACATGTTGAATCATTCTTTCTACAATGTGTTAGGTAAAGAAGATCGAAAGACACCTCAAGTGTTCTTTGTTGGAAATAGTATTAGCGCGCCATATTTAAACGATTTAATGGACGTATTGAAAGACAAAGACGTTTCTGTGAACGTTATTTCAAAAAGTGGTACAACTACTGAACCAGCCATTGCGTTCCGTATTTTCCGTAAATTCTTAGAAGAGAAGTACGGAGTGGAAGAAGCTAAGAAACGTATTTATGCTACAACAGACAAGGCAAAAGGAGCGCTTAAAACATTAGCGAATGAAGAAGGCTATGAAAGCTTCGTTATTCCTGATGATGTAGGTGGTCGTTATTCTGTATTAACGGCAGTTGGATTACTTCCAATCGCAGTGAGTGGAATCGATATTGATGAAGTAATGCAAGGAGCTCAAAAGGCACAAGAAGAATTAAGTGAGCAAGATCTATCAAAAAACCCAGCATATCAATATGCAGCAGTACGAAATGTACTATACAATAAAGGGAAAACAATTGAAATGCTCATTAACTATGAGCCTTCCTTACAATATTTCTCTGAATGGTGGAAACAATTATTTGGCGAAAGTGAAGGAAAAGATTTTAAAGGTATTTACCCATCTTCTGCTAACTTCTCAACAGATCTACACTCACTTGGACAATATGTTCAAGAAGGTAGAAGAGACATATTCGAAACAGTTTTACACGTAGAACAACCGAAGTCGGATATTACAATTGAAGCGGAAGAGCAAGACCTAGATGGCTTAAACTACTTAGCTGGTCAAACAATTGACTATGTCAATGAGAAAGCTTATCAGGGTACATTATTAGCGCATACAGATGGACAAGTACCAAACTTAATTGTACATTTACCTAAGTTAGATGCTTATACATTTGGTTATATTGTATACTTCTTCGAAAAAGCATGTGCAATTAGTGGCTACTTACTTGGAGTAAATCCATTTGATCAGCCAGGAGTAGAAGCATATAAGAAAAACATGTTTGCATTACTTGGTAAACCAGGCTTTGAAGCTGAAAAAGAAGAACTAGAAAAACGCTTATAATAGAAAATAGGATTGTGGAGTTCGTGACTCTGCAATCCTATTTTTATTCATGTTGTTAACTGGAGATAAATAAGATAGTCTTCCTTTTCTATTGTCGTGCCAGGGTTAGGCCCAAAAAGATTTTCTCCATTTCTTTGAATACCGATTAACCATATCTGCTGAGAAAGCAATACTTGAGCATATTCTTCGAAACTCTTCCCTATAGCGTTCTCCGGAATTTTATCCATAAAAAAATCAAAATGTGTCAATGTCTGATTAATAATATTAGCAACAGGAATTTCTGGATGTCTGACTGTTTGAAACAAGAGAGAACTCATCAATTCATTGGATTGAATAATGACATCGGCCCCAGCTCTAGCGATATTTTCTCGTTGGCTTTCCACTGCAATTTCTGAAATAATGAGTAGGGAAGGATTCATCCCTCTAGCTGCAAGCGTTGTAATTATTGTTTGGCGATCTACACTTGATTCATTCATGTTCGGATCAGAAGTGATAACGATTTTTTCAGCATGCGCAATATTTGCTTTTTGAAGCACACTATCCATGGATGCTTCTCCTTTAATAAAGTGAAAGTTATTCTTTCGATATAATATATTTTGTAACGTCTTATCAATTACCACTATATCTTTCGTGGGGTTTACGTTTTGTAAGGTGTTTACAAGAGCTTTTGTTCTCTCGTTCCATCCTACAATAATAATATGATTCGTTCCTTTGAATGTAACTTTACCTTCTGATAAATCTTGTTCATGTTTCACAGTTCCAATAGAAATAGTTGCCATATAGAAGGTAACCAAACCGCCTCCTGCGAGAATGAGCATAATACCGACAATTTTTCCGGTCAAGCTAAGGGGGACATAATCTCCATATCCAACAGTAGATCCTGTAACAAACGCCCACCAAATACCATCAAAGATTGTTGGGAAATGAACTGGCTCTAACATATGTATAAGTAAGCCGAATAGGAACATTAATAGTAAGACAGAGAGTAGCAGTCGAATAAAGATAGGTAAATGAAAGTAAAAACTTAACCATTTTTGTAAAAACATATCATCACCTTTTCCATTAAAGTGAGTGCGCCAAGCCTTACTTAAGCTTGTCGGGGGTGACCAGGCGCTGTCGCTTTTCTTATTAGTCTAGCTCCATCGCCTACCCCCTCG
>NZ_JACHON010000001.1:3573-121431 GCF_014206945.1 Gracilibacillus halotolerans
TCGAGGTCTTAAGTAATGCTGTTCTGTGGCAAAGAGCGCCACGCCAAGCCTTACTTAAGCTTGTCGGGGGTGACCAGGCGCTGTCGCTTTTCTTATTTGTCTAGCTCCATCGCCTACCCCCTCGAGGTCTTAAGTAATGCTGTTCTGTGGCAAAGAGCGCCACGCCAAGCCTTACTTAAGCTTGTCGGGGGTGACCAGGCGCTGTCGCTTTTCTTATTAGTTTGTGGAATAATAGGGTAGATATGCAGGGTATGAAAGGATGAAACGAATGGAAAATTTGGATATTAAATTTTTGTTAGAATTGTTAAAAACACCATCACCATCTAGCTTAGAAATGAAAATTCAACATAAGTGGATGGATTATGTTAAGAATGATGTGGATGAAATACGGACAGACAACGCTGGTAATGCTATTGCAGTATTAAATGAACAGGCAAATTTCCACATATTATTGGCAGGTCATTGTGATGAAGTTGCTTTTATGGTAAAACGAATCGATGAAAATGGATATGTATACGTAGAAAAATTAGGTGGAATTAATCCAAAAGCAGCAATTGGTATGAAAGTAGAAATCATTGGAGAAGTGGAAACAATCAAAGGAGTTTTTGGGGTCAACGCCCAACATCATGGAGGGATAAAAGGAGACTTCGATGAGGGAGACTTATTTATTGACTGTGGTTTTCAATCGAAACAGCAGGCCGAGGAATACATAACAATAGGGGATTTGGCTGTTTATCAAAGAGAACCGGATGTGCTAATGGACCACCATATTACTGGTCGCGGTTTAGATAATCGAACTGGTGCTTTTATCGTGGCCGAGGTAATGAAGCGTTTAGCCAAAAGGAAGTTAAATGTTGGTGTGTATGGAGTTAGTACGGTTAATGAGGAAACGAATATGGGAGGAGCCTATTTTGCAGCAGCCGGATTGAAACCAGATGCTGCCATCGCTATTGATGTTACCTTTGCTACAGATTATCCAACTGTCGATAAAAGCAAGCACGGAGATATTCGACTTGGGGGTGGACCAGTTCTAGCTAAAGGTGCGCCTATAAATCGAAAAATAAATAAAATGCTAGAAAAAACAGCAAAAGATTTAAATATCCAGCTTCAATACGAATTAACACCTCGTCATACGGGAACGGATGCAGACAAAATGCGATTGACTGGGGAGGGTGTACCGATTGCTCTTGTGTCTCTACCTTTACGGTACATGCATTCTCCTGTTGAAACGGCTAGTATACGAGATATGGGGCAAGAAATCGAGATACTAACAGAGTGGATAGCTTCCTTAACAGGCAATGAAAGTTTAAATCCTCTCGCTGAATAAAGTTTTCGGTGTTAAACAAAAGATGACCTCGCTAATTGGCGAAGTCATCTTTTACTAATTATTATTTTTGAATAATACCTAATGTACATCTAGACACGGCGATAAGTAACCCTTCTTCATCATGTACTTGAATATCCCACACCATTGTTCGCTTACCAATATGAATTGGAGTAGCGGTGGCTGTAACGACACCTTCTTTTTTCGCTTTTAAATGGTTACAATTAATTTCAATACCTACAATAGCTTGATCTTTACTACTTACATGTTGCATTCCGCCAAGACTAGCGGCTGTCTCTGCTAAAGCGGCAGTAGCTCCACCATGCAAAAATCCCATTGGTTGTACGACTTTATCTGTTATAGGCATAGAAATTTGGATTTTTTCTCTGGTCACCAGCTCGTATTTCATTTGTAATGTATCCATTAATGTTTGATTATTCAACTAACTTCCCCCTATACTAAATGAATCGGGAATAAATACTGTAACAATAGGGAAATACCAATTAACAGTCCATAAATGGTGTTCGTTTTTGCAGTTGCAGCCATCGCAGGCATCATTCCCACATTGGTTGTATTTGCTAGAAAAGTCATTACAGCTTTCCGTGCGGATAGAGCACTTAGTAAACTAATGACACTATATATCGGAAGTAATCCGGTAATGATATATCCTGCGGTTAAGGAATATGCTACGAGCATTAATATAGATAAAAATATAATAGCCTTTTGACGTCCTAACAGTATAGCAAGAGTCCTTCGACCATTTTCTTTATCTCCATCCAAATCTCGGATATTATTAGAGAGTAAGATGCACCCTATAAAAATAGCGACCGGAATAGATATCATTATTACTTCCCAATTTAGAGTTAAAGTTTGAATATAGTAACTGATTCCAATAATAACAGTTCCCATCATTAAACCGGAAAATAACTCACCGAACGGACTATAAGCAATAGGAACAGGTCCTCCAGTATATAAATAACCAATAATCATACAAATAAGTCCAATGATTGCAATCCACCAGCTTGTTTCCAAGCATATATAAATACCGAGAAGTACTGGAATAGCGTAAAATAGATAAGCAAGTCTTTTTACAACAACTGGCTTCACACCGTCACGAACGATGGTGCCACCTATTCCTACTGATTTTTCATTGTCTAAGCCACGTTTATAATCATAGTACTCATTAAACATATTCGTTGCAGCTTGAATCATCATAGATGCAAGAAGCATGGCTAGAAATAATAATAAATGAAACGTCCCATCAAGAACAGCAAGCAATGTTCCAATCGATACAGGAACAAATGAAGCAGTAAGTGTATGCGGACGAAGTAGCCGCCACCAGACATGCAAACCAGGCTTTTCATTTAAATAGTTTACCTCGTTGTTTCCTTCCATGAGCTTTTCTCCTTCTATCGTTTTGCATAACATGTTAAGTGTATTGAATTGTTAAAAGCGTGTCAATGGAATCACTCTGAGAAGTAGTAAGATGAAGGGGAAAATTAAAAAAATCCCATGAAATAAAAGTTTTTTGATATACTAGTAAAGGGAATAGAGATAGAATGAACAGTAATGATAATAAGAACGATACTATAAATTTACGGAAGATCATGGCTTACTCGAATAGCCCTATAGTAATGGAGGGTTGTCATATGATAAAGACAAAGGATAACACAATAGAAGATTCTTTGAACACAGCTAGAGAACGAGCGAAAACGAATAATGCATCTGCCTTTGTTAGTATAACGGAACCAATTGATAAGGTGAATCCTGTACATTTTTTCCAAGCTGGTAAATGGCTAGATAAATCCCGAATATTTTGGAGTGTTCCTGACCGATCACTATATTATGTTGGGATTGGAGAAGCTGTCTCTTATCAAGAGAGTATTAATGCGTATCAAAAATTAAAACATCATTGGAAACAGCTTATCGAGCAGGCGATGATTTTCAATGATGATTCGGCAATAACTGTGGGACCTAAAATGTTTGGTGGGTTTCCTTTTGATACAAATGAGCAAACAAGTGATTTGTGGAAGCAGTTTAATGGGAGCGAGTTTCGAGTTCCTACCTATTTGTTAACCATTGAAAATGGCGAAGCTTTTCTAACAATAAACCTATTTATTTCTGCTCAAAGTGATGTTCGTGAAATAGCACAAAAACTTCAACGAGACAGAGAATTGTTGCTGTCGCCTGTTTCTATGCAAAAAAGAACGAATAGTGTGCTGCTTAGTCATGAGGTAGATCCTGAAGCATGGAAAGAACTTGTTGCACAGACAAGGACTGCAATTGAAGATGGCTATGCAGAGAAAATTGTAATTGCACGTGAACTGCAAATAGAGTTTGAAACAAGTGTTGAGTTGGGCTATGTTTTAAACCATTTACTAGAAGTCCAAAACAATAGCTATGTCTTTTTGTGGGAGAAAAATGGAACATCCTTTATTGGAGCTACACCTGAGCGATTAGTTTGGGTGAAGAATCAACAATTATTGTCGGCTTGTTTAGCTGGGACAGCACCAAGGGGTAGGACAACAGAAGAAGACAGAAAAATTGGTGAAGAACTACTTTATGATGATAAGAATAGAGAAGAGCATCAGTATGTTGTGGACATGATAAAGGGTGCATTAAATGGTCTAGCAGATGATGTGGAAATCCCACAGACACCTGTTTTGTATCCTCTTAAAAACTTACAACATCTTTATACACCTGTTGAAGCAATGTTGAGAGAAACCATTACGATATTAGATGTAGCGGAAAAACTGCATCCAACGCCAGCTCTTTGTGGCCAACCAACAGAAAGAGCAATGAGCTTTATTCGAGAAAATGAGTTGCTTGAACGAGGATGGTATGGTGCACCAATTGGTTGGTTCGATCATCATTTTAATGGTGAGTTTGCTGTCGCGATTCGATCAGGATTAGTGAAAGATAATAAAGCATCTTTATTTGCTGGTTGTGGAGTTGTGCGTGGATCAGATCCTGAAGTAGAATATGAAGAGACGAAGATTAAATTTCAACCCATGCTACATGCTTTAGGAGGATCCAAATGAATCATGAGCAAGTATTAGCCCAATATGTCGGTCATTTTGTAGATCAACTCTTTCATAGTGGCGTAAAGCAAGTGGTTATATCTCCAGGCTCGAGATCGACTCCACTTGCTTTAGCTTTTGCCAATTATGGCAAGGTTAAGGTATGGGTGGATATCGATGAAAGATCAGCTGGTTTTTTTGCGTTAGGCATTGCAAAAGAATCAAAGGAACCTGTGGCATTATTATGTTCTTCAGGGACTGCTGCTGCTAATTATTTTCCAGCCATCATTGAATCCCATTATAGTCGTGTTCCTCTTATTGTGTTAACAGCTGACAGACCACACGAACTTCGAGAAATAGGGGCACCACAAGCAATCGATCAAATCAAACTGTTCGGTGAATATGTGAAACAATTTCAAGAAATGGCCTTACCTGAAGCAACTCCAACAATGTTAAGATATGTGAGAAATCAAGCAGATAGAGCGGTTCAAGTAGCACTAACACCTATGTCTGGCCCGGTCCATGTGAATTTCCCTTTTCGCGAGCCGTTAGTTCCAGACTTTTCAGGGGAAAACGTGTGGGGATCGGATATTACCAATTCATCTCATACCTCTATCCGGCATGAAAAAGAATGGGATAAACATGAAATTGAAACTATTTTGAAAGAAAAAAAGAGGGTAGTAATTATAGCTGGTCCACTAAGTGATAGTACTGTATACAGCTCTATCTTTCATTTAGCGGAAAACTGGAATATCCCAATATTAGCTGATCCACTTTCACAACTAAGGAATGGCTCAAATTCTCATCTTATTGAAAGCTATGATGCACTTATGAAGTCAAAGACTATTCGCGACCGTTTGTCTATTGATCTCATTATTCGCTTTGGAGCCATGCCAGTTGCAAAGCCTATCCATCAGCTAATGAACGAGCAGATTATTCCACAAATAATCGTCGATGAGCAAGTGAGTTTTCGTAATCCTTCTCACCAGTCTGCACATTATATTTACGGTCCGCCATCTGAGGTTGCGGAAGGTTTGGCCTCAATAAAATGGCGTGGTTCTGAAGGATGGATGCAATGGTGGCAGGACCTAAATGGTCGAGCAATATCAATATTAAGTCAACGAAATACGACAGCACTGTTAACAGAAGGCGATGCGGTTCTTGGAATTCATAAGGAAATCCCAGAGCAATCTATTTTGTTTGCAGGAAACAGTATGCCAATTCGAGATCTGGATACGTTTTGGATTAGTTCGGAGAAGAATATTTTTATATCTGCGAACCGTGGTGCAAACGGTATTGATGGTATTATTTCTACAGCAATTGGAATGGCAGCTGGTGGCAAACGAGTAACATTAATAATAGGAGATATATCTTTTTTACACGGAATGAATGGACTATTACTCGCTAAACGATACAAGCTCCCGATAACTATTGTCGTCGTAAATAATAATGGTGGCGGAATCTTTTCCTTTTTACCTCAAGCAAAAGACAAGGAAACCCATTTCGATTTACTATTTGGAACACCACAGGAAGTGGAATTTGAAAAAGCAGCGGAAATGTTTGGAGTCGCGTATGAGCAACCAACAGATTGGGAAGCTTACCTAAAAGCACTCAGACAAAGTTATAAAAGAGAAGGATGCACCATCATTGAGCTACAAACTACTCGTGACCATAATGTAACGTGGCATCGAGAAAAATGGCAGATGATAGAAAGTATTGCGACGGAACGATTGAAGGAAATAAAAAATGAGAGTTAAAGTAGCAAACGGCTATTACTGGGTAGAACAGTATGGCGAGAAAACTGGAGAACCTGTTATCCTATTACATGGTTTTACCGGGAGCTCTACTACTTGGCAACCATTCTTATCTTTGTTGAAGAATAAACATGTTGTCTGCATTGACTTGCCTGGTCACAGGAACACAAAGGTACACATTAATTCGATCAAGGATTTTTGTGACGATGTAGCACAGATACTCACGTTATTAGACATTAATAAAGCTGATATTGTTGGCTATTCATTAGGTGGAAGGTCCGCTCTTTCATTTGCGATGTATCATCCACATCGAGTAAATACTCTGTTATTAGAAAGTGCAACAGCGGGTATAGAAAAACACGAGGAACGATTAAAAAGACAAGAGGCGGATGGAAGACTTGTCCAATTTCTTGAGAATGAAGGACTTCAAGCATTTGTGGACAAATGGGAAAAGATCCCCTTGTTTCAATCACAGCAACAATTAAACGAAAGTGTCAAACGAGCGATACGAGAAGAACGTTTAGCACACTCTGTAAAAGGATTAGGAATGTCTCTCCGCACAATGGGAACAGGTCAAATGCCGTCCTGGTGGGGAGCACTTCCAAAGCTTACTAATCCCGTTCAGCTAGTGGTTGGAGCTTTGGACGTGAAATTTGTCCATATAAATAAAAAAATGCACGAATTATTACCTAATAGTTCTTTAACAATTATCGAAAATGCAGGACATGCAATTCATGTGGAACAACCAGAGTTTTTTGGTACAATAATAAAGAGTGTTGGAAATTGAGGAGGCAATCAATATGACAGTAGAATGGATTACAGAACGTACATATGAAGATATCTTATATGAGACATATAATGGTATAGCTAAAATTACGATTAATCGTCCAGAAGTGCGTAACGCGTTTCGCCCAAAAACAGTAAATGAACTTATCGATGCTTTTTCCTATGCACGTGATGATTCGAAAATTGGAGTTATCGTACTTACAGGTGCAGGAGAGAAAGCATTCTGTTCAGGTGGAGACCAAAAGGTTAGAGGCCATGGTGGTTATGTAGGTGAAGATGAAATACCACGCTTAAATGTACTGGACTTACAACGACTAATTCGTGTTATTCCTAAGCCAGTTATTGCCATGGTTGCTGGATATGCAATTGGCGGTGGCCATGTGTTACATATCGTTTGTGACCTAACAATTGCAGCAGATAATGCAATTTTTGGACAAACTGGTCCTAAAGTTGGTAGCTTTGACGCAGGTTATGGTGCTGGTTTATTAGCACGTATTGTTGGTCATAAGAAAGCACGTGAAATTTGGTATTTGTGTCGTCAATATAATGCTGAAGAAGCATTAGATATGGGACTCGTGAATACGGTTGTTCCTTTAGACAAGCTAGAAGAAGAAACGGTTCAATGGTGTGAAGAGATTCTAGAAAAGTCACCTACTGCACTTCGTTTCTTGAAGGCATCCTTTAATGCGGACACAGATGGTCTTGCTGGATTACAGCAAATGGGTGGAGACGCTACATTGTTGTATTATACAACGGATGAAGCGAAAGAAGGCCGAGATGCATTTAAAGAAAAACGCAAACCTGATTTCAAAAAATTCCCGCGTTTTCCTTAATTCTTAGTAAATTGGTAATGTGGAGGCTGTCTAAGTCCTTTCTATAGGCTTACGATAGCCTCTTATTATTTAGCTGAAATTAGAGAACTTGAGGGGGAAGGTAATGGAACATTGGTTAAGGAAGCGAGCTCATCTATCACCGAATGAACTCGCGATTGAAACGATGGACGAGCAATGGACATTTAAACAGCTCTATGAAAAGGCGGTATCTTTTGCTAGAAAAATAGCATTCTTAAAAGGAAAGCATGTAGCCATCCTCTCTGAGAATAGTCTAGATATAATTGTTGCTTTTTGGGGATGTACCATGTTAGAGTCAAAAATTATCTTTTTAAACACGAAGTTACGTGAACGTGAGTTAATCCAACAATGTGAAACAGCGGATGTGGAAGCTGTGATTGGACAATCGGATAAAGTGCAACCATTAAACCTCGCTCTTCCGACGTTTACATTCGAAGATATTGAGTCCCTTCCGATTTTAGATGTAGAAATATCCGTAGAAATGGATTTGTCCTCTATTTGTTCGATGATGTTTACTTCGGGAACAACTGGAACAGCAAAGGCAGTAACACAAACGTATGAGAATCATTGGTCTAGTGCAATCGCTTCTTCCCTGAATTTAGGGCTGGAATCTCATGATAAATGGCTGATTTCTTTGCCTATTTTTCATATTAGTGGGTTATCTACGGTAATCAAGAGTGCTATATACGGCATGCCTATTTTCCTTATGCCATCTTTTGATGCTACTAAAATAAATCAAGCGATTCAAACAAGAGGTGTCACACATATTTCTGTTGTGAGCACGACATGTCAACGATTATTAGAAAATTTAGGCGATAATCAATATCCTGACACGTTTCGCTGTATGCTATTAGGAGGAGGACCTGCGCCAAAATCTTTATTAGAAGAAGCGGCTGAGAAAGCAATCCCTATTATTCAGACATATGGAATGACAGAAACTTGTTCACAAATTTCGACCTTAGCAATGAAAGATGCGCTGCAAAAGATAGGGTCAGCTGGAAAAGCGTTATTCACAGCTTCTTTAGAAATACGTCATGGAGATAAAAAACTAGAAACGAACCAAATTGGAGAGATCGTAGTGAAAGGGCCGATGGTAACATCAGGATATTACGATGCCGAAAAGGCGAATAAAGAAAGCTTTTTATCTAATTGGTTTTATACTGGAGATATGGGTTATGTAGACGAAGACGGATTTCTTTATGTAGTGGACAGAAGAAGTGATTTAATCATATCTGGGGGAGAGAATATTTATCCTGCAGAAATTGAAGATGTCCTCCTATCCTTAGAAGGTGTTAAAGAAGCTGGTGTTACTGGTATAGAAAATACGGAATGGGGAGAGGTTCCTGTTGCATTTCTTGTTACAGAAAAACAATGGTCCGAAGAAGCATTAATCGACTATTGTGCACAACATCTTGCTCGATATAAGATCCCTAAGAAATTTTATTTCTGTGAATCACTTCCTCGAAATGCTACAAATAAATTACAGCGCCATTTACTAAAAACTAAACTTACGAATAAGTGAGAGCTGAGTCAAAAGTATTTAATTATAAATCGTAGTACAAACCGAACGACTCGATAGACTCAGTTCGGTTTGTACGCTTTTTATTGTTCGCCTTTAATATTGAAAGATTTAGTTATGTCCCCGTCTCAATTTGCTAATCTTCTTGTATTAAGCGTAATGGCCTCCGATTTTTTTACTACGCTCACGGGTAATACCGGCATCCATGTAACTAGAGGCACGAAGTAGAGAAGTAGACCCATATTTATCACGAATCGAGTCCATTACATAACCGATATCTTTTTTCTTTGTTTGATCGTAAAAAAGATTTAATTGCGTCTCGATATCTTCAAATAAATAAGTTAAAGCTACGGTTATTCGGCGAATATTACTTTTTTGATCATAGAATTCTTGGAATAATTGCAAGCAAACATCATATACGTCCATTGTTACATTGGTTGGAATAGGTATAGATCTAGAACGACTGAAACCACCAGTGTTATTGGCATATCCAATCGACAATTGAATGGTACGCCCAGCTTTATGATGCGTTCTTGATCGTTTACATACCTCTTCACACAAATCAAGAATACTAATAAGTGCTTCTTCCGCCGTGTAGTCTCTTAGTAAGGTTATTCCATGACTGAAACCCTTCTGTTCATCAATTGATTCAAAGTCTTGATAAACAGGACTTAAGTCGACTCCCCAGGCGTGCCAATACAATTGTTCTCCTATAACCCCAAAACGTTTTTTGAGTCGTTCAAGAGGATAATTGGCAAGCTGTCCTAAGTAAAGAATGCCCATCCGATTCAAATGATGGGTTAACCGTTTCCCTATTCCCCATATTTTTTCAATAGGAACAGGCCAAAGCAATCGAGGTACATCTTCATAACGACATGTAGCAATACCTTTCTTTTTAGCATAAAGATCCATGACGACCTTTGCTAAAAATTTATTGTCTCCTATCCCAATCGCACAGGTTAATCCCATCGTGTCCAAAATTTCATCCTTAATCATTTGAGCGATATGTTCTGTACTACCGTAGAGTGGCTGGAGACCGTCTACCGTAATCCACATCTCATCAACGGAATAAGGATGAATTGCCTCTTTTGGGACATATTGATTAAGCAGTCGGGTGATTTCAATGGATACTTTAACATAATCCCCCATCTTAGCCTGAACAACATGAATATTAGGATCTTTAGGTAGTTCAAAGTAGCGACTAACATTGCTTACACCATATTTTTCTTTCAGTGCAGGAGAAGCTGCTAAAATAATACTACCAGAACGTTCTTTATCACCAACAACGGCTAACATTGCGCTCATCGGATCAAGGCCACGTTTTACACACTCAATACTTGCATAGAAGGAACGCATATCAATACAAAGTACTTCATGTCTTGGAAAATAAGAGTAATCCATTATTGTTACACCTCGCCATTAACGAACGTTTGTTCTTATTGTACGACAGATAAATAAAAAATAAAAGAAGTATTTTTTTCCATGTGTATGAGAAGAGTTCTCAATTATTGACTTTGGTGCAAAAACAACCTACACTTAAGATAGAGGATTTTGTACGTTAGAAGTTTCATGTACTTGCTAGCAGAAGGAGAGAAAACCGGATGGAGACATTAATGGCGAAAGATTTAACATTGGGATACGGAGAAGATGTCATTATTGACCAATTAGATATAACTGTTCCAAAAGGTGAAATCACAGTATTTATTGGCGGTAATGGCTGTGGTAAATCAACTTTACTCCGTTCGCTAGCACGTTTATTAAGACCAAAGCAAGGTAATGTCGTGCTAAATGGAGAAGACATTGCTAAGGTACCTACAAAAGAAGTCGCAAAACAATTAGCTATTTTACCTCAATCCCCAGTTAGTCCTGAAGGCTTAACAGTGGAAGAGCTGGTCAAACAGGGACGCCACCCATATAAAACGTTATTGAAGCGTTGGTCACAGGAAGATAATCAGGCAGTAAAGGAAGCATTAGAAGCGACGAATATGATGGAGTTAAAAGATAGAGAAGTAGATTCCTTGTCAGGGGGACAGCGCCAACGTGCATGGATTGCAATGACATTAGCACAAGGAACGGAAACCATTTTATTAGATGAGCCCACTACTTATCTAGATATGACCCATCAGATTGAAATTTTAGATTTATTATTTGAATTAAATGAGCAGAGAAAAAGTACAATTGTAATGGTATTACACGATTTAAACTTGGCATGTAGATATGCCCATCATATCGTGGCAATCAAAGATAAAAATGTATATGCGCAAGGAAAGCCAGAAGAAATTATCAACTGTAAACTTGTGCACGATGTCTTTCAAATGAAGTGTGACGTATTGTATGACCCAATGTTCGGGACACCGATGTGTATACCGCATGGAAGAGGAAGATGTTTGATTAAAGAAGTCGTAGAAGACTCAAAAGAGAAGCAAGCAAACTAACTTCTGATTATCCATCCCCGGATAATCAGTTTTTTATTACCTATAAGTGAAAGCCTACCCCCTTTTTGGCAATGTATGTAAAGAAGAAAATTCCCAAATTCACACTAAAGATGTATATCCTTTAATCTAAATGGTTCTATAACTGAATACGTATGATTTGGTTTAAAAAACATACACTAGTAAAGGATTATTCAAATAGAATAGAACTAATAGGAGTGAAGTAAATGGGAAAGAAAACATACTATGTCAACATTGGCACACATGAAATATCTCAAATTCCCTATGGTGAAAATGCGATGTACACAATTGAAGCAGATGACATGGAAGTGTTCCAGTTAAGAGAAAAGTTTAATGATATTAATGATGCAGAAGTAGGTACGTACATTCGATCGCATATTCCATATGTCCCTTATCATAAGGATGGGGAAAACGACTCATATGATAAAGGATTACAGGAGGCGATTCAACTTATATACCAATTAGGAAATGAAAAAACGAAGAAAGACTTAGAGGAGTTGGGATTATATAAACGTAAATAAATATTTGTCTCTATGTCTAAAATCACAATTATGTGTTTAAACTGATGATGGAAGGGAATTTAAGATAATGAGGACACGGGAGGGAGAAACATGAAAAAATACATCACGATTCTGACTTGCACCGTCCTTCTATTGTTGGTGAGCCTAACTGTAGTGATAAGCAATCAGCAAGAAGAGGTAAGTGCAGATAGCAACAATAGTAATATTATAAGAGAGCGTACTAATAAAGACATCCCAACTACTTTTAATTTAGGAAATAATCAGGAACATATTCCTGCTTTAATAGAAAATACTCCAACTGAAGATCTAAGTGAGCAGGATGAAAAAACAGAAAAACTTACTGAGGGAAAAATTGTGGAACTAACAGAGGGATTTATGGATACGTTAGTAGCAGAGACTGATAAAGACTATCGTTTAATAGAGTATGATACAATAGAAGAGTTAGAGAAAGCATTCCAAAAATATACACAGCCGGGGGTAGCAGATCCTTATATTAGTTTTTATTATGAAGAGAAAGACGGTGCACTGTATATCGTACCGACAGAAACGCCTCCATGGTTTGTGAAGGAAAATGACTATACATTAAAAGAACTTTCTAATGATAAATACCTACTAACTCAGACTAATACAATAGAACTCTATGGAACTTATACGATACAAATAGAGTTTGAGTTAAATGAGGGAGAATGGAAAATTTCTCAAATACTGCATGAATAAAAAAGGCGAGTAAAATATGAAAACATTCTATGATTTTTATAACAATAAAGTTCAGCTATCTTTTTCAAATCCACAATTAGAGGAGAAAGCAAAGCATGTATGGGTTATTTGTCGCTATGAAGATCAGTGGTTACTAACAAAACATAGTGACAGAGGCTTAGAATTTCCGGGTGGAAAAGTAGAAGTAGGAGAAAAACCAGTAGAAGCGGCAGTCCGCGAAGTGAAAGAAGAAACTGGTGGAACTGTAAGAAATATTGATTATTTAGGACAATATCTTGTTAAGGGTAAAAAAGAAACAGTCACGAAAAATATCTATTTTGCAGAGATTAGTTCCCTTGAAAAACAGGATACGTACTATGAAACAGATGGTCCTGTTTTAATGAGGGAACTACCTCCTAACGTACAAAATAATGATAAATACAGTTTTATTATGAAAGATGACGTACTCAGTTATAGTATGGAAAAAATAAAAGAATTATATCAAATCAAATAAATGACTTTCCGTATAAATAGCTACGGAAAGTTTTTTTATGGTGAATAAAGACGATTTACAAAACAAAAGCCGTCTCATTGACAAAAATAAATAAATTCGATAGGATAACTTAATATGTGAGTAAATCACTCGGAATTATGTGATATAATAGATTCGTGCATTTTTTTTTGAAAAGTTGTATAGTGGAACATGTAGAAAAATTATCAAAAAAATGAACGGTTATAGGATTGTCACCTAGTAGAAGGTGATTGAGGGAGGATACAAAGATATGACTGAAAATAGAAGATTATTTACATCTGAATCTGTAACAGAAGGCCATCCAGATAAAATATGTGACCAAATTTCAGATGCTATATTAGACGAGATATTAAAGAAAGACCCTAATGCAAGAGTAGCATGTGAAACATCGGTTACCACTGGATTAGTCTTAGTATCAGGTGAAATTACAACAGCCACGTATGTAGATATACCAAAAATTGTTCGTCAAACGATCAAAGAGATTGGCTATACACGGGCAAAATATGGCTTTGATGCAGATACATGTGGTGTCTTAACAGCTATTGATGAGCAATCACCTGATATTGCGGGTGGTGTTGATCAGGCGTTAGAAGCTAGAGAAGGAAACATGACAGATGAAGAAATTGAAGCAATCGGTGCAGGTGACCAAGGGTTAATGTTTGGCTATGCTACAAACGAAACACCTGAATTGATGCCATTACCTATTAGTCTTGCGCACAAATTAGCGAAGCGTTTATCCGATGTAAGAAAAGATAAGACATTAGACTACTTACGTCCAGATGGAAAAACACAGGTAACCGTGGAATACGACGAAAATAACAAGCCATTACGTGTTGATACGATTGTTGTTTCGACACAGCATCATCAAGACATTACATTAGAACAAATACAGAAAGATATTAAAGAGCATGTAGTTAATCCTGTAGTCCCGGAAAATTTAATTGATGAGAATACTAAATATTTTATTAATCCTACAGGCCGTTTTGTTATTGGTGGACCACAAGGCGACGCTGGACTAACAGGTCGTAAAATTATTGTAGATACGTATGGTGGATTTGCACGTCATGGTGGCGGAGCTTTCAGTGGAAAAGATGCTACTAAAGTAGACCGTTCAGCAGCGTATGCAGCACGTTATGTCGCGAAAAACATTGTCGCTGCTGGTTTAGCGGAAGAGTGTGAAGTACAATTAGCGTATGCGATTGGCGTTGCTCAGCCAGTTTCTATTTCAGTGAATACATTTGGTACTGGTAAACATAGCGAGGAAGCATTAGTAAAAGCGATACGAGAAAATTTTGACTTACGACCAGCTGGCATTATTAAAATGTTAGATTTACGTAAGCCACTCTATCGTAATACGGCAGCTTATGGCCACTTTGGAAGAACAGATATTACATTCCCTTGGGAAAAAACAGACAAAGTAGAGCAGCTACAGACATCTCTAATTAATTAATGAGCAAAACCAAGTACTTCTTATTTTGAAGCACTTGGTTTTTTTACATAATGATGAAAAATAGCAATATCAGATAACCCTTTTTCAAAATCGGATAAGTCCAGTGAACATTAGATACCCCTTCTTCAAAATCGCATAAGTCTGGTGAACATTAGATAACCGTTTTTCAAAATCGGATAAGTCCGGTGAACATTAGATAACCGTTTTTCAAAATCGGATAAGTCCGGTGAACATTAGATAACTCCCTCTCAAAATCGGATAAGTCAGAAGTCAAGAAATAGTTAAGACTTTTTCATGTGTAATCATCTATCCGATATTAGACGGTTAGAATCTAATGTTAAACGTGACAATCGAATGTTCAGAAGTAAAAATCTAATGTTAAACGTGACAATCTAATGTTACTTGCGTTATGTTTTTAATTAAACGTAAATATTTTAAGAGAAAAGTATATAAATCATAGAGAATGAGGAGGGGTTGACTTGTCAAAAGCTATATTTATTGATCGGGATGGGACGATAGGAGGAAGTAACAAAGTATTGTATCCCAACGAATTTGTACCCTATCCATACATGCATGATGCTATTAGGAAATTAAAAGAGGCAGGTTATGCTATCTATGCGTTTTCTAATCAACCAGGAATTTCAAAAGGTGAGGTAACTATAGAAGATTTTGAAAAAGAGCTAAAAGGATATGGTTTCGATAACGCATATATTTGTCCCCACACCCACCAGGATAAATGTTCTTGTAGAAAGCCATCTCCATATATGTTACAAAAAGCAGCAAACGACAATGCTTTAGAACTAGAGAAATGTATTGTTATAGGGGATAGATGGACAGATATGTTAGCAGCACATGAAGCAGGGTGTAAAAAAGTATTAGTAAAGACAGGCGCAGGCCAAGAAACATATGAACTATATAATCAAAAAGTGTATTTTGGAAAATATGCAGAAGTTACCCCTGAATATGTTGCAGACGATTTACTTAAAGCAGCGGGGTGGATTGTAATGAATCCTTAAGTATTAGGTACCCGCTTACTTCTTGAAACTAGAAATAAAAAACTTAATTAGGGTAAGCGGTGTTGCGTGCAAGTTCTGTAAGTTGCGCTTACCCCATTCACTGATCTATCATTCACCAGCATTTATTGATTTATAATACTGTCCTTTTTCCACATAATCTTGTTGAATCCGTTGCATTTCTTCTATGTCTTTATCGGTTAATTCTCGCACTACCTTCACCGGACTCCCGAACGCTAACACACCAGGAGGAATTTTCTTTCCAGGAGGAACGAGACTACCCGCACCAATAAAAGCACCTTCACCAATCTCAGCACCATCTAAAATAATAGAACCCATACCGATTAAAGAATTTTCCCGCAATGTGCAGGAGTGAAGGGTAACTTGATGACCTACCGTTACATTGTCCTCGATAATGAGTGGAATATTAGGACTTTGATGAAGGAGGGATAAATCTTGTACATTCGAATTATTACCAATACGGACTGGTGCTACGTCTCCTCGGATAACAGTTTGAAACCAAATGCTAGAGTTTCTTCCAATAGTTACATCTCCAGTAATAACAGCATTAGACGCGATAAATGTTGTATTGTCGATTTTAGGAGTTTTTCCTTTATATTCATAGATCATTTGTGATAACCTCCTATATAGATAGTATCTTCATCTTATCATATGTATTCAAAGTGAGGGAGAAAATTTGTCAAAGGTTACTCCAAAACATGCCCCTATCTTAATGAAGCATGTTTATCATAAACTATTCCCGCAAGTAAACGAAGAACTTCAGTATTGGAAAAATAAAGCAGATCAAATACCAAATCAAGAACTAAGGAATCAAGCGCTTGCCAGTATAGAATCGAAAAAGTTTCACTGTCAAGGTGGAAGTGTATATAGTCTTCTAGCCGGTTCCAGATGGATGGAAGCAATTCGGTTTATCGTTAGTTACCAAACAATTAGTGATTATTTGGATAATTTATGTGATCGAAGTACTTCACTCGATCCTCAAGACTTTCGTATGCTTCATACATCAATGGAGGATGCCTTGAGCCCTTCAGAACCGTTAAAAAATTACTATGCCTATCGCGAGGAACAAGATGATGGTGGTTATTTACATGAGCTCGTTCGAACATGTCAAACAACACTTCAACAAATTCCCAATCTAAATGAATTTCAGCCGTATCTTCTTCAATTAGAGATGCTTTATAGTGATCTACAAGTACATAAGCACGTTAAGGAAGAAGAAAGAATACCACGACTTGAAAAATGGTATCAAACACATCAAGAAAAATGGCCAATGCTCACATGGTATGAATTTTCGGCATGTGCAGGATCAACTTTAGGAATATTTTGTCTCATCTCCTATGCGTTGGATGGAAAAATGTCCTCTAACATAGCAGAGAAAATATTCGAAGGTTATTTCCCATTCATGCAGGGTCTCCATATTATGTTGGATTATTTTATTGACCAAGATGAAGATCGGGAAGAAGGAGATTTGAATTTTTGTAATTATTACGAAAATGATGAAGAATTGGAAAAACGTCTTCTTTACTTTATCGAAGAAACAGGATCCAAGGTACAGGATTTGCCTGACTCATCTTTTCATGAAATGGTACAACAAGGTTTAATTGGATTATATTTAGCGGATCCGAAAGTTAAACATATGAAACAGTTCAAGCCAACGGTAAAGCGATTAATAAAAACATGCGGTAGAAAATCAAGATTTTTCCATTGGAATATAAGAGTATATAATCGGTTAGCTGGAAGGTATAGAGAGGCTAATTAATGTTAACAAGTCGCATCTAAAGGGATACGACTTGTCTATTTTCGTTTTTCAATGGCTACAACAAAAGGTGGTCGGTTGATTTGATTAATAAATTCATATCTTGTTACTTCAAAATGTTTTTGATCTAATGCTTCACAGTAGGAAACAACGGATTCTTTTTCTTCTCTTCCACCTTCATGGCCATGATAAATGACAAGAACGATTCTACCACCAGTGACGAGTCGATCCTGTATTTTTTGAATTGCTTCAATTGTCGTTTCAGGTTTCGTAATAATGGAATGGTCTTCACCAGGTAAATAACCAAGATTAAAAATGGCAGCTCGAACCGCCTTATCATGTAAATATTTATCTACATTTTCATGACCATCTAAATGTAACTGCACATTTGTAACATGATTCTCTTTTAACAATTGAGATGTATTAGTAATAGCTTGCTCCTGAATATCGAAACTATGTACTTCACCATTAATGCCGACCAATCGACTTAATAATAAAGTGTCATGCCCATTCCCGCATGTAGCATCAATAGCTACATCACCATCTTGGACAACCTCTTGCAGTAGTTCGTGTGCATAAGGGATAATCCTTTTCATATAAAATAACTCCTTTGGTAAACGTTACTTCCCTCTATTTTAGCAAAAGACTATACGAAGGCACATGTTTTTTGTCTTATGTGAAAAAATAGGGGTGAGGTGATGATGATGACAACAAGGGATTCCATGAAAGACCTATTATCTAGTAGTGAAAAAATCATCGAACAAGCAGAAGAACAATTAGAGCTATCAAACCGTGGAACATTTCAAATGAATGAGGATTATCGGAATGCCCAGCTCGAATTAGAAACACTATCATATAAAATAGATAAGGTTATGAATAGTGCAAATGCACAGCAAAAAGAAGAGCTCCATCGCCTACAACTGCTTGTAAACGAACGATTAAATGATATGATTTTTAGTGATTTAGATCTGACACAATTTTATAGATAATTATTTTCTTCATTTATTACTTGAACTGTCTTGTTATACTTTATAACATAGACAGTTTTCTTTTTATAGAGATAGTTATCTTAGGTATGTCCATCTATGTTAACATTTTAAAATTTTGCTTGATTTGAAACTTTTTCTATCGTTTACCCGTAAATAGTAAGGAAGGATGATGAAAGGTATTCGGAGACTGTATCATTTTCCAATGACTATACTAAAATTAGGAGGAAACATCAATGATTGGAGTACTTATATCAAGTCTCATAGCGATGATATTATATGTGATCGGATTATTAGTTATCGTAATCCGCTCTAAAAAAAGTTCAAGTGTAATGTTTAAAAATGGAATGATTCTATTTATAGTTGGTTATGTTATAACGTTTGTTGTTTTTTATTTCGCGCTTCCAGCAATTACAGTTCCTAACATGTTAATAGCGAATACGATTATTGCTATACTATTATTACCCATACTGTTAATGGCAACTAAAACCGATAAGAAAGTAGAAACACGTTTAGCAGTGCCTATTACAACGCTCTTAAGTTTGTCTGTTATAGCAATTATTGTTGTTATATTTGTCGGTGTGGCTAGTTTGGATAACTCTTATGATTCGATTGCAAAAGCAGAGCAAGAGGAAGCTAAGCCGTTAACAAAAGATCAAACGCCTATAACCGTGGCGCCAGAGTTTGCACGTAATAAGATACAAAAAGCAATGAGTGTAGTACCTAATACGCAGTTTTACGACTTAGGTAAACTACAAGTTCAAGAAGTGAATGGAGAAGTAATTTATGTAGCTCCAGTTGAATTTGCAGACTTTTTTAAGTATTTACGTGGTAAGGAAACTGCAGGATATTTCACTATTTCTGCAACAGATGTAAATGCTCAGCCAGTATTTCATGAAGAAGCTATGACCTATACGAATTCGAGCTATTTTAATAAATATGTTAACCGAGTTATTTATAACAAATACCCACAATATATTCAAAGTGGTGAAGCACAAATTGAATTAGATGAAGATGGTAAGTCTTGGTATGTACAAACAATATACCGTCCAATCTCTATCACGAATAAGCCAGATCTACAGGATATTAAAGCAGTGGTTATTGATCCTCAAACAGGGGATTTAAAAATGTATAATGCAAACGAAGTCCCAGATTTTATAGAGGGATCAATCAGTTCTGAAATGGCTACATTAGAGAATAAATATTTTGGTAAGTATATTCACGGATGGATAAATAGTCTTTTTGGTAAAAGAGATGTTAAAATTCCAAATGAATCCGGAGTCGAATCAAGTGTAACACCGATTTTTGATGAGGAAGGGGAAATGTACTACTTTACCGATTTCTCTTCTCCTAAAGAAAATATTGATTCTGCATTAGGATATTCATTAATCCATGCTCGTACAGGGGAATTGACCTACTTTAGTGGTCAGAAAAATAGTGGGATAATGGACAGTGAAGGTGCGAAACAAATCGTTAATAAAGAATTCCCAGAAAAGAAATGGGAAGGGTATATGCCAGTACTATATAATATTGATGGAAACCCTACTTGGGTCGTCAATGTGCTAGATCCAAACGGTTTACACAAACAGTATGCTTATATCAAAGCTGATGATGCTGATTTTGTAGTATTTGGGGATACGGCAAGTGAAACGCTTGACGCATACCGAATGGCTTTATTACAACGGCCAGGAAACGTAGAAGCAACAGATGATGCGATGTTAGAGAATAGAAATGGAACGGTTACGCGTGTATTGGTTACTTCTACCGAACAAGGTCAAGCGGTGCAATTCTTATTAGAAAATGACCAAACGATTTATACAATTAATGCAAGTAAATTCCCACATGCCATTTTCTTGCAACCAACGGACAAAGTCGAAGCAGAAGTACACGTGATTGATGAAAATAATGCAACGATTGAAACATTGAAAGTAGAAGGGTTAGTTGAGTAACAGATCAAGAAAGAAAGCTGTTCAGGCGAAGAAATTTATGCTTGAACAGCTTTCAATATTTAAATAACCAATAACGAATTTATTATTGCTCTGGCTTCTTAGCGATGAACACTGCAAGCCAATAATCATGCATTCATTAATTAACAATCTTCTATCAACGCACTTGAGAGCCTGCTTCAAATTAGAATAAACTATAGACTTTCTGGTAAGCCATCTTGATACATGGTAATTGCGTTAGAATGTTCTTTTAAGGTAGAAATAGTCTGCGGATGAGGGGTAGCATAAATATGTGGATAATCTTTTTCACCGAGGTCTTCATTAATAGAAAAGGCTAGCTTTTCTTCTTTGATGGAAAATTGAGCATCTACTCCATCTTTATTACCTCTTGCATCAACTCGAATCCATTGATCGATAGACGATAGGAAAATTGCATTCAAAGCATGAAGGCTATATCCTCCTTCTGGAGAATCAAATAACATCAATCTTTGGTAATTGAAACCTGTTGGGATACCTTGGGAGCGTAAAAGAGCTGCTAGTAGATTAGATTTCGCATAACATATTCCTTCTTTGAAACGTAAAACTTCAGAAGCATGACAAGTAACTCTTTCAGATTGAATATCTCAAGAATGAGCAAAGTGGTCACGCACAAATTCAAATGCAATCTTCGCTTTTTCTATTTCATTTTGATTCGGATGAAAAAGTTCTTCAGCTTTTTTTTGAATAAGCCGATCAGAATAATTAATAGTATTAGTTTCGACTAAATAATCGCTTAGGTGATCCGAAGCCGTGATCAAATGCATCTTATCACTCCTCGTTTGCTTTCATATAGTATATATTTGTTTCCATATAATCACAACAAGTAATAAAAAACAGGAAACGTTATAAAACATTTCCTGCTTTTTTTAGTCTACGATGGATTTCGTATGTAAAAAGTGCGCCAAGAATACTACATATTCCGATAAAAAGATATCCTGCCTGCATCCCAATTTGGTTACTTTCTGTATAGGTAGCTCCTAATGATAAATTGGTAACCCATTCAATTATAAATCCGATTAGTAAGTTGGTAATGACTCCGCCAATCCCGATAAGCGTTACAGTAAATGTAATAGCAGTATCCGTTCCACTCGTATATTTCTTCGCTAAAAGCGCCATCATAGTCGGATAAATTGGTCCAACTCCAAATCCAGCTAGAGCAAATAAAATGGCGTATTTATCTCCGGTAAAGATTGGGATAATACTTAAAATTCCGGCAAGTAAAGAGAAAATAATAATAGACATAGCATAGCCCAATTTATCTGTAATCGGTCCGAATAGTAGACGTGCCAGCATAAATGTAAAGAAAAAGATAGACAACATGCCAGAAGCATCTTGCAACGACCAATTACTAGCGTTCATTAGATAGTTAACTAACCATGCCGCTATCCCGAATTCAACTGTAATTCCCATCGTTAAAGCAAGAACGATAAACCAAGCAATGGGATCTTTCGCAAGCTTATTTACAGATATTCGATCTTCTGTACCTTCTTGCTCCTTTGGATATTTACTCATCAATACAGGTATAACGGGTAGGAAACAAAGCAGCATCATAACAAAATACATTCCATTCCATCCTAATAGATTTCCACTAAACTCCCAACCCATTACACGTGCAGCCATAATAGGTGCAACTGTGGAACCTAGTCCATAGAAGAAGTGGGATAAATTTAACATGGTACCTGTATTTTTTGTGAATAAGCGTGCGGCGATAATAGCTAAGGCTATCTCAAGCATCCCATTACCTAAATAAAGAATGAAATAAGCGCCGACTAACGAAGTGAACGTTGTAGAGAAATAAATTAACACTCCTGAAAGTCCCATCGTAACAAACGTAATCACACTCGTTAGTTTTGCGCCAATTTTATTGATTAGCCAGGACGTATACGAACATGCTAATAAAAAAGCGAAAGAATTAATAGCTAATAAAACCCCTAACATTCCTTCTGATAATGCTAAGTCAGACTGTATGTCTGGTAGTGCTGGTCCTTTTATATTCTCAGACATACCAAATATTAAAAAGCCACCAAATATAACAATTAAAAGTAAATAATAATTCCTATTTTTCTTTACGGTCATTTTGCTCCTATCCCCCAGTTGATACAAACGTTTACAATCGTATATTACTATACTAAGCGAATAGAAACATAGAAAATGGATTATAAATTTATTATCGAGTGATTTATACATATATTCTGTTTACTTTGGTTATGAATTCCGATATAATACAACACATATAAGTAATGTGTTGCGTTCTTTAATGGGTTTCATCGACTATTCATTAGTTTAATTAGAATAGGATGAATGTATGTAGGAGGAAAAAATGATCGAATTTTCTGAAAGACAAAAAAAGATAATGGAGATATTAGCAAAGCATGAACCAATAACCGCAGAACAAATAGCAGAGTTGTTAGGAGTTAGTAAAGGAACAATCCGTTCTGATTTAGCGGTTCTAGTGATGACAGGTTATATTGAAGCAAAACCTAAAGTTGGGTACTTTCTAGCAAAAGGTGCTCAAACAACAAAAACAATGGAAGCCTTTAAAAAAATAAAGGTTAAAGATGTACAAGGTGTAGCGATTACTGTTAATGGATCAACTACTGTAAACGATGCGGTAATCTCTCTATTTTTAGAAGATGTAGGTTCTTTAATTATTGTGGATGAGAACCATTATTTAGAAGGAATAGTATCGAGAAAAGACTTGTTAAAGGTAACTTTAGGAAATGCGCAAGCAACAACAATGCCTGTGCAAATGCTCATGACTCGGCAACCAAAAATTTATACTGCCACACCGGAGGAATCTGTATGGGAAGCTGCTAGAAAGCTCATTTATTATGAGGTTGATAGCTTACCAGTAGTGAAGGTTGAGGAGAATCAGTCACAAAACATGAAGGTTATAGGTAGAATAACAAAAACAAATATTATTAAAGCGTTGCTTAACCTCGATAAAGAGGAGATCTAAAAGGGGTGCTAAATGTGATACAGAAAGAGAAATATGTTTATGTATGTTCTGACGCTGTTGGTGAGACAGCGGAAGCGGTAGTACGTGCGACGATACGTCAATTTACAAATAGCGAAGTTGGTATTAGAAGATATAGTCATCTACAAACAGAAGAAGAAGTTGAGAAGGTTGTAGCTGAAGTAAAGAGTAATCAAAGTTTTATTGCTTATACACTTGTTCAACCGGAATTACGTGCCAAAATGCAACAAGAAACAATTAAAATGGACGTTCGTGCTGTGGATGTTATGGGGCCAATGATGCAAGCGTATATTGATACGTTTAATGATAATCCGAAACCAGAACCTGGTCAGCGCCAAGTATTAGATGAGGAGTACTTCAAACGAATTGAAGCAGTTGAATTTGCAGTAAAATATGACGACGGCAAAGACGTGAGAGGACTAGTACTAGCCGATGTTGTGTTAATAGGTGTTTCAAGAACTTCTAAAACACCACTTAGTATATTTTTAGCACATAAAGGGATTAAGACAGCAAACTTACCAATACTCCCTGATATGGAGCCACCAGAGGAGCTCTTCAAACCGGTTGACCGTATGATTATTGGATTAACGATTAATCCAGAGCAACTATTAAGAATTCGATCAGAACGATTAAAAACATTAGGGTTACCAGCGCATTCAAGGTATGCCTCAATGGAACAAATCCAAAAAGAGTTAGAAACAGCAAATCAATGGATGGAACGTTTAAATTGTCCTGTGTTAAATGTATCGGACAAATCAATCGAAGAGACTGCTGGAGTAATTATGGGATTATTGTCAGATAAGGAAAGGCAGAGGTAAGAGAAACCGAATAAGCAATAGAGAAGTAACCGTTTGATTTTAATAGTATGATAGGAGTGGGAGACTAATGGAGAGAAGTTTATCAATGGAAATTGTTCGAGTAACGGAAGCTGCAGCACTTGCATCAGCACGTTGGATGGGCAGAGGTCTAAAGAATGAAGCAGATGATGCTGCTACATCCGCAATGAGAGATGTGCTAGACACGGTACCGATGAAAGGCACTGTCGTTATTGGAGAAGGAGAAATGGATGAAGCTCCAATGCTATATATTGGAGAAAAGCTTGGTAATGGATATGGCCCTAGAGTAGATGTTGCTGTTGATCCATTAGAAGGAACCTCTATTGTTGCATCTGGAGGATCGAATGCATTAGCTGTTATAGCAATAGCTGATAAGGGAAATTTACTCCACGCGCCAGATATGTATATGGATAAAATTGCGGTAGGACCTGAGGCTGCTGGATGCGTTGATATAGAGGCGCCATTATATGATAATTTAAAAGCGGTAGCAAAAGCGAAAAATAAGGACTTAGATGATTTAGTTGTAACGATTTTAAACCGTAAGAAACATCAAGCGAGAATTGAGGAATTACGTAGTTATGGTGTGAGGATAAAGGTAATTGAGAATGGTGATGTAGCGGGAGCAATCAATACTGCCTTTGATAACACTGGAGTAGATATGCTACTAGGAGAAGGTGGTGCTCCAGAGGGAGTACTAGCAGCAGTTGCTCTTAAATGTTTAGGAGGAGAAATCCAAGGGAAACTAGCGCCTAAAAAAGAAGAAGAAATTAAGCGTTGTGCAGAGATGGGAATTGATATTAATAAAGTATTACGCATGGATGATTTAGTTTCTGGAGATGATGCGATATTTGCAGCTACTGGTGTAACAGATGGTGAACTTCTTAAGGGTGTACAATTTAAAGGTTCTTTTGGCACAACTGAAACGATTGTGTTACGCGCTAAATCGGGAACCGTTCGTTTTGTAAAAGGACAACATAGTCTTATCAAAAAACCTAACTTAGTCATTTCATAATACAGCTTAAATATAGGGGGGTATTTTGTTGAAGAAAAAAGTACTTGTTACAGAGCCAATTCCTTCCCATGTGAAAGAGTTGCTTGAAAGAGAAGTAGAAGTGGAGTTATGGGAGCAGGCAGATCAAATGCCAAGGGAGTTATTATTGGAGAAAATTACAGATAAACATGGACTAATCACCTCAAAGGACCAGATTGACGAAGAATTAATCAAGCATGCTCCAGTTTTAGAAGCAGTTAGTAATATTTCTGTAGGCTACGATAACTTTGACGTCCAAGTATTGAAGGAAAATAATATTTTGGCGACACATACTCCATATGTACTTGATGAAACAGTTGCTGACTTAATTTTTGGCTTAATTATTAGCACAGCGAGAAGAATTCCTGAACTCGATCGGTATGTAAAAGATGGTAATTGGACACATTCCATTGATACCCCGATGTTTGGAGACAATGTGCATCATAAGAAATTAGGTATTATTGGAATGGGACGAATTGGAGAAAAGGTTGCAAGAAGAGCACGTTTAGGATTTGAGATGGAGGTCTCTTATTACAATCGAAATCGAAAAGAAGAGGTGGAAACTAAATACGATGTGTATTATGAAGATTTTCATTCTTTAATTGCTACTTCTGATTTTATATTACTGATGACTCCATTAACAGATGAAACCTATCACCTCATTGATAAAGATGCCTTTGAAAACATGAAGGAAAGTTGTTTCTTTATTAACGCATCTAGAGGAGCAGTAGTAAATGAGTCTGAGTTAATAGCTGCTTTAGAACAAAAACAAATACGTGGAGCAGGATTAGATGTCTTCACTCAGGAACCTGTAGATATAAGTAATCCATTACTCAAAATGAACAATGTTGTCACTCTTCCACATGTTGGCTCTGCAACTGCTGAAACGAGAGACGAGATGAAACAATTTACAGCTGAAAGTATGTTGAAATGCTTGCAAGGGGACAAACCCGAATCTTTAATAAAAGAGCTAAAATAAATAGATTCGACAAAATAATTGTTTAATACGATAGATTTTTGAAAAATTATTGTTCCAATCGGATTCTTTTGTAGTATTATATTAGGTGGAATCAATAATCAACGTTACAAAGGAACCTGAGTAGAACAATGAGGTGGAAAAAGTGGATTTAGTCAAGGAGGCTATGACATTACCCGTCGATAACTTTTTGGGTATGTTACTATATGCCGTCATATATATGTTAGTTACAGGGATAGTCTTTTCACTAGCACTTCGATTTATCCCTAATAAGCTCCCATATGCACTGAAGAGCTTGATTGTACTTATTGCTATAATTATTAGTTTATATATATGGTGGATCACGATTGTCTCCCCGTAAAAGAGAGACTTGAAAGAATTAAATAGTTGTAATAGAAAAGGTGATTTGAATTATATTCAGATCATCTTTTTTTTATTTTTTTAATTATTTTTTTTAAAAAGGATTGCAATATAGGAAAACTAGCATATAATATAAGTGTATTACATATAATAGTACAGTTAATACACTCCATACACTTCATACAGATTGGAGGGACCAGCTTGATTGAGTTAGATCTTAGAAGTAGACAACCAATTTATGAACAACTTGTTGAAAAATTAAAGCAATTGATTATTCATCGTGTTTTAAAGCAGGACGAAAAATTGCCTTCCGTACGAGCGCTTGCACAGCAGCTTTCGATTAACCCTAATACGATTCAAAAAGCGTATCGTGAATTGGAGGCTCAAGGTTATATTTATTCTGTGAAAGGGAAGGGAAGCTTCGTGAACAATATGGAGGAAATAGACAATCAATCAGATGTCAGGCGATTAAAAGAACAATTACGTAAGCTAATTTCAGAAGCTATATTTCTTGGCTTAACGAAACAAGAATTAATGTCGCTTATTCAAGAATCGGTAGAAGACCAAAATGGGGGTGACCACAACCATGATTGAAATAAATAAGGTGACGAAACATTTTGAAAAAGAACAGGTATTAGATAATGTTCAAATGAATATTCAAAAAGGATCTATTTATGGCCTGTTAGGCTCCAATGGTGCAGGGAAAACAACGCTCTTAAAAATAGTGGCCGGTATTATTCAACAAGACAATGGAGAAATTACGATAGAAAAAAAAGCTGTTTTCGAAAATATATCAATCAAAGAAAGAATGATATTTATACCAGATGCTTTATATTTCTTTTCACAGTACACAGTACAGCAAATGGCTAACTTTTACCGAAATATATATTCTAATTGGAATGAAGTACGGTTTCACCAAATGAAAAAATTGCTTGATTTAGACGTAAACAGTAAAATACATCGCTTCTCCAAAGGGATGCAACGTCAAGTGGCATTTTGGTTAGCGTTATGCGCCATGCCAGACTATCTTATATTGGATGAGCCTTTTGATGGATTAGACCCTGTTATTCGTAAAAAGATTAAGACATGGATGATTCAAGACGTAGCGGATCGAGAAATGACTGTCGTTATTTCCTCTCATAACTTGAGGGAAGTAGAGGACATTTGTGATTCCATTGGTATTTTGCATCGTGGAAAGCTCATGTTAGAGAAAGATTTAGATGATTTAAAATCAGATATTCATAAAGTACAACTCGCTTTTCGTGATAATGAGCCTGAAGATTTATTTGAAGGTTTGGACGTCATGCATTCGGAAAAACGTGGAAGTGTATCGCTATATATTATAAAAGGTGATTATGAAGCAATAGAACAAATAGTCGAGGACTATCAACCCGTTGTTTTCGATATTTTACCATTAACATTAGAGGAAATTTTTGTGTATGAAATGGAGGGAGCAGGGTATGCCATTGAAAACATCTTACTTTAAGAAGGAGTTATGGAAGCAAGGTTTTCGTTCTTCAGGATGGATTGGCATTGCGTACTTCATTGGGTTGTTGTTTGTTATGCCATTAATGCTTGTGATGTGGAAGACCTCTCCTGATAGTTATTGGGGTCCAGAAGAAAAGTTGGAAAATTTATTTCATGTGGGCGGAGAGTTTCAAATCATATTTCTAATGTTTGTTCCGGTGCTTGCAGCGATTTTTACATTTCGTTATATGCAAGTGAAAGGATCGTCTGACTTTATTCATAGTCTACCGTTAACACGAACTCAAGTATTTATTCAGCAGTTTTTAATGGGATTATCAATGCTAGTATTACCTATCATCACCAATGCGGTAATTTTATATATTATCCAAATTGGATTTCAATTAGAAACGATGTATACAGTAGCAGATATTGGATGGTGGATGTTTGTCACATTTGTATTTGCCGTTTTAATCTATAGTTTAACTTCCTTAATTGGAGTATTGACTGGTTTATCTACTGTACAAGCAGGTCTTACTTATATCTTCTTATTTTTCCCGATTGGAATTTTTATGTTATTAACTTTTAATTTACAATTTTTACTGTTAGGGTATAGCGTTGGCAATCAAACCGAAGAATTTATGCTTAAATTATCCCCAATTATAACTCTAATTGACTATGCTATATGGGATGAAATGGTAGGTCTTTTATGGATATATCTTGGAGTTTCTGTTGGCTTCTTTCTATTAAGCATTTTACTTTATCGAGTCAGAGATGCGGAAGCAGCGAATCAAGCGTTAGCTTTCACAGTCATAAAGCCTATCTTCCGATTTGGTGTGACAATCTGTTTTATGTTATTAGGTGGTACGTACTTTGGAATTACACAAGGTCCGATGTTAGGTTGGATAATCTTCGGCTATATATTTGGTGCCTTTTTAGGATATACATTGGCAGAGATGCTTATTCAAAAAACATGGCGTGTATTTCCACATTATAAGGGTTTCATCGTTTATATGGGTATTTCAGCGCTTTTATTAGTTTCGGTTGCGTTCGATTGGTATGGATATGAAAAACGTATTCCAGATGAATCTAAAATAGAAGGTATTTATATTAATGAAACAAATAGCGGTATCTTTAACATATATCAATCTAATGCTGACAGTGATCATCCAAACATTGTCGACCCATCTTTAATTAAAAACGTAACAAACTTGCACGCGTCCATTCTTCAATCAGATGCGGCTGTGCATAACACTCATCGTGAGTATTCGGAATATTCAACGGATATAGAAATTAATTATTTCCTAACGAATGGAAACCAACTGAAGCGTAGCTACTTTATAGAAGATTATCGGGACTTGGATGAATATTTACTACCTATATTGGAAAGTGAGTCATATAAATTATCGGGAATTGATTGGATAGCAGAGCAGGATTTAGAGGTAGCATGGCTGGAAGGATTAAAAGGGTCTAAAGATTTAACGGATAAGAAAATGATCCAACGTGTATTAGATGCATTACGAGAGGATTATCGTACCGCTTCTTATGAAAAATTGAGGAAAATAAACGAGGCAAATTATGCTCGAATTAGTTTTCAGTTTAACGATGGAGAAAATATGTTTAATATAGGCCCTGATTTCGAGCATACTATTCAGTTGTTGAAGGAAGAGGGATTGGAGCACTTGCTTCCAACGAAACCAGAAGATTACTCAATGGTAGGGATAACCACTTCTATTGGCGAAAACTATGAGATGTACAACATGCCATATGAAGAAGAAATAAAAGAGAATTGGCTTATCTTTGAAGAAAAAAGTGAAATAGGTAAATTATTAACGATAGAAGAAAATGAAAATGCTAATCAACCTATATATATCGCTTTTTACGATAAACAATATGAAAACTTCGTATATAGTAAAGAAGTCAGCAGAGACAATTTACCTGATTTCGTAAAAAGCCGCCTACAAGAGATAGAGTAAGGGGGGAGGCTACATTGTCGATAAAGTCAAATCAAGAGATGGAGTACATGATTTGTACATGGGTAACGAATTACCAAACTCAATTAATCCAACGTGCTTTTTCAGTTGTAAAGGATAGGCAGTTAGCTGAGGATACTGTTCAAGAGGTTTGGATAAAGGTATACAAAAACATGCACATTGCACAAACAATAGATAATATTCTTGCCTGGTTAAAAACCGTAACATTACGTACAGCCATCGATTTACTTCGTAAGGAAAAACGAATGAAAGAAATTTTGCCAGATGAAGATTATTTAGATAATATCTCTACATATAGCATAAACAATGTGGAGGAAGCAATGGAGTTGAAGCAAACATGGGTGATGATCCACGAATGCTTATCAACAAGTAGCACTAAGTTAAAAGAAGTTTTTGACATGAAATTCAGCCGGGGTTTATCGGATCAAGAAATAGCACATCAATTAAACATCTCCTCCTCAGCGGTGAAAACAAGGGTGTTTCGAGTAAGACAAGTAATAAAAGAGAATTATGAAGCGATGGAGCAGCTGTACGTTCAACCAGGAGCATAATGTTCCTGGTTCTTCTTCTATGTTTAAGTAACGTTATATAATTCTATACATAGTAAAAATATGTAACCGTTTGATTATCATGGAATTGTTTGATACAATCAATTCGTTCTCCTTGGCTAACTTTTTCACAAATAATCTAATTGATTAGAGGTGATGTTAAGTGAGAAAATTTTTTAGTGTTGTATCAACTTCCTTTTTCTTATTTTCGTTTTTTATGATAATGCATATGTCAGTAGGTTGGAACATTGCGTTTATTGAATATTTGTACAGAGTTAGTATATTTACGCCACTCATATTGAATGTATTAGGGCTTTTAAGTGCTTATTTTAGTACAAAAGGAACTACTAGGAAGACTCTATTTTTCATAAATTCCATGTTAATTATTTATTTTGGTATTCTAATCTTTATTGCTTCAGTAGGATTTCAAGAACCTTAAAACAGGCGTCTCAATGAGTTGAGACGCCTGTTTCTCATTAACGATTTTCTTGATTCATTAGGTATCCAAAGGCAATAGAGGTAGTGACTTATAATAAGCCGAGTGTTAAACGTGATAATATCCAACTCCTTTAATTTTTGTATTGCTCTCTTTCGATTTTCTCTAAAAACTCTCCGGTCTTTGCATTGAACGTTAAGTAGACCATATTTTTTATGCTTTTATCCCAACCAATAACCATGGCAATTGGAATATTCTTCTCGGGATCTTTAGAAAAACCAAAATTAAATCCTTTAGCAAACACATCTCCTGGATATAACTTAGTAATTTGTTGTGCCTTTTCTAGTAACTCTGGTGTATCGTGTTCGAATTCTTGTATGTCAGTGATAAAGAAGTTATCTGGCATAGCATCTAGTTCATTAGGTAGATGTAGTGTTTTCCATACCTCTCCATCTCTAATGGATACTAAATAAAAATCTGTCTTACCAGGTATACCAAATTCGATGTTCCAGTGCTTTCTTCTGCCATCCATACCAGTTTGCTCTTTATCAATATCAACGCTAGTACCGTTATATAACCTGGCTTCTTTATTCCACTTTAATGCCGCGTCTAATGCAATTTTAATGGCTTGATTTAACGTTAAACCCGTTTCAGCAGCAGAAGAAAGAACTGGTTCATTTGCTTCGGCATTTGCAGAATCATTGCTAACGATCGCTGGCTGAATTGATGTTTGACAACTCGTTAATAAAACACAGACAAACAATAATAATAGGATTTTCTTCATACTTCACAACCGCACCTGCGATATTTAATATCCAGGTATAAAAGGTGTAGGATAACCTGTTTCATAAAACTCCTCCTAACATCATAATTTGAATTCACATCAAGAAATAATTTCAGACCTTAGGCAGTAAACTGAAAAAAGATTCTTAGTTCATAAAATGGGGCTTAATCCCACTAAATTTTAAAATGTATTTATATTTGGTGAATCCTAATACTTCGTGACAATTTCCTAAGGTTGGTTTTCTTTATTTGCCATAATGTTTATAATAAAGTGTATAGAGAAATGAAGACGCAAAAGGATGAAACAAATGAGCTTTTTACTTTATGTTGTATTACCTTGGATTTTCTTATGCATATTCGCTATTGGTGGAATATATAGCTTTTGGAAAAAGCAACCTTATTTTTGGGGTTTTTTGAGTTGCTCAGTAGGAGTGATTATATTTTTAATTGGAAATGAGATTGTGGGAGGCTATAACGGACTTAGTTTAAGTCTTATCGGAGCATTACCGTTTACGATTGGCTTGTTCATCCTCTTTTTCTTATTTGTAGGTAGCAAATTTCAATAACCAATATTTACTCTTCATACTTCTCTCTATTTCGTAGAAGCTATAAATGTATCAACCAAATGGAGGGATACTATATGAAAAAGAGAACGATTGTACCGATGCTTGCATCGATTGGTATTGGAACCTATGCTTTCTTTCGCATGAGAAAAGGGAAAAATCCGACACAGTCTCCAATGCAATAAGCAGCACACAAAATCTACTGTCTTCATGGCAGTAGATTTTTCTTATGTAAGGTGTAGATACATTCAGTTAAGCTTAACCATAGAAGAGGATATAATAGTGGAATTTCGCTAAGTATGCTTAATTTTGTTATAATGTGGAGTAGAGACGAACGAAGGAGGCTTATAATGAGTAAGAAGTTTATCGGTTATTTAGGAGCATATACAAAGCGTGAGAGTAAAGGAGTTTATCGTTTCGAGCTTGATGTAGAGCAAAGGACAGTTTCGACACCTGAATTAGCTGCAGAGCTTGATAATCCAACCTATTTAACAGTATCTCATGATAATAAGTTTTTATACGCAGTACATAAAGAGGGTGAAGAGGGAGGACTACAAGCTTTTCGCATTACAAATGAAGCTGATTTAGAATCTTTAAATGGCCAGTTTGCACCAGGTTCAGCACCTTGTCATGTAAGTATCAACAATGACAATTCCCTCGTTTTATCAGCGAACTATCATACAAAGGAAGCACGTGCATATAAGGTCGACAGTAACGGCTCACTATTGGAAGGAAAACCTGTTACTCATGAGGGGAGTGGACCACATGAGAGACAGGAAAAGCCACACCTTCATTATGCAGGTTTTACTCCTGATGAGGAATATGCCATTGTAGTGGATTTAGGTACAGATACAGTTACTAGTTATAAAGTTGATGAAGATATTTTAAGAAGAGAGCAAGAACTTCAAACACGAGCAGGTAGCGGCCCACGTCATTTAGTGTTCCACCCTAATGGGGAGTATGCCTATGTAATGACCGAATTAAGCAATGAAGTAATTACGCTCAAATATGTAGGTAACGGCTCTTTTGAAGAATTACAATATATTGCGACGATTCCTTCTGATTTTACCGAAAATAGTCAAGGAAGTGCGATTCATATCTCTTCGGATGGGAAATTTATATATGCAGGTAATCGTGGTCACAACTCTATTGCTGTTTTTGAAATCCAAGACGACTTTACATTGAAATTGGTTGAGTGGACTAGTACAGAAGGAGATTGGCCGAGAGATTTTGTGTTAGACCCAACTGAAAACTTTATTGTTGCAACAAATCAAGAATCAGATAATATGGTATTATTTGAACGTAATAAAGAGACAGGTAAGCTAACTGTCTTACAAAAGGATATTTATGCACCAGAGGCTGTATGTGTTAAATTCTTATACGATAAGTAGTAAGAGTAAAAAAACGTCTCTCCAGCACAGGAGGACGTTTTTTTGTATTAAACCATCACTTTACACATATCATTTGTTAATGCTACAGGGTCTTCGATTGGCAACCCTTCGATTAATAAGGCTTGATTATAAAGGATATTTGTATAAAGAGTAAATTTCTCTTTATCGGTTTGATGTGTTTGGATTAATGATTGGAAAATATCGTGCTTTGTATTTATTTCTAGTACCTTATCTGCTTGTACGGATTGGCCATCCGGCATTTGCTGGAGAACTTTCTCCATATCAATGGAAACATCGCCTTCTGCAGATAAACATACTGGGTGCGACTTTAAGCGAGAAGAAAGCCTTACTTCTTTTACTTTAGTTCCAAGAAGCTCCTTCATGTCTTTTAAGATGTCCTGATGCTCTTCTTTTTGCTTTTCGATTTCTTTTTTCTCTTCTTCATTTTCAATACCTAAGTCACCGCTAGAAACATTCTTAAATTCCTTATCATCGTAGTTCATTAACATTTTAATTGCAAACTCATCTACTTCGTCCGTGAAATAAAGGACTTCATAACCTTTATCAGTAACTAATTCAATTTGAGGAAGTTTTGCAATTTTATCATGTGATTCTCCAGTAGCGTAATAAATAAATTTTTGATCTTCTTTCATACGTTCTCTATATTCTTTTAGACTTACTAATTTTTCTTCTTTAGATGAGAAGAATAGCAACAAGTCCTGTAATTTATCTTTGTTAGCTCCAAAATCAGCATAAACACCATATTTTAGTTGCTTACCAAATACATTAAAGAATGTTTCGTATTTATCACGTTCATTTTTAAGCATGCTTTGTAAATGGTTTTTAATTTTCTTTTCAAGATTATTTGCAATACGCTTAACTTGGCGATCTTGTTGTAAAATTTCACGGGATATATTAAGAGACAAGTCTTCAGAATCCACTACTCCACGTATAAAACTGAAATGGTCCGGTAATAGATCAGCACATTTTTCCATAATTAATACGCCATTAGAATACAATTCTAGACCTTTTTCAAAATCTTGAGAATAATAATTGAATGGCAGCTGTTCTGGGATATATAAAATAGATTGGAAACGAACCATTCCATCTACACTAATATGCTGATAGGAGAGAGGCTGGTCAAAGCCAAAGTGCTTTTCTTGATAGAAGGACTCATAATCCTCCTTTTTCAGTTCTTGCTTGTTTTTACGCCAAATTGGAACCATACTGTTGATAATTTCTTCTTCTGTTGTTTCAACCAACTCGTCATCGTCCTCTGATTTTGGCTCTGTTTTAGTTATATCCATTTTGATTGGATAGCGAATAAAATCAGAGTGTTTTTTAATAATGGAACGAAGTTGGAATTCCTCTAAAAATTTAGTGTAGTCTTCGTCTTCTGTGTCTTCTTTCAAATGTAGAACAATTTCCGTTCCAACTATATCTTTGTCATATGTCTCAATCGTATATCCATCTTGTCCATCTGATTCCCATTTGTAACCTTCGTCACTGTATAATGACTTTGTATACACGGTAACTTTATCTGCAACCATAAAGGAAGAATAAAAGCCAACACCGAATTGTCCGATTATTTCTTGACCTTCTTCCATTTCGATTTCTTTTTTAAACGCTAAGGAACCACTTTTAGCAATAGTACCGAGGTTGGATTCTAATTCCTCTTTCGTCATTCCGATTCCAGTATCTAAAATGGTTAATGTACGCTTGTCCTTATCAGCTGTGACCTTAATAAAATAATCATCCTTATTAAACGATATTGAATCATCTGTTAAGGCTTTGTAATAGATTTTATCAATAGCATCACTCGCATTGGAAATTAATTCTCGGATAAAAATTTCCTTTTGTGAATATATGGAATGAACCATCATTTCAAGTAGCCGCTGTGATTCAGCTTGGAATTGCTTTTTTTCCATTCCCGATTCCTCCTCTGTTTATGTAAATTAGCACTCTTTAAATAAGAGTGCTAACTATTCATATAATTATCATAAATAGAGAAACGTGTCAAGACAGCAGACTAGAAGAAGGAGGAGAATGTTAACCATTAATATTTTTCTGGAGAGATAATCGAACCAATGTCCTCTTCATCTAAATAATCTTCATAAAATTCGTGTTCACCATTTACACCGATATACTCTCCATTCATATCGGTCAACAAAAAACCTTCTAGCTCTTCGACGTTTCCAATCATTTCATTTCCATTATAGAACATATCATTATAATATTCTTTATCTTCATAAAAATCGGATGGTCCATCTGACGAACCATACATTTCTACACTTTGCCAAGCATCTTCGCCATCAAACATTGTTTGATCTTCATTTTCTAATTCTTCTTCATCTATATTAGGATTGAGTATTTCCTCTTCAATTGGTCTGTGTTTTACTTGTCGTTCTTCTGTATGATTCACGCAAGTTGTGGAGGTTGGCATAGCTAATAAACGTTCAGGATCAATCGCTTTTCCACATTCTGTACATATTCCATAGTTTCCTGAAGAGATTAAAGATAAAGCATGATTGATTGCTTCTAGTTCTGTTTTATAATGTGAATTTAAGGCTAGGTCCTTTTGTCGTTCAAATAATTCTGTTCCTTGGTCACCGGGGTGGTTATCATAATTCGATAATTCAGACATGGACTCTTTTATAAATTCGAATTCAAGGCCGAATTCCTCATTTTTTTGCTCAATAATCGCTTTTCGGTCTAATAATTGCTTTTCACATTGAGCTAAATCTTGTTTGTTTAACATAACAAAACCTCCTCAACCTTTAGTATGTTCTGAATGGAATCTTTATTGTCTAAAGGTTAATGGAAAGAGAAGTATTTTTTTGGACAACATACAAATATTATGATGGATAAGCATGGTGCAATGAGGGGATTATAGAAGTAATGCATCAATAAAAAAACAGGCACAGTAGTGAAAATATTATATAAAATCGATAACCATTCCTAGGGAGCGAAACAAAAAAAGAGAAGACCTCGTGTTCGAGATCTTCTTATGATCGCTGCTCTTCATATTTGGTTATGTCTTCTTCATAGCCTAACGTTATCGATATATCATCCCATCCATTCAATAACATTTGACGTTTATATTCATCAAGATCAAATGATGCTTCGAATCCTTGATTATCGAATATACGTTTACTTTCTAAATCAACCGTTAGCTCATAATTCTCGGCTTCTGCACGCTCCATTAATTCTTGAATTTGTTTTTCTGATAACTGTACTGGTAGGATGCCATTCTTTGTACAGTTATTATAAAATATATCTGCATAGCTTGGAGCGATGATTACTCGGAAACCATAGTCTAGTAGTGCCCATGGTGCGTGTTCACGAGAAGAACCACAACCAAAGTTTTCACCTGCAACAAGGATAGAAGTTCCTTCATATTTTGGTTGATTCATTGGAAAGTCTTCTCTAAGCTCGCCTTTTGAATCATAGCGCCAATTATAAAAGACAAATTCACCAAATCCCTGGCGAGAGATACGTTTTAGGAATTGCTTAGGAATAATTTGATCGGTGTCAACGTTTGCTCTGTTCATCGGGTATACAATACCTGTATGTTTACGAATTGGTTCCATAGATGACAGCCTCCTTTATGATTTTTTAGCTAGGTGTTACGACTTCTAAGTTGCGAACATCTACGAAATGACCATGGATTGCAGCTGCTGCAGCCATCTCAGGGCTAACCAAGTGAGTACGTGCGCCTGTACCTTGACGACCTTCAAAGTTTCGGTTTGAAGTGGAAGCACAACGCTCTCCTTCTGGTACTACATCATCGTTCATTGCTAGGCACATACTGCATCCTGCATCACGCCACTCGAATCCTGCTTCTTTAAAGATAATATCGATTCCTTCCTCTTCAGCTTGTCGCTTGACAGTGAAGGAGCCAGGAACTACAATTGCGCGAACGCCGTCTTTTACCTTATTACCTTTGATAATGCTAGCAGCTTTACGTAAGTCAGCTAAACGGGAGTTCGTACAAGAACCGATAAACACGTGTTCGATTTCGATGGATGTAATAGCTTCACCACCGTTAAGTCCCATATAATCTAACGCGTGTGCAATTTCAGTGCTTTCATTTTCATTGTCACCATCCGCAGGTGTAGGCACATTCGCACTAACAGGAAGACACATACCAGGGTTTGTTCCCCATGTAACTTGTGGTTCTATTTCATCTGCATCGATTTCTACCTGTGCGTCATACGTAGCACCTTCATCTGTAGCTAGTGATAACCAATCTTCAGCAATTTTATCAAAAGCTTCTCCTTGTGGAACATGACGCTTACCACGTAGGAATTCTACAGTCGTATTGTCAGGACTAATCAAACCAGCTCGTGCACCTGCTTCAATGGACATGTTACAAATTGTCATACGGCCTTCCATAGACAAATTACGGATTGCTTCTCCGGTATACTCAATAACATACCCAGTACCAAATTTAACGCCGAATTTAGCAATAATAGCCAAAATTAAGTCTTTTGCAGTTACTCCAGTACCTAATGTTCCATTAACTTTTACATTAAGTGTTTTTGGCTTTTGTTGCCAAATTGTTTGTGTAGCCAAGACGTGTTCTACTTCACTTGTACCAATTCCGAATGCTAGTGCACCGAATGCACCGTGTGTGGAAGTATGGCTATCACCACAAACAATTGTTTTACCTGGTTGAGTCAATCCAAGCTCAGGTCCAATTACATGGACAATACCTTGATCTGGATGGTGGATATCAGCTAAAGGTATATTGAATTCTTCACAATTCTTTTTCAATGTTTCCATTTGTGTTTTGGATACTTGATCCTTTATAATATTACGGTGGATAGTTGGTACGTTATGATCCATTGTTGCGAACGTTAAATCAGGACGGCGTACCTTTCTATTATTTATGCGTAAGCCTTCAAAGGCCTGAGGTGAAGTAACCTCATGAACCAAATGTAAATCAATATATAAAAGGTCTGGTTTACCTGCTTCTTCTTTTACAATGTGTCTTTCCCAAATCTTTTCGATGACCGTCTTTGGTTTTCTCATTCCGATTCACTCCTTACATATGTTTTTATTCTTGGTGAAAGGGGAGGGAGGTACATATTACCTCCACTCCATATTATGCTAAAATCTTGTCAACAATTAATTGAGTCATTTCTGTTGTACTTACAAGCTCACCTGTAGTACTCTTTAAATCTTGGGTATGATACCCTTCGTTCACTACCGCCTCTACAGCATTTTCAATCGCTTGTGCCTCTTCGTTCAATTGGAAAGAATAGCGAAGCATCATAGCTGCTGATAAAATCATAGCTGTAGGATTTGCGATACCTTTACCTGCTATATCTGGTGCAGATCCATGAGCAGGTTCATATAAACCAACTCCATTTTCTGCCAAACTAGCGGATGGAAGCATTCCAAGTGAACCAGTTAGAACAGAAGCTTCGTCGCTTAAAATGTCACCAAACATGTTTTCCGTTACAATGACATCGAATTGTACAGGGTTTGTGATTAGTTTCATAGCTGCTGCATCAACTAGTAAGTGATCTACCGTAACATCAGGATACTCTGATTTTTTCTCTTCGACAATCTCTCGCCAAAGCTTACTTGATTCTAAAACATTTGCTTTATCAACGGATGTTAATCGTTTCTTACGTAGTTGAGCACTTTGGAAAGCCATATCAACAATACGTTCAATCTCTTGTCGCGTATAGCTAAGTGTATCCACAACGGCATTTCCATTGTCGCGTCTTTCACTTGGTCTTCCGAAGTATAGACCACCTGTTAACTCTCGGACAATAAGAAGATCACTACCATTAATAATTTCTTCTTTTAAAGGAGAAGCATGGAGAAGCTTCTGAAATCCTTTAACAGGTCTTAAGTTTGCATATAAATCTAATGCTTTACGGATTCCAAGTAGTCCACGTTCTGGGCGTAAATCAGAAGGGTTGTTATCCCACTTAGGGCCTCCTACAGCACCTAGCAAAACCGCATCAGCTGCTTTACAGCCTTCAATTGTTGCATCTGGAAGGGGAGTATGATGTTTGTCTATCGCTACTCCACCGATATCATATGCTTCGAATTCAAATTTTTTATTATATTTTTTACTGATGGCTTGAAGAACATCTTTGGCTGAGTATATTACTTCTGTACCAATACCATCGCCGGGTAAAAGTGCAATTTTGAAACTCACAAACGTAACCTCCTACTTGACTGTTGCATTGACGCGTTTTTGGTATATTGCTCGGTTTAGTCCATTTATATAAGCTAATACTGCTGCCTCTAATACGTCTTGAGCAGATCCACGACCACTGACTTCAATCTCATCCACGATTAGACTAACATGCACTTCTGCTAAAGCATCACGGCCTTGACCGATAGAATTTAATTGGAAGTCTGTTAAATGTGTTTGCTCTGCAATCATATTATCAAGCGTATGATATAAGGCATCAACACTTCCTTGACCTGTGTCTGTTTGGTTAATTTTATTTCCTTCAGGTGTAATAAGCGTAATGGTTGCACTAGGCTTATCAGAAGTATCATACTGAACTTGGAAACCTTCTAACGTGTACCTTTTTACGTTGGAGGTATCTGTTTGTATGTCTGTTAAGATAGCGAATAAGTCGTCATCTGTTACTTCTTTCTTTTGATCGGTTAACGATTTGAAAGCAATAAATGCCTTTTTAATTTTGTCTTCCGATAATTGATAGCCTAATTGCTTAATCTTATCTGTAAAAGCGTGACGACCAGAATGTTTACCAAGTACTAGATTATTAGATTGAACTCCGACTAGCTCTGGAGTAATAATTTCATACGTTTCAGCATTTTTAAGGACGCCATCTTGGTGAATACCGGATTCATGCGCAAAGGCATTTCTACCAACCACTGCTTTATTCCCCGGTACGGTCATACCAGTAAATTTACTCACCATATCACTCGTACGTTTGATTTCTTTTAGAACTAAATTAGTATGATAAGGATAATAATCATTGCGAATTGTTAAAGCTACTCCTAATTCTTCAAGTGAAGCATTTCCGGCTCTTTCACCGATACCATTAATGGTTCCTTCCACTTGTGTCGCTCCATTTTCTACGGCAGCAAATGAATTGGCTAGTGCCATTCCTAAATCGTTATGGCAGTGACAAGACAAATCAACTTTATCAATATTTGGGACATTGTCTTTCATATATTTGAACATTGCGCCATATTCTCTAGGCATCGTATATCCAACTGTATCAGGAAGATTGATCACTGTAGCGCCAGCATCAATTACCTTTTCAATTATTTCAGCTAAAAAGGGAAGATCTGAGCGCGAAGCATCTTCAGCAGACCATTCAATGTCATCGAAAAATTGTTTGCCGTATTTCACCATTTCGACTGCTGTTTCAATTACTTGTTCTGGAGTCTTTTTTAATTTATATTTCATGTGGATAGGGGAGGTAGCAATAAAAACGTGAAGGCGTTTCTTTTTTGCATTAGCTAGAGCGTCACGACAAGCGTCAATATCGGATTTCACAGCACGAGCAAGACCTGTGACTGTTACATTCTCGACTGTTTCCGCTATCTTCTTAACGGCTTCAAAATCCCCTTTGGAGGAAGCAGGGAACCCTGCTTCCATGATATCCACTCCAAATTTCTCCAGTTGTTTCGCTAATTCTAGCTTCTCAAGCTGGTTTAAGTTCACACCAGGTGACTGTTCTCCGTCACGAAGTGTTGTATCAAAAATCTTAATTTGAGTCATTAGAGACCACTTCCTTTTGTTTAATAGCCTTTTGCTTAACAAATGGCATTAAATCGCGGAGCTCTTTACCTACTTTCTCAATTAAATGATTGTTTTCAGCATTTTTAATTGCAGTGTAACGTGGACGGTTAGCTTGGTTTTCAAGAATCCAGCCCTGCGCGAATTTTCCAGTTTGAATATCAGTTAGAACATCTTTCATACGTGCTTTAACACTAGAATCAATTACTCGCGGTCCAGACATGAAGTCTCCCCATTCTGCTGTATCAGAGATAGAGTGACGCATGTTCTCTAGTCCACCTTCATACATAAGATCAACGATTAGCTTCAATTCATGTAAACACTCGAAGTAAGCAACTTCTGGCTGGTAACCAGCTTCTACTAATGTTTCAAAACCAGCTTTTACTAGTTCAGCTGTACCACCACATAGAACAGCTTGCTCACCGAATAAATCTGTTTCTGTTTCTTCTTGGAAGCTAGTTTCTAGAATTCCTGCACGACCTGAACCAATTCCTTTTGCATATGCTAGAGCGATATCCTTCGCTTTACCAGTAGCATCTTGATAGATACCGTAAAGTGCTGGAACTCCTGCACCTTCTTCAAATGTTCTTCGTACTAGGTGTCCAGGTCCTTTTGGCGCTACTAAGTAAACATCTACGTCAGCAGGAGGAACAATTTGGTTGAAATGAATGTTAAATCCGTGAGCGAAAACTAGTGAGTTTCCTGCTTCTAAGTTCGGCTCAATGCTTTCTTTATATACTGATGGTTGATTTTCGTCTGGAAGAAGAATCATAATAACATCTGCTTCTTTAGAAGCTTCTGCTACTGTTTTAACTTCTAATCCGTCTTCGCTTGCTTGATCCCATGATTTACCTTTACGAAGACCAACAACAACGTTAAATCCACTTTCTTTTAAGTTTAAAGCGTGTGCATGGCCTTGAGATCCATATCCGATAATCGCGATTTTTTTAGATTGTAATACCTCTTCATTAATATCGTGGTTATAAAGTACTTTAGTCATTGTAATACTACATCCTCTCAAATGATTTTTATTTTTTTATATATAATAATGAATCCATTATTACCCTAATAAAGATGAAACATTGCTATCGTTAGGTGGTTGGTGGCCACGAACAAATGCTGTAACACCTGTTCTCGCTAATTCCTTAATACCATACGGTTTTAATAATTCTATTAATGCCTCCACCTTATCTGGTTTTCCAGTTACTTGTACAGAAAGACTATCTCGACTTACATCGACGATAGAGGCACGGAATGGATCAATAATTCCTTGAATTTCACCCCGGATTTGATTATTGCTCACTATTTTAATTAATGCTAACTCACGCGCAACAATCGCCTTATCTGTAATATCCGTTACTTTCAGTACATCAATTTGTTTGTTAAGTTGTTTTGTAACTTGTTCAAGCTTTTGGAAATCTTCAACGTCTACTACAAACGTTACTTTAGAGATATCATCTGATTCGGTTCTACCTACAGAGATACTCTCAATATTGAACTGACGTCGTTGAAGTAAGCTCGTTACCCGATTTAGGACACCACTACGATTTCTTACGTTAGCTGTAATGATTCGTTTCATGGTTTCACCCCGATCATTTCGTTTATTCCTTTGCCTGGTGCGATCATTGGAAATACATTTTCTTGTTGCAATACTCTGGCATCGACGACAACTGGCCCGTTGTATTCAAAAATGTCAGGCAGTGCGTTAATAAATTCTTCTTGTGTCGTTACTTTCAAACCTCTTATATTGTAAGACTCCGCTAATTTTACGAAATCAGGTTGAATACTAAAGATAGATTGTGAATAGCGTTCAGAATAGAAAGCTTCTTGCCATTGACGAACCATTCCTAATGCTTGATTGTTTACTATAATGACCTTAACTGGTAGGTTTCGTTCTTGTAAAATGGATAGTTCCTGTAATGTCATTTGGAAACCACCGTCACCTACAATAGAAACGACTGTGTCATTAGGCTTTGCTAATTGCGCGCCAATTGCAGCAGGGAAACCGAATCCCATTGTTCCCAAACCACCTGATGATACCCAACGATTAGGTTCATTAAACGTATAGTATTGTGCTGCCCACATTTGATGTTGACCAACATCCGTAGTAACGATAGCATTACCATTTGTTGCTTCATGTACTTTTTTAATTACCCACTGTCCAATCATTTCTTTGTCAGGATTATTAAACCATAGTGGATAATTTTCTTTGTTTTCATGAATACGTACTAACCATTCATCATGTTCTGGTTGCTCGATAGTGTGTTCAAGTAATTTTTCAACAGCTTTTTTAGCATCCGATACAATTGGAATATCAGTTGGAACATTCTTTCCGATTTCTACTGGATCAATATCAATGTGTGCAACAACTGCATTCGGTGCAAATGAGGAAAGTTTACCAGTTAATCGATCATCGAATCGTGCGCCGATATTAATTAATAGGTCGCATTCGTAAATTGCTGTATTAGCGGTATACGTACCATGCATACCAGCCATTCCCATAAATAATGGATGGTCACCAGGGAATGCACCTAACCCAAGTAATGTGGATGCAACAGGTAAGGAGTATTTTTCCGCTAATTGTATAATTTCCTCTGAAGCATCTGCAAACAAGATACCAGCACCTGTTAATAGAACAGGTTTTTTAGCTTTACCAATTGCTTCAGCTAATTTTTTTGTTTGTAAAGGGTTTGGCTTCGTTGTTGGTTGATAACCCGGTAAGTCTAGCTCCATTTTATTTGACTGGAATTTATCATCAATAATGTAAGCTGAAATATCCTTAGGAATATCAATTAAAACTGGACCTTTTCTTCCTGTTGTTGCTATATGGAATGCTTCCTTTACTATTCGTGGTAATTCCCTCACGTCTCGAACTTGATAATTATGCTTCGTAATTGGTGTTGTAATTCCCATTACATCCACTTCTTGAAATGCATCACTGCCAATTACTCCTTGTGCAACTTGCCCTGTAATTACGATAAGTGGCAAGGAGTCAATCATTGCATCTGCAATTCCAGTAACTAGGTTTGTCGCACCAGGTCCAGATGTTGCGATAACAACTCCCGGTTTTCCAGAAACTCTAGCATATCCTTCTGCAGCATGAATGGAACCTTGTTCATGACGTGCTAAGATTTGGGTAAATGAATCCTGTGCTTTATATAAAGCATCAAAGATGGGTAAAGCGGCTCCGCCTGGGTAGCCGAACAAAGTATCAACGCCCTCGTTGATCAATGCTTCGACAAGCAAGTCAGCCCCAATTTTTGGATCTTTTTCTTCAGCTAATGACTGTTCTTGCTTTTTCTCTCTTTCCATCTTAATCCCTCCTAAATGAAATAGATTTAATTTTTCAATTCTTTCTATACCAATGTTTTTTATATACAAAAAAGGCCATTTCTGTCTTGTTACAAGCTAAATAAATGTTTAGCTATCTAACAAGGGAGAAAAGGCCTTCTTTTCACGGTACCACCCTGATTCACAATATCCTTACGAATATTGCCTCGTAAAGCTACCAATCGGCAAGCTTTGTTTTGATAACGAGTGCTTGACACTCGGTTATACTTAATAGGTCGAAACTGTTCAGTATAACACTCAGGGATGAGCTATCAGATCAGGGCGTGATACCGGTTCCCACCATAGCCGGCTCTCTTTAATCACGTTATCCTGTTCTTTTCTTCCCGTCACCGTTTTATAACGTTATGTCTTATATACATAGTATATGAAAGAATCAACCCTGTCTAGAGGGTAATGATGAAAAAATTAAACTTTTCAGAATTCTTTGATTGAGGATAATCATACAACCAAAATTATGTTAGGTCAACCTTTTTGTACGAAATATTCTGAATTTTCGCCATGTAAATATTGTTAAAAACCGCTTTCATTAGCATTATTATAATGTTTGAATGCATAATATTTTGCTTATGTTCAAATGTTTTTTAGAATGTAATTAACACAAAGTAAAGCGAGGCTACAAGATTGAAACCATTATGTGTTATCCCATGTGGGAGAAAAAAGATTTGGGACCATGTTCCAGAGAAAGGTCCAAGCTTTGCAAAGGATGCTTATATTGGTGTTTTTCATCGTTTATGTCAATCATATGCTAGCAGGTTCTTTCATGATTGGGTGATCTTGTCGGCAAAACATGGATTTTTGCTACCAAATGATATTGTTCCTGAAAATTATGATGCGTCTTTTTCTATGGATAAAAGAGAAATCATATCCAATTCTTTATTACGTCAACAAAAAAGCTATAAAGAACTTAATCAATTTAATCAAATTGTTGTACTAGGTGGGAAGAAATATCAACCTATTATAAACGAAGTATTTCGAGAACATGATCTAATAGAGTTTCCGTTAACAGGGACGAGAGGGATAGGGGAGATGCAGCACCGATTAAAAACTAGTTTATTAAATAATCAACCAATTCATACAACAATAATAGATGAAAGGAAGGATCAATAATTATATGAAAGCCTATGTATTGAAGGATGAGGCCTACCAATTCGATAATGTTATGAACAAAACAGTAGGTAAAAATGAATTAGTTGTTCAATTGAAAACGGCGGGATTAAATCATCGAGATTTAAAATTAGTAGAAAGAGTCCCATCAACAGGAAAAAAATTTATATTAGGGTCTGATGGCGCGGGCATTGTAAAAGAAGTCGGTGAGGGAGTGGAAGACTTTCAAGTTGGCGATGAGGTTATGATTAATCCAGGGTTAAACTGGTATAATCAATCAGAAGCGCCACCAAATGAGTTTGAAATTGTAGGTGTTCCTTTTAACGGAACATTTGCTGAAGAAATTGTAATGCCAGCGGATTTTGTCGCTAAAAAGCCTGCCTATTTATCCTGGGAAGAGGCTGGGGTTTTAAGTTTATCTGCGTTAACTGGATTTCGTGCTTTATTTACCCAAGGTGAGATTCAGCCAGGGGAAACGCTTTTTATTCCGGGAGTAGGAAGTGGGGTAAACAGCTTTATCATTAAAATGGCTAAAGCAATAGGAGCAAGAGTTATTACGACTTCGCGTTCGGAGGAAAAGTTAACAGAAGCGCAAACGTTACTTGGGTTTGATAGAGGAATCTTAACAAATAGTGAGTGGTCAGAAGAATTACAAAATGAGACAATTGATTTGGTGATAGAAAGTGTTGGTGGATTGACATTTAACCGCTCTTTATCCGTTCTACGTAAAGGTGGAACGATGGTAATGTTCGGCTCATCGACAGAAGATGAAACAACGATTAATTTACGCGAGTTTTTTTATGGGCAATATACGTTAAAAGGATCAACAATGGGGAGTAGGGAGGAATATTTGGCTTTACTTCAATTCATGGAAAAACATCAAATTAAGCCTCTCATGGATAAAGTTTATTCATTCGAGGAATTAGATGAAGCATTTGACTACTTAAAAGAACAAAAGCAATTAGGGAAAATTGCGATACAAATTCAAAAATAGAATTAGTAAGTGTATAAATTGCCTCCGTTCATTCCTAAACGTGGTAGCGGAGGCAATTGTTTTTTCATTATCCTTTTGGCTTGAACAGTAGAGCACCAATCATACCGAAGATAATTGCAGCAGAAATACCAGAACTAGTAACTTCAAACATCCCAGTAACGACACCAATTATGCCGTGCTGTTTTGCTTCCTCAAGAGCACCTGTTACAAGTGAATTACCGAAGCTTGTAATTGGTACGGTAGCACCTGCTCCTGCAAAATCTATTAGTGGTTCATATAGTCCAAAACCACCTAATATCGCTCCAATTACGACAAGTGTAGATAACGTTTGACCTGGTGTAAGTTTTAAAACATCAAACATCAATTGACCAATTACACAGATAAGACCTCCAATTAAAAAGGACCATAAGAAAACCATACGTAAACCTCCTTACATTTCAATTGATACGGCATGAGCGATACAAGGGATCGTTTGTTTTTGTGAAACGGATAACGGTGAGAGGAGCGCTCCTGTAGCAACCACAAGAATTTTGCTACATTCTTTATTCATCATTTTTTTTATGAAATGACCGTATGTCACTACTGAAGAACACGCTGTACCACTACCGCCTGCAAAAACTTGTTGTGATGGTTTGTAGATGGTTAGTCCACAATCAACAAACTTTCTTTCATCAATCATGGTTCCGTCTTTGGTGAATAAGTCTAAACACCTTTCACGGCCAATTTTGGCTAAATCCCCTGTAATAATATAATCGTAATAAGAGTGATCAATGTTACGATCAGTCAAATGGCGATTAATTGTATCAAAAGCTGCCGGCGCCATTGCTCCACCCATATTAAATGGGTCTGTTAATTCCCGATCAATAACTTTACCAATTGTGGCTGAAGTAACTCGGGGGCGATTTTTCTCAAATCCTAATAATGCAACACCAGCACCTGTGACGGTTTTTTGTGACGTATCTGGTTTTTGACTTCCGTATTCTGTCGGATAGCGAAATTGTCGTTCTGTGGCAGAGTAATGGCTCGCCGCTCCCGTTAACACATAAGAAGCGTTTCCTTGATCCATTATTAAGGCACTTAAAGCTAGTCCTTCCATTGAGGTTGCACATGCATTAAATAAACCTAGATACGGTATTGCTAAATTTCTAGCTGCAAAGTTTGATGGTGTTATTTGATTGATAAGATCCCCGTGAAGGAAAAATTGTACATCACTTAATTCAATGTTTGCTTTCTTGACAGCATGATTACTAGCATCTTCAATCATTTGTTGATGTGCTAATTCAAACGAGTCTTTTTCAAGCCATAGATCATCATACAATTGGTCGAACGCTTCTGGGATATTCCCGGCAGCTTCATCAGGCCCACCAACTGTACCAGTTGCGATAATGGAAGGAGCGTTCTGAAACACCCATGTTTGTTTACCTTGTATCATTTATGTTCCACTCCAATAACTGAAGATTGTTTTAATAAGAGCAATCACAAAGGCAGAGAATGTACCAAACAATATGACGGATCCAGCTAGTTTAAACATATTTCCTCCAACGCCTTGAACAAATCCTTCTGTACGATGTTCAATTGCAGCTGAGATAACAGCATTCCCGAATCCAGTAACTGGAACAGCGGTACCGGCTCCTGCAAATTGCGCGATTTTATTGTATATACCGAATCCAGTTAACAACATCGTAATAAAAATCAATGTTGCAACGGTAGGATTACCAGCTGTTTGCTCAGTAAAGTTAAAAAAGTACATGTAAAATAACGAAATGAATTGTCCAATTACACAAATTAATCCGCCGATAAAAAAAGCTTTCAAGCAGTTGATGAGTATAGGCCGCTTTGGGAGCTTGGAAGCTTCATAATCTTTGTATTTTTTAGCTTGTGATGTCTGATTTGCCACGATTCACACCTTCTCTATGTTTTTTCTTTTTTTAACTTCTTTAATCGATCTAATTCTTTCTTTAGTTCTTTTTCATCGTCCCAATTTTCATCCCTCAATTTGTTTAATTCTATATAAAATTTTTGATCCGAGCTAACGTGTATTTTTTCTATACCTGTTATTTTCTTTAATTTCTTTTCTACTTCTTTTTCGATGTCACGTTCATTTAATTGCTGAATTGTAGTTGTTTGGATAGCAATAAATACTTCTTCCGGTAGGATGATTTTTTGATATTGTGCAATATCATCTCTATCTTCCGTTAAGTAACGATCGATCTTATCATTCGTTTTATCCAAATGATTCATACTACTCGAATTCGAATTCGTCTGAATAGGGGTTGGTGGGGAAACATTGTTTTGTTCTTTTGTAGCATTACATCCTGCAACTAAAAAACACAATAAAATAGCACCAATCATTAAGTGGAGCTTTTTCATTATAGGTCGATACCTCCTTAGAAAAAGAAATTGCAATTGTTATTTTGCAGAGAGGCGATCGAAATTATACATTTTTTTGATGAAAAATGAAACTTTTTGGAAATTAAATCGTCTTATATAAGGAGAGCGTTAATAAGGAGGACCACCTATTGCTGAAGAAGGGAATTGTTTTTATCTCCATATCATTATGTATTTTTTTAGTTGGTTTCATCGTTAAAGAAGCCTTATACCAACCACAACTCAAAACCAATATTAAGATAGAAGAGTCAGAAGGGGATTTTATCGTACATATAACTGTGGAAAAAACGCAAGACGGCTTTCAAATATTACGGTCCTTAGAATATAGAGGAGACGAAGGCATTCAAATTAGTCATAGAACTCCGTTAATAGAAGTGATGATAAATAAGAACAATCCAGAATTTACTGGTAGTCCAGTAAATAGACAATTAATACCCGGCTCTCATTATCATCCTCAAGGACCTTTAAAGTTTGATGATATTGATGAAGGTATACATGATATCTATGTACATGCTCAATTTGAAACAGCTGATGAAAAAATAGACATACAAACAACAGGACAAATAGAAATTAATTAGTAAAATTGGGACAGAAGTAATTTTCATAATACAAAATCCGAATGTTATACTAACGCCTTGTCAAAATACTTCGCTTTCCGCAGGCAACGCCTCAACTAATTACAAAAGTTCAATTGAACTTTTGTAATGGATTTTCGGCTGTTGCTTTTCCTGCAGGAGTCTTGTATTTTGACTTGGCTGTTTATATCCTTTCCATGATTTGGTTGGATTTTTGTGCTATTTTTTGTGCTCGGTCTCTTTGATTTGCTACTGAAAGCCTCTTTTACCGGCCTCGGCCTGAAAGGCCCACCGAATGGTTCTCCCTCTTGCACCACATTTACTTACTGATTCTAAAAGAATCCCTTATTTTTTTGTTTTTTTACCATGTAAACGGATTAAACTCTTCGAATATTGTTAATTGGCCCGTCATGTAATCTTCTATTAGCTAATTCCCTTTTAAATATCCCATAAATTGAGATACGCTTAATTTCAGTGGGATACTTACTAACATGTGTATATGATTCCTACATACGTTTGCCTCATGTATAGTGCTTTGGCGTTCGCATAAATAGAGAGGCGGGGAAATAACTAAATCTTACAATATTAAAGGTGAACAATTTAAAAAAAATGTAGAGACCGAAAGGATTCTAAAAAAAACGTCCGGTCTCTACTATGTACTAGCCTCAACTTAGCAACTTGTTATTTATTGTTCTAACGTTAAAATTTTCAGTTGATCATTTTCCATGCCAATAATTAACTCAAAATTAATAGGTTCTTCCGTTTTATCATCATTCTCTTCCGTTTCAACTACTACCTCATAATGGTTATTAGCTTGCTTTTCGATATGTGTATCTATTATTTTAGGTTCATTATACATAATGAAAGTATCTCTAAAACCTGCATAACCCCATTGGCCCTGCAATTCACTTCCGAGCATCGTATATGCGTTTATATAGTCATACGTCGCAATGTTTTGGAAGAATTGTTCCGTAATAAATTCCACATCTTGCAATAGTTCCTCTTCACTAGCTCTAATATTCGTTTTTGCTAAATAGTTAAGCGAAGCCATATCGGTTTCATTAATCCATTCGTTTATCTGTTCGTAAACAGAGGAGAGGGGGATACTAAAACCTATATCGGTGTCATTAATTCCAGCAGCATTAATACCAATTACTTGTCCACTATGTTGAGAAACTAAGGGACCACCACTATTACCGTGTGTGATATTTGCAGAAATTTGATATAGATTATTGTATTCAAAAGGTTCAATTATAAAACTATGATCTGTACCAACAATAAGGCCTAACGACACACTATTCTCGATTTCAGAAGGACTTCCTATTGCTATTACTTGATCACCGATATCCCCTTCGTAGGAAGGATCAATCGCAATTGATTCATGATGCTCAAACTCTTTAACGTGTATTACGGCAATATCCTCTTTATCTCCAACTCCAACAACTGCTGCTGGAAAATAACCTTGTTGGTTGGATAATTTCACGAGAATAGAATCTGCATCATTAATTACGTGAGCATTCGTTACAATGAAGCCATCACTATCTATAAGGAATCCAGATCCTGTCTTAATTTGATAATTATTTGAAGCTTCTATTTTAACGATTGATTTTTGAGAATTATGAATGATCTCTTTCAGACTGTAATCTTCATCCTCATTGGACATGTCGACTACTACGGAACTGTCTGTTTTAATCGTTACTGTACTCATACGTAAATAAAGGAAAACTGCAATAATCACAAATAGAACAATTAAAAGAGTGGCTAATAGAAGTGATAATTTACGTTGTTTTTGTTTCATATGTTTTCCCCCAACTATTATTCTAAATACCATGTGATTTCCTTTATCTTTGCGCTTACGCGTTTACCGACAATTTCTGCGTCAACATGTATAAATTCAAAGTTTCCTGTTTCTCTAGGATAGAGCGTTTCAGGCTGTATATATACTTCATTGGTAAGCAGAACATTCTGCTGATCGTCTAAAATTTCATAATGTACTAATACAGAATGTAGGGGAACCGTCGCGACACTTTCTATTTCACCAATAACTTTTAACTTCTCATCTTCCGTTTCCGTATTAATACTAATTACTTCAATTCCATACTCTTTATTATGAGTCTCTTCAGATTCATAGGCAGATAAAGCTTGTTCGATTCTTTGTTGTTGTTGATTCTCAAAGGCTAATTGTTCTTTCTCAATTGTTTTTCGTAAGTTAATCAAAGAATCAGAATCTTGGACAAAGTTCAAAGTTTCTTCAACAAGTCGTAAAGCTTGGGAAAATTGAAATTTTTGAATTAATGCAGTACCTTCTTGATAGGTAAGAGAAACAAGCTTATCTTTTACATCGAGATGTAATTCTTCCGCTTTCTCACTATTCAATCTCTCTAATTCCCATAGTAAAACTTTTAATTGGTTAATATCGGGATTGCTTTCATAAATAGACGAGATTTCGTCCATTCGAGTCTCTGTTTTTAATACATTGATTTTATCTTTTACTTTGGAAACAAGTTCGCCATTATAATTCTCTATATTTCTATCATGAGCGATAAGTGTTTCAATAGCTTGAGAATATTGTCCTTCTTCCCGCATACTAGCTATATCCGCAAAGCTTTGCTCCATTTCGATGGCAATAGTTAAAAAAGCTTTCAATTCCTCAGCTTGAGGGAATGAAGAATAATTGTTAATCGCTTCTTCCACAACGCTTTTCGCTTGATCATAGTCGCCTACAAGGGCTATTTGGCTTGCCTCTTCGTACAACTCCAGAGCCTGGTCTCGTTTATGGAGAACAATTCCATAAACAATGGTGAGTAATAAACATCCAACTAGAACGGCTGTGATCGGGTATATCCAACGTTTAGACTTAGATTTATTATTAGAAAATCGCTCATTAAGATTTGATGGTAATCGACTTCCACAAGTCACACAAAATTTCTCTTCAGATTCCACTTCATTTCCGCAATGTGGACAAAAGTACAAAGGTCCTCACTCACTTCCTCGTATAATTACCCTTTTATTATATCAAACAAACGTTTCGTAGAGGGAACTAAATAATAAATGCTTGAATGTATGTTTAATGAGAAAAACAGTTCGTCTAGCTTTCTAATTTATTAAAATTACTTTATTATTGTAAAGTTTTTGGTATAATAATAAAAGTGAATAAAAAAAGTGGGGTGTACACAACAATGAGTATTGTACTAGGTGTTGTATCATTCGTATTATTAGCAAGTTTAATCGGTTTTTCAATTTTTGATCGTGAATTCTAAAGGATTAACGAGCCCTTAACTTAACTCGTATATATCTATATAAGGGCAGCAATGCGTGAGGCGAGCAGAGAAAATTCCTCTGCTTCCTTTTCTATTTAATAGGTATAGATTTATTCTACTACTCTACTAACATGGAAACCATCTTAGAAAAGCTATATGCCAAGGCACTGCTTGAGAGTATAGATTGAAATATAGTAGGGGACGATACAAGGGGGTAACACGGCTATGTCTATGTCACCATCTAAATTAATTGTAAGGATTGAAGAGTTGAGAAAGGAAATGACCGATGTTGCTCTCAAAAAAGGAATCAATAGTGCAGAATCGATTCGCTTAAGTCAGGAATTAGATGCTCTATTAAATAAATTTGAGAAGATTAAGCAAGAAAAGTAAGTTTTGGTGAAGTTATAGATAAAGCCACCACAAAAGTATAGAGTCGTATAAAATTGTCTATACTGCTAGAAACAGTGTTTTGCGTTATGGAGGATTAAGATGGAAAAGTGGTGGCAAGGGATTATGCGTTTGTTTGATTATATATTAATATCTAACCGATCAGAAGTTTTCATATTTTGTTGTATTCTTCTTTTAATTTTCCTCTTTTTTTTCCTACTCCAACCATTGGTCCGATTATTAATTACATTAGAGTGGAGTAGGTTCATCAGCTACATCATTACAGTCTTACTATTATTTCTCATTTGGCCTAAAGTTTCATTTGATGTTAATATCGATGTTTTATTGTTAGCATTGTTTTTATTTGCGATAGGTTACAGCCTTTTTAGGATGGTAAAAGTAGCAGTAAATAAATACCGTTCTTCTTGATGTTACCTTTTTCGTTTATGATAGAATAAAAAACTATTTGGCAATGATGATAGAGAACTATTCGTATTTTGTCGATGTTGGTTAGGATTGTTTGAAAATCTTGCATTTTCCCATCCTAGGTAATTTGATAAAATACTTTTTGCTTTTGAGAGAGAAAGTTTCGGCTTTGGGTTATGATGGGAGCCATCTGGATAACCTAAATGCTTTAAATTGCTCTTATCTTCACTTTTAGCTGGTATATGGAAGAGATATTCACCTATTTCTACAAGAACTACAGAATGTTGCTTACTTTTCCGTGGATTATTCGAGAACTGTAATCCGATTTTTTTTGCTTTGTTTTCTTTTAGCAATTTTTTTAATGCTTCTTGTTTTAATAAATAGAGTGATGAGGGATCGAGTGCTGTTTTAGCATGTCGATTAATAATGAACAATGCTTGTCCTAGCTGATTTATTTGATCGTCGTTACTCATGTTGAATGATCGCTCCTTTAATTTAAAGAAAAGATAGAGGATAGGACAAAAATGATGTCCCATTCTCTATACTATTTTATACTTATAGGGAATTATAAAATTTCATCCAAGGATAAATCGACATCATGTCAAAGATATAAATCCTATGACATTTAATTTAGCTTTTTAACATCCTCGACAATATCTTGCATTTCCTCAGCTTTTGTACCATTATACCCTTTTATTGCATAGCCATCTTTATTAACTAAATAGAAACTGGTAGTGTGAATCACTTGATCGGTCCCATCTGGCTTTTCAACAAGTGTTTTAAACGACTTAGCTGCAAAATCTTTGATCTCTTGGTCTGTATACCCAGTTAGTGCATGCCAGTTGTCAAAAGATCCACCACGTTCTGTGATATATTCGGTTAACAATTCTGGTGTATCTATAGTAGGATCAACAGAAAAGGAGACAAGCTCTACTTCCACATCTGCATCAGCCAAAGCTTGTTGTAGCCTTACTTTATTTGCTGTCATCGGTGGACAGACAGTTGTACAGTTGGTGAAAATCATACTAGCAATCCAGACCTCTCCGTCTAGTTCGGATTTTTCAAACGTATTTCCATCTTGGTCTGTATAGGCAAAGTCCTGCACCTCTATCGAAAAATGTTCTTCTATGCCGCTATTTGAGCAAGCGACAAGGAAAAGTGCGAGTCCAGTAAATAGTAAAACTAACTTTCTCATTCGTATACCTCCATTATGTATTATGCTTCAATTTATATAATGATATTTCTGGTTTACATAGAAAACGGTAGGGGAGTCGAGTTGTTCCAATTCCTCTACTAACGAATAATTGTAGTGGATACTCTCCGAGCTGATATGCACCTTCAACATATTTTTCAGCTAAATAGGGTGTATAAATATAACCGTAAAAAGGAATTTGGATTTGTCCTCCGTGACTATGACCAGATAACTGCACATCTATCGGGTACTGCTTTGTAAAATCAGCTATATCAGGCTCATGAACCATTAATAACGTGAAAAGCCCATCTGATTCAGATAGTAAGGTTGTGGAAAGATCCGGTTTACCTAACATAGCATCATCCAATCCAGCTAGCTGAATATAATCATTATCTAAGGGAATAAGTACAGATTCGTTTTTTAATAATGAAAACCCTGATTTATCAAATATATCTTTAACTATATCGGTGCCATAACCTCCATGATCATGATTTCCATATACCCAATATTTTCCCGTTGTTGCAGTAATTCGTGATAGTGCTGCAACTAAATGGTCTAAATTAACCGAGTGATTACTAGGGTCATCTAACAAATCTCCAGTGAATAAGACTAAATCTGCATTAAGGGAGTTAATCTTTTGAACTAATTTCTCAAATTGTTCCAACGTATAGTGAAAGCCAATATGGGTATCTGTAAATTGTAATATTTTAAAATCATCAAACGATTTAGGTATGCGAGTGGATTTAATATCAAATGAGTGTACGTCAAGTAAGGAAGGTTCAATCTCTCTAGCATAATAATAAACACTTCCTGATAAACCAAAAAAGGATAAAATACTAATGATAGACTTTTTTATAAATGATCTACGATTCACAAATAGAATCCTTTCCCTAATTATTATAACCACTTCATTATAACATGATTTAAGGTGACATGCTTTTAAATGAGACTAATGTCCACATAATGTTAAATTTTATGTTAAAATAGAAAGGAATGTACTCGGCTCCTTCACCAAGCGAGAGGAGTATTCACATGTCTAGTCTAAAAAAACAAGCGCTTTCTGAGTGGACTGTAAAAGATTTTATGATTCCTGCTGAAAAGGTTGCACATGTACAACTTGGAAATCCAGTTGAACATGCACTTTTGGTTTTAGTGGAATCAGGATATTCGTCCGTACCTGTATTAGATAGAGATTTTAAATATTTAGGTACAATTGGAAAGACCCCAATATTGAAAAGTGTTATTGGTATCGAAAGGTTTGAAATGGAGAAATTATCTGATATAGCTGTTGAAGAGGTTATGAACACCACACTACCCACGTTATCTCCTGATACAGATTTTGTAACAGGTTTAAAAGAAGTGATTGATCATGCTTTTTTGTGTGTTGTAGATGGGGAAGGGCATTTTCTTGGAATTTTAACGAGAAGAGCTATATTAAAACAAGTATTAAAATCGTTATACATATAGAAGAAATGGTGAAGGGTTAGAAAAGAAATTTAGCATTGTCATAATAAGCTTTTTCGTAGAGCTAGGGTTGTCGTTTTTCCGATTCTAAAGTGAGAAACGCAACTGTTTTTACTAGAAGGAAAGTTCTCTGAAAAACAATTTTAAAGCGTAAGATACAGATTGTTATATACCTTACATCCCATAATGATGAACAAGACCCGGACTATCTTATTCAAATATAAAAAGAATAGGATGTTCGGGCCTTTGTATTATTTTAAAAAACAGTATGTTTATTTTTGGATATAGACATTTTGCAAATGAGGTATTTTAATATCATGTTCATCAAATGCTTCTAAAATAGCCTTTCGTATATCACGTTCCGCACCCCATTGTTCGTTATTAACCGTCTTACCTATGATGCGAAGAACAATTTGAGTTGTTCCGAATTCCTGTACACCAATCACATTTGGTCCATCTATAAAACGCTCATCTTTTTGGAATTGATTACATACATTATTTAAGATGCCTAGTGCCTGATCTATATTTTCGTCATAACTAACTCCGATATCAACTAAAGCACGCATATTTCCTCGAGAATGATTACTTACACTATTTATTTCACGATTCGGAATGAAGTGTAGAGTGCCATCGAAACCTCTAATTTGTGTTGTTCGCAATCCAATCTCCTCTACAATTCCATCATAACTAGCAACCGTAATGTAGTCTCCAACATCTATTTGACGTTCTAATAAAATAAAGAAACCTGTTACAATATCGCTAACTAAACCTTGGGCACCAAAACCAATAGCTAAACCTACTACCCCTGCACCAGCAAGAAGGGGTCCTATAGGTTGTTCGATGATGCCGAAGAACATTACAACAAACAGAAAAATTATTACATAGGAGAATATATTTAAAAGTAGCTTCTCTAATGTTTGAATTCTTGCTGCTGAGAGCTTTTGGTTATTTTGAGCTCGATTTAGTGTTTTACTAATTATTTTTTTACCAAGGGGATAGACAATGAGTAATCCTATAATTAAAACGATGATTTTTAAGCCATACTCCAACACAATCCCTAATAATTGGCCCCAATCAATCTGAAATCCATCTTCTAAACGAAACAATACATTCCCTCCTTCAATAAATATATCTACATATTATAGAAGGAAGGAACTCATATCAAACAATATTCATCAAATTAATGCTAAATGTGACATTTTTAAAAGTTGATTGGCTGTAAATTAAGGCGAAAAACTCTTATACGTACATTATAGAAAAAATTTTCAAAAAATAAGTGTAAAAGCTGGAATTTTATTTTATAAGGGGCTATATTAGTACATACGAAAAAAAACAGGAGGTGCCACACAGTGGATGTTTTTCGTAAATTAAAACAATTTTATTGGCCTTTTAAAAAGTATTTTATCTATTCTGTTCTATCTGTTTTATTCGTAACAGTCATTACCGTTGTATATCCGATCATCTTACAGGTAACAATTGATGAAGTTGTTTACGAAGGAAGATACAACCTTATCCCGATTATCTCTTCTGTCTTTATCGGTCTAATGGTATTAAAAGGTATTACTAACTTCACCCAGCAATATTTAGGGGACCTTTTTGGGGTAAAGTCTGTTTACAAATTAAGGGATTCGTTGTACAAAAAATTGCAAAGGCTTTCATTTACGTACTATGATAATGCGAGAACAGGCGATTTGATGTCTCGACTAACGATGGATGTTGAGGGATTTAAGTTTTTCCTAGCTGCCGGATTAAAAGAACTTATCCGAGTAGTTCTATTGATTGTTATTAGTTTAGGCGTTATGTTTTATTATTCCATTCCGCTTGCTCTAGTAACGATGGCTGCAATGCCTTTCTTAGCAGTTGTTGTATTTCGTTTTGAGAGAAAAGTACACCCTGCATTCCGCTCCGTAAGAAAGTCGTTAGGACGACTTAATACGAGAATACAGGAAAATGTTAGTGGGATGAACACAATCAAATCTTTGTCTAAGGAAGATTTTGAAATTGAGCGTTTCACGTCCAATAATACGGATTACCGAGAAATAAATATCCATACTTCCAATATATGGGCTCGTTTTTTCCCGTTAATGGAGTTCATTGGTAACATTAGTATGGTATCCTTACTAATCTATGGAGGTTACCTTGTTATAAGTAACCAATTAATGCTAGGTGAGTTAGTCGCTTTCTTTAGTTTAGTAACGTATATTATCGGACCGCTCATGCAGTTAGGGTTTATTGTGAATATGTTTTCCCAAGCAAAAGCTTCAGGAGAACGTTTATTAGAAATTTTAGAAGCAAAAGAGGATATTGAAGAACTAAATGATCCTATCGTACAGCAGAGATTAAAAGGACATGTAACATTTAAGGATGTTACGCTTAAATACACAGAAGATGATGACGTTGCTCTTCATAATATTTCCTTTGACGCACCACCCGGGAAAGTGATTGGTCTAATTGGGCCAACGGGATCAGGAAAAACAAGTATTACACAACTTATGACAAGATTTTATGAACCAGATGAGGGAGAAGTACTTATTGACAATATTCCTTCTAGTGAGTATTCACTAAAGTGGTTAAGGAAGAATATCGGCTTCGTCTTGCAAGAGTCCTTTTTATTTTCCACCACAATTAAAGAAAATATCTCGTATGGTAACCCAGATGCAACGATGGAGGAAATCATTGAGGCAGCAAAAAGAGCTCAAGCGCATGATTTTATTATGGAGATGCCAAAGGGATATGACACATTATTAGGTGAGCGTGGTATGGGATTATCTGGTGGTCAGAAACAGCGAATTGCGATTGCAAGAGCTTTATTAATTAATCCAAGTATACTTGTTTTGGATGATGCGACTTCAGCGGTTGATATGGAAACGGAATTTAGAATTCAAAAAGCGTTAAAAGAAGTAATGGATGGAAGAACAACCTTTATTATTGCGCATCGAATTTCATCGTTAAAGCATGCAGATGAAATTGTCGTTCTTGACAAAGGAAGAGTTGTTGAACGTGGGACACATGATGAATTGGTCCGCCTAAACGGAGCATACCGAAGAATTTATGATATCCAATATCAAGATAGAGATGCAGTTATGCAATCATCTTAAGGAAGATATGAGAAGGGGGAAGTAATATGGCAAGTACCAGTATAGAAGGGAAAAAGGGAAAGCAAAATCCACATTTGAATCGATTTTACTATCCACTAGATCAAGCTATTGAAAAGCCATTTAATTGGAAACAAATGCTTCGCCTCTTGAAGTATTTGAAACCATACTTAAAAAATCTATTTCCTGCGGCTATGATAGCCATGTTAATCGCAACAATCGTTCGACTCGTCGTACCGATTTTAATAGGTAAAGTAGTCATTGATATAGCGATTGCTAATAATGATGCAGGCTTACTTACATACCTTATCATCGGTATTTCGATATTATACCTAATCAACTATGTAGCGAACGTTTACCGTATCAAGTGGATTAATATTCTCGGACAACGAATTATTTATGACTTAAGGAAATCATTATTCTCACATGTCCAGCGTCTATCTCATAACTTTTTTGATAAGAGGTCCGCTGGTTCGATACTCGTAAGAATTTTAAATGATGTAAACGCACTTCAAGAACTATTTACTAATGGTATTATCAACTTATTAACAGATATTGTCATGTTGGTCGGAATTATCGTTTTATTATTTGTACTTAGTCCACCATTAGCGTTGGCTGTATTAGTTATTTTGCCAATCATGTTCTTTATATCAACAAAGCTTCGAAGAAAGATAAGAAGAGCTTGGCAAGACGTCCGTGTACAAAAATCTAGATTAAACTCACATTTAAATGAGAGTATTCAAGGTATCCGGATTACTCAGTCATTTGCACAAGAGAATGAAAACACAGAGTACTTTAGTGGTGTTAACACGGATAATTATGAAATGGAACGTCAAGCAATGAAAAAGAGTGCTTACTTTGGACCTTTCGTCGAGATGAGCAACGCTATTGGGACTGTTATTTTGATTGCTTTTGGTGCTCACTTAATATTGGAAGGAACTATTGTAGTAGGGACTTTTGTAGCTTTTGCTTTCTACTTAGGAATGTTCTGGGAACCGATTTCGAGACTTGGCCAGATTTATAATCAGTTGTTAGTTGCTATGGCTTCATCCGAAAGAATTTTCGAATTTTTAGATGAACAACCAAACGTCGAAGAAAAAGCGGATGCGAAAGATTTCAAAAATATGAGAGGTCATATCGTTTTTGATCGTGTTCAATTTTCGTACGACGAGGATCGAATAGCCTTGCATGAAATCTCTTTAGAAATGAAACAAGGTCAGACAGTCGCACTTGTAGGGCATACAGGCTCAGGGAAATCCACGATAGCGAATTTAATTAGTCGATTTTACGATCCTACAAAAGGTTCTGTTAAGATTGATGGTTATGACTTAAGAGATATGAAACTTGATAGTTTACGAACGAATATTTCTGTTGTGTTGCAAGATACATTTATATTCTCTGGAACTATAATGGAAAATATACGATTTGGACGTCCTGATGCTTCGGATGAGGAAGTAATTGAAGCTGCAAAAGTAGTAGGAGCGCATGATTTTATTCAGCGATTATCGAAAGGATACAAAACAGAAGTAGAGGAACGAGGTAGTATTCTTTCTGCGGGAGAGCGGCAACTCCTTTCATTTGCCCGTGCGTTACTAGCAGATCCAAGAATCCTCATACTAGATGAGGCAACTGCAAGTATCGATACAGAAACAGAAGTAAGAATACAAGAAGCTCTTCGTATCTTGCTTGAAGGAAGAACAGCAATTATCATTGCTCACCGCCTATCAACGATACGAGAATCCGATAAAATAATTGTATTGGAACAAGGGAGAATTCTTGAACAAGGCAGTCACGATGAATTAATGGCAGCAAAAGGCGAATATTACCACTTAGTCAAGTCGCAATTTGATATGCTAGATGCATTATAAGATGAGAGATACGGATATCTACTATCCGTATCTTTTTCTGTTAGAACCCAAAAGTATAACTTAAAATTGTTTTCTTTTACTTATTTGTTTTTGCATCTACACACATATTCGTCTAAACTATACTTAAATCATAAATGGGGGAACAACGATGAAACGAGAATTTGCAGTAATAGGACTAGGAAGGTTCGGTGGCAGTATTTGCAAGGAGTTAAGTGCTGAAGGGATGGACGTCCTAGCTATCGATAGTGATGAAGATAGAGTAAATGAATTTAAAGACATTGCTGCTCATGCGGTCATAGCAGATACAACAGATGAAAAAGTTTTAAAGGAATTAGGGATGCGAAATATTGATCACGTCATTGTGGCAATTGGAGAGGACATCCAAGCAAGCATATTAACAACACTGATGCTAAAAGAATTAGGGGTTAAGAAAATAACAGTAAAAGCACAAAATGATTACCATGAAAAAGTATTGATCAAAATAGGTGCGGATCATGTGGTGCATCCAGAAAGAGATATGGGGAAACGGATTGCGCATAGTATTATATCTACAAATATACTTGATTACTTGGAACTCTCCGACGCGCATAGCATCGTAGAAGTAAAAGCTGGTAAAAAGATGCATGGAAAGACATTAATTGACTTAGATATACGTGCGAAATATGGTTGTAACGTTGTGGCTATTAAAAATGCGTATAATAAAGGGATTAATGTTTCGCCGGAGCCTAATCTAAAAATTGATAAGGGAGATATTTTGATTGTTATTGGTGCGGACAAAGATATCTCAAAATTCGAGAGAATTTTAGTAGCAGAAGATTAGTCAATTCGCATATGTAAGCAAAAAAAATGACCTATGAAAAGGTCATTTTTTTGTGATTAAACTTCCATAATAATTGGAAGGATCATCGGTCTTCTTTTTGTTTTATCATATAGGAATGGAGCAATAGTGTCCGTGATCTCATTTTTAATCTCAGACCACTGTGTTGTTTTTCTTTCCATTACTTTGTTTAAATGTTTGGCAACTATTTTCTGTGCCTCATTGATTAAATCTTCGGATTCTCTCATATAAACGAAACCGCGAGAGATGATATCTGGACCAGAAGCAATTTTGAAGTCTTCCATATCAATACTTACTACTACAATAACTAAACCTTCTTCAGATAAGATTCTTCGATCACGAAGGACGATATTGCCGATATCACCAATTCCGCTACCATCTATATAAACAGAACCGGAAGGTATTTTACCAACGACAGACGCACTATCTTTACCAAGTGCTAACACTTCACCATTATCCATGATAAAAGAATTTTTCTCTGGAACACCACATTTTTCCGCAATTTTCATATGTTCTTTCTGCATACGGTATTCCCCGTGAATTGGCATGAAGTAAGTTGGATTCATTAAACGTAACATAAGTTTCTGTTCTTGTTGACTACCATGACCAGAAGTATGAATATCATTTAAAGGACCGTGAATAACATCTGCTCCTGCACGATATAATTGATCAATGATTCTGCTAACACTAAGTGTATTCCCAGGGATTGGGGAAGATGAAAATACAACAGTGTCACCAGGTATAATACTAATTTGACGATGGGTACCATTCGCCACTCGGGACAATGCCGCCATAGGCTCACCTTGAGAACCAGTACATAAGATCACCACTTCGTTAGCTGGTAACTGGTTTATTTGATGTGCATCAATAAACGTGTTCTTAGGGGCTTTAATATACCCTAAGTCTTGTCCAATATTAATTGAGTTTTCCATACTTCTTCCAAATACAGCGATCTTACGATTTGTGCGGACTGCCGCATCGACAACTTGCTGTAAACGGTGAATGTTGGAAGCGAAAGTAGCAAATATTAATCGCCCATCAACACGGGCAAAAATATCGTTGATGCTGTCACCAACTACTCTTTCAGATAATGTGAAGCCGGGTACTTCACTATTTGTACTGTCTGATAAAAGACATAATACACCATCTTTTCCTATCTCAGCCATTTTTGTTAAGTTTGCTGGCTCTCCAACTGGAGTAAAGTCGAATTTAAAATCACCAGTATGCACAATATTTCCTGGAGGTGTTTTTACAACAATTCCATAAGAGTCAGGAATACTATGCGTTGTTCTGAAAAATGATACAGATGTTTTTCTGAATTTAAATATATCCTCCTCTTGGAAGGTATGCAGTTTTGCTTTTCTTAATAAGCCGTGTTCATCCAATTTATTTTTTATTAGTCCAATGGCAAGCTTGCCGGCGTAAATAGGCACATTAATTTGTTTTAATAGATAGGGAATACCACCAATATGGTCTTCATGTCCATGAGTGATAAATAACCCTTTAATTTTATCTTCGTTTTGCACAAGGTACGTATAATCAGGAATTACATAGTCTATTCCAAGTAGCTCGTCCTCAGGAAACTTAATTCCAGAATCAATAATAATGATTTCATCCTGGAATTGCACACCGTACATGTTTTTACCAATTTCCCCGAGTCCACCTAGTGCAAATACTGCTGTTTGGTCATTTTTTACGAATTTCATCTCTAGGCAGTCTCCACTTTAAAATCAGGTGAATTTTTTTCATACTCTAAATGTGCCTCATTTAGTAATTGGATGAATTCTATATTGATATTACGCTCTTTTAGTTTAATTCTAACGTCCTTTTCGGACTCAGCTTCTAAATAAAGACTTTTTGTGTGCTCGCGCACAGGGATTTCATCAGGGTTTTCCTGATAAAGCACTTTATAAATCATATTTACTCTCCTTTGTTATGTTTATTTGTATATATTTTCAGAACTTTTGGCTGTAGTAGGTATACCTTTTTTACGAAGCACTTCCCGTAAGCGCTTTTTTAATCTTTCTTTTAACCGTTTCAACAATTTAACTTCCAGCTCCTTCCTATACTTACGTTTTGAAGATAGAAAGAAATAGCAAGTAATAATGAACCGATCCAATCCCTATTACTTTATAGTATAGTATGTTTTTGAAAATATTGAAACAAAAAAGATAGGATAATTTTCCTTTTCGTTTATTAGCGGTATTCCTTATCCTCTAATTTCCCCATAAACGTATGATATAATCAAAATGAAATAAAAATTAATGAGGTGACATCTATGGGGGACAAGATTGTTTTTTTAGATATTGATGGAACACTGTTAGACCATAATAAAAATATACCAGCATCAGCTAAGCAAGCGATAAATAAACTAAAAGCAAATGGAGTTACAGTTGCAATATCTACTGGTAGAGCTCCTTTTATGTTTCAGGAGATTCTCGATGAATTAGATATTCATTCCTACGTTAGCATTAATGGTCAGTATGTGGTTCATGAGAATAAAGTTATCTATGCCAATCCGATTGAGATGGACCAATTAGAAAGACTCACTGCTTTTTCAACAGATAAACAACACCCAGTTATTTATCAGTCTGCTTCCGATATGAAATCTAATGTAGCAGATCATCCACATATAAAAACAGGTATGAACAGCTTAAAGAGAGAGTTCCCTTTACAGGAATCGAATTATTATAAGCATTTACCTATTTATCAAGTTTTATTATTTAATGAACAAGAAGAACAAACTATTTACGAAAAGGAATTTCCGTCACTGCGTTTTGTTCGATGGCATCAATTCTCTTGTGATGTAATGCCTGTAAATGGATCGAAAGCCAATGGAATTGAGCAATTTATTAAAAATTCAGATTTCGAGCTTGAGGATACATATGCATTTGGTGATGGTTTGAATGATTTGGAGATGCTGCAAAAGGTTCAGGTTGGAGTGGCGATGGGAAATAGTGTACCGGAAGTAAAAGAGATTGCTGATTATGTAACAGAAGATGTTGCTGAAGATGGTCTTGCGAAAGGTTTAGAAAAGATTGGTCTAATTTGAATTCAAGGTTGTTAACGTGTTGCGATTTGTTTACGACTGGAATTAGCGATGATTACTTTCAATGTCTTAGCTTAGTATTTGCGCAATCGATAGAAGCATCTAGAAAAAAGGAACCAAGTTTTCATCAACAGATGAAAACTTGGTTCCTTTTACTAAGAATCCTCTAATGGTGTAGCATTTTCGGGAACATGAAATGGGTTATCCTCGTTTATGTGGTCATAGAACATAATACCATTTAAGTGATCCAATTCATGTTGGAATACAATTGCACTATATCCCTTTAATTTGAGTGTCACTTCATTTAAATCTAAATCAATTGCTTTAATCGTTAATTTTTTATAACGAGGAACATATCCAGGGACTTCTCGATCAACAGACAAACACCCTTCACCCGAGGATAAAAATGTTTGCGCAACAGAATGTCCAATAATTCTTGGATTGAAATATCCATTACTGTATTGTTTTCCATCCAAGTCTTCAAAATGGACTGCCATCATTCTCTTTTTTACCCCTAATTGTGGCGCTGCAAGTCCGACCCCTGGGCGTAATTGGTACTTTTCGGCTAATTCTTCATCTTGACTATTTTTCAAAAATGTAAGCATATCTTTTAATAATTGAATATCTTCGTCGGATGGAGGAAGTGTTACTTCAGCCGCTTTTTCCCGTAATGCAGGGTGTCCCTCGCGAACTATATCTTTCATTGTAATCATTCGTTTCAACACCTCTCTTTAATATGAATGATAATAACATGATATAAAACATATGACAAAATAATTACAATCATGTTAAGGTGAAAAATCATTTACTCGATTCTTTAATCGTTTCTAAAGATTGTGCTATAATATAAAAAGTTTACATATACTTTTATAGATACTGTTGTGGGAGGATTTTTTGAAAATGAAGAAATTATTATTTTTAATTATTATATCAACTGTTTTAATTCTTGCAGCTTGTAGTGGTGATTCTGTAACGAATGATATGTACGAGCATTTGGAAAAATCGGTTGAATTAGAAGAACCATTTGTAGAAAGTCAACAAGAATTAATTAGTTTAGATAGTAAGGAACAAGAAATATATAGTCAGCTTATTGAATTGTCTGCAGATGAAATGGACAAAGTGAACGAGTTAGCAGATGAAGCTATAACTACAATAAAGAATCGTAAAGAAATTTTAGAAGAAGAATTAAGTATTATGAGTGAGGCTAATGAGGAATTTACTAAAGTGAACGAGCTTGTTACTGAACTAAAAGAAGAGAACCAGAAAGAAAAAGCAGAAAAATTAGTGGATACGATGGAGCAAAGATACAATACTTTTAAAGAGCTAAATGAAATTTCACATGAATCCTTAGAGGAAAATCAAAAACTATACGAATTGTTTAAAAATGAAGAACTTACAGAAGAAGACCTAAAGAAACAAATCGAAATTGTGAATGAAACATACGACAAAGAAACAGAATTGAGCAATACATTTAACTCATTAACCGAACAATATAATCAAGAAAAAAGAGAATTTTATGAATCAACGGATTTAAATATAGTATTTGAATAATAATAAGAAAGATTCCGATAAGCGTCACAATCGGGATCTTTTTTAAATATTAAAACAAACACTCAGTTAGCAAGAGGCGTGATTCTCTTGTTAAAGTAGGTAAATGAATTTAGAATTAAATTAGTCATTAAAAATGGAATAATACAGTGATCGTTTTAGTATGAAACAGCTTGAGGTAGCATGAATGATACAGGTGTTTGAAACCCTTTTCATTAGGTTGATTATTTCTTTATATTGAGTGTAAAGTGTTTGACCATATACTTTATATAAGCTAAACTATAAATGAATCAATATTGTATCACCTGTTTTACAAAAAATTAATGTAACAGTTTCTTAAATGAGTCGGATTAGAATGACACATGAAGGGTATATTTAATATTACAGGTAAGATACAGAATTTTTAATCTTTTGGGAAAGCTATTATAGAATATATGCTTAATTTCCAAACGGAGAAAGGAAGAGGTGAATTTTTTGAAACGTACATTAGAAAATATCAAGGAACAGTTTCCAACGTTTCAGATTCTGAATGAAGAAGGTAAGGTAGTAAACGAAGACGCAATGCCAGATCTTTCGGATGAAGAGCTTAAAGAACTTATGTATAGAATGGTTTACACTCGAATTTTAGATCAGCGTTCGATTGCTCTTAACCGTCAAGGACGCTTAGGTTTTTACGCACCTACAGCAGGTCAAGAGGCTTCCCAATTGGGGACACAATTTGCTTTAGAAAAAGAGGATTTCATTTTACCAGGTTATCGTGATGTTCCTCAATTAATTTGGCATGGACTTCCTCTGTACCAAGCATTTTTATTCTCTCGTGGTCATTTCCATGGTAATCAATTCCCAGAGGGTGTTAATGCATTAAGTCCACAAATTATTATCGGTGCACAATACATCCAAGCTGCAGGTGTAGCAATGGGTCTTAAAATGCGTAAGAAAAATGCAGTTGCTATAACGTATACAGGTGATGGTGGTACATCTCAAGGTGACTTCTATGAAGGTATTAACTTTGCTGGTGCTTACAATCTTCCTGCTATTTTCGTTGTGCAAAATAACCGTTTTGCTATTTCTGTTCCAGTTGAAAAACAAACTGCTGCTGAAACATTAGCACAAAAAGCGGTAGCTGCTGGTATCGAAGGTATCCAAGTTGATGGTATGGACGTCCTAGCTGTTTATGCTGCAACGAAGGAAGCGAGAGAGCGTGCTGTTAAAGGCGAAGGTCCTACATTAATTGAAACATTAACGTACCGTTACGGTCCACATACTATGGCTGGTGATGATCCAACACGTTATCGTACGGAAGAAGAGGATAGCGAGTGGGAGAAAAAAGATCCACTTGTTCGTTTCCGTAAATTCTTAGAAGAAAAAGGTTTATGGTCTGAAGAAGAAGAGAACGAAGTAATTGAAAAAGCTAAAGAAGAAATTAAAGAGGCTATTAAGAAGACAGATGCTCAGCCGAAGATGAAAGTTACAGAGCTAATCAACAATATGTATGAAAATTTACCGGCTCATTTACAAGAGCAGCTGGAAGAATACGAAGCAAAGGAGTCGAAGTAAATTATGGCTCAAATGACGATGATCCAAGCGATTACAGACGCTTTAAGAGTAGAATTAAAGAATGACGAAAATGTTTTAGTATTTGGAGAAGACGTTGGCCAAAACGGTGGGGTTTTCCGTGCTACAGAAGGATTACAAGCTGAATTTGGTGAAGAGCGAGTATTTGATACTCCATTAGCAGAGTCTGGAATTATTGGTATGGCTGTAGGTTTATCTACACAAGGCTACCGCCCAGTACCAGAAATTCAATTCTTTGGTTTCGTATATGAAGCAATGGATGCCGTGAATGGTCAAGCGGCTAGATTACGTTACCGTAGTGGAAATACACAAAACGCTCCGATTACAATTCGTTCACCATTCGGTGGTGGGGTTCATACGCCGGAACTTCACGCGGATTCATTAGAAGGATTAGTAGCACAACAACCGGGATTGAAGGTAGTAATTCCTTCAGGACCATACGATGCTAAAGGTTTATTAATTCAATCAATCCGAGATAACGATCCAGTTATCTACTTGGAGCATATGAAGCTTTATCGTTCGTTCCGTGAAGAAGTTCCTGAAGAGGAATACACAATCGAACTTGGAAAAGCAAACATTAAACGTGAAGGTACCGACGTAACTTTAGTTGCTTACGGCGCAATGGTTCAAGCATCTTTGAAAGCAGCGGAAGAATTAGAAAAAGACGGTATCAGTGCAGAAGTTATTGACTTACGTACTGTAATGCCAGTTGACTTCGACACAATTATTAAGTCTGTTGAAAAAACAAATAGAATGGTAATGGTACAAGAAGCACAAAGACAAGCAGGTATTGCTAGTTATGTCGTTTCCAATGTACAAGAACGTGCTATTTTGCATTTAGAAGCTCCAATCTTAACTGTTGCGGCTCCTGACACAGTATATGCATTTACACAAGCGGAAGAAGTATGGCTGCCTAACTATAAAGATATTGTTGAAAAAGCGAATAAAGTCATTAATTTCTAAAAATTTTGACGGGAGGTTTCTAAATGGCTTTTGAATTTAAATTACCGGATATTGGTGAAGGTATCCATGAAGGTGAGATCGCTAAATGGTTTGTAAAACCTGGCGATGAAATTAAAGAAGATGACGTACTATGTGAAATTCAGAATGATAAAGCAGTAGTGGAAATCCCATCACCTGTTGAAGGAACTGTTAAGGAAGTTCATTTTGACGAAGGTGCGGTTGCTACAGTTGGTGAAACAATTATTACAATTGATGCAGAAGGTTATGAAGATAGTGGCTCTTCTGAAGAAGTTGCTTCCAAACCAGAAGCTAAAGAAGAAGAAAAAGCTGGTGTACCAGACGAAAAGATTACAGATGACAAAAATGACACAAATTCAGGTTCTGACAAGCGCGTAATTGCGATGCCATCAGTACGCAAGTATGCACGTGACAACAACGTAGACATTACTCAAGTTCAAGGTACAGGTAAAAATGGTAGAGTATTACGTGAAGATGTAGATGCATTTGCAAATGGTGGTCAGTCTACAGAACAACAAGCTGATACAAAAGAAACAACTACAGCGGCTGCGCAAACAACCTCTATTCCTTCTGGTGAAGAATTCCCAGAAACTAGAGAGAAAATGAGTGGTATCCGTAAAGCAATTGCTAATGCAATGGTTAACTCGAAGCATAAAGCTCCGCATGTTACATTACATGATGATATAGATGTTACAGAGCTAGTTGCACACCGTAAGAAATTTAAACCAATTGCTGCGGAACAAGAAATTAAGTTAACGTACCTACCATATGTGGTAAAGGCACTTGTTTCTGCGCTTAAGAAATATCCAATTTTAAATGCGTCTATTGATGACGAAACAGATGAAATTGTAAGCAAGCATTACTACAATATTGGAATTGCAGCAGATACGGATAAAGGTCTTCTAGTTCCTGTAGTGAAGCATGCAGATAAGAAATCCATCTTTGAAATTTCTCAAGAAATTAACGAGTTAGCTGTAAAAGCAAGAGATGGTAAGCTTGCACCTAACGATATGAAAGGTGCTTCGAGCACGATCTCAAATATTGGTTCAGCTGGTGGACAGTGGTTTACTCCGGTTATTAACTACCCAGAAGCAGCTATCTTAGGAATCGGACGTATTGCTGAAAAACCAATCGTAAGAGATGGGGAAATTGTAGCTGCACCAGTTCTTGCATTGTCACTAAGCTTTGATCATAGAATTGTTGATGGTGCAACTGCGCAAAACGCATTAAACCAGATTAAACGTCTATTACAAGACCCACAATTAATCATGATGGAGGGGTAATTATATGGTAGTTGGAGATTTCCCAATAGAACTTGATACACTTGTAGTTGGTGCCGGACCGGGCGGATACGTTGCTGCTATCCGCGCGGCACAAACTGGACAAAAAGTAACGGTAGTAGAAAGAGGAGAAGTTGGTGGCGTTTGTTTAAACGTTGGCTGTATTCCTTCTAAGGCTTTAATTGAAGTAGGGCACCGTTATGAAAAAGCAAAAGGCGAAGAAACAATGGGGATTACAACAGAAAATCCAACTGTTGATTTCTCCAAAGTACAAGAATATAAAGAATCCATTGTTAAGAAATTAACTGGTGGCGTTTCCGGATTATTGAAAGGGAACAAAGTAGATGTAGTAAAAGGTGAAGTTTACTTTGTAGATAAAAATACAGTGAAAGTAATGGATGAGAAAAGCTCTCAAACATACACATTTAAAAACTGTATTATTGCTACAGGTTCTACTCCAATCGAACTTCCAGCTTTTAAATTCTCTGATCGTGTATTGGACTCAACTGGTGCACTTAATTTAAAAGAGATTCCTAAGAAGCTAGTAGTTATTGGTGGAGGATATATTGGAACAGAACTTGGATCTGCATATGCAAATCTAGGTAGTGAACTTGTAATCCTTGAAGGTCTAGACGAGATTTTAGGTGGATTTGAAAAGCAAATGTCATCCATCGTTAAAAAGCGTTTAGAGAAAAAAGGTGCTACGATTGTCACTAAAGCAATGGCTAAAGGCGTAGAAGAAAGTGCTGATGGCGTAAAAGTAACATATGAAGTAAATGGAAAAGAAGAAACAGTAGAAGCAGATTATGTACTTGTAACTGTTGGACGTAGACCGAATACTTCGGAGATTGGTTTAGAGCAAGTTGGCATCGAATTAGATGACAGAGGGCTTATTAAAATTGATGACCAATGTCGTACAACCGTAGATGGTATTTATGCGATTGGTGATATTGTTGCTGGACCACCGCTAGCGCATAAAGCATCATACGAAGGTAAAGTTGCAGCAGAAGCAATTGCTGGTGAAAAGAGTGCGATTGATTACCAAGCAATTCCAGCTGTTGTATTCTCAGACCCAGAACTTGCATCTGTTGGATATTCTGAACAAGAAGCTAAAGATGCTGGTTACGACGTAAAAGCAGCTAAATTCCCTTATGCTGCAAATGGCCGTGCTTTATCACTAAACGAGTCCGAAGGTTTTGTTAAATTGGTAACTCGTAAAGAAGATGGCTTACTAATTGGTGCGCAAGTTGCAGGAGCGAATGCAAGTGATCTTATTGCTGAACTTGGCTTAGCAATCGAAGCTGGAATGACAGCTGAAGATATCGCACTTACAATCCATGCTCACCCAACACTAGGTGAAATGGTAATGGAAGCTGCTGATGTAGCTTTAGATGCTCCAATTCATATTATGTAATTAAAAATAGATAAAGAGCTTGCTTTTGCAAGCTCTTTTTTTCACCTCGAAACGGGTAAGAAGAAAGGCTTTTTAGGTATATTGCGCATACTTGACGTCTATATAAACAATAGGAAGGCGATACTTCCATTTAAGTTTGGAAATGTCTCCATAACACCTTGATTTCAACCTAGTTAGGAGTGTGTACGTAATGAAGCAATGGATGCTTATTCTAGTGTGTAGCTCAATGCTTTTCCTAGTTGCATGCCAAAATGAAAATGAGTCAACAGATGAAACTACTTCAAATACTGATGGAAATACAGTAGAAACAGAACCAAACTTAGATGTTGAAACAAACGAGGATTATGAAGAGTTAACGAATGAGGAAGACACGGAGGAACAGGATACGAGAGTAGAACCAGTAACCGAAGAAGACATAGAAGTTCAATATAGATCAAATGAAAAAAATTGGGCAATTGAACCTATTGAAGACGGCATAGAAGAGAACGTACTTCTACTCACAATTGACGATGCACCAGACAAATATGCATTGGAGATGGCACAACTATTGAAAGAATTAAATGTTCCTGCTATCTTTTTTGTAAACGGTCATTTTTTGCAAAACGAAGAGGACTACGAAACATTGCGCAATATCCATGAATTAGGATTCCATATAGGGAACCATACTATGACACATCCTGTTCTTTCAGATATAAATGAAGAAAGGCAAAAGGAAGAGATTATCGAGTTAAATGTATTGGTCGAAAAAATAATTGGTGAGAAACCAAAATTTTTCCGTGCACCACATGGAGCTAATACTGATTATGTAAAAGATTTAGTAAAACAAGAAGGCATGCTTTTAATGAATTGGACATACGGATATGATTATTTTGAACCGTACATGGATGCGGAGAAACTGAAAGAAGCAATGATTTCAGGTGAAGGTCCAGAGGTAGATGTCAACTATTCATTATTACAACCAGGTGCTAATTTATTGATGCATGATCGTGAATGGACTTTCGAAGCATTAGAAGATATCGTGAAAGGCTTGAGAGATAAAGGCTATACATTTGTTAACCCAGAAGCAATTGAGATTCCTGAATCCTGATACTTTAATAGCTAAAATGTAATGAAGCCCATTAAAAAGGGAAGAATAGTAGTAGTGAGAGGTGATTACAATGAAATATAGTTATCCGATCGATGAATCGTGGTCTACAGATGAAATCGTAGACATAGTGAATTTTTTAGCGCAAGTTGAGAAAGCATATGAAAAAGGTGTTTACCGACAGGACTTGATATTATCGTATCAGCGATTTAAGGAAATCGTACCGTCAAAAAGTGAAGAAAAGCTATTAGATAAAGCATTTGAGAAAAACTCAGGTTACAGCATCTATCGCGTTATTAAAAAGGCAAGAGAAATAGAGGGTAATGAGAAGATAAAGATGAGCTAATCAGACTAAACATTACTTAAAAAGAGGCTAGATGACGTACGTTTTATTTGCACATACTTGTCTAGCCTCATTATTGATTTTAATTCCTAACCTCGAGAGAGCTACGATAAATAGGAGCTAATGTTTTTATAATCTCTTTTACTTCTGAGATGAATCGCTCGCCGTCGTAAAGAATCTCATCTGTTTTATCAAATCGTTTACCTATAAGTAACTCTCCTTTTTTTATCGTTGTAAACCGCTGAAGAATAGCTTCTACATCTGCATCTTTTACCAAGATTGCTTCATTTTGCATATGATCTTTTGAAATGTGATAATGTTTAGGAATTGAGTTTTTCCAATGATCGATATCCTCGAGGAATTTCTCCCCGATTAATTGTTTACCGGGAAGCTCATAAATATATGCAAGCCAAACAAAAACATTATCATGCCACAAACCTACTTGAAAGTGTGGATGTTTTTTGTAACCACGCTTGTTGTGACAATATGCAGACCAAGTATCAGCTGGAGGATTTACAGTTCTACGAGCATGGCGCGCAATGTGTAAGTGCATAGGAATACCAGTAGTTTCATCCAACTCATCCGCTATTTCATTATATATAGATTGGAATTTTGGTTGAATACGTTGTTGGATAGCTTCCATTCGCTCATCTAAGCCCTCAATGGAGAATGTTTCAAAATCTTCTTGTTGAAATCCTTTAAATGTCATATACTCTCACCTTTACGTATAATTTTTCGTCATAATTGTCCATAACTTTATTCTTTCCCACCCCTGAATGGGCGTTACATGCAGAAAGGTTGAAACTCTATTATTATTTTACCGAAGACTTAAGCACAGTGCAAAAACTATGCAATACGGATTAGTGTTAATATTTATGATATTTTGCTAATATGAACATGAGTAAGTAGAACGGAGTGAAAAAAATGGGATTAACTTCACGAGATTCAATATTTGAGCAAGCTAAGGAATGGGTTTATGAGGCTGGAGAGAATATTCGTTCCAACATGTACAATCAGTTAACAATTGAAACGAAATCGAATGCAAACGATCTAGTAACGGAGTTAGATAAAAAGATAGAAAAATTCTTCGCAGAAAAAATACGAGGTTTATATTCAAATCATCGGATTATTGGAGAAGAAGGTTATGGAGATGATGTTCATTCTCTCGAAGGAACGATATGGATAATAGATCCTATTGACGGGACGATGAATTTTGTTCACCAAAAGCGTAATTTCGCTATATCTGTTGGAATCTACCATGACGGTATTGGTCAGATTGGGATTATTTATGATGTGATGGATGATGTTCTCTACACAGCCGTAAAAGGTGAAGGGGCGTATAAAAATAATCAGAAGTTACCGCAATTAAATAAAGATGTTGTATTAGAAAAAAGTATTATCGCCATGAATTCCTATATCGGCTTCAATGATCAACGAATCAATACGGACAAAATTAAAGAACTGATAGCAGTTAGTCGTGGTACGCGATCATATGGTTCAGCAGCTTTGGAATTTGCATTTGTTGCAGAGGGTATTATTGATGCTTATGTAAGTCTCTCTTTAGCACCATGGGATATTGCTGCGGGCATGATACTTGTTGAGGAAGTTGGTGGGATTACCACGACAGCACAAGGAGATAAAGTTAACCTTTTAGAAAAGAGCCCTATACTGACCTGTAATCAAGAGATCTTTACTACGCTAACAAAAGATTATATTGAAATAAAGTAAAGAGCTGGACCGTAAGTATTAGCTAACGGTCTTTTCTCTTTTGTACAATGCCATATGCCATTATTCCAAAACCTAAGAATGTAGCTATAAAAATAAATGGAAGACTTCTTAAAGCAATGCCAACTCCAACAGCAGAAAAGCATGCAACTACGGCAATCGCTAGAAAAAGTTTTGAGTATTGTATTGTTTGCAAGATGTTCACCTCATTTTATTATTCCTTATATTTTACTAGAATATCATATTTTTATTTAGTATGATAGAGTTTGTACGATGATTAGAGTGGAGGCACATGAATGGAAGCACAAAATGTAATCCAAGTTCCAGATAATTTATGGCCCATTGCAGATTTTTTTATGCGAGGATTGGGTGAGGAAGTAAACTTAAATAACCCTGATGAGATGTCACTTCTTCTGAGAGGATTTTTCTTCCTGTATATAACAGTGACCGCTCTAGCGATATTGGCTTATAAATTTGGCTTTGCTAAAAAATTATCTATAGGAAAAAATATAATTATTTACATACTATTGATAATAGGTACATTTTTTCTAACGTTGATTTTTGGATTGAACTTACCGTTAGCTGAGTGTTTAATAATTATTGCTTTTGTAATGGGGATTTACCGATTACGACTTCATCGCGAGCGCAACCAGCGTACATCTTAACTTAATTGCGTTTTGGTAATTAAAGAACCGAACTATCTATTCCACCTTCCGATAGGTGAGATAGATGGTTCGGTTTTTTGTTAATACATTCAAGTTACTATTAAGAAAGATATTGATCAGTATCTTCTTTTGATTGATACAACTGAAAGTTTTCATTTTTATGTCGCTTTAACGTATTTTCTTTGATTCGTTCGGAGCAATCTTCACACATAAATGTAGAATTTAACCGATTTCTTAATTTTTTAGCTACGGGTGAACCATTGTCTATGTTTTCGATATTGTCGCATATTACACATTTAACACGCATTATTTTATACCTCCCTTTTGAGATAAAAGGACTTGCTCTATTATAGCATAAAATGGGGCGTATGTTTTAATCAAGGTTGAAGGGGTATAACTTAAATACCAAAGGATGAAAGGATGAGAGTAAGATGATTAGAAAAAGAAGTATGTTGAGTTTAATTGGACTAGCAGGCGCAGTAGCAGCTTCCTATTCCATGTTGGATGACCAAAAGAAACATCAAATTAAAAATAGAATTCAAGCTATTTCTAATAAGTTTCAAAAGAATAATCAATCTTTCCCGATACAAGAAGCGGGAAATCCAATCGACGATAACATTGATAATGCAGATATGGTTTATGAAGGTTCTCAATTTGGTGTAGATTACTATAATAAAGTAAAGCAATAGAGAGCGATCTCTCTATTGCTTTTCCTTAATAGCTTTTATTTATGGTGATTGGATTGTTCTTTATTAATTTCTCCGAGTTCATCCTCTTCTTCCGAATCTAAGCGATTTGTGTTTTGTTTCGTTTTCTGCTCTGTTTGTTCGTCAATAGGAAATTCTGGTATCCATCTTCCGATGAGATTTCCTAATTCATTTAAAAAGCCTGATACTGGTTGCCCATTACGTACCTCATTCATAATATGATTTAATCTTTCAAAGACATCGCCATCTGCTACAACTACCGCGTTTCTTCCTTGGGGATCATGATGAACGGCTTCTAATACTGTATACTTAATGGAACCGACGGTCGAACGATCCAAATCTTTGTCTACATCTATTGCAATAAGCGCACCTTGATTTGTCATTATAGCAGTAGCACCATTAACTTCTGGTACCTCACTAGCTAAATTGGCTAAATGTTGCGCTTTTTCTTGATTATCTAACACTTCTACGTTTCTTGGATCTGAGTTTTTAACTTGAATAGGTTGGTTTTCTTGATTGTTTGGAGACGACTGCTCGTTATTGTCGTTTTGGCATCCCAGTAGAAAAGCTGCAAGAAACGAAGTCATAACGAATAGCAAAATTCTTTTCATAAAAAAACTCCTCCTTTTGCGATTATTTTTTGTTAAAAGTGAAAAAATATGCAAGAGAAGGAGAGAACTTTTATTGAATTGTTATAAGATTTACCCCTTTTATAGGATTATCTTTATTAGAGCCATCACCGAATAGTAAGTATACAGGACCGTCTTCAGCTAGTTGCTTTCCATTTAGGGAAAACTGCAAAAGACTGTTTTCTAATTGCTCTATTGAAATTGTAACGTTTCCATTACTTGTCGTAAGAAGAACATTTTTTGCGTTTTCATTATATTCTGCATTTTTTAAAAAATCTTTAATAGGTATACAATAAGAAGTAGAAAACAGGACATCCTTATCAATTTTTTTTGCGCTTTTTCGAGTAGGAGGTTTATTTAGTGGCCCATCATATAGGTACCTGTTTTCATCATCTATTTCTTTCTCTAATGGCCGTTCCTTAAAAGCATCTTCAACATTCAGTTTACGATCATCAAATATCCACGTTCCTGGATCTAAAGTAATTGGATATTTCACATTCCCTTTAATTGGTACGATCAATCTATTCACCCCATCTTTATCTGTCTTCTATTAACAATAACAAATTTTATTAACAAATGCATGTATTGTGTTATCTTGCTTTTTACTATTTTTCAAGGTATGATAGAGGGAAGAAGTAACGAATTCGGAGGGGAATTTATATGCCGGAGATTGCAATAAGTGTAGAAGAAAAAGCATACGCCCTTCTTAAAGAAGATGCTGAGAAGATACTGCAATTGATAAAAGTTCAGATAGATAACTTAACAATGCCACAATGTCCTTTATATGAGGAAGTCTTAGATACGCAAATGTACGGCTTATCCCGGGAAATTGATTTGGCCGTTCGCCTTAATCTAGTTAGTGAAGAGAAAGGAAAATCCTTGTTAGATAATTTGGAGCGCCAATTAAACATATTGCATGAAGCTTCCCAAAAGTCAGCACAAGGATAAAAAATGAAGAATCTATTAGTTTCCGAACTCATACCTCTTTGAGAGATATGAGTTTTTTAATATTATAAATTTAGATTGCTTTTTTAATGGAGGCCAAAATGTAATTAAATTATTTAAAAAGGTTACTTTGAGGCCGTGCAAGGAACCCTTTTATGGTAAAATGAATGATATACTATTTAAGTAATGAGGTATTTTTATGAAAAAGAAGTTTAAAACTTTTGACTTTCTACTATTTTTCCCTCCGATTCTATTAGCTGCATTTGGAATTGTTATGATATACAGTGCAAGTATGGTAACAGCTACGATGTCAGGTGATTCTCCTTATCACTTTTTGATTAGACAGGGGATTTGGTTTATTCTTTCTCTTATAGCATTTGTTTTCACAAGCTTTTTTAATTATAAATTGTATCAAAAGCTGACTAAGATAATTATTATATTTCTTTTTGTAAGTTTAGTTGCTGTTGAACTATTTGGAGTTACAATCAATAGGGCAACCTCATGGATACATATAGGACCATTTTCAATCCAACCGTCTGAATTTGTAAAGATAGGGATCATTATTTACTTAGCGAGTGTATATACTAAAAAACAACAATATATAAGTGATTTTTTCCGAGGTGTGCTTCCACCGTTAATAATTGTGATTGTCCTAATAGGACTTATAGTGAAACAACCTGATATCGGAACAGCGGCAATTATATTTGCTATTGCTTGTACGATTATTTTCAGTTCAGGTGTCAAATTTCGACATTTATCCTTGCTCATCACAATCGGTCTTATGTTACTTGTGTTTTTAGTAAATACGATGTCTACGGATGTGAGAATTTCCCGCTTTAGCGGTGCTTATCAACCTTTTGAAGACCCGGAAGATAGCGGTTATCAATTGATACAATTATATATCGCTATTGCTACTGGTGGAGTAGAAGGTCAAGGACTAGGGCAAGGGGTACAAAAGCTAGGCTATTTAACACAAGCGGAAAGTGATTTTATTATTGGAACAGTTGCGGAAGAATTAGGTACGTTTGGAATTGCCTTTGTAATTGGCTTTATTGCTTTGATTGTTTTAAGAGGTCTTTATATAGCGAGAAAATGTGAAGATGTTTTTGGAAGTCTATTAGCAATCGGTATCTCATGTATGGTTGCTATTCAAGCAATTGTTAACTTAGGAGCAACGAGCGGGCTATTGCCAATAACAGGAGTGCCTTTACCGTTTATTTCATATGGAGGAACGTCCTTATTAGTTTTAATGATATCAATGGGAATTCTAAATAATATAGCAAGACACGTTCGCTATAATGAATTTCGACTTGAAAAAGAAGATATACCAAGGGATCAGTCCATTCAAAAACCTACCATTGTTAGAAACTCTAAGTATTCTATAAAATAGCAAAACAAAAAGGCAGTTGCATTTTATTTTTTAGCAACTGCCTTTTTATTATGATTTGTTTTGTTTCTCTTTTTTAACACTTCGATAGGAAAGTAGTAAATAATAGCAAAGTACCCCAAAATAAAGTGTAATAATCAGCGCATGTAGTAAAGCAAATGTTAGATCTGCTAATGAAAATATTACTAAAGCCCCTAATAGTACTTGAGAAACCATAAAGCCTGTTTGAATCATCCATCCATTATACATAATCTTACTATGGCGAAAATGCTTCTTAATTTGGAACATCAATACAATTGTCCAAATAAACGCAATTGCTGCTAGAAAACGGTGTCCCATTTGGACCCATTGACCAATATGCCAATCAACCATCACGAGTGGATCGTTATTTACGCAAAACGGCCAATCAGGACAAGCAAGGCTTGAGTCCATATGACGCACAAGTGCTCCAGAATAAACTACAACATATGTGAAAATTGCTAGCCAGATAAATTGCTTTCTAAAATAAGAAGGTATTATTAGAGAATCAGCATCAAATTTATGGTCTACTTCAAAGATTAAAATCGTTAAGAGTAACACCGCTGCAAAAGAGATTAATGAAACCCCAAAATGCAGTGCAAGTATGGTATCTGATTGTGGCCAAATAACAGCTGAAGCTCCGAATAAACCTTGTGCAATAAGGAAAAATATTGAGATAAAAGATAGAAACTTCACTTCACGTATATGCCCAATCTTTCTCCATGATAAGATGGATAGTAGTAGAATGAATATACCCGCCAATGAAGAAACGATACGGTGACTCAGTTCAATAAACATTTCTAACGACCAATCACCATAACATAGCGGCCAATTTGCTCCACACCCCATGCCAGAATCTGTTTTTGTAACTAATGCACCACCAACGAGTACGAAAATCATGACGGCAACAGATATAATAGATAAAATTTTTAAACCTTTCATTTTTTCACCTCTCGTAACATCATACATGATGTATAATAATTATGCATGCAACAAATATAGCAAATGATAGATATTGATTTTTTGAAACTAATTTCTCCGTTCATCTATTTTAAACATAAAAATATTGCAATAAGTTTGCAATATTAGGGCGAGATATGCTAAAAAAGTAGATAGAACCTTCAACAAGAAAGCTATATGTTAATGATAGATTTCAATACATTATAGCAAATAAATGTATGCTATAATTAGTGGTCATGATTTTGTTGAAAAAAGTTCACAAAAACGTCAAAAGTGTTTTTCGATAGGAGAGTAACATAGCGTTGTCATACAATCCATGATACAATAAGCAATGATTGTGCATAAGGCACAAATGGCATTTTTACATACGAGAGGAGGTAGCTGCGCAAATGGAAAAAATTAATGTCGAAACAAGTAGTCCACTCATTAAATGGGCGGATAGTGACTTTCAATATAATTGGTCAGATATGAAACAACTTTTAAAAGTAGGAATTATCAATTCTAATACAATGACAGCATTTGCAGGGTTTTGGGTAGCTTTATATTACACAGGTGCCTCCTTTAGTGAATATTGGCATATGCTCTTAGTAACTGTTATTGGAACAGCCTTTGTCATTGCAGGAGGTTGTGTTCTTAATAATTATTTTGATAGAGATATAGACAATGTTATGGAGCGAACAAAAGAAAGACCGACTGTTACTGGAAAAATTCCGATACGTCATGTAATATTTATGGGTGTGGCTTTTTCAGTTGTAGGAATTTTAATACTGGGACTAGCTTCAATTCAAACAGCTATAATAGGTTTGATTGGTTGGTTTAGCTATGTCGTTTTGTATACGTTATGGTCGAAGAGAAAATATACCATTAACACAGGGATTGGCAGCTTATCTGGTGCAATACCTCCATTAATTGGTTGGTCTGCAGTAGAGCCATCATTACAACCTGCTGCATATGTGTTCTTCTTGTTAATTTTCATTTGGCAAACACCGCATTTTCTTGCAATTGCTATTCGAAAAACAGAAGACTATAGAGCGGCAAATATACCAATGCTACCAGTTGTTCATGGAAATGAAATGACTAGAAGACAGATGCTAATTTATATATTATGTCTCTTGCCAATTCCGTTTTTCCTATATGAGCTAGGCACAGTTTTTATCATTATCGGTACGATACTTAATATCGGATGGATTTACTTAGCGCTAACAGGGTATAAAAAAGATGTAGACTTTCTTAAATGGGCGAATAAGATGTTTGCCTATTCATTACTTTACTTAACGCTAATTTGTATCGTCATGATTTTTATAACTTTTCCATCGAACATATTATGAGGTACAATACTAGAGGCAGTAAACTTGATTCAATCAAGTTTTTCTCAATATAAATTTTAGTCAATCAGAAAGAGAGGGTTACACATGAAAAAATGGGTGGGAAAGGTCCGAATGCTCGGATTGTTTTCTCTTATGGCAATTTTCCTTACAGCTTGTGGTAAAGAAAATTTAACTGCTCTAGCTCCAAAAGGTTATAGTGCAGAACGCTCTTTTGAAGTTATTATCATTTCTATTTTAGTTATGACAATAGTTTTCGTTGTGGTTATGGCGATTTTTACGTATGTACTTATTAAATACAGACGTAAAAAAGGTCAAGAAGATTATGTTCCAGAACAAATTGAAGGAAATAAAACACTTGAAATTGTATGGACTATCATTCCAATTTTATTATTAGTTATTATCGCTGTACCGACAATTGCCACTACATATGATTTAGCTGACGAGAGTCAGAAAGATGATAGTATTAATGTCAATGTTACTGGTAAACAATTTTGGTGGAATTTCGATTATGTAAATGAAGGTATTCAAACAAGCCAAGATCTTTATATACCAGTCGACACGAGAGTTTATTTAAATATGATCTCTGGTGATGTAATTCACTCATTCTGGGTACCAACGCTTGCAGGTAAGATGGACGTTAACCCAGAGAATGAAAACGTTATGTACATCGAAGCTTATGAAGAAGGTGTTTATTGGGGTAAATGTGCGGAGTTCTGTGGTGACTCACACTCCTTAATGGACTTTAAGATTGTTGTTGTAAGTCAGGAAGAGTACGACCAATGGATAGAAAATATGGGAACTCCAATGGAAGAGGAACCAGCAACAGCAAGTGCTCAGGAAGGTAAAGCTTTATTTGAACAGAGCTGTCTATCTTGTCACGCAACAGATGGAGCAACTACAGCACCAGCCATTGGACCGAATTTAACGAACTTTGGTAATCGAACAATGATCGCAGGCGTGTTAGAACATAACAAAGAAGAATTAGTAGAATGGATTGTTGATCCTGCATCTAAAAAACCTGGTAACGGGATGTTAAACGCTCCTTATTTACAAGAGGGAATTAGCACAGAGGATGCAGAGAAGATTGCTGACTACTTACTAGAATTAAAATCAACAGAAGTTGTACCTGAATTCGAACCTTTTGAAGATCAATAATATAGAAGGATTACGTTTATTTTAAAGGGAGGTTAACCAACTATGTCTACTTTGGCAGCGAGTAATAAACGCAGCTTTTGGTCCGTTGTTTGGGATTATATAACAACGGTTGACCATAAAAAGATAGGTGTGTTATATCTGATTGCCGGTGGTTTCTTTTTCCTGCTTGGCGGGTTAGAGGCGCTAGCTATACGTTGGCAATTAGTCAAGCCTATGAACGACTTTGTTAGTGCTGGGTTTTACAATGAATTAATAACTATGCACGGAACAACAATGATTTTCTTGGCAGCTATGCCACTTATTTTCGCATTTATGAATGCAGTGATTCCTTTACAAATTGGAGCACGTGACGTTGCATTCCCATTCCTTAACTCATTAGGATTATGGTTATTTGTATTCGGTGGTATTATGTTAAACGTTGGTTGGTTTACAGGAGGAGCAGCAGATGCTGGATGGACAGCTTATACTCCTTTATCAACCATATCACCAGGAGAGGGGATGGACTATTATGTAATAGGACTTCAAATCTCTGGTGCGGGAACATTAATGGCGGGGATTAACTTCCTTGTTACAATCATTAATATGAGAGCTCCAGGTATGACGTATATGCGTCTTCCATTATTTACTTGGACATCATTTGTGGCAAGTGCGTTAATTTTATTTGCTTTCCCTGCTTTGACTGTAGGTTTATTTTTAATGATGTTTGACCGTATGTTTGATAGTGCATTTTTCGACCCAGCTATGGGAGGAAACTCTATCATTTGGCAACACTTATTCTGGATATTTGGACACCCGGAGGTATACATTTTAATCTTGCCTATTTTCGGTGTGTTTAGTGAAGTTGTATCCACATTCTCTAGAAAGAGATTGTTTGGTTATTCTGCAATGGTATTCGCAACGGTACTTATTGCGTTCTTAGGATTTATGGTATGGGCTCACCATATGTTTACAGTTGGTATGGGAGCAGCAGCTAACGCAATATTTGCGGTAGCAACGATGACGATTGCGGTACCGACCGGGATTAAGATATTTAACTGGTTATTTACAATGTGGCGAGGTAGTATCCAAATAACAACACCAATGTTATATGCTTTAGGATTTATTCCAACCTTTACAATTGGTGGTATGACTGGGGTTATGTTAGCTGCTGCAACAGCAGACTATCAGTACCATGACAGTTACTTCGTTATTGCTCACTTCCACTATGTAATTATTGGTGGTACTGTGTTTGGTTTATTAGCAGCAACGCATTACTGGTGGCCAAGAATGTTTAACAGAATGTTAGATGAAAGATTAGGAAAAATTACTTTCTGGATTTTCTTTGTAGGTTTCCACTTAACATTTATGATTCAGCATTTCTTAGGTCTTTGGGGTATGCCACGTCGTTACTGGGTTTATTTACCGGATCAAGGTCTGGATTTAGGGAACGCTATTAGTACTGCAGGTGCATTCTTAATGGCGATCGCAGTCCTAATCCTGCTATATAACATTATTAAAACAGCAATTAAAGGCGAACCATGCGGAGATGATCCATGGGATGGACGTACGTTAGAATGGGCAGTACCGATTCCAGCTCCACACTATAACTTTAAACAAGTTCCATTAGTTCGTGGTTTGGATCCATTATGGGTAGAAAAAATGGATGGCAGAAAAGAAATGACACCATCTGAACCACTAGATGACATCCATATGCCGAATAATACGGTGCTACCATTTGTTATGACTATAGGATTCTTCATCGCTGGATTTGGTTTCATCTATCAGAAATATGACAATGCGCTCAATGCATTAATTTTCGTTGGTATGGGGATTGCACTAGGTGCTATGCTTGTACGCTCCTTGAAAGACGATTTAGGATATCACATTCCTAAAAAGGAATTGGAAAAGGAGGCTAGGAAATAATGACAGAACAGGATATTATGAATCCAAAAAAGATGCCTCTACAACCAGAGAAGGCAACTCTAGAAGGAAAAAATAAATTCTTAGGTTTCTGGTTTTTCTTAGGTGGAGAGGCAGTATTATTTGCCAGTCTCTTTGGTACTTACCTAGCCTTAAATGGCTCTCTAAACGGTGGGAAATCTGCTGAGGAGATGTTTGGTCTTCCATTAGTATTTATTATGACCATGCTTCTATTAACGAGTTCACTTACAAGTGTTTATGCAATGCATCATTTAAGGAATAATGATTTTAAACGATTACAATTGTGGATGTCTATTACGGTAATTTTAGGTCTAGGATTCCTTGCCTGTGAAATTTATGAGTTCTATCATTACATTACGGACTATGGTTTCACTTTTAGATCTTCTGCTTTTGGATCTGCTTTCTATACGTTAGTAGGATTTCATGGTGGTCACGTTGTATTTGGTCTAGCATGGATTACAGCATTAATAGTACGAAATGCTAAAAGAGGTTTAAACCTTTATAATGCACCAAAATATTATATCGCTAGCCTTTACTGGCACTTTATTGATGTTGTTTGGGTATTTATCTTTACGGTAGTTTACCTTATGGGGGTGCTGTAGGATATGGAGGAAAGAGCTACTTTTAACGAAGAGTTTATAAAAGAAAAAAGAAGACAAGACATGAGACACCAAGTATTAACTTTTTCTATGTTAATCATCTTTACACTCATTTCATTTGGAATGGTTATGTCCGATTTAAATGCTATGTTTGTTCGAATGGTTATTATCCTCTTTGCTGTGGTGCAAGTAGGTTTTCAATTGTACTACTTTATGCACATGAACGAAAAAGGACATGGAATGCCATCCTTATTGTTCTATGGAGGCTGTTTTGCAGGTTTCCTAACAGTGCTAGGATTAGTTGTATTAACTTGGTGGTAAAATAAAAAGTGGAGAATACTATTTTCTCCACTTTTTCCTTTTATCCATGAAACTATAGCTTTATAGACGAATAAGACATAAGCAAAAGCGCTCGTGCAATTTCTTAAGTTGTATAGAAATCCACTTTTTTTACCGCGTTTATTATAATGTCACGAAATTGTAAAGACTTAGTAGAGGTCTATCTTTTAACTTGTATTTTTTTTAGGTATAATGGTATGTAGCATATTTATTAATAGAGGTGAAATCCATGTGGAATGACATACAAATATTTGGTTTCCGTGCATTGTGGAGCCCGTACTTTTTCCTATCTATTGCATTGGTAGGATTAATATATTACTTCTGGCTCGTTCGACATAAAGATAAGTCGAAAAGACCTGTTGGTAAACAACCTATGTTTTTCTATTTAGGACTCCTATTACTTTACATATTAAAAGGAGCACCTATCGATTTAATGTCACACATTATGTTTACCGCCCATATGATCCAAATGGCACTTTTATTCTTGTTATTCCCTATAGCCATTATAAAAGGTTTACCAGTTTGGATCTGGGAAAAAATTTTTTACGCACCAATTTTGAAGCAGATACTAAGAATATTGACAAAGCCATTGATTTCTTTGTTAATGTTCAATGCTCTATTCTCGTTCTACCATTTACCAGATATATTTGATTTCTCAAAAGAAAATGAGATTATCCATATTTCAGTTACAGTTATTTTATTAACTGCAGCATTTATTATGTGGTGGCCAATCTTTTCTCCTATTAAAGAAATGAATCGTATGCAACCATTACTAAAGATAGGTTACATTGCTGCAAGTGGTATTTTGATTACTCCTGCCTGTGCCTTAATTATCTTCTCTACGACAAGTCATTATGCAACGTATGGTGCAGAGGGAAGTTGGCTTCAAGCGATGGCATTATGTGTACCTTTAGATGTATTGGATAGCATTACGATTAGTGGCCCTGAAATGTTCTCACCAATGGGCTTGTTGGAAGACCAACAACTAGGCGGTATTGTAATGAAGATTTCTCAGGAGTTAATTTATGCATCAATGATAGGACGAATTTTCTTTCCTTGGTTCCGCAAGGATGAGTATAAAATTGATCCATTACCAATGGAGCATCAAACAAATTAAACGAAAGTTATATATAAGAGAATGAGTAAAGGTTCGAGTCATCGTATACACAATGATTCGAACCTTTTTTTGGAGAGATTTTTAAATTTTTAAATTCCATTTAATTATGCCAGCTTCTTTAGCTGACGTAAATAGGATCACACATATAGGACCAATTATGAAGCCTATTAGACCAAACAACTTTAAACCTATATACATGGAAATAAGTGTTGCTAGTGGTGATAGTCCAATGTGTTTTCCCATCACTTTTGGCTCCACCGTTCTTCTAATAGCCAATAGAATGACGGCTAAGATAGAGAGTTGAATACCCAGCACATAATCTCCAACAATAAACATGTAGACTGCCCAAGGGGCTAATATAATAATTGATCCAAGTATAGGGATTAAATCTATTACCCAAATAACTAAAGACATAACTAAGGCATATTGTGGGATAATGATTAACAAACCTATTAAAGATACGATAAAGATGATGATACTAACTAAGAATTGAGCTTTAAAGAAGCCAAAAATTACATCTGTAAGTCGTTTATTCATGAAAGTCACTTTTTCGGCTGTCTTTTCATGCATTAAATTGTAAACTCCTGCTTTAAGTTTAGGTAATTCTATCATAAAAAGAAATAAACTGATTAAATAAACTAGTAAGCTTACTAAATAATCTGGAATTTTACTTATCGCACTAGCAATTCTTTCAATACGAAATAATTCTGTTAAATTATTATTAAGGGCTAGTAGGGTAGAATGAAATTGCCCAGTTACTTCTTCGATTAATTCGTCTGGCAATGGTTCTGTAAAATGTTGTATTTCACTTTCCCATTGGAGTAATTGATTATTTACTTGAATAATATAGGTAGGCACATTTTCAGCAAAGTGAATAACCTGGGTTACTGTTTTCATTACTAGATATGTACCAATAGTGCTCATAATTAATAGGAAAAGCAAAAATACAATCAGAACGGCTATTTTCCGACTAAACTTAAATTTATTTACAGCTAGTTTTACTAGTGGATTTAGCACGAGTGCTGTAATTAATGCAGCAACTAACGGGACAGAAATTGGTAGAATGAAAATAAATATTAGTATTACTGCAACTAGAAAAAGAGCAATTTTTAGATAACGTTTATTTACGTTTTTCATTAATAATTTCAAGGGCTCCTTTCAAACAGAGGATATGAGAAAAAATGGTAAAAAAAGAGCTAGTAGAAAAGCGGCTGCTGGTAAGGTCAGCCGCTTAATGTATGAATTTTATGATTGTTTCACGAAGGATTTTAAGTTTGTTTCGATACCCGATAAGAGTCTGTTTGCATGTTGAATGATAGTTTCTGGAAATTCTTCTTCCTCACCATATTCGATGCCGTGAGGATAGTAATGCTTGCCTAATAGTGGAGTTAATAGCTTCATGACAGCATCACCTCGGTCCACATCACCTTCCAATGCGTAACCTTGAACTCTTACATAGTATGTTATGTTTTTTTCTGGTGATCCAATTTTGTAATCATATGTAACTCGCTCATAGTCCCATTGACCTGCACGAACAAATTTTGCTTTTTCCATAACGTGATCAAGAGCTTTTAAATCAATTACTGAACCTTCAATTTCTATATCTGTAAACTTCATTACGTCACCTCATTTTATGTAGTCACTATACCTATATTATTACGAAATTGAAAAAGATGCAATTTAAAAAGGGTAACTAGAAAAAAATTTCATCTATCGAGTTAGTTTTGCATATACTAATGAATAGTATACATAGAAAAGGACGTGGAATCTTGTATAAAATTCTATTAATAAAAATAGTTGTTATCATGGTACTTCTATCGGGATGCTTACCGTTTGAATCAGAATCAGAGCTACATAACTATGACAGTCCAACCAAATCTATGAAACACTCAGAACGACAAGAGAAAGCACAACCAGAAAACAATCTCCATTGGGAAAAAGATCAGTTTATTTGGAATTATATTAATGAGGAAACGGATCAGTGGATACAATCCTATGGGGAACCGAGTCGAAAAGACCAATCTGCCTATGGATATGAGTGGTGGATCTATGACAAACAAGAACAATACGTGCAGATAGCTGTAAAAGAAAATCAAATTGTTTCCATTTATACCCCTTCAAAGCAATTAAATATTCAACCGCTGCAGATTGGGCAAAAACGAGCAGAGATAGAGGAGCAAGTAACATTATTAAAAGAGATAGAGTTTGATCATCTAAAGTTTCAATTAAATGACGAAGATTTTCAGAAAAGACCTATCATTCGGTTATCGGAAGGTGTATTTGCCCAATTATATATGGATACTTTTACGGATGAGTTATCTGGCATCCGCTTAATAAATAAAGAAGTATTTGAGTTGCTTCGACCATATGAATTGTATTATTACGGTGAACTAAATGAACCACCTGTTGCTTCAGAGGATGAACGGCTGGCTATCGAAAAAGGAATAGAGAACCAAATATGGGATATAACGAATGTCATTAGAAACGTTCATGGCAAGCAAGAATTAGCCTGGGATGAATTATCACATCAAGCTGCAAAGGCTCACAGCCAGGATATGCATGAACAAAATTATTTTTCTCATTTCCGTCCAAATGGAGATGGTTTGAAAGAACGATTAGCTGAAGCTAACGCAAACTATCTGTCAGCGGGTGAAAATATCGCAGCTAATTATGTTGACGGCCCAGACGTGGTTCATGGTTGGCTAAATAGTGAAGGACACCGAGACGCCTTATTACATGATACGTATACACATATAGGAGTCGGTGTGTATGCGAAATACTATACGCAAAATTTTCTGCAAAAATTAGAGTGAACGTGATAGTAGTGTAACAACCCAGACTAATTAACATATAATTAATATAGAATAATTAAGTTGGAGTGGGCTGTCATGACGCAAGACAGAAAGCAAGTAGTTGACCAGTTTAAACAGTTTTTGTCAAAACATCCTCAGCTTGTACAAGAGGTCCGTCTGAAAAAAAGAACACTTCAAGATATTTTTGAAGAGTATATATTATTAGGAGAAGATGATCCGAGCTGGGAAGAGTATAAGAAAACGAGGACGAACAAAGAGAAAGAAAAGAAAAATAGCACCTCTTCTTCTCAACTCCTTTCATCTATATTGTCTAATATCAATCTCGACAATATAGATAAACATATTGAACAGGCAGATAAAGTTATAGGCGGTATTATTCAAATGATTCAACAATATCAAAAAGAAAATAATGAGGAAGCGAATACTTCTAACAATTCTTTTATTCCAAAAGATTAGGAGGTAACAATGGAACCTGAGTGCTATGAACACCTTATGAAGAATAAGGACCTAATTCGATTTATTCGTATGAACCCTGAATGGTATCGGTATTTGATGAGAGAACCAGACAGGGTTTTTGAGATGGAAAGGTTAGCAAAAGAGTATTTTGGAAAGACTATTACACAACGGATGGATAGAATGCAACAAAACATTCAATTAATTCAATTCTTAATGAATATGGCGAACTCATCTTCCGATTAGAGAGTTTGCCTCTTTTCATTCGTTCATAAAATTGATAAGATGGAAATGGAGGTGATTTAAATTATAGCAACAATTGAATTCGTAGAGATTTTAGATAAATCAGAAGAGTTAGGAAAATTAATTCTTCAATCTAGTACAATGGAAGAATACAATGCAGCAAAGAATGAAATGGATAATGATCCACAAGCTCAAACATTAATTGCTCGCTTTAATAAAATGAAAGAAAAATACGAAGAGGTTGAACGTTTCGGCAGGTATCACCCAGATTATAGTACGATCATGAAAGAAGTAAGAGTTTCCAAACGGGAGATGGATATGCATGAAACGATTGCCGCTTATAAAATAAAAGAAACTGAATTACAAAGTTTTCTTGATGAAATAAGTCAAATTGTAGCATATTCAGTTAGTGATAAGATCATGGTCCCGATGGATGGTGCTCTGTTTAAAGATGGTGGCTGTGGTTGCGGTTCAGGTGGAGGTTGTGGCTGTCAAGCATCTTAACATATTGGAGCCTCTGGGTCTAGATTGGTACGGCAAACGGGCCGAATACAATAAAGTGAGGATAAAATTATGTTAGTTGAACGCCAAGGGTTAGCGATATGGTTTCAAAAGATGAAAAATGTTAAATTTATTAAAAAATATGGACACCTTGTGTACGTATCTAAAAAAATGAAATATGCAATTCTCTATGTAGATATGGAAGAAGTGGATGAAATCATGAACTCTCTAAAAAAACTTCCGTACATACGAAACGTAGAGGTATCCTCGAAACCATATATTAAAACAGAGTTTGAAAGCGTAAAAGCGGAAGATGAAAAAGAGTATGATTACAAAATGGGAATTTAATTATTATTTAGTATAGAGAATCAGTACGGCCGCTAGAATAAAGATAACATTCTATCTAATTCATATTTAAAGACAAAAAAACCTGCAGTTCATTAATAACTGCAGGTTCTTTTTATTACCACTGATGGTAATAAAAAGATAAAGGGAGAGGAGAAACCGGAGTAAGGACTTATGGGGAAATGTAAGTCTTCTCCGTTTGAAAGCAACTATTTAAGTGAGTTGCTTCAGTCCAAGTTTGGACGTTATTTCATGTTTTTATACATCGAAATTAAAATAATTATTTGCTATATAGAAAATAATAGAACGATAAATAGGAACGTGTGTTAAAAGAGAGTGACTCACGGTCTTACGAAATATTTGTAGGCTATAAATAAATCGTGCTATATTAAGATAGATTTATGAATGATATGGGATGTGAGCCAATGAGAATAATCGCTGGAAAATGGAAAGGTCACCCTGTTAAGGCGGTTCCTAGTAACAAGACTAGACCAACCGGGGATAAAATAAGGGAAGCTATCTTTCAAATGATTGGGCCGTATTTTGAAGGAGGAAATTGCCTAGACTTATTCGCGGGAAGTGGTGCTCTCGGGTTAGAAGCTTTAAGTAGAGGAATGGAAAAAGCTATTCTTGTCGATATACAGAAGAATGCGGTAGAAACCATACACCATAATGTAAATCGATTACATGCGGAAGAGATTACAGAGGTGTATAGGAATGATGCGTTTCGAGCATTAAAAGCATTACGAAAAAGAGAATTAAAATTTGACTTAATATTCTTAGATCCACCTTACCATAAAGTGTCGTATGAAAAATTACTCGAAGCTGTAGTGTCTAGTGACATCATAAAACAAGATACGTATATTGTTTGCGAGCATGACGCTGAAAAGAATCTAACATTTTCAACGGATGATATTTCTATGATACGACGTGAAATATATAATAAAACAACAGCAATCACCATTTTCAAAAAGGAGAGTATAAATCATGCCTAAATTAGCAATTTGTCCAGGTAGCTTCGATCCAGTTACATATGGTCACATAGATATTGTTCAGCGAGGTGCAAAGGTATTTGATGAAATCGTTGTAGCAGTATTTAATAATGCATCTAAGCAACCATTATTTAATATAGAAGAACGTGTAGCATTATTAGAAGAAGCTACTAAGGACATTCCAAATGTTACGGTTGATGCTTGCGATGGATTACTGATGGATTATGCAAAGCGTAAAAATGCCCATGCGATTCTAAGAGGATTGCGTGCCGTTTCCGATTTTGAATATGAAATGCAGATTACAGCAATGAACCGTAAATTAAATGAGGATATAGAAACGTTCTTTGTTATGACAAACAATCAGTACTCTTTCCTAAGTTCAAGTATTGTGAAAGAAGTAGCGAAATATCATGCGAATGTAGCTGATTTAGTTCCACCAGTAGTCGAACAAGCTTTAAAAGAGAAGTTTAAAAATTCTTAACGCTTTCTCTTTCCTAATAACGTTAGAAAAAGATACATAAAATACATAAATAGAATAATAAGCGTAGTCACAATAAAGAAGCTCTGTATACTTAACCAAATAGAACTAATATCTTTCGTATCGAAATTTTGCCAATTTGAAACCAGTGCTATTGGCTCCTGATATAAGGGCTTAAACAAAATAATTGTTAAGACGATTGCATAGACACCATGTATGAGTCTGGCAACAAAATAAGGCTTGAATCGAACATCCGTAGTTGCTAAAATACTCGCAACTTGTGCTTGTACAGAAAAGCCATTAAAAGCTAAGAATACAGAAACCAACATAGCAATATGTAACATAGAGCTATTTATTTGTGACATTTCGAAGGCGCCAATTGTTATTTCAAATATTCCAGATATAAACGGAAGAGCTAATACTTCTTCCATAGACATTGATCTCAGAATATATTTCAAACCTTCTGCAATTACATTCGTTAAGTAAAGTTGTTTCATTAATTGTGTGATGACAGAAAACAAAACGATAAATCCACCAATCATGATTAATGTTTTTATGGATCGCTCGACTGAATCACCTAATACCTTACCTAAAGAGCGATTGTCTTGAACTCTAGCATGGTGTAAGGCTCCTAAGGCCTTGTGAAATGAAAAGCTTGTCCTATACATAGTACCAGATTCATTTCGTTTATAATATCTCATGCTTACACCTACAAAAAAGTTACTAATATAATGTACAACTGCTAGAAGAATGCCGAGCTGTTGATCGTGGAAAAAACCAATTGCAACGGCACCTATGATGAATAGTGGACTTGATGAATTTGTGAAGCTAACTAGACGCTCAGCTTCTGTTTTTGTGAGTTGATTAGCTTGACGCAGTCTTGCAGTGAATTTAGCGCCTGAAGGATAGCCACTGGCCATTCCCATTGCCCATACGAAGCCTCCAGCACCAGGTACATTAAAGAGTGGACGCATCAATGGTTCTAGTAAAACGCCTATGAAATGTACGACCCCAAACGCTATTAATAATTCTGCTATAATGAAGAAGGGAAGCAAAGAAGGGAATACAGAGGTAGCCCACATTTCTACGCCTCTTTTACTTGCTTGCAGCACTTCATTTGGGAATATAATAGTAGTTGCGGCTAAGGTACAAGTTATTACTGCTAAAAAAATTGTATAAATCCGTGGCATAGGATCTGTCGCTCCTTTAGAAGATATCTTTATCGGAAGTTCATTAAGAAAGTAGGTTGGACATGAAAAATAAAAAAAGTATTACTAAAACTTTGATTTTGGGTATTTGTGGCTTAATCATTATTGGTTTGTTTGCATACCCGTTACCTTTTTATATACAAAAACCTGGCAGTGCAGATCCACTAGATCCTATAGTATCCGTTGATGGTGGTACAGAAAGTGAAGGCGATATGCATTTAGTAACAATTAGAAGTGGCAAGGCTAGTCCAATTATGTATTTATGGGCAACCATTACGGATTATTATGAAATAATACCTGAGAAACAGTTACTTCAAGATATAACGGACGAAGAATACCAGCAAATGCAACTATTAATGATGGAAAATTCACAAGAACAGTCTACAGTAGTAGCATATGAAGCTGCTGAGGAAGAGATTACAATTAATTTTAATGGTGTGTATGTTGTAGCTGTAATGGAAGGTGTGCCTGCAGAAGATAAGCTTGAGACAGGAGATGTTATTGTTGCTGTTGATGGTGAAGAAATTAAAGAAGCAGATGATTTAACAGACTATGTAAGTAATAAGAAAAATGCAGGAGATTCGATTGTACTAACAATTGAGCGTGAAGAACTTATAGAAGAAGTAGAGATTGAACTAGTCAGTTTAGAGCAATTAGACGGAAAACCTGGTATAGGAATTTCTCTAGTCACGGATCGAAAAGTGGAAGTAGATCCGAAGCTTACTTTTGAAACAGGTAAAACGGGTGGACCAAGTGCAGGTCTCATGTTTGCATTAGAGATTTATGATCAGTTAACGGAAGAGGACATAACTCAAGGTTACCAAGTTTGTGGGACTGGGGAAATAGATTATGAAGGTAATATAGGTAGGATTGGTGGAGTAGATAAAAAAATAGTTGCTGCTGATAAAGCTGGCTGTGACATATTTTTCGTACCCAATGAACAGAATAGCGAGACGTCCAATTATGTTCAGGCAAGAGAAACGGCAGATGACATCCAAACAGAAATGGAAATCGTTCCAGTAGATCATTTCAACGACGCACTTGGATATCTACAAAGTAAATAGAAAAGCGCAAGCGCCTTGCTCACCCCCCGACAAGCTTAAGTAAGGCTTGACGGAGCGTTTTTTGCCACAGAATAGCATTACTTCCTATTCTATTGAAAGCGAGGCTGGGACAGAATTATTTAATCATACTACAAACCGAACGATTCGTTAGAATCAGTTCTGTTTGTATGCTTTTTATAATTGCTTCGCTAAAACACTTCGCTTATACCTCGGCAAGGCTCTGTTGCAACGCCGAACATCACAAACTAAAGTTTTTATATAACTTTTGTAATTAGTTGAGGCGTTGTCGAGGTATAGGAAACACTGTGCAAGTATTTTTTGCACAGATGTTAACTTATACCCTATGGGTAAAAGCGAAGTATTTTGACAAGGCGTTAGTATAATATTAGGATTTTATATTATGAAAATTACTCTGGCTCAGTCTCTAAGTATATATAATAGGTGATTGGAATTCTTGTAAGCTTTTTTGTCTTCGTATATTCGTTGAGAGAATGGAATAATAAGCATGATTTATTCTTCGCACATGATCTTGATAACGATAAGGTGATTTACTACTTGTGTAGAGGGTGAATTCTAGCTCTTTTGATTTGAGATAATGTAGATAAGCACGTCCAGTTTGATTCATACCTAAAATACGAACTTCAGGTTCTTGCTTGCGAAGTTGAAGCATCTCATCTTTTGTTGTGTTAGTTAAAATATGAGTGAAAATACGTTGGATACTTGTCCATGTATACCGCTTTGTTTTAACTCGTTGGATAAAGTCTGTATAACTGTCTGCCTTCTCTGCCGCTTGATAAATACGATTTTCAAGTCCTTCTTTTATACCGTGAATTGCTTGAAGGTCTTTCCTATTACTAGTTAGTATTCGATTAATGAGTAACGGAAAATATAGTTCCCATAGATGCCATGTCTTTGTTTCCTCATAATAGTCATTCATTATTTGTTCCGTTGATGAGGGGACACTAGCCTTCATGGAGTCATTCCAATTATTATTTCGTATTAATTCATTACGTATACTTGTTGCACTCGCAATAGGTCCATTAATTTCGTTATCATGATAATTATTATGTATTCTTGGTATAGTTAATGGCATCATGGAAGTGTTTTGTTCCAATATTTGTCTAACATATTGTCTACCGAGAATATTATTAGGTTTTGTAAGATCTAAAGTCTCACCTTTAGGTCCAATATCTTTATGAGCTTTTTCATGTGCCATTGGATAGGAAAGTCCATCGTTTAGGTGCTTTTTTAATACCTGTTTATATGTTTCTTCGTTAGAATGTATCCATTTTTCCATACGGATAAATTCTTCGATATCGCCATGTTCACTTCCAAAACAGAGATAGTCAGCGTGTAATTTATTTAGAATTGTGACAGCACCTTGAGAAAAATATTCACTATGTTGAACAGCATAAGGGTAGGGTAATTCTATAACGAGGTCCACTCCTTGAGAAAGAGCCATTTTTGATCGTGCCCATTTGTCTACGATTGCAGGTTCTCCTCTTTGGAGAAAGTTACCACTCATAACAGCAATCATACATTCAGCATTAGATAGTAGCCGAGATTGATTGAGATGGTGTAAGTGCCCGTTATGGAAAGGATTATATTCGACAATTAGTCCACAAGCTTTCATGTTTACCTCCATTATGGTACATTATTATAGGAATAGTTAATTCTTGAATAGATGTTTGTTTTGTAGTATATCATATATCTGTAATGTTAGGATACGACTGTAAAGAAAAAACATTGACAAATCATGATTTTCCTTTTAAAATATTTCTTGTTGCCTTGAGGTGAATTAACATTGAAACTATCTCTTCAAAAACTTAGACACTTAAACGGGGAAGCTTTGCGTGTAGATGAGATGGAAGATATCCGTGAGATCAAAGAATTAAACAATGATATTCGTTCGGTAGAGCCCGTTCATGTAGTAGGTACAGTAAGAATGAATGGGGACAAGATTTTTTGCCAACTTCAAGTAACGGGTAAAATGATTTTACCTTGTGCGAGAACATTAATTGATGTTCCTTATTCTTTTGAAGTACATGTAGACGAAACGTATACAACGGATGAATTTAAAGAATCTGAAGAGATCCACTTAGTAAAGGGAGAACTTCTTGACTTAACCCCTGCTATCAGAGAAAATGTACTACTGGACGTTCCAATGCGTGTGTTTGCGGAAAAAGAAGAGCTTGAAGCAAATACGGTAGATGAAGGGGAAGGTTGGACACTGATAACAGATGAACAGAAAGAAAAGAAAGTAGATCCCCGCCTAGAAAAATTGCAACAATTTTTCGAGAAGAATAAAGAAGACAATTAATTTATTGCTTCTTTTAAAGGAGGTGTAAGGCATGGCAGTACCTAAGCGTAAAACATCTAAAAAAGTAAGAGATCAAAGACGTACACATAAAAAGCTACACGTACCTGGATTAGTAGAATGTTCGAATTGTGGTGAACCTACTAAACCTCACCATGTATGTAAATCTTGTGGACATTATGGTGAAAAACAAGTGGTAGAGCAATAATTATAAAAACAAGCAATCCAAATAAAGGTTGCTTGTTTTTTTAGTTAGAAAACGAAAACCAGCTTTCCTTACTCTATAAAATGGGTTACTAGCAAATTGAATTACGACTACTTGATTAAGCTCCTCTTTGGGGAAATTACTACAAAGTATATGTAACTTCCTAAAATTCTGATTCTATCTCCTCTATTAATTGCATAGATTGATAGCAAATGAATCTAGGAGGTGAGGCCATGCAAAGCAATCGTCAAGACGCATGGACACAAGAAGAGGATCAACTGCTCGGGGAAATTGTACTTCAATTTATTAAAGAAGGGAAGACCCAATTACAGGCATTCTCTGAAGCGGGTGAGCAGTTGTCAAGAACACCTGCTGCATGCGGTTTTCGATGGAATGCTACATTGAGGAAGCAATATGAAAATGATATTCAACAGGCTAAGAAAAATAGAAGATCTCGCGCTTTTGTGAAAAGCAATCAGGTTGGAGCAAATCCTGGCATCGAAGAAATTATGAAAGGAATTGAGGATTTACAACGATTCTATCTTCAAGTAGGGGAGTCTGAGAGCTTTAGGAAAATTTATGAAGAAAATGCTCATTTAAAAGAGAAGGTTTCAGACTATGAAAATAAAATAAAGAAAATAAAAGAAATCCTTGAGTAATATAGCAATGGAACAAGCATAATAATATATTCCTCACTAATAATCCTTCCAAATATAGATTAAGACTAATCACCTATTAACCTAGAATGTAAATCTTAATGAACATATAAGAGTTGTACAATGGGCGAATCGTTCTTTCTTTAAAGCAACGTTCGTTTCTCACTAAATGAGATAAAAGTCATTATTTGTCGGTGATTAGTCCTTTTTGCATAACAGGCATTGTTAAATTATGAATTCTGTCGTATTATTTTCATAGGTAATTAGATTCTTATGAAGATAGTGAGGATAGAAGAATGATCACATTCCTAGCTTATGTTCTAGCATTTATGGGAACCTTTCCTATACTTATAACATTTATTGTTTTTCGAATTAGTCGTTTTCTTGCAATAAACAAGAAAAAGTCTTTTCTAATGGCAGTGAACTATACGACAATTCTATATTTCATTTCAACGTGTGTTATTTGGTATACATTATCCGTACATAATATTTTCCTTTATGGAATCATCATTCTTCTTCTCCTATTCATAAGTTCGGTGTTTATCTGTTGGAAAAAATATACCGATATTGTCTTTGCGACGGTCTTTCGTTTCTTCTGGCGTATAACCTTCTTATTTTTCTTTGTAGCGCATCTATTATCTATAATCGCTGGTCTCTTGTTATACATCATTCGATATTCTGGATAATCATATCTTTTATAAACAAATTATGTGCGTTTTCTTTTTTGATTATGTACAATACAAGTGGAATGACATAAAGAAGGAGAACGTTATTGATGGTAATTGAACCACTGACTACAAAATGGACAAACCCTTTCATAAAGGATTACATACAAGGAAACGAACAAATACTTAATTTTTATGACTATTCTCCATACTCTAAGGATGTATTTCGAAAGAGAAAAGAGGATTTAGATAAACTAGTGTTTGAACGTGACGTATTAACAGATGTGTTAATGACCTTAAATAAAAACTGGAATGCAGATAATGTCACATTACAAAATATTGAACGGCTTGAACAAAAAAATAGTTTAGTTGTAATTGGTGGTCAACAAGCTGGCCTACTCACTGGTCCAATGCTGTCTATACATAAAATTATTTCCATCATATCGTTAAGCAAGCAACAAGAAAAAGAACTAGGTGTTCCAGTCATACCTGTGTTTTGGATAGCTGGTGAAGATCATGATTATGATGAGATCAATCATGTATTTCTTCCTAAAGAAGGGGAATTAACGAAACATATATATCCATCTTCAACATGGAACAAACTTTCTATTTCTGAACGTACTATTATAGAAGAAGAACTAAAAAAATGGGTTCATGAAGCGTTTCGTTACTTTGAAGAAACAGAACATACGTATGATTTATATAACATGGTTGATAGAGTGATTGAACAGTCACACAATTTAGTTGATTTCTTTGCACAAATTATTCACTGGTTGTTCAAGGAGACAGGACTTGTTTTAATTGATTCCGGGAATTCGCTTGTTAGGAAAATAGAAAGCAACCTTTTTATACAAATGATAGAGAAACAACCTGCTATTAGCCAATCCGTTTATACTACACTGGAGAATTTACGTACAAGAGGTTACTCTGTATCTGTAGAAGTCGAGGAAGATGATGCTCATTTGTTTTATCATCTTCACGGTGAACGTATATTGTTAAAAAGAAAAGACGATAAATGGATAGGGAAAAATCAGGAGTGTGAACTTTCAACAGAAGAGCTAATCGAAATAGCGAAAACGAGCCCTGAGAGATTAAGTAATAACGTAGTGACTCGTCCATTAATGCAAGAAATGTTGTTTCCTACTTTAGCCTTCTATGGAGGGATGAGTGAAGTAGCATATTGGGGAATACTTAAAGGAGCTTTTCATCATTTGGATATGAAAATGCCACCTGTTTTACCGCGTACTTCGTTCACTTGGATAGAAAGGAAAGTAGAAAGGTATCTTGATAAATACGGTATTCCTATTGAGCAAGCGATAATGAGCGGAGTAGATGAATACAAAATGAATTGGTTAAAAGCTCAACTAGCTCCACCACTAGATCTCATGATTGATGAGTTTAAGGAATCGATAAAAAAACAACATCAAGTGTTTCAGGATATAGCAGCAAGTTGGCGTCCAGATATGGAGAACTATGCTGAAAAAAATCTAGAATATATTCTGCAACAAACCGAAAATCTTCGAAACCAATTTCATCGTGAACAAGAACGAGACTATAGCCAAACGTTAAATGAATTTGATTATTTAAATGCACATCTTTACCCTAATAACGGCTTTCAAGAACGGTCATGGAATATTTTTTACTTTCTTAACCGATTTGGTGTAGATAAGTTCAGGACATTCTTCAATGAAGATTATTCGTACAAACAATTACATTATGTGATCAAATTATAATAAAAATCGTAGGTCTGTTAAAGACTTACGATTTTTTTGTTTATAAAGAGAAAAAGCAAGATGAAATGGATGAAAATATTACCTGTAAGAAAAATACATACTTTTTTAATAAAATAGTGGAGGAAAGTGGGGGGATGTGGTACGATAAATAATGAAAGTGGGGTGCATGGTATGTTCATGGGTGAATATTCTCATAACATTGATACAAAAGGCCGAATAATTGTTCCTTCCAAGTTTAGAGAAGACCTTGGCGATCAATTTGTTATTACTCGTGGTCTTGATCAATGTTTATTTGCTTATCCTATGAATGAATGGCACCTATTAGAGGAAAAACTAAAGAAACTCCCACTAACAAAAAAAGATGCTCGTGCTTTTACGCGGTTTTTCTTTTCAGGAGCCGTGGAATGTGAACTCGATAAACAAGGAAGAATAAACATACCAGCACCACTTAGAAAATACGCAGACATTGAAAAAGAATGCTCTGTTATTGGTGTATCCAATCGAGTAGAGTTTTGGGCAGCAGATAATTGGAATTCGTTTGTTGAAGAGTCAGAGGATTCATTTGCAGAAATCGCTGAAAACATGATTGATTTCGATTTTTAACCAATCCAATAAGAGGATGAGCATAGATGTTTGAACATTATACAGTATTAAAGAAAGAAGCCGTTATAGGATTAGATATTAAACCAGACGGTATTTATGTCGATTGCACACTAGGTGGTGGCGGTCATTCTGCTTCCATCCTATCTAAGTTGAGTGATAAAGGTAGACTATATGCATTTGATCAGGACGATGAAGCGCTTATCGCTGCAAAAGAGCGATTAATGAACTATAAAGCTAACGTAGAATTTATAAAAAGTAATTTTAGAAATATAACCGAACAATTACATAAGAGAGATGTAACTAAGGTAGACGGTGTTTTGTTTGATTTAGGGGTATCCTCCCCACAACTGGACGAGGGTGATAGAGGGTTTAGTTATCATCAAGATGCTTCTCTAGATATGAGGATGGACCAAAGTTCTGATTTGACCGCGTATCAAATAGTAAATGAATGGCCGTATGAAAAGTTAGTCTCTATATTTTTTAAATACGGTGAAGAAAAGTTTTCAAAGCAAATCGCTCGAAAAATTGAATCTACAAGAGAAACGAAGGCAATTGAGACAACATTAGAACTTGTAGAAGTTATTAAAGAGGCAATTCCAGCTGCGGCAAGACGCACGGGAGGTCACCCTGCAAAAAGAATATTTCAAGCAATTCGAATTGCAGTCAATGATGAACTAACAGCATTTGAAGAAGCGATTGAACAAGCTGGAAAGCTACTAAAACCAACAGGACGTATTGCGGTCATAACTTTTCATTCATTGGAAGATAGAATATGTAAACAAACGTTTAAACAGTGGAGCACTCCACCATCTATACCCCGGAATATTCCAGTATTACCGAAAGAACAGCAAGCCGATTTCCGCTTAATAACTAGAAAACCAATTCTTCCTACTGACGAAGAATTAGAGCAAAATAGAAGATCACGATCAGCAAAATTACGAATCGTTGAAAAAAATGAAGGATAAGGAAGGTGACAGAGATGAGTAGTCAACACGCAAGAAATTTTGAATCGTATCAAACTCCAGTAAAAGAGCAGACAAGAAAAGTTGTACATAGAAAAGTAAAAGTTAAAAAAGCGTGGGTAACACGTGGAGAAAAGATAATGTATACATTATTTTCCGCTATTTTTATTTCTGCTATGTGTTATATTGTTACATATAGTTTTTCTTTAGATTCGATGAATCGCTCTATCCAGACAGTGAATACACAAATCGATCAACAAATGACAACGAACCAAAACCTTGTATATAAACAAAAAGAACTTAGTCAGCCTTCTCGTATTATCGAAAATGCTAAAAAGCACGGATTAAAGGTTCAAAATACACAAGTTAAAGAAGCTAGTAAGGTTACGGAATAGGGTGAGCCAATGAAAACAAAAACGACAAAATGGATGCCAATTGTTTGGATGATACTATTCGCAATTGGCTTTCTTATTGTATTTGGACGTGTTTTGTACATACAAGTAACAGGAGAAGTTCAAGGGGTATCCCTCACAGAGTTAGCCGAAGAAAAGCGAACGAATTATTATACAATCCCTGCTAAAAGAGGAACGATTTTTGATCGTAATGGGATGCCACTGGCAGAAGATAAAATAGTATATCGTCTTTATGCAGTATTAGATGAAGGACAAACAATTAATCCCGAGAAACCTAGACATATTGTCGATATAGATGAGGCGGCGGATAAGATAGCACCTATTATCGGGATGGAGCCTAGTGAAATGAAACGAAGGATGGTAGAAGGGAAAGAAGAAGAGCGATTCCAAGTCGAATTTAGTAATTATGGTAAAGAATTAACCCAGACTCAAAAGGAAGAGATTGAAGCATTAGAAATTCCAGGCATCTATTTTGAAGAAGAACCGGTTCGTTTTTATCCGAATGGAACATTTGCTTCACGAACAATAGGTTTAGCACAAAAAAACGATGAGGGTAAAATTGTAGGAATTAATGGAATGGAAAATTATATGGATGAATACTTAACTGGTCAAGATGGAAGCATATCCTATCAGCGAGATAAGTATAATTTCAAACTATTAAATCCTAATGAAGTATTAAATCAAGCAGACGATGGGGAACAAGTATATTTAACAATAGATCAGAAGGTTCAAACATTGTTAGAAGACTCTTTATCTGTTATAGAAGAAGAATATGAACCTACGAAAATGTCTGCCGTTGTCATGCATGCAAAAACTGGCGAGGTTTTGGCCATGAGTAATCGTCCAAGTTATGATCCTAATAACTTTGGGGATGTAGAGAATTGGTTTAATGATGTGATCTCCAACCCTGTCGAACAAGGATCAACGTTTAAAATATTTACCTTAGCTGCAGCTGTTAATGAAGGTGTCTGGCGGGGTGACGAATATTTCAAATCAGGATCATACAAAGCTGGGCCTAAAATAAAGCCAATTAGTGACCATAACGGTGGTAGAGGTTGGGGAAGTATAACGTATCTAGAAGGTTTCCAAAGATCTTCCAACGTGGCAGTGGCGAAACTTGCTTATGAAAAGCTTGGATCGGATAAATTTTTAGAATACTTACAAGCGTTTGATCTAGATAAAGAAACAGGTATTGACCTTCCAGGAGAAGTACCAGGTCGAATCTTATTTGATAATCCTATCGAACAGATTACTACTTCGTTTGGTCAAGGAACCATTACGACACCTATTCAAATCGTTAAAGGATCTTCCGCTATTGCTAATGGTGGAGAAATGGTCAAACCCTATTTGATCAAGAAGATAGTTGATTCAGAGACTGGAGAGGTAATTGAAGAAAAGAGTAGAGAAGTAGTTGGACAGCCTATTACAAAGGAATCAGCGGATCAAGTTTTAGATATTATGGAAAGTGTTATAACTTCAGAGGCGGGAACTGGAAAAGTGTTTGGATTAAATGACTATACTGTAGCAGGTAAGACTGCAACAGCTCAAATACCTAACCCAGAAACAAGAGGATATAAAACAGGTTGGGGAAATTATATTTATTCTTTTATTGGGATGGCACCTGCGGAGGATCCACAGTTAATTATGTATATATCCGTTCAACAACCAGATCTCGATGAAGAGACATATGAGCCTGGTAATGTGACGACCTCTTTTATCTTTAAAAATGTTATGGAGAATAGTTTGAAATATTTAAATATCGAACCAGATAAAGAAGAAGTAAAAGTAGAAAACTTAAAAACTGTCCCTGATTGGAAAGACAAATCTACAAACAATGTGGTGGAAGCATTTAAAGAAATGAATATAAATCCTATCGTTATCGGAGACGGTGAACGTGTCGTAGATGTGAATGTAAAACCCGGTGAAAAAATTACAACTGCTCAAAAAGTATTAATCGTTACTAATGAGCCAACAATGCCTAATATAATAGGTTGGTCTCTAAAGGATTTACTTACGTTAAAGGATTTAATCGAATTAGATATTGAGTGGATTGGATCAGGCTTTATTCACAAGCAAAGTATTGAGCCTGGAACATCAATTCAAAGTGGAAGTTACTTGATGGCTGAGCTTCAGGAACCAACTAATGATACTAAAAAAGTCAATAAAGATGAACTAGAAGAACAAACGGAATAGTGAATGGAATCCTTGGTACAACGTTCTATTCTTATTAGGACAAACATATATTGGACATAAAGTATTTCTTGCAGAAGGGGCAGAGATATGAAGAGAATTGCCAATATAATGGTTCAGAGAAGAATAGTCGTTATCTTTACATTTGTGTTTTTGTTTTTCATTATTTTACTAGTTCGATTAGGTTACGTACAGTTTGTTTTGTCACCTTTTTTAGTTGGACAAGCTGAGGAATTATGGAGCAGAGATATTGTATTCGAACCAGAAAGAGGTAAAATCGTTGACCGAAATGGGGAAGTGTTAGCAGAAAATGTTTCGGCTCCTACGGTGATGATTGTACCAAGGCAAATTGAGGATCCAGAGAATACTGCTAAACAACTTGCAGAAACCTTATCTATGGATTATGATCGAGCGCTAGAAGAAATAACAAAAAATGAACGAATTGTTCGTTTACATCCCGAAGGAAGAAAGATTTCTGAGGAAAAGGCCCGTGCTATTCAAGAATTAGCGCTCTCTGGCGTTTATGTGGCAGAGGACTCCATTCGGCATTATCCAAAAGGGGATTATTTATCGCATGTATTAGGTTTTAGCGGGATTGACAATCAAGGACTAACTGGATTAGAACTATTTTATGAAGAACAGCTAAGTGGAACCCCAGGAAGTTTGTCTTTTTATAGTGATGCTAAAGGACGTAGAATGCCTCATAAGGCTGATAAATACAAAGAGCCTGTTGATGGCTATGATTTGAAACTTACGGTAGACAATAAAATACAAACGATTATTGAGCGGGAATTAGATATTGCAGAAAACAAATATAATCCTGATGGAGCAATAGCGATTGCTGTAAATCCTAAAAATGGAAGTATATTAGGTATGGCTTCAAGACCGAACTTCGATCCAGCAAACTATCAAGAAATTTCGGCTGAAGTGTACAATAGAAATTTACCAATATGGAGCACCTATGAACCAGGTTCTACTTTTAAAATTATTACTTTAGCTGCAGCTTTAGAAGAAGGGAAAGTAGATTTACTAGAAGATGACTTTCATGATCATGGTTCTGTGGAAGTCGGAGGAACACACCTTCATTGCTGGAAAAGTGGGGGACATGGCCACCAGACTTTCTTAGAAGTAGTACAGAATTCATGTAACCCTGGTTTTGTTGAGTTAGGGCAGCGATTAGGCAAAGAACAGCTATTCTCTTATATCGAAAAATTTGGTTTTGGTACGAAAACTGGAATTGACCTTCAAGGAGAAGCGAACGGAATTTTATTTAACTTGGAGAATGTTGGTCCTATTGAGCTAGGTACTACATCATTTGGTCAAGGTGTCTCTGTGACACCAATACAACAAGTAATGGCTGTTTCTGCTGCTATCAATGGAGGCTATTTATATGAACCATATGTAGCTGAAGGGTTTATCGATCCAACTACAGGAGAATTAGTTGCGGAAAAAGAGCCAGAGATGAAGAGAAGAGTCATCTCTCAAAATACCTCTGAACAGATTAGAGATGCATTAGAACATGTTGTAGCACTAGGTACTGGTAGAAGTGCTTTTGTTGAAGGCTATCGTTTAGGCGGTAAAACTGGAACAGCACAGAAGGTGGGTCCTGATGGTGGCTATATGGAAAATAACCATATTGTTTCTTTTATCGGCTTTGCACCGGCTAATGATCCAGAAATCGTTGTTTATGTAGCGGTAGATAATCCAAAGGGCGTTGTACAATTTGGAGGTGTGGTTGCAGCTCCAATTGTTGGAACGATTATAAGTGATAGTTTGAGAGCATTAGATGTCCCTAAACAAGAGGATGGGATAGAGAAAGATTATCAGTGGCCGGAAGAACCGCTTGTAGAAATTCCGGATTTAATCGGATTAGAAACAAAAGAATTACAATCTTATTATTTCAACTTTCAAATTGATACAGTCGGGGATGGAAATGTCATTCTTGATCAAGCGCCTGCAGCAGGAGAAAAAGTAGAGCAGGGGAGTAAAATAAGGGTTGTATTAGGTGAAAAATAGTGATAAAGTTTGAACGATAAGTCAATCTGTTTCTGATATAATAGAGAATATGACTTGTTGGATATCAAATGGAAAAAGGTGATGGAATGAATTTGCAGCAGTTAATAGAAGTACTTCCTGAATACAAGATAATAAACAAAGATATAGATTCAGAGATAACTTCTGTTGAAATAGATAGTCGGGAAATTATTGCAGGCTCACTATTTATCTGTATAGAGGGTTATACAGTAGATGGACACGATTACGTGGAAACGGCAGTCAAAAATGGAGCGGTAGCAATTATTTCAGAAAAAAAATTATCGATACAAGATGTACCAATCATCCTAGTTCCCGATACCAAACGAGCATTACCTTTATTAGCAAATAACTTCTATGCTCATCCATCCCAACGTTTTCGACTTATTGGAGTTACCGGAACAAACGGAAAAACTTCTGTATCCCATTATATTAATGAAATATTGAGAAAAACCGGACAGAAAACAGGTCTAATTGGAACGATTGAAATGAAAATCAATGAGACTTCTTATCCGGTGAAAAATACTACTCCAGATGCATTGTTTTTGCAAAAGAGTTTTAACAAGATGAACGATGCTGGAGCAGAAACTGTAACAATGGAAGTGTCCTCTCATGCATTAGATTTAGGAAGGGTACATGGAAGTGACTTTGATATAGCAGTATTTACAAATCTTAGCCAAGATCATTTGGACTTTCACGGAACAATGGATAACTATTTAGTAGCGAAATCATTATTATTCTCTCAATTAGGAAATACGTATAATACGAACCGTCCTAAATTCGCAATTATTAATAATGATGATAAAAATAGTGACTTTTTAAAACGTGTGAGTGCCCAACCAATTCTAACTTATGGAATTCATACTCCATCTACTTTCCAAGCATATAATATTCAGTATGGTTCGACTGGTGTTTCGTTTGATATGCAAACACCAGAAGGGAATATATCAATTAACAGTCATTTAATGGGTGAATTTAGCGTATATAATATGTTGGCAGCAGCTACTTGCACTTATGCGTGTGGGATACCATTGGAAAGTATACAAAGAGCACTAGAAAAAATGGATAGCGTTAAGGGGCGTTTTCAGCCAATTGCCAATACGAAAGAAATAGGCGTCATTGTAGATTATGCACATACACCCGATTCACTTAAAAACGTGTTAAAAACGATTAAGCAGTTTTGTAATGGAAAAATTCATGTGGTTGTTGGCTGCGGAGGTGACCGTGATCGTACAAAAAGACCTTTAATGGCACAGGCTGCATGTGAATTAGCGGATTTAGCTATATTTACTTCGGATAATCCACGATCTGAGGATCCTGCTCAAATTTTAAACGATATGACAACAGATCTTGCTTACAGTAATTTTAAGGTAATAGAGGATCGTGAATCAGCTATCCGAGATGCTATTAAGAACGCTACTGCAAACGATATTGTTTTAATTGCTGGTAAAGGACATGAAACCTACCAAATACTTGGAAATCAGACTATTGATTTCGATGATGCAAAAATAGCAGCAAAATACTTAGAAAAGTACTAGTAAATGAAGCAGTACGAAGATTGGAGAGAAAGACCTTGAACGTTTACACCTTTTTTGTAACGATAGCAATTGCATTTCTTGTGACGGTTTTACTCTCCCCGATTCTCATTCCATTTTTAAGAAGATTAAAGTTTGGGCAGAGCATACGGGAGGAAGGACCAAAATCACATCAAAAGAAATCAGGTACACCAACGATGGGGGGAGTAATGATTATTGCGAGTATTAGCATTACCTCCCTTATCGTTATTATGAAAGTTCAACAAGGAATAGGTTATGAAATAGGCCTGCTACTTCTTGTTTTATTAGGGTTCGGACTTTTAGGCTTTTTAGATGATTTTATTAAAGTTGTAATGAAGCGAAACCTCGGTCTCACATCGAAACAAAAACTTTTAGGCCAGATTATTATCTCAATTATTTTTTATTTAGTTTTAAGAAACCAATCGTTTTCAACGGCCATTTCCATACCAGGCACAGATATTTCTTTTGATTTAGGGTGGTTCTATGCCATTTTTATAATCTTTATGCTTGTAGGAAGCTCTAATGCTGTGAATCTTACCGATGGGTTAGATGGGTTGTTAGCTGGTACTGCAGCTATAGCCTTTGGAGCATTTGCTATCCTATCTTGGTATAGTAATTCTAATTTAGTTATTACACTCTTTTGTCTAGCTGCTGTAGGTGCATTATTAGGATTCCTCGTGTTCAATGCACATCCGGCTAAAGTGTTTATGGGGGATACTGGTTCATTAGCTCTAGGAGGAGTAATTGCAGGAGTAGCAATTCTACTAAAAATGGAAATCCTCTTAGTTATCATTGGTGGAATTTTCGTTATTGAAACCTTGTCCGTTATTATACAAGTTATTTCCTTTAAGACAACAGGTAAGCGTGTATTTTTAATGAGTCCATTGCATCATCATTATGAGCTTAAAGGCTGGTCAGAATGGAAAGTGGTAACGACTTTTTGGGCAGTTGGCTTTTTGTTTGCCATTCTTGGTATATATATTGAGGTGATGACTACATGAGAAACCTTCAACATTTTCCATATAAAAGCTGTCTTGTGCTAGGCCTAGCTAAAAGCGGTACCGCGGTGTCGCGCTTACTTTTAGATAATGGCATCCGCGTCCTAGCCAATGATAAAAATGGAACAGAAATGGATCCCAATGTTCTAGCACTAAAGAGCTTGGGAGCAGACGTAGTTGTTGGTAGTCATCCTCTAGAGCTTTTATCGGGTGTAGACGTTATTATCAAAAACCCAGGAATACCTTATGAGAATGAACTTCTACAAGAAGCAATGAAACAAAATATACCCATCCTCACGGAAATTGAATTGCTATATTACTTTGAAGTTCAACCTCTTATAGCAATAACTGGGTCTAACGGGAAAACAACTTCTACAATGCTAACATACGAAATGTTGAAAAGTAGTACGATTACTTACCATTTAGCAGGTAATATTGGTCATGTAGCTTCAGAAGTTGCGAGAGATATGGAAGCGGAAGAGGGGATGGTAGCAGAACTATCGTCATTTCAGCTTCAAGGTGTAGAAAAACTAAAACCGAAAATTGCTATTGTGCTAAACATATTTGAAGCACATTTAGATTATCATCACACATTAGATAATTACCAGAAGGCGAAATCGAATATTTTTATAAACCAGGATAAAAATGATTACCTTATTTATAATGCGGATGATACAAGAGTTACACAAATGGTTGCTCATGCAAACTCAACGAAGATTCCGTTTAGCCGTAAAAAGGAATTACCGGACGGGATTTATAGTACAGAGACAGCTATTTACTTTAAAAACGAAAAAATTATTGATTTAGAATCTATTTCTCTAGTAGGAGAACATAATATCGAGAATATACTTGCAGCTGTCGGAGCTGCAAAACTTAGTGGTGCAAGTAATGAGGCGATTGTGAATGTTTTAACGACATTTACAGGTGTCAAACACCGATTACAATACGTTAAGAGTGTATCAGGTAGAAGCTTTTATAACGACTCGAAAGCTACAAATTTATTAGCTACTAAAAAAGCTCTTTCTGCATTTAATAAACCGACGATTTTACTTGCTGGCGGTCTCGATCGAGGCAACGGCTTTGAGGATTTAGTCAGTTCGATGAGTAATGTTAAGGGAATGATCGTATTTGGTGAAACGGCCGATAAATTAAAAGAATTGGCGAAAAAAGAAAACATACCCCATATCTATCATGCTACTAATATGGACCAAGCGGTAAAGCAAGCTTATGCTATATCAAACAAGGATGATGTCATTTTGCTTTCGCCTGCCTGTGCTAGTTGGGATCAATATAAAACTTTTGAAGAGCGAGGAGACATGTTTATTGATGCCGTGCATAAGCTATAGTAGGGGCTTGTCTCATAGGAAACTTAAATAAATTGATAGAATAAAGCCCCTAAATTACATGATTTGGGGGCTTTGCTTGTGGCACAACCTAAAAAAGGAAATCAGATTGATTGGATATTGTTTTTTTCTATTATTATTATCTTATCCATCGGGACATTGATGGTATTTAGTGCCTCGTCTATATGGGCAGAATATAAATTTAACGATAGCTTTTATTTTGTAAAAAGACAGCTTCTATTTGCAGGTGTAGGAGTTGTTCTAATGTTATTTATTGCGAATATTCCATATTATAAATGGCTTAGCTATCGAAACATTATTTTTATCGTATGTGTAGTTTTGTTGATTGCCGTTTTAATACCTGGTGTAGGACTTGTTAGAGGTGGTGCTAGAAGTTGGATTGGAGTCGGAGCATTTAGTATCCAACCAGCAGAGTTTATTAAATTAGCAATGATTTTATTTTTAACTGGATTTTTAGTCAAACACCAGAATAAGATTCAACAATTCAAACAAGGATTTCTCCCACCTTTAGCAATAATATTTTTACTTTTTGGATTAATTATGCTTCAACCTGATTTAGGGACTGGTATGGTATTCGTGCTAACTTGCTTTCTTCTGTTGTTTACAGCTGGTGCTCAAATTAAACATTTCTTACTTTTAGGGCTGACAGGAATAATCGGATTTGTTTTATTGATTGCTTCAGCTCCATACCGAATCAATCGAATAACAGCATTTCTAGATCCTTGGCAAGACCCATTAGGTAATGGTTTCCAAATTATTCAGTCGTTATACGCAATCGGACCAGGAGGACTATTAGGTGTAGGATTTGGGAATAGTCTACAAAAATACTTTTACCTACCAGAACCGCATAATGACTTTATTTTTGCAATTGTTGCAGAGGAATTAGGATTTATTGGATCAATGATCATATTAGGTCTTTTTTTCATATTTGTATGGAGAGGTATGCTAACAGCTATTTATGCACCAGATTTATCTGCAAAACTTTTAGCAGTCGGTATTGTTGGGATGCTAACGATCCAAATCATGATAAATATTAGCGTCGTAATCGGACTCATTCCTGTAACGGGAATTACGCTACCTTTTTTCAGCTACGGTGGCTCTTCTTTAACTATTACACTATGTTCTGTGGGCATTCTTTTGAATATTAGTAAATATCGCCAGCAAACTTCGTCAGTTTGATAGTTATCACAACCGCCACTCTATGATATAATGGACGCAGTTCAAAACATTTCATAATATCGGAAAATGAAGGAAGTTACCAAATGGCGGAACGAAAAATAGTTTCACTTGAAGATCGTATTCCTAAACTTAAACAGGAACGAAGAAAAAGAGCGAACCGAAAACTAATTATTTACCTCACAATCTTTTTCCTTCTTATATTTATTGTTGTCTACTTACAATCTCCACTTAGTACAGTCCAGGAGATAAAGATTACAGGGAATAACTGGGTGGAGGAGCAAGAAGTAAAAGAAGTAGCGCAACTAGAAGGAACTGAAAACTTTTGGGAAATTTCTACGAAGGAAATTGAACAACAACTTGCTACTCTTCCTACGATTCAATCTGTAAACGTGCGGAGAAGCTTTCCCCATATACTTGTTATTAATATTGAGGAATGGGCGCATGTAGGATACGTACAAATAGAAGAGGAATTAAAACCTTTACTAGAAAACGGGAATGTGTTAGATCATGTTTCAGAACGAAATCAATTTTCCGATTTACCTTTTATATACGGCGTGGAAGATAATGACACGTTAAATGAACTTGCAAATCAATTGTCGGAAATGCCAACGTTTATTTCAGATCTTATTTCTGAAATATATTGGGTTCCTCAAGAAGTTTACCCTTATCAAATTAGAATGTATATGACCGACGGGTTTGAATTGTTAACATCATTGAATGGTCTTTCTAATAATTTGAGTCAATATCCTTCCATTGTAAATCAATTAGATACAAATAAAGGAATACTAAAGATTGATAATAGTGGGGCGGTATTCACACCAAAGCAGAAACCTAAAAAGGAGCAATCCGATGAGGGGTAGACAAGTTGTTTATGCATTCGTTTTTCTATTAATAGGATTTTTGTTGACGGTAAGTATACAGCATGCCAACAGATCAGGAGAGCTTATCCAACTGAACGAGAGTAACGTAGAGCAGGATTTGTATTATCGGGATCAATTAATTGATGTGCAAGAGAAGAATAAACAACTACGTAGTGAACTAGTAGAATTACAAGAAAATGTCCAAAATCTAGAACAAGAAATTGCGAACGATACAGACGAGTTAAAAGATTTAGTTAACCGGAAAAACACATTACAAAAATTTACTGGTGAGCTGCCAATTGAAGGGGAAGGCATCCAAATAACTTTATCTGATACTACGTACGATATGAGTGAAGAGGATCATGCGAATCAATATGTTGTCCATGACAGGCATATCCATCTATTAATTAACGAATTATTTAGTGCAGGAGCTAAAGCAATTGCCATTAATGGGCAGCGTATTTACCACGATAGTCATATTACGTGTATTGGACCCGTTATATCCGTAGAGGGTAATGTTTATCCGGCACCATTTGTAATATCTGCTATTGGTGATCAGAATACGTTAGATACAAGTATCCAAATGAGAAATGGTGTTATTGAATATCTTGTGCAAGATAATATAGATGTTAAACTAGATTTATCGTCTAATATTATGATGCGTGAAAAGGATTCATTGTAATGAAAAATAAAAAATGGAATGAAATATGGGTAGTAAGTGCTGTATGCCTCTTGGTTGGATTGATGATTTCTATATTATATAATTCGAACCAGCAAGAACAAGCTGCTGATAATCGCGATTTATGGGAAATTAGAATGTCTTTAATTGAGGAACAGCAGAAACAACAGCAACTGTATAAAGAAATCGAGGAAAACGAGCGCCTACTCTTACAATATGTGGAACAATCAGAACAGGAACAAATAAACTCTTTAAAAGAGTCAATAGAACTGTTAGAGATAAAAGCTGGCTTAACAGAAAAAAAGGGACCAGGAATCATTATTACTTTGGAACCTGTATTCGTTGATAATGAAGAAGAATCGGTATCTTATCCAGAACTAAATGCAGAACTTTTGCAATACTTGATAAATGATTTAAATAATTATGGTGCAACAGATATTGCAATTGGAGAACAACGTCTTACGAACTTTTCACCAATAAGGAATGTTAACGGACGAGTTTATGTGAATAATGATCCATTACCTGATTTGCCACTATCCATTAACGTACTTGCTCTTGATCATGAAAAGCTACACAATCACTTAATGCTTAGTGAGATAAATACGTATTTTGCACTCGAGAGAGTTTCACTAACTATCGATATTCAAAATGAAGTAACGGTTGCCCCTTACCCACATTCGATTCAAATGGATGGGGTAGACCTAGCAGATATAAAGGATGGTGAGCAGTAAACATGTGGTTTCCGATTTTATTTTTAATCGTAGGAGTTATATTGGGACTACTCACAAATATTACCATCCCTGATCAATATTCTAATTATTTGTCTATTGCTGTTCTCGCTGCTTTGGATACGTTGTTTGGCGGACTGAGAGCGCAATTAGAGAATACATATAGTCACAGAATCTTTCTAAGTGGTTTTTTCTTTAATGTATCACTAGCAGCTTTTCTTGCCTTCTTAGGTGTCCAGCTAGGTATTGATTTGTATTTAGCAGCAATTTTCGCATTCGGAGTTCGTTTATTCCAAAATTTAGCTATTATTCGAAGACTATTACTAGATAAATATGCTAATAGAAGAAAAAAAAGTACAACTTTTTAAGCAAGTATCACAAGATGCTTGTAAACTTCACGTTTTTCGTATAAATTTAGAGTAATTCATGCAATATTCAACAATTTTTATTATAATGAGAAGTATCATTAAGAAACAGAGTAAATATAAGTTATGCAGGAAAAGAGGAGGTGCCTCATGGATAACAGTGAAATTCTAGTAAGTTTAGATATAGGAACTTCAAAAGTTAAAGTAATTATCGGGGAAGTATTAGGCGAAACCCTTAATATCATAGGTGTTGGTACTGCTAAGTCATTAGGAATGAAAAAAGGCGCTATTGTAGATATTGATGAAACCGTACATTCTATTCGAACTGCTGTTGAGCAAGCGGAGCGAATGGTAGATATACATATTGATCGTGTAATTGTCGGCATCGATGGAAGTCATGTACAGCTCCAAAATTGTCATGGTGTAGTAGCTGTATCTAATGAAACGAAGGAAATTGATGGAGAAGATATCGCGCGAGTGATGGATGCGGCACAAGTAATGTCTATACCTCCTGAACGTGAAATTGTCGATGTTATTCCGAAACAATTTATAGTAGATGGGCTTGATGGTATCCGAGACCCACGGGGAATGATAGGTGTTCGTTTGGAAATGGAAGGTAGCATCATTACTTGTTCCAAGACAATGTTACACAATATATTAAAATGTGTAGAAAAAGCAGGACTAGATGTGATGGATATTTGCCTTCAAACTCTCGGGACTGGTGAAGTAGCACTATCCAATGATGAAAAAAATCTCGGGGTTGCCCTACTTGATATAGGAGGAGGAAGTACCTCTATATCTATCTTTGAAGACGATGAGCTTATTGGTACGAGTGTCATTCCACTAGGTGGAAACAATGTGACGAAAGATTTATCCATTGGCTTAAAAACAACATCCGATGAAGCAGAAGATGTTAAAGTAAAACATGGCTATGCTTTTTATCCTGACGCTAATGTTGATGAAACATTTGACGTGAATATTATAGGAAGTAACCAAAATCAAACATATTCCCAACTGGATCTTGCAGAAATAATTGAAGCTCGATTAGAAGAGATTTTCATTTATGCTGCTAGAGAAATTCAGAAAATGGGATTTGAAGAAGTTCCAGGTGGTATTGTATTGACCGGAGGTACGATGAGCCTACCAGGAGCAATTGATCTTGCACAGGACATCTATCAAACCAATATCCGAATTGCGATACCCGATTACATAGGTGTAAGAGACCCACAGTTTACTGCTGGTGTAGGTACCTTGAAATTTGCTTATAAGAATGCGAAAATACTAGGGAAAGAATTCTCAGAAGCTGTTACAATCATGGATAGTGAATCCAGGCCGGTTGAAAAGGTGAAAGTACCTAAACAGAAAAAGGCAGTTAAAACAGCTACTAAGAAAGAGAAAAAGGACCCTAAATTAGCTAATTTCTTTAAGTACTTTTTTGATTAGGAATATAACCTCGTCAAATGCAACCTATCAGACTTTGAATCTATCAAATTAGGAGGAAATCGGATGTTAGACTTTGATACGAATATGGACCAGCTGGCAACGATAAAAGTAGTCGGTGTCGGTGGTGGTGGAAATAACGCAGTAAATCGAATGATTGAGCATGGTGTGCAAGGAGTCGAATTTATTGCTGTAAACACAGATGCTCAAGCATTAAACTTATCAAAAGCAGAAGTAAAGATGCAAATTGGTACGAAATTAACGAGAGGTTTAGGAGCGGGAGCGAATCCAGAAGTAGGTCGAAAAGCTGCTGAGGAAAGCAAGGAACAAATAGAAGAAGTTTTGAAAGGCTCTGATATGGTATTTGTTACTGCTGGTATGGGTGGCGGTACTGGAACTGGTGCTGCACCTGTTATTGCTTCTGTCGCTAAAGAATTAGGTGCACTTACAGTAGGTGTTGTTACTAGACCGTTTACTTTTGAAGGAAGAAAACGAGCGACACAGGCAGTCTCTGGTATCGAAGGCCTAAAAAATAGTGTAGACACTTTAATTGTTATACCGAATGATCGTTTATTAGAAATTATTGATAAAAATACACCAATGTTGGAAGCATTTCGTGAAGCAGATAATGTTCTTCGTCAAGGTGTCCAAGGTATCTCTGATTTAATTGCTACACCAGGTTTAATTAATGTGGACTTTGCCGACGTTAAAACGATTATGTCAGATAAAGGATCAGCATTAATGGGAATTGGAATCGCTACTGGGGAGAACCGTGCTCAAGAGGCTGCTAAGAAAGCTATTTCTTCTCCATTACTAGAAACTTCTATAGATGGAGCTCATGGAGTGTTAATGAATATAACTGGTGGTAATAATTTAAGCCTTTATGAAGTCCAAGAAGCAGCTGCTATTGTAACTTCTGCAGCAGATCAAGAGGTTAACGTAATCTTTGGTTCGGTTATAAATGAAGAATTAAAGGATGAGATAGTAGTAACCGTTATTGCAACAGGATTTGATGAATCTCAGTTAGGACAGGCACAAACACAGTCAAAGAAAATTCTTCAAACTGGTAAGCAGAGCGTAACGAGAGAAGCGAAGCCTGAAAAAGCAAAAACTACAGAGCAACATATTCCTCAACCACAACAAGTAAAACAAGAAGAGGATACTTTAGACATACCGACTTTCTTACGTAATAGAAATAGAAGACGATAATATGAATGATAGTAAAGGTGATTCGGATTTATCCGAATCACCTTTTTTGAAAGATAAGCAAGTATAAAATTCTGCTTGAATGTGTCTAGCGCAAGCGCCTACCCCCCTCGAGGTCTTAAGTAATGCTAT
>NZ_JACHON010000001.1:121528-777960 GCF_014206945.1 Gracilibacillus halotolerans
TATTCTGTGGCAAAGAACGCCACGTCAAGCCTTACTTAAGCTTGTCGGGGGTGAACAAGGCGCTTGCGCTTTTCTTATTGTCTAGCTATGCGCCTACCCCCTCGAGGTCTTAAGTAATGCTATTCTGTGGCAAAGAACGCCACGTCAAGCCTTACTTAAGCTTGTCGGGGGTGAACAAGGCGCTTGCGCTTTTCTTATTGTCTAGCTATGCGCCTATCCCCCTCGAGGTCTTAAGTAATGTTTTTCTGCAATACCTTGCCAATCTATTCCTCAATTTTTAAACGATAGTTTAGTTTTCCTTCTCATTGGTTACTTTCATATACCACAGTAGACAAAAAAATAATTCTACAAAGAAGCCAATTTTCCTTGAAAAAAAGAGGGTTTTTGCATACAAACTCTGACAGACTTTTTGTTTTATGTTTCCTATACTAGAGCTAATATGATTTCTATTAAAGTGAAAGGAAGGAAAAGGTGGTAGTATATGTAGAACTTGTTTGGTTACTAAATTTCTTTATTGATTGGATGATTCTTTTACTTACACAGTATGTGACAAAGGAGCCAGTTAAAAGATTTCGGCTACTATTCGCAGCTGTTTTTGGATCATTGATAGTACCTTTTTCAATATTATTTCCATCATTTCCTCATGAGCTTTGGTTCGTTAAGATTTTATATTCATTCTTTATTATCTTAATCGGATTCGGATATCACAGTATAGCCAAATTGTTTAGGGTCATATTTATGTTTTATTTGATGACATTTTCTATTGGTGGTGGCTTATTAGCAGTACATTTTTTATTTCAATCAAATCAACATTTATCTTCTGTTGAGTTATCCAATGGAAGTATTGATGCGTTATTTGTGTTGCTTTGTTTTCCTGTTATTTGGTACTTTACGAGAAATCGTATGGACAAGCACAAGCTACAATCATTGCACGATGATTTTATATACCAGGTAACCATCAAGTGGAACGACAAAAATGTGTCGTTCGATGGCTATTTGGATAGTGGTAATCATTTGGTGGATCCTCTCACACAAAAACCAGTAATAGTGATAGATGAAAGCGTATTAAGTGAGTTTTTTACAGTAATAGAATTAGAAAGATTACGTGGTTTAAAGGAACAACTACTAAGTGGCCAACAAGATGACGATTTATCGAAAATGTTTTCGATTATTCCCTATCAAGGAGTAAATGGCATGACGGATTTTATGATCGGCTTTAAACCAGATCTCTTTATGATTACTACGGATAAAGGAATTTACAAAACGAAAAGAGTTTTAATTGGTATTCAATTTGGCAGATTAGTAGCTGATAATAGCTACCAATGCCTATTACATCCAAAACTTATCCAACATGTTGGATAGATAAAACATATAAAAGGAGCTGTATTAAATTGTTAAAACTACGACCTAAAGTGATTATGGCATTTTACAAAGTTCTAAAGAAATTTGGATTTAAAGTTGATGAAATATATTACATAGGTGGAAGCGAAGCACTTCCGCCACCACTTTCAAAAGAAGAGGAATTTGAATTGATTAATAAGTTGCCAATCGGGGATAAGGCTGCTAGGGCAATGCTTATTGAAAGAAATTTGCGACTTGTCGTATATATTGCGCGTAAGTTTGAAAATACAGGTATCAATATTGAAGACTTAATTAGTATTGGAACGATTGGTCTCATAAAAGCAATCAATACGTTTAACCCGGAAAAGAAAATCAAGCTTGCAACCTATGCTTCCCGATGTATTGAGAATGAAATTTTAATGTACCTACGAAAAAATAGTAAAACAAAAACAGAAGTGTCTTTCGATGAACCTTTAAACGTTGACTGGGATGGTAATGAGCTTTTGTTATCGGATGTATTAGGAACAGAAGAAGATGTAACATTTAAAGGATTGGAGGAACGGGTTGAAAAATCGTTATTACGAAAAGCACTTGAACAACTTAATGGAAGAGAGCGACAAATAATGGAGCTCCGATTTGGTTTAGTTAATAATAAAGAAATGACCCAAAAAGATGTTGCTGATTTATTAGGTATTTCCCAGTCTTATATTTCAAGGTTAGAGAAGAAAATTATCAAACGATTACAAAAGGAATATAACAAAATGGTATAAATATGATACTTCTTACTAACCGTTAGCTTTCGTCAACTTTTCACCTTTAAAAATAGGAATGTTACCTCTACTTTATGCATAAAACCATCTGGATTGGTGATACTTACTTCTGAGAAGGATCTCCAATCGGGAGGGTACAAAATGACAAGACATAAAGTAGAGATATGTGGTGTTGATACTGCAACATTACCTGTACTAAAAAATGAAGAAATGAGAATTTTATTTAAAGCAATGCAGAACGGGGATCGGTCTGCACGTGAAAAATTAGTAAATGGAAATTTGCGTCTTGTACTTAGTGTGATCCAGCGATTCCAAAATCGTGGAGAATATGGGGACGATTTATTTCAAGTAGGCTGTATAGGTTTATTGAAGTCAATCGATAATTTTGACTTGAGTCAGAATGTGAAATTTTCTACTTATGCAGTTCCAATGATCATAGGTGAAATTAGAAGATACTTACGCGATAACAATCCGATCCGTGTCTCAAGATCATTACGTGACATTGCTTATAAAGCGCTACATGCAAGAGAGAAATTATTAAGTAAAACATCAAAAGATCCTTCACCCGCTGAAATTGCAAAGGAATTAGACGTTCCAGTAACAGATGTAATCTTTGCTTTAGATGCAATACAAGATCCAGTATCATTATTCGAGCCTATATTTAATGATGGTGGCGACCCTATTTATGTAGTCGATCAAGTAAGTGATGACCAAGTAGATGATAATGAATGGATCAATCATCTATCCATTAAGGAAGGTATGCGAAAATTAAATAAACGTGAAAAGCTCATCTTAAATAAAAGATTTTTTCAAGGTAAAACCCAAATGGAAGTTGCAGAGGAAATAGGAATATCTCAAGCGCAAGTATCCCGCTTAGAAAAAGCAGCTATCAAAGAAATGAATAAAGAAATGTTTGAATAGAGAAATATTCTTCTGTCAGAAACCGAACGATCTCTGTGTGACTCGTTCGGTTTCATTAGTAATTTAACCTTCATCAAATTATAACTTCTCTAATGACTTATAACTTTTTATAAAAATCCTTCATTGTATCTTCATGTAAATCGAATTCTTTTGCTATTTCTACATCATCTCTTTTTCTTAATTGGTTTTTAGGCGTTTGTGCTAAAATACTTCTGCCTTTTTTTCGATGGTGTTCATCTCTACCCATAATGCCAGCTCCTTTTCGAGAATTGATTCCACTAAAGAGAAGAAATCATTCATAGTTTTAACAAGCCCCATGCAATAATACATGCTATATATCGCCATATTTTTAGAAAGACATGCATATACTTTCGTATAGAGGTGATTAGCATGGTTACTTTATCTCAATTACAAATGAAAGATATTGTGTTTATGGAGGATGGAACAAGGATAGGTAATTTATCAGATATTGACATTAATGTAGAGACTGGTAAGGTAATTAGTCTCGTCGTAACAACAAAAGCTAAGGTACTTGGTGTATTTGGTGAATCGAGAGAGATTATTATTCCGTGGAATCACGTCATTAAAATCGGGCAGGACGTCATTTTAGTACGAAAAATAGATAGTTACACAGCGATTTCCTAAGATAATTTGTTGTTACTTAGGGAATCGCTTCTTTCTTCTGTTTTGATTCGGCAATTTATGATAAAATGAGAGCGATAAGGAGAGAAAATGATGGTTGAACCTTTTAACATCTCTAGCGATGATTCGATACTGTGGATTACTGAATGGATGAAAAAAGATCCACAATTAGTAGCAGGATTCACAACAAAATATGGCGGTGATAGCAGTAAGGATTATGAAAGTCTTAACCTCGGTTTACATGTAGGTGACAAACCAAGTACTGTAATACAAAACCGCCACATCATTAGTGAAAAACTTCGATTTCCACTTAAATCTTGGATATTGACAGAGCAATGTCACGGTAACCAGGTTTTAATTGTTGGAGAAAAAGATAAAGGAAGAGGAGCTTTTGACTCTAGAGATGCACTTCAACTTGCTGACGGAATGTTAACAGATACACCAGGTGTACTCTGTGTGACCATGTATGCAGATTGCGTACCACTTTTCTTTCTAGATTCAACAACAAAAACAGTTGCTGTAGTACATGCAGGTTGGAAGGGATCTGTAAAAGAAATTGCAAAACAAACAGTCAAACAATTTACAGACCACTCATCTAAGATAGAGGATTTACAAGTTGTGATAGGACCTTGTATATGCAAAGACTGCTATGAGGTTGACGAATCAGTCATTAAATACATTGATGAAAAATATTCGGATGCTTATGTAGAAAAAGGTAATAAATACTTATTGGATTTAAAGAGACTAAACGAATTAATATTACATGACGCAGGGATTACCTCCGACCAAATTCAACAAACAACGTATTGTACGTTCGAAGATTCTATGTTTTATTCACATCGAAGGGATAATCAACATACTGGTCGGATGATTGGTTTTATTGGTTATCGTATGAAGGAGTAAGGAGAGGAATTAGGTTATGTCAGTCGCAAAGAATTATCAAGAAATACAACAACACATTGAAAATGCTTGTAACAAAGTGGGCAGAGATAAAGAGGATATTACCGTTATTGCTGTAACAAAATATGCTACAATAGAAACAGCACAAGAGGCGGTTGCGGCAGGAGTTCGACATTTAGGCGAAAACAGGCTGGAAGGATTTCAAGAGAAAAAAGATGCACTTGGAAATGATGTTTCGTGGCATTTTATCGGTACATTACAATCACGAAAAGTGAAGGACTTAATTCATGACATCGATATACTTCATTCCCTTGATCGCAAATCGTTAGCTAAGGAAATTCATAAACGAGCTGAGGAGACGGTTCCTTGCTTTGTACAAGTTAATGTGAGTGGCGAAGAATCGAAACATGGACTTGCTATCGATGAAGTGAAACCTTTCATTGAGTCACTTTCTAATTATGATAAAGTTAAAGTAATTGGATTAATGACTATGGCACCTCATACAGACGATGAAGAAGTTCTTCGTCAGACGTTCAGAAGTTTGCGTAGAATGCGAGATGAAATTATGGATCTTCAATTACCACATGCACCGTGTCAATACTTGTCCATGGGAATGAGTAACGATTATCAGATAGCGATTGAAGAAGGAGCTACGCATATACGAGTTGGATCTAAATTAGTCGGATCCTATCAGTCTTAAGGAGGGGAAAAGGTGAGTATGAAGGGAAAACTTCGTAATATTTTTGGTTTTGATGAAGATGAATATGAAGTAATTGAGGAAGAAGTAACAGAACCTGTGGCTGAGGAAGGTAAATCGAAGCGCAAAAATGTCGTCAGTCTCCAAGCAGTTCAAAAGTCGAGTAAGATGATTTTATGCGAGCCAAGATCATATGAGGAAGTTCAAGATATTGCTGACCATATTATGAATCGACGTTCGGTAGTTGTTAATTTACAACGTGTAGACGTACAAGAAGCGCGAAAAATTATCGATTTTCTAGGTGGAGCTGTATACGCTCTTTCCGGTGAAATGAAAAAGGTAGGATCACAGACGTTTTTATGTGCACCTGATCATGTAGAAGTGACAGGGAACATTACCGAGGTTATGGAAGATATAGACTTAGATCAAAGGTGGTAAATGTGAATGGGTATGTTGGTTGATTTAATCTTTACAGCTATAAGAATTTATTCTTATGCGATTATTATTTATATTTTAATGTCATGGTTCCCTGGGGCGAGAGAATCTTCATTTGGTGAGATGCTTGGGAAAATTGTCGAACCGTATCTAGAACCATTTAGACGCTTTATTCCTCCTATCGGCGGTATGATTGATATTTCACCAATCGTTGCTATATTAGTGTTGAATTTTGCAAGCATGGGCTTAGCGCAGATATTATCCATGCTATTATAATAGTTGAACTGTAAAAAAGAGGAGATAGTAAATGACTATATATCAGCATTTTCGCGACGATGAACATCCATTCATTGACCAGATATTATCGTGGCGCGAAGAAGTTGAACAAAAATATGCGGGTAAACTTACCGATTTCCTTCATCCCCGTGAACAAAAGATTATGCAATTAATTATAGGAAAAGATGAAGAGTGGAAGCTAGATTTTTTTGGAGGGTGGAACAATGCCGAAAGGAAGAGAGCCTATCTTTATCCTTACTATGAGGAGATAAGTGATGCGAATTTTGATACGGAATTGTTAGAAACTACGTACCCAGAAAAATTTGTTACCATTACGCATCGGGATGTTCTCGGTGCATTCTTATCAGTAGGTATTAAACGAAAGAAAATCGGTGACATTATGATTAGCAACGGTAAGATTCAAATATTGGTTAGTAAAGAAATTACAGATTACTTACTAATTAATGTAACATCGATTAAAAACGCAAATGTTTCGTTTGAGTCCGTTCCATTTGAAAGAATGCTTCCGAAAAATGAAATGTGGAAAGAATCACAACGTACATGTGCCTCATTAAGAATGGATGTTTTAATAAAAGAAATTTACCAAGTATCTAGACAAGAAGCAAGTCAGCTTATTAAAAAAGGATTAGTAAGAGTGAACTTCCAAACAGTTGATAATCCAGCCTTTCTTATGGAGGAAGAGGATTTAATATCCGTAAGAGGAAAAGGTAGAGCGCGGATTAAAGAGTTCCATGGAAAAACAAAAAAAGACAAAATTCGCTTTACTTTTGAAAAATTACAATAAACGTAGTACGTTTTCCGTCATTTTGTGGTACTATATGTATAAGATGCACGCTTTTTTATTTAATAAGGTTTTAGATACCTAATTTTTGATAAAAGTGTGAATTATTTATTAACGGGAGGTGGCCGGTGTGCCCTTGACACCGCTTGACATCCATAATAAGGAGTTTGCAAGAGGATTCCGCGGCTATGATGAGGATGATGTGAACGAGTTTCTAGACCAGGTCATCAAAGATTATGAAGCGGTAATCCGTGAGAAAAAAGAGTTAGAAACCAAGGTTGAGCAATTAAATGAAAAGCTGAACCATTTTTCCGATATCGAAACAACCCTGAACAAATCCATATTAGTTGCTCAGGAAACGGCTGAAGAAGTGAAAGAAAACGCACGGAAAGAGTCTAAGCTAATAATGAAAGAAGCCGAGAAAAATGCGGATCGTATTATTAATGAGGCATTACACCGTTCTCGTTCAATCGCATTAGAAGTAGAAGAATTAAAGAAGCAAGCAAAAGTATTTCGTACTCGCCTAAAAATGCTTGTTGAAGCCCAGCTTGATTTGATTAAAAATGATGATTGGGATGGATTATTAAAGGGAAATTTTGAAGAAGATGAAGAAGAGAATAATGAAACAGAAGATGCCAACCTTTATTAAACCTTGACGCACTACATATTATTACATATAATTTTAACAAGAAAATAACAAAACAATGTGTAGATTAGGACAGTACGTTAATTGTTAACTATTAGAGCGAGTCTGGGAGGGTGAAAGCCAGACATAGTAGATTAACGGAAAATCACCTAGGAGCAGTTATGCTGAAATACAAAGTAGGTATAACCGTGTTATTCACGATACGAATGATAAAGTGGTCAATTTAACTAGTAATGATTGACTATAAGGGTGGTACCGCGAGCTCCTCTCGTCCCTTCTTGGGATAAGAGGGGCTTTTTTTATATGTAAGCTCGTTTTGTTAATTGGAAATAGAAAGGAAGAGGATTATGGAATATAAAGAAACGTTATTAATGCCAAAAACAGAGTTCCCAATGCGTGGAAATTTACCAAATAAAGAGCCAAAGATGCAAGAATCTTGGGATCAAAATGACTTATATGGAAAAGTACAGGAAAGAACGAAGGGGCGTCCACTATTTGTCCTGCATGACGGACCACCATATGCAAATGGAGATATCCATATGGGCCATGCACTAAACAAAGTGCTAAAAGACTTTATTGTTAAATATAAGTCGATGTCTGGATTCCATGCTCCATATGTTCCTGGCTGGGATACACACGGTTTACCAATCGAAACAGCATTGGCAAAGAAAAAAGTAAATCGAAAGAAAATGTCCATTTCGGAATTTCGTCAAAAATGTGCGGAATATGCACTAAAGCAAATTGATAATCAAAGAACACAATTTAAACAGCTTGGCGTTCGCGGGGATTGGGAAAATCCTTATATTACATTGAATAATGAGTATGAAGCAGCTCAAATTCGTGTATTCGGGGATATGGCTAAAAAGGGTTATATTTATAAAGGGTTAAAACCTGTATATTGGTCGCCGTCTTCTGAATCAGCACTTGCAGAGGCTGAAATTGAATATAAAGATAAGCGATCTCCATCTATTTATGTTGGTTTTGATGTGAAAGATGGTAAAGGACTGCTTGAAGGCGACGAACAATTCGTCATCTGGACGACAACTCCTTGGACTCTCCCAGCTAACTTAGCGATCGCTGTACATCCAGACTTAGATTATGCGGTTGTAAAAGTTGAAGGAAAAAAATATATTATTGCTGAACAAATGATAGACGATGTAAAGTCGAACTTAGAATGGGACCAAGTAGATGTTATAAAAACATTCAAAGGTCAGGAAGCAGAGAGATTAGTCGCTAAGCATCCTTTCTATGACCGTGAATCACTTATTATTTTAGGAGATCATGTTACAACAGAAAGTGGTACAGGACTTGTTCATACAGCACCAGGTCATGGTGAAGATGACTTTTTTGTAGGTAAGCAGTACGATCTTGACGTATTATGCCCCGTTGATGAGAAAGGTTATTTCACGGAGGAAGCACCTGGATTTGAAGGAATGTTCTACGATAGTGCAAACAAAGAAATTACTCAGAAATTAGAAGAAAGCGGAAATTTATTAAAATTAGAATTTATTACGCACTCCTATCCTCATGACTGGAGAACGAAAAAGCCAACAATTTTCCGTGCAACAAATCAGTGGTTTGCTTCCATTAAAGATTTTCGTGACGATATTTTGGATGAAATTAAACGCGTGAATTGGGTGCCTGAATGGGGCGAAACAAGATTATACAATATGGTTCGTGACCGTGAAGATTGGTGTATCTCTCGTCAACGTACTTGGGGTGTACCTATTCCAGTTTTCTATGCGGAGGACAGAACCCCAATCATTACGGATGAAACAATTGAACATGTGGCGAACTTATTTGCTGAGCACGGTTCTAATATCTGGTTCGAATGGGAGACAAAAGATTTATTGCCTGAGAACTTTACACATAGTGGAAGCCCTAACGGTGAATTTACTCGTGAAATGGATATTATGGATGTTTGGTTCGACTCTGGTAGTTCTCACGAAGGTGTCTTACAAGACCGTGAAGAATTAAGAAGACCTGCAGATGTTTATTTAGAAGGTTCTGACCAATATCGTGGCTGGTTCAACTCTTCGATTTCAACAGCTGTTGCCGTAACAGGTAAATCACCATATGAAACAGTAATTAGCCATGGATTTGCTCTTGATGGTCAAGGTAGAAAAATGAGTAAATCGATTGGAAATGTTGTTGTTCCATCTAAAATTATGAAACAGTATGGAGCAGATATCCTTCGTTTATGGGTTGCTTCCGTAGACTATCAAGCAGATGTACGTATTTCCGATGAGATTATCAAACAAACATCAGAAGGCTACAGAAAGATTCGAAATACATTCCGCTTTTTACTAGGAAATTTAAATGATTTCACATTGAATGATCGTTTAAATGATGACCAATTAGAAGAAGTGGATCGTTATATGCTCGTACGTTTACAACAAGTGATTGATAAAGTTAGAAAAGCATATGATAATTATGATTTCTCGACAGTTTATCAAACTGTTCATCATTTCTGTGCAATTGAATTGAGCTCCTTCTATTTAGATTTCGCAAAAGATATCTTGTACATCGAAGCGAAGGATAACGTTCGCCGTAGAAGTATTCAAACCGTTTATTATGAAATTGTTACTGCATTAACGAAGCTAATGAGTCCAATCTTAACGCATACTATGGAAGAGGTTTGGAGACATATTCCTGGAGTGGAAGAAGACTATGTTCAATTAACGGATATGCCAGAAGCTAGAGAAATAAAAACGAATGCTGATTTAGTTCAGAAATGGTCTGCTTTTATGGATGTACGTAATGACATCTTAAAAGCATTAGAAGAAGCAAGAAATGAAAAAGTAATTGGTAAATCACTCGAAGCATCGATAGTTATTCAACCGAATAACTCGGATGTAAAAGAACTACTTTCGACGATTCCGTATTTGCATCAATTATTAATTGTTTCTCATGCAGAAGTTACAGATACATTGGAGGACGGTAAAACGTTTGAACATGTTACAGTTAAAGTAACGAAGCATAACGGAGAAACGTGTGAGCGTTGTTGGGTAGTTTCTGATACAGTTGGAGACGATAATAAACACCCTAGTTTATGTACACGATGTGCAGAGATTGTAGAAGAAAACTATAGTAACTAAAATAGTATCTTTTAAAAAGTTATGGCATTGATTCGGTGAACTGGATCAATGCCATCTTTTTGCCCAACTAAAAATAGAAGAACAACCGTAATAGGATCGTTATGGCTACTTTCTAATGGTTCATCATGATATATCATGCTATAATTGTTTGGAAGCTTTTTACTAAGTGAACGAAACGGTAGGATTCGGAGGTACTGTTTAATGTGGAGAGTATATGTTATTGCGGTAATCGCAATTGCAATTGATCAACTAACGAAGTGGTTGGTTGTACATAATATGGAAATTGGAGAAAGAATTACAATTATCGAAAACTTCTTTTATCTTACTTCTCACCGTAACTCAGGAGCAGCGTGGGGTATTCTAGCAGGTCAAATGACTTTCTTTTATATAATTACGGTAATAGTCGTCGGCTTTATTGTTTATTATATACATAAGCATGCTAAAGGTCATAAATGGCTAGGCTTTTCTTTAGCACTCGTTTTAGGTGGTGCTATTGGAAACTTTATTGATCGCCTATTTCGTAAGGAAGTGGTCGACTTCTTCGATTTTTACATTTTTAATTATAATTATCCAATCTTTAACATTGCCGACTCTTGTCTAGTAGTTGGTGTAATCATCTTGTTTATTGTAACAATAATGGATGAGAGAAAAAACAAAAGGATGAATGCCTCATGAGTGAACAACAATATATTATAACTGAAGAAGATAGAGGAAAGAGATTGGACAAGCTAATGGTTGATATTACGGAGGGTCATTCGAGATCTCAAATCAAAACATGGTTTGAAAAAGATCATATTAAGGTGAATGGTGAAGTTGTCAAGCAAAATTACAAATGCCAGCCTAATGATCTAGTTACATGGGAGATTCCAGAGATCGAACAATTGAACTTAGAACCCAAAAATATTCCGTTAGATATTGTTTATGAGGACAAAGATATACTTGTAGTTAATAAAAAGAGCGGTATGGTTGTACATCCTTCCGCAGGTCACCAAGATGACACGTTAGTTCATGCTTTACTTTATCATTGTAAAGACTTATCAGGTATTAATGGTGTAGAGCGGCCTGGAATTGTTCATCGACTAGATAAAGATACAAGTGGCTTACTTGTCGTTGCTAAAAATGATCAAGCACACGTAGGTCTAGCCGAACAGCTCAAAGATAGGAAAATGGAAAGAAATTATCAAGCAATTGTGCATGGCGATATTCCTCATGATTATGGAACTGTAGAGGCGCCAATCGGTAGGAGTGAAAAAAATCGCCAGTTGATGGACGTAACAGATAAAGGAAAACCAGCTGTTACTCATTTTGAGGTGATTGAACGGCTACACGGTATGTATTCTGTTGTAAAATGTAAGCTTGAGACTGGTAGAACGCATCAAATACGTGTACATATGAAATATATCGGATATCCGATTGTAGGAGATCCTAAATACGGACCACGTAAGACAACAGATGTGGATGGCCAGGCGCTACATGCCTATCAGGTGGCTTTTAACCATCCTGTAACGAACACTCCTCTAACGTTTGAAGTAGAACCACCAGAGAAGTTTAAACAAGTTTTAGAAAATATACGCAAAAGTTATTGACAGAGTCCATTTTATTTGAAATAATAGATTCGACAAACAAAGACCTTTTAAAACAGTCCCGTGAGGCTGAAAAGGAATACGGTGAAGAATACATTTGTATCCTCTAGTGGGTACATGTATTCAAAAACCCCTTATTCTTCTTACGGAGGATAAGGGTTTTTTTATTCCAGTAAAGGGCTATTTAAAGAGATGGGGTGTTACAGTGAAGAAGAAGGCAAACATACTAGATCAAGCAGCGATTAGAAGAGCGTTAACAAGAATTGCGCATGAAATTTTAGAGCGTAATAAAGGTGTTGAAGGATTAGTTCTCGTAGGAATAAAGACTCGTGGTGTCCCTTTAGCAAACAGACTCCAAGCCCGTATTAAAGAAATCGAAGGTGTAGATATTTCAACTGGAGAGTTAGACATCACTATGTATCGAGATGATTTAACACATGTGGATGATGAAAAACAACCTAAATTAAAAGATACAAAACTAAATGAGCAAATTACAGGTAAGAAAGTGGTTCTTGTCGATGATGTGCTATATACAGGCAGGACAGTAAGAGCGGCGATGGATGCATTAATCGACTATGGTAGACCATCTCAAATACAATTAGCGGTTTTAGTTGATCGAGGTCACAGAGAATTACCAATCCGTGCAGATTATATTGGAAAGAACATTCCAACTTCACGTGAAGAAATTATAAATGTAGATTTAGAAGAAATAGATGGGCAAGACAGTGTAAGTATTTACGAAAAAATAAACGAATAATAAGACCTTTAAGAACAAGTACAGAGATGCTTGCAAGGTCGCAGGAAAGCCTCCCTAATTATGTAGTTTTTTAGGTGAGGTGTACCCCTTTGCGATTTTGCAAAGGGGTTTTTCTTATTTTGTAAGTGAGTATGGTTCGATAGATTAAAAATAGAGAAATGTTAGATGAGGAGAATGAATAATGCAAGATAAGAGTAAAGTGCTAGATGTAAAAGAGGTTCCTAAATTATCAAATTGGTTCTTATTAAGTATACAACATTTGTTTGCCATGTTTGGAGCAACAATTTTAGTACCTTTCTTAACAGAGTTATCGCCTGCTGTAGCGTTAGTATCAAGTGGACTTGGTACATTAGCTTACTTGCTGATCACGAAAGGACAAATTCCTGCCTATTTAGGATCAAGCTTTGCTTTCATCACGCCAATAACAAGTGCGATGGCAGTTAGTGGCGAAGGTGGCGTTATGGTTGGGGCATTTATTGCCGGACTAGTTTACGGTGTGTTATCTCTAGCTATTAAAGCTTTTGGAACAGGTTGGATACTCAAGGTTCTTCCACCTGTAGTAGTAGGACCAGTAATAGTAGTTATCGGGTTAGGACTTGCACCGACCGCGATAGATATGGCGATGAATGTGGATGGTGCATATAGTGGCATACACCTAAGTGTTGCAGCTGTAACATTATTAATTACAGTATTAGGTTCTGTTTTCTTTCGAGGCTTCTTCGGAATTATCCCTATCTTAATAGGTATTGTTGGTGGTTACACCTATTCATTGATTATCGGTGCAGTGACATCTGTTCAAGTAGTAGATACTAGCGGAATTAAAGAAGCATGGAACAATATCGTCCAAAGTGACTCGATTCTAGGATCAATATCAGCGATTTTCGTAATGCCAGAGTTCATCATTCCATTTGCTGATTACAATCCACTAGAAGTCATTAACTGGAGTATTATCATCCTTATGGTACCAATAGCGGTTGTGACAGTTGCCGAGCATATTGGAGATCAAATGGTTTTATCCAAAATATCAGAGCGGAATTTTATTGAAAAACCAGGTTTACATTGCTCAATTCTAGGTGATGGAGTTGCAACTATCATTGCAAGTTTAATAGGTGGTCCACCAAATACAACATATGGAGAAAACATTGGTGTACTTGCGATTACAAGAGTGTTTAGTGTATTTGTTATCGGTGGGGCGGCTGTGCTGGCAGTTATGTTCGGATTTATTGGAATTATTACAGAGATTATTAGTTCTATACCAACACCAGTAATGGGTGGGGTTTCGATTCTTCTGTTCGGGATTATCGCTTCAAGTGGATTGCGAATGCTGATTGATAATCAAGTGGATCTAGGAATTAAGAGAAACTTAGTAATTTCCTCTGTCATTCTTGTCATCGGGGTTGGTGGTGCAGCTGTTCGTTTGAAATTTGGAGACGCGAACTTAGCCATAGAAGGTATGGCATTAGCAGCTATTGTTGGGTTAATTCTTAACTTAGTGATTCCAGGAAGAGAAGCAGGATATGGAAATGGGAAAATGTTTGCTAGTCCGGAAGATAAATAACTAAAAGGATGGGTGGATGTTCAAATGAATAGTTTCCTTTCAATGAAAGATATGTCTAATACGGAAATTCATCGATTAATTAAACGTGCGAATGAAATTCAAAAAAAAGGCTATAAACCATTTGAAAAACAATATTTTGCAGCCAATTTATTCTTTGAACCTAGTACTAGAACAAAGATGAGCTTTGTTGTAGCAGAGAGAAAACTAGGCATGGAAGTACTAGATTTTACGGCGGAATTTTCAAGTATTTTAAAAGGCGAAAGCTTATATGATACTGCTCGAATGTTCGAATCTATAGGTGCAAACCTAATAGTATTAAGACACCAACAAGAAAATATTGCAAAGGAACTTTCAGAAAGTATTCATATACCTGTGATTAATGCCGGAGATGGGACAGGTGAACATCCGACTCAATGCTTACTAGATTTAGTAACGATTTATCAAGAATTTGGACATTTCAACGGACTTAACGTCGTCATTGCAGGCGACATTAAGCATAGTCGTGTAGCAAGGTCAAACGCTTATGCATTATCTCAGCTTGGTTGTAATGTCTATGTATCTGGAAATCCTGAATGGCGTGATGATCGATTAGACTATGAAATGATAACGATGGATGAAGCTGTTGAAGTGGCAGATGTACTTATGCTGCTACGAATTCAGCATGAAAGACATAATCAACATGAAGATATTCAAGTAGATAGTTATCTACAAAACTACGGATTAACGAAGCAACGAGAAAAACGAATGAAACAACATGCAATTGTGTTACACCCTGCACCAGTAAATAGAGGTGTAGAGATAGATACAGAATTAGTAGAATGCAAGAGATCGAGAATTTTTAAGCAAATGGAAAATGGAGTAGCAGCGAGAATGGCAGTAATCGAATCTACATTAAGAGGGGGAGCAGTACATGAAAACAATCTTAACAAACGTTCAGCAATTACAGGATGATGGCCGATTAACATCTTGTGAGATAGAAATTACAGACGGAAAAATTAGTGCAATCGGTAACCATTTACCGAAAGATAATGCAGAGCAAATTGACGGTAAGGGTAATGTAGTCGTACCTGGATTTATCGATGTTCATGTACATTTACGAGAGCCGGGTGGAGAGGCAAAGGAAACAATTGAAACAGGAACAAGAGCTGCCGCAAGAGGTGGTTACACAACGGTGTGTTCTATGCCCAATACGAAACCAGTTCCAAGTACGAAAGAAGTCATGGATCAAATACAACAAAAGATTGAGGAAAAGTCTGTTATTCGTGTTCTTCCTTATGCGTCCATAAGCAAGGATTTGTCAGGTACGGAATTAGCTGAGATGGAAGCTTTAAAAGAAGCAGGAGCGTTTGCTTTTACGGATGACGGGGTAGGAATCCAGACTGCTGGTATGATGTTAGAAGCTATGAAGGAAGCAGCAAGACTAAATATGGCAATCGTAGCTCACTGTGAAGATAACTCCTTAATTTATGGTGGAGTGATGCATGATGGATCTACGAATAAAAAACTGGATTTACCTGGTATTCCTTCTGTCTGTGAATCGGTACAAATCGCAAGGGATGTCCTATTAGCGGAAGCTACAGGCTGTCATTATCATGTTTGTCATGTAAGCACAAAGGAATCTGTGCGTGTTATCCGTGACGCTAAGCGTGCCGGTATCCATGTAACTGCGGAAGTTTCCCCTCATCATCTTTTATTAGATGAAAATGATATAAAAGAGAACGATGCGGACTTTAAAATGAATCCACCACTTCGTTCAAAAGAGGATAAAGAAGCATTAATTGAAGGACTGTTAGATGGAACGCTAGATTTTATCGCTACAGACCATGCTCCACATACGAAAGAAGAAAAAGCTAATGGAATGGAGAATGCGCCTTTTGGAATCGTCGGATTGGAAACGGCATTTCCTTTACTCTATACTCATTTCGTTCAAAAAGGTGTCTGCTCGTTAAAACAGTTAATTGATTGGATGACCATTAAACCAGCAGAAGTTTTTCAGTTACCATATGGAAAGCTAGAAATTAATAGAAGTGCAGACTTAACGTTGCTTAACTTAGAAGAATCGTTTCAACTAGATCGTTCTACCTTCTTATCAAAAGGGAAAAACACGCCGTTTGACAATTGGGAAGTTACTGGAAAAACAATCATGACTATTTTTGAAGGGGATATTGTCTTCGAGGAGGAAATACGATGAAAAGACTACTAGTATTAGAAGATGGGACCACATTTGTTGGAGAAGCATTTGGATCAGAACAAGAAAAAATAGGTGAGGTTGTATTTACAACAGGTATGACAGGCTATCAAGAAGTTCTATCTAATCCAGCTAACTGCGGACTAATGGTAGTAATGACGTATCCAGTCATCGGTAGCTACGGTATTAATCGCGATGATTTTGAATCGATTAACCCATGCTTGTTTGGTGTCATCGTAAAAGAGTTTAGTCAAGCTCCATCAAATTTTAGAAGTGATGAAGATATTGACACATTCTTAACGGCAAACAATATCCCGGGGATAAGTGGAATCGACACAAGAAAGCTAACAAGACACATCCGAACGAAAGGGGCAATGCGTGGTATCCTCTCTCGTGCAGGAGATACGGATAAAGAAGCACTATTAGATAAATTAAAAAGTGAGCCACCTATACGTAATCAAGTGGAAATGGTGTCCACTGCAAAACCTTATGTCGTACCTGGCAGAGGAAAGCGCGTAGTATTAATAGATTATGGAGTCAAACATGGTATATTACGAGAACTTACAAAACGAAATTGCCATGTTACTGTCGTACCATATAATTATTCTGCAGAAAGTATATTACGATTACAGCCAGATGGTATTTTGTTATCCAACGGACCTGGAAATCCAAAAGATGTCGAAGGTGCGCAATCCACGATACAAGCAATAATGAAAAAAGCTCCTATTTTTGCTGTTGGGTTAGGTCATCAACTATTTGCCTTAGCATCTGGTGCAGACACAGAAAAGATGTTGTTTGGACATCATGGAGGTAATCAACCTGTTTATGATACAGAGACAAAACGAGCGTATTTAACCTCCCAAAATCACGGTTATGTAGTCAATAAAGAGTCTGTAGTTCATACAGATTTAGAAATTACCCAATATGCACTTAATGATAAAACAATAGAAGGGTTGAGACACCTACAATTACCAGCACTCTCCGTACAATACTATCCCGAGGGAGCGCCAGGGCCAGATGAAACAACTTTTTTATTTGATCGATTTATGGAATTAATGCAAACTTCGAAAGCCGTAAAGGAGGAAGTGTAAATGCCGAAAAGAACAGACATTGAAAAAATCCTAGTAATAGGTTCAGGGCCAATTGTTATTGGTCAAGCTGCAGAGTTTGATTATTCCGGAACACAAGCATGCCAAGCTTTAAAAGAAGAAGGCTATACAGTTATTCTCGCAAACTCAAATCCTGCAACAATTATGACAGACCATACGGTTGCTGATACGGTATACATGGAACCTTTAACGGTTGAATTTTTATCAAAAATAATTCGAAAAGAACGTCCAGATGCTATTTTACCAACACTTGGTGGCCAAACTGGCTTAAATCTAGCGGTTGCATTAGACGAATCTGGTATTTTGAAAGAATACAATACCGAATTATTAGGAACAAGATTAGATGCAATTGAGCAAGCAGAAGATCGAGAGAAATTTCGTCAGTTAATGAACGAAATTTCGGAACCTGTACCTGAGAGTGTTATCGTACATACAGTCGACGAGGCAATACAGTTTTCTAAAGAAATCGGCTTCCCTTTAATCGTTCGACCAGCGTATACTTTAGGCGGTACCGGTGGAGGAATGTGTTATAACGAAGACGATTTACGTGATATTACTAGAAATGGCTTAAAGCTCTCACCTGTAGGCCAGTGTTTAATAGAAAGAAATATTGCCGGCTTTAAAGAAATAGAATTTGAGGTTATGAGAGATAAGAAAGACCAAGCTCTTGTAGTATGTAGTATGGAGAACTTTGATCCCGTAGGTATACATACGGGTGACTCTATTGTTGTCGCTCCTGCTCAAACACTAAGTGATCGTGAATATCAAATGCTTCGTTCTGCCTCTTTAAAAATTATTCGCTCTTTAGGAATTGAAGGAGGCTGTAATGTTCAACTTGCTCTAAATCCGGATTCCTTTGAATATTACATTATTGAGGTAAATCCAAGAGTAAGTCGTTCCTCTGCACTCGCATCAAAGGCAACTGGTTATCCAATCGCAAAAATTGCAGCTAAAATTGCAGTTGGACTTACGTTAGATGAAATAAAGAATCCAATTACCGGTGTGTATGCATGCTATGAGCCAACTGTAGATTATGTTGTATCTAAATTTCCTCGCTTCCCATTTGATAAATTTGTATTAGGTAATAGGGAATTAGGCACACAAATGAAGGCAACTGGTGAAATTATGGCGATAGGACGTACATTTGAAGAAGCAATAATGAAAGGAATCCGATCACTGGATATAAGTGGTGAGGACTTTTATCTTCCGAAAGTAGTAAAGCTTTCAACCGAAACTTTGAAAGAAAGATTAGTGAAAGCAGATGATGAAAGAATCTATATATTAGGAGAAGCGCTAAGAAGAGGTATTTCAACGGAAGAAATTCACCAGTTAACAAAAATAGATCCATTATTTTTAGGCAAATTGAAAGATATTATTGATTTTGAGACAACCTTGAAAGAATATAAGAACGATATTGAGGTGCTAAAACAAGCAAAACAACTAGGATTCTCTGACACTCATATCGCGCGATTATGGGGAGTTACGTCCGACGAAATTTACAACGTAAGAAAACAAGAAAACATTATTCCTGTATACAAAATGGTAGATACGTGTGCAGCAGAATATGAATCCGAAACAGCTTACTTTTATAGCTCATATGAGGAAGAAAATGAGTCAGCCGTTTCCGATCGTAAAAAGGTTGTCGTTATTGGTTCCGGTCCAATTCGTATTGGGCAAGGTATCGAATTTGATTATGCTACTGTCCATTCTGTTCTCGCTTTAAGAGAGGCAGGCTATGAAGCAATTATAATGAACAGTAACCCAGAAACGGTTTCCACTGATTTCACGGTATCAGATAAGTTATATTTCGAACCACTGACACTCGAGGATGTTATGCATGTGATAGATTTAGAAAAACCAGAAGGAGTTATTGTCCAATTTGGTGGTCAAACAGCAATCAACCTTGCAGAAGGCTTAGAGAGAAGAGGAGTAAAAATTCTTGGAACTTCCTTACGAGCAATCGATATGGCTGAAGACCGTGACAAGTTTGAACAATTATTAAGAGAACTGGAAATCGCTCAACCGAAAGGAAAATCGGTTCTTAAGCTGAATCAAGCAAAAGAAACTGCAAAAGAAATTGGTTATCCAGTTCTTGTACGACCATCTTACGTTATTGGTGGAAGTCAAATGGAGATCGTTTATAACGAAGAAGAATTAGAGGCGTATTTAGAAAAAACAGATCACATTGAACATAGACACCCAGTTCTAATCGATAAATATTTAACAGGAATCGAAGTAGAAGTAGACGCCATTAGTGATGGAGAAACGGTAATCATACCTGGAGTAATGGAACACATTGAAAGAGCCGGGGTTCACTCAGGTGATTCTATAGCAGTATATCCTGCACAACGACTAACAGAAGAGACGAAAAACAAATGTGTGGAGATAACTACGAAAATTGCTCGACGATTAGAAGTAAAAGGATTAATAAACATTCAATTCGTTGTCCATCAAGGTGAAGTCTATGTGTTGGAGGTTAATCCGCGTGCAAGTCGTACGATACCTTTCCTAAGTAAAATAACAGGAGTAACAATGGCAGATCTAGCCACCCGTTCTATTATAGGAGAATCACTTCAAGATAATGGTTACGAAAGCGGATTGCTCGAGGAACCAGAGACAATCTCTGTTAAGATACCTGTATTTTCATTTGAAAAATTACGAAGCGTTGATACGATGTTAGGGCCTGAGATGAAATCAACGGGAGAGGCAATAGGGAGAGATCGCACGCTTGCCAAAGCATTGTATAAAGGACTAACGGCATCTGGTTTGAAAATACCTTTAGATGGAGCGATTTTAATAACAGTTGCTGATAAAGATAAAGAGGAAGCATGTGATATTGCGGAGAAATTCCATGAGTTAGGCTTCCAGCTTTATGCTACACAAGGTACGGCTAAGGCAATTCAAGCTAGAAACTTACCAGTTATAGAAGTAGGTAAAGTTGGTTCGAATAGTAAAAATGTTATTTCCATTATCGAGCAAGGTGAAGTACAAATGGTCGTTAACTCCTTAACCTCGGGTAAGCAACCGAGATCAGACGGCTTCCGCATTCGAAGAGAAGCTGTAGAACATGGAATTGCGTGTTTAACTAGTTTGGATACAGCAGAAGCGATTATTAATGTAATAGAATCCACTACATTTACGGCTAGACCGGCAGTAGCAGGAAAGGCTGTGGTAAGGTGATGGAGCGACAACTATTACCAATTATTAAGCAATCTCAAATTGCTTATGAAACGTTTGAAATAGTATTCAGAACGAGTCTTGCACAACAATTAAAGCCAGGGCAATTTGTTCATATTGCCCTTCCAAACCATATATTAAGAAGGCCAATATCTGTAGCCAATGTCAATCCAATAGAAAATACATTTACGATTATTTTTAAAATATTTGGTGATGGTACGAAAATGTTGAGTACGTATCAAGTTGGTAATACGTTAGATGTTATATTGCCTTGTGGAAGCCATTACCCGATAGAGGACTTACATGTGAGGAAGGCACTAATTGTTGGTGGAGGTGTTGGGGTTCCTCCCCTCTACTATCTAGCGAAAACCCTCAAAGAAAAAGGTGTGGACGTTACTTCAATTTTAGGGTTTCAAGGTAAAGAGCATGTCTTTTATGAAGAGAAATTCCAACAACTTGGCGATACACACATCGCTACAAATGACGGTAGCTATGGAGTAAAAGGATTTGTTACAGATGTAATAAAACAAATAGAACCTGAGTTCGATTATTACTTTTCATGTGGACCGACACCTATGCTACAAGCAGTAACGAATGTGATGGGAGATAAACAAGGCTTCATCTCTTTAGAGGAACGAATGGGTTGTGGAGTCGGGACATGTTATGCGTGTATCGTCCCACTAAAGAGCAATCCGGAAAAATCTTTAAAAATTTGCAAAGATGGTCCTGTGTTTGCTGCGAATGAGGTGGTATTAGGATGACATTACGTATAAGCATGCCTGGACTAAATCTGAAAAATCCGGTTATGCCTGCATCTGGATGTTTTGGTTTTGGGAAGGAATATAGTCAATTTTATGACTTGAATGAATTAGGAGCCATCATTATCAAAGCGGCTACTAAAGAACCTCGTTATGGTAATCCTACCCCTCGAGTAGCAGAAACAGCGAGTGGGATGTTAAATGCAATTGGTCTTCAAAACCCTGGAGTACAAGGGATCATTGAAGAGGAGCTACCTTTTTTACAACAATTTTCGACACCTGTCATTGCTAATGTGGCAGGGAGTACGATAGAAGAATATGTCTATGTTGCTAAGTCATTTAACGAAACAAATGGAGTTCAAGCTCTAGAATTAAATATTTCATGTCCGAATGTAAAAGAAGGCGGCGTCCAGTTCGGAACAGATCTTCAGCTAGCAAAAGAAGTCACATATAAAGTGAAAGAGGTAAGTAGACACCCGGTTTATGTTAAGCTTTCTCCTAATGTAACAAATATAGTAGAAATGGCTAGGGGAGTAGTAGACGCAGGTGCTGATGGCCTTTCTATGATTAATACGTTGACAGGGATGCAAATCAATTTAAAAATGAAACGACCGATCATTGCGAACAAAACAGGTGGTTTATCAGGACCAGCAATTAAGCCGATAGCAATTCGAATGATTTATGAAGTGAAGCAAGCTGTAGATGTTCCGATTATTGGAATGGGTGGAATTGAAACAGCGGAAGATGTACTCGAGTTTTTACTAGTAGGTGCAAATGCTGTAGCGGTAGGAACAGCAAACTTTCGAAACCCGTTAGTATGTAGTGAAATCATTAAAGAACTACCACACGTATTAGAAATGTATGGATTTTCTAGTGTGGAAGAAGCTATTGGGAAGGGGCATACTCATGGATAAGCCATTTTTTTTAGCATTAGATTTTTCTACCGGGGAAGAAGCAAAAACTTTTTTACAGACGCATTCCTTAGATGGAGTGCCAGTAAAAGTAGGAATGGAGCTTTTTTATCGTGAAGGTCCTGAAATAGTGAAATGGTTAAAAGAAAATGGACACGCGATTTTCCTAGATTTAAAGTTACATGATATTCCTCACACTGTTGAAAAAGCAATGTATAACCTCGCAAAATTAGGAGTAGATATAGTCAATGTTCATGGCCTTGGAGGTAGTAAAATGATCCAAGCAGCGAAACGAGGTTTAGAAGAGGGTACTGATACACATGTACCTAAGTTAATTGCTGTTACGTTATTAACCTCCATGGACCAAGACACACTAAACGATGAGTTACGAATAGATGACGATATAGCTAAAACAGCGGAACATTTAGCTGTGTTGGCGAAAAATAATGGTGCGGATGGCGTCGTTTGTTCTGCTCATGAAGCCCATTTAATTAAACAAGCATGTGGAGACACATTTTTAACCGTTACCCCTGGAATTCGTTTGTCTGATTCATCAAAAAATGACCAAGCGAGAATTGCAACACCTTCTTTTGCAAAAAGAAATGGTGCAGACTATTTAGTAATCGGAAGAACCGTTACTAACTCAGAAAATCCAAGTGAAGCTTATCAACAAGTAGTGGAGGAGTGGAAGTATGCCTAACGGAAAAGAAATAGCTAACGCGTTATATGAGATTAATGCAATTCAAATTAAACCTGATCGTTCTTTTACTTGGACATCGGGTATCCAATCACCAATTTATTGTGATAATCGTTTGACAATGTCTTATCCAAAAGTACGAAAGAAAATTGCAAAAGAATTTGCAAGAATGGTAGAGGAGCTTCCTGAAAAACCAGACTGTATTGCTGGCTGTGCTACTGCTGGGATACCTCATGCTGCGTGGTTAAGTGACTATTTGGATTTACCGATGGTATACGTGCGTTCTAAACCAAAAGGACATGGAAAGAAAAATCAAATAGAAGGACTAATTAATGAGGGAGATAAGGTTATTGTTATTGAAGATCTTATTTCAACAGGTGGCTCTTCGTTAGAAAGTGCCAGAGCATTACAAGAAAGTGGCGCACAAGTTTTAAGTGTTTTTGCTATTTTTAGCTACGGTTTAAAAAAGGCGTCTCGGATGTTTGAAGATGCTCAAATTCCTTTTCAAACAATCTCAAATTTTGATATTCTAGCTGAAACTTTATTCGAAAAAGAGCAGATATCAGAAAGAGAAAAAGATAGTTTGTTAGAGTGGCGAGATGAATTAGGAGGAAATTAATATTTCCCGGGTAACCGCAGCAATCTTCTCGATTCGAGTAATAATTATATATTTCAACATTTAATGTAAATGCAAATTAGAAAAAGCGCGAGGAAACCGCGCTATTTTTCTAATTTTGTTTTTTATTAGCGTCTAGTTTTTCAACCACTGCTGTATCTGGTGTTACAAATAATGTTTTCTGGTTATCATAAATAACATAACCTGGCTTCGCTCCATTTGGTTTTTTAACATGTTTTACTTCCGTATAATCTACAGGAACGGAGGATGAGTTGCCGGCTTTACTAAAATAAGCTGCGAGCTTTGCTGCTTCGTGCAACGTTTGTTCCGTTGGATCATCTGTACGAATGACAACATGAGAACCAGGAATATCTTTCGTGTGTAACCAAATATCGTTTCTTCGAGCCAATTGGTTGGTTAAATAATCATTTTGTTTATTATTTTTACCTACATAGATGTCAATTCCATCAGAAGAGACATATAATTGTGGTTTAGGTTTTGTAGGCTTATTTTTTCTTTGTTTATTTGGCGTGCTTTTTTTCTTTAAATAGCCTTGGTCTCTCAACTCTTCACGAATTTCTTCGATATCTTGCTCGCGAGCATGACCTATTTGTTCAATAATCCCGTCTAAGTATCCAATTTCCTCGATTGTTTTATTGATCTCTTCTTGAGCCTTTATTTTCGCTTTTTTCAATTTGTGATATTTTTTAAAGAATGCTTGAGCATTTTCACTAGGTGTTTTTTGTTTATTTAGAAGGATTTCGATTTGCTTTTGCTCTGGGTCATAATAGTCAACGACATCTACCTTTTCGTCACCCGTTTTAACTAAGTGTAAATGAGCTGTTAGCAACTCGCCTTTACGCTGGTAATCATCAGCTTTATCAGATTCTTTTAATGTTTTTTCTAGTATTGCCAATTTTCGGTGATTCTTTTTTTGTTCATTTAGTAAAACTCTAGACAAGTCTTGAGCACGCTGGACAACTCTATCACGTTCAGCTTTACCAGAATAGAACCGATCTAGCATAGTACTAATTGATGGGAATTCTTCTCTCGATGTACCGTCCTTTGTGTGAAGAGGTAAAATATAAAAGCTTTCTTTATCTGCTTTCCAAATCGCTGGCTCATATTTATGCTGTTGTAAGCTTTCCACCATATCAAGGAAGGCATGCATGTAACTTTCCTTATTTCCTAACTTTGCTCGATGTGTTACTTCCTTTGCAAATAGAGGAGAGACCCCCATAAATTGATGAACAATTTGCTGCTCTAATTTTCCCGCATTAAAATCCAAACGCTTCATAAATCGGTCTTTTTCCATCGTAAAGGGATTGATTTTTCCTTGGTCTGGAGGGCTCGTATAACTAGCACCAGGAATAATAATTCGATGACGATTCTGACTGTGGGATATGTGCTTGATGCTATCAATAATCATTTTACTATCATCATCAATCAATATTAAGTTACTATGTTTCCCCATTATTTCTACTACGAGAATTTTGTTGCTAATATCACCAATTTCATTTCGCGTTTGAAAATGAATATGGAGGATACGTTCGTTTTCTTGCTGTTCAATCTTTTTCACAAAGCTGCCAGTTAGATGTTTACGAAGAATCATACAAAATACTGGAGGTTCTGTTGGATTCTCTCGTTTGTCTTTTGTAATATGGATTCTTGCGTACTGCGGATGTGCGGAGAGCAGTAACTGTTTATTATTTCTTTCATGGCGAATTGCCATAAAAATTTCTGTATCATTAGGTTGATAAATTTTCATTACCCGTCCATCAACTAATTCATTTGTTAATTCATACGATATCGCGCGTGTAACCATACCATCAAATACCATTGTAGTTTTCACCTCACTTTTTATATTATAACATACCAACGCATCACTCCCTTTAATTCAACGATATACATAAAGGATTTAAAATGTTATTTCAAACATCGAATAAAGAATTTTCATTAAAATATTGGGAGTTTCCTTTATTTATTGTTATAATAAAGTATCGAATAAAACGTAGTATTTTCGAAACGTTATGTCTCCATAAGGTATATTTTTATGATTATTCCCATTTAATTTTGGTGATACTTATCAAAACGAGGCTTTATACATAATAGAGAGAATAAATCCGTACATAGAGAGGCAAGATCGATTTACTTTTATTCTCCTACTCACGTAGTAAGAGATAAACAATTAGGGGGAGTTCGACAATGAGTTTAAAATTAATTAATATAGGATTTGGAAATGTAGTCTCAGCAAACAGAATTATTTCTATCGTTTCGCCAGAATCTGCACCAATTAAACGAATTATCAGTGTAGCTAGAGACAATAATAAGCTAGTCGATGCTACATACGGAAGAAGAACTCGAGCTGTTATTGTCGCAGATAGTGGGCATGTTATACTTTCAGCAGTACAACCTGAAACAGTAGGTCAACGTGTACTTAGCACAGAGGAAATTAACGAAGAGTAATAGGGGGAAGTATTTTGATCAAACAAAAAGGAATATTATTTGTACTTTCAGGGCCTTCTGGTGTCGGCAAAGGGACAGTTAGAAAATCATTGTTCGAAAAGGATACGAATTTAAAATATTCAATATCCATGACGACACGAGCGATGCGCCAGGGTGAAGAAGAAGGTGTTGATTACTTCTTCAGATCGAAAGATGAATTTGAAACAATGATTGAAGAAGGGCGTATGCTTGAATATGCACAGTATGTTGGCAATTATTACGGTACCCCTAAACAATATGTAGAAGAGATGATAGAATTAGGTCATGACGTATTTTTAGAAATAGAAGTCCAAGGTGCACTTCAAGTAAAAGAAAACTATCCTCAAGGTGTATTTATCTTCTTAATCCCACCTAGCTTAGAAGAGTTAAAGAACCGTATTATCGACCGAGGTACCGAAACAGAAGATTTAATATTAAACCGGTTAACGGAAGCGAAAAATGAAATAGAAATGATGGATAAGTATGATTATGTTGTCGTAAATGACAATATAGAAGAAGCAGTTAGTCGAGTACAATCCATTGTTGTTAGTGAACATTGTAAAAGGGAAAGAGTCGCAAAAGAATATAAAGCAATTTTGGAGGGTGAAAATAAATGATTTTAGAACCATCAATTGATAAACTTCAGTCAAAAATTTATTCCAAATATACATTAGTAACCTTATCTGCACGACGTGCTCGACAAATTCAAGAGACGAATATTCATTATGCAGAGAATTCAAAAGCATCCACATATGTTGGTGTAGCATTAGAAGAAATTGCGCAAGAGAAATTACAAATGGATGAAGATATAGAATCAGAAAAATAAAAAAGTTCCCTCGCACTGCTTTTGCTTGCGGGGGTTTCTTCTATGGAACTTAGAAATGGAGAGGTTTCACATGCTGAAAAATAAGAAAATAGTATTAGGAGTAACAGGTGGTATAGCAGCTTATAAAGCAGTTGCACTTACAAGTAAATTGACACAAAAAGGTGCACAAGTGAAAGTTATTCTTACAGAAAATACGCAAAAATTTATTACTCCACTTTCTTTTCAAGCTATTTCGAGACAACCTGTATACACGGATACATTTCTTGAGGAAGATCCTAAAAATATTGCTCATATCGACTTAGCAGATTGGGCCGATTTCTTTTTAATTGCCCCTGCAACTGCACATACAATTGGTAAAATGGCGAACGGATTAGCGGATGATATGTTAACTACTACCTTATTAGCTACAACAGCGCCTGTCTATATTGCACCAGCAATGAATGTTCATATGTACGAAAATCGTCTTGTACAACAAAATATGCAAAAACTAGATGACCTTGGGTTCCATTTTATAGAGCCGGGTGACGGGTACCTAGCTTGTGGCTATGTTGGAAAAGGCAGATTGGAAGAGCCAGAAGAAATCGTCCACGTATTAGAACAGCATCAGACAAGACAACAACAAAGTGATCAACGATTAAAAGGAAAAAAAGTTTTAATTTCTGCAGGACCAACACGTGAACCAATCGATCCGGTACGCTTCTTTACCAATCATTCTTCTGGAAAGATGGGATATAGTCTTGCTGAAGCTGCAGAGAATTTAGGGGCTGAGGTGCATTTAGTTTCCGGACCTGTAGATGTAACGGCTCCAAGAAATGTACAACTATATTCCGTTGAAACCGCTGAAGAGATGTATAAAAAGATGACAGAGTTATACGATGATATGGACATTGTTATTAAAGCAGCGGCTGTAGCGGATTACCGTCCACTTCAGACCTTTGACCAGAAACTAAAAAAACAAGCTGGAGCTTTACAAATTGAGATGGAGCGAACGAAAGATATTTTACAAGCTTTAGGAGAGAGAAAAAAGCAACAATATCTCGTTGGATTTGCTGCTGAAACAAATGATATCAGAAAATATGGTCTTGGGAAGTTAGAAAAGAAAAATTTAGATGCTATTATAATCAACGATGTGAGTCAAGAGGGTATTGGTTTTCATTCCAATGATAATGAAGTAACCATTATAACGAAACATGGGAAAGAAAAAACGATACCAAAGCTACCGAAAAAGGAAATAGCGAAAGAAATATTACAGTTAATCGATGAGGAAGTAAGGAAGAAATTTAATGAAAATAGCTAGTGTAATTGTCGATGTTCCAACGAGTCAAACAAATCATACGTTTGATTACCAAGTTCCAAAATCACTCCAAGGAATTGTTCAGGCAGGTGTTCGAGTCATTGTTCCGTTTGGAAGACGAAAAGTAATGGGTTTTGTTATGGAATTGAAAGAGGAATCTGATTTTGATCGACTCAAAGAAATTGAAGAAGTTCTAGATTTGATTCCTGTTCTAACTCCAGAATTACTCAAACTAGGGAAATGGCTAGCAAATGAGATGGTAAGCTTATATATTCAAACTTATCAAGCAATGCTACCGAGTATTCTTAAAGCATCGTATAAAAAAGAAATCGAAAAGCTTACAGATGAAGATTTGCCAGAAAGTATGGAAACAATATTTGCAGGTAGACACGTAATAGATTATGACGAATTTGTAGAACGACAAGGTAAATTGAATGAGCTACGCAAGCAAATAGAAGAAGGTAACGTTCGCTTTCAATATATCGTAAAAGGAAAAGAAAATCGAAAACAACTCTTATTCTTAGAAGCTGCAAAAGATGTTACGTTATTAGAAGAGGCTTTGTTAGATATACCGAAGCGAGCTAAAAAGCAAAGAGAAATTTTGCAGTTTTTTATCCAGAATGAACATCCGATTGAACAGCGAATTCTGTTTCAGCAATTAAAAACGTCGTCGTCTACGCTTCAACCATTAGTAGACAAGGGATTAATTAAGAAAACATATAAAGAAATTTATCGGAATCCATATGAAGATTCGCAAATTACTCCGACACAAGCTTTACCTTTATCGGAACAGCAAAACAAAGCCATTGAGCCAATCTGGCAGTCCGTAGCAGGGAATTTGCACGAAATATTCCTGTTACATGGTGTTACGGGTAGTGGAAAAACAGAAGTTTATTTGCAAGCTATTGAGCGTGTTTTAGATAAGGGAAGAGAAGCAATTGTTCTAGTACCTGAAATTTCGTTAACCCCTCAAATGGTACACCGTTTTAAAGGTCGATTCGGAAAAGATGTTGCTGTATTACATAGTGGGTTGTCACAAGGCGAGAAGTTTGATGAGTGGACAAAGATACAACGAAAAGAAGTGAAGGTAGTTGTCGGTGCACGATCTGCAATATTTGCTCCATTCGAAAATTTAGGAATTATTATTATTGATGAAGAGCATGAAACAAGTTATAAGCAAGATGAACAACCGAAATATCATGCCAGAGAAGTTGCGAAATTCAGAGGGGAATATCATCAATGTCCTGTTGTGTTAGGGAGTGCAACACCGATACTTGAAACATATGCTAGAGCTAAAAAAGGTGTCTATTCATTATTAGAAATGCCATATCGTATGAACAATAATGCGATGCCTCCAGTGGAGATAATAGACATGAGAGAAGAATTACATGCAGGTAATCGAACGATGTTCTCAAGACGTTTAATTGATGCAATAAAAGATAAAATGGATAAAGGGGAACAAATTGTACTATTTTTAAATAGGAGAGGCTATTCAACTTTTGTTATGTGTAGAGAATGTGGTGAAACAGTAAAATGTCCATCCTGCGACATTGCCCTAACCTATCATAAAGCAACAGATGAATTAAAATGTCATTATTGTAATTATCATATACGTATGGTGCATGAGTGCCCTACATGTCAAAGTCTATCTGTCCGATACTTTGGAACCGGAACTCAAAAGGTGGAAGAAGCGCTTAAACAACTGATTCCTGAAGTGGAAATTATCCGAATGGACGTAGACACTACAAGAAAAAAGGGAGCTCACGAACGGCTTTTATCACAATTTAGTGAAAAGAAAGCACATATCTTACTCGGGACACAAATGATTGCGAAAGGATTAGATTTTGAGAATGTGACATTAGTAGGTGTATTAGCGATTGACACCATGCTGCAACTGCCAGATTTCCGTTCTTCGGAAAAAACCTTTCAGTTATTAACGCAAGTTAGTGGAAGAGCAGGTAGACACCATTTACCTGGAGAAGTCATTATTCAAACTTATACACCTGAACATTATAGTATTGAACTTGCAAGCCAATACGATTATGAACAATTTTTCTATAAAGAGATGGAAATGCGTAAACAATTCCGCTATCCACCTTATTACTATTTAACGTTAATCCATGTTTCTCATCCTAATGAAATAAAGGCCTATGAAGTTACGAAAATGATTACGAAACTATTGAGAAAACATCTTACAGACCAAGTAACAATTCTCGGTCCAACGCCATCGCCTATCGTTAGAATAAATAATAGATATCGCTACCAGTGCATGATAAAATATAAAAATGAACCGAACCAGCTTGCAACTATACGTAAAATATTACAATACTACCATGATGAAATGATAAAGAACGATTTAATGATCCAAGTTGATTTAGAACCTTATCAACTTATGTGAAGGAGTATATGTATGAAAAAAAGTATTGTTTTTATGGGAACGCCTGATTTTGCTGTCCCTGTTTTAGAAGCTTTAATCGATCAACAATATAAAATAGATTTAGTTGTAACCCAACCTGACCGACCAAAAGGGAGAAAAAAACAACTAACGCCACCACCAGTAAAGGTTGCTGCTGAACAACATGGGATTCCGATTTTTCAGCCAGAAAAAATAAAAAATGATTGGGGTGCAATTAAAGAGGTAAATCCTGATTTAATTATCACAGCTGCTTTTGGACAGATTTTACCGAAAGAGTTATTGGATTTTCCGTCAAAAGGTTGTATCAATGTGCACGCATCTTTATTACCCAAATTAAGAGGTGGTGCACCGATTCACTATTCAATCATTGAAGGCCATAAAGAAACAGGTATATCTATTATGTATATGACAGAAAAGTTGGATGCTGGAGATATCATTAGTCAACAAGCCATTCCGATTGAGGAAAAGGACAACGTCGGCACTTTACATGATAAATTAGCTAAAGTAGGGTCTGAATTGCTAATTCGTACTTTACCAGATTTCCTAAATGGCAATATAGATGCACGAAAACAGGAAGAAGCCGAAGTGACGTATGCTCCTAATATTAAGCGGGAAGATGAGAGAATTGATTGGTCTCGTGAACAAGAGGTTATATTTAACCAAATACGAGGCTTATGCCCATGGCCGGTTGCATTTACTCAATTCGAAGGAAAAACAATGAAAGTCTGGCAAGCAGAAAAAAGTGATATTATAAGTGACAAAGAACCTGGTACAATTCATGCCATAGAAGCAGATGGGATTTTAATAGTAACAGGTAGTCGAAAAACAATCAAAATTACAGAGCTACAACCAGCCGGTAAGAAAAGAATGCAAGTAGAAGATTTCTTGCGTGGAGCAGGTAATACGTTAACAGTAGGAGCGAAATTTGGCGAATGAATAAATCTCAGACGATACGAAGTGCAGCAACAGACTTATTGACACGAGTAGATAAAAGTGGAGGATACAGTCATTTACTAGTTGACCAAGTAATTAAACGTAACAATTATTCCTCTAAGGATGCGAGGTTATTTACAGAGATTGTTTATGGTACACTTCAAAGGAGAATGACACTTGAATACTATTTGTCCTCTTTTATAACAAAAAAGAGAAAAATAGATCCGTGGGTGAAATGGCTATTACTGCTATCCATATATCAATTTCATTATTTATCGAAAGTGCCTGACCATGCTGTTATACATGAAGCCGTCGAGATCGGAAAGCAAAAGGGCCATGCAGGCATTGCAAAATTTGTCAATGGTATATTAAGGAATATACAACGAAATGGTTTACCCTCTTTAGAGACAATTAATGATCCAATAGAAAGAATTAGTATCGAAACGAGCCATCCTTTGTGGTTAGTGAAACGTTGGGAAGAAATGTATGGAATGGACATTACGAGAGACATGTGTGAAGAGAATAACCGTAGAAAGAAAATGACTGTTCGAATCCAACCAATGCGTACGAATCGAAGACAATTGATTGAGAGACTTGAATCGGATGGTCTAGAGGCTGTACCTTCACAAGTATCTCCACAAGGCATTATTATAACAGAAGGAAATATCCTTCATCATCCAAGCTTTAAGGAAGGTATTGTTACAATTCAAGATGAAAGCTCGATGCTTGTTTCAGAGATATTGAATCCAAAAGAGAATATGACGGTATTAGATGCTTGTAGTGCTCCAGGAGGAAAGACGACACATTTAGCAGAGAAGATGCTAGATAAAGGTGTTATATACGCGCACGATCTACATGCAAAAAAAGTAAAACTTGTTGAACAAAAGGCAAAACAATTAGGTCTTCAAACCATTAAGGCAGAGCCATCGGATGCAAGAAAGCTTCAAGAAAAATATGATAAAGAGCATTTCGATAGAATTCTGGTGGATGCACCATGTTCAGGATTTGGCGTAGTAAGTAGTAAACCAGACATTAAGTACCATCGTGAATACGAGGATGTACGGAATTTGGCTGCGATACAACTAGACATCCTATCTCATGTAGCACCATTAATGAAACGAAATGGCCGAATGGTTTATAGTACATGTACAGTAGATAAAGAAGAAAATGAAGAGGTTATTCGTCAGTTTTTAAATCATTCACCAAATTTCGAGGTAGATGAAGAATTCTTTGAGGAATTACCCGATTTTCTAAGAAATAGTCATGGTAGAACAGAATTTGGGTTGCAAATATTCCCTCAAGATTTACAGAGTGACGGATTTTTCATTACTCGATTAAAGTGGAAAAATGGATAAAATTGAGGTGAAACTGGATGAAATTTTATGTTCAAACGGATGTTGGTAAAGTTAGGAAAGTAAATGAGGATGCTGCTGCTGTTGCAGAGAAAAATGAATCTTCCCTTCTTGCTATCGTTGCTGATGGAATGGGTGGTCATTTAGCTGGTGATGTAGCAAGTAGATTAACTGTCGATTCTTTTATGGAAGAATGGAAAAATTGGGACAATCCAGAACTATCAAAGAGTGAGGCTGAACAATGGTTAAAAGAAACATTAGTTAAAACAAATAAAATCGTGTATGAAAAAGCAACTAAAGATGAAGAATGTGCAGGAATGGGAACAACTGTAGTTGCTGCAATATGTACAAACCAATTCATTAGTATTGTACACATTGGAGATAGCCGTGCTTATATAAAAACTCAACAAGGATTTCGACAACTTACGGAAGATCATTCGTTAGTTGGCGAGCTAGTTAGAACTGGTCAATTATCAGAAGAAGATGCTCATTTTCACCCTAGGAAAAACGTAATTCTAAAAGCAATTGGAACGGATCCTGTACTTGTTCCTGATGTTTTCACGTTAGAATGGGATGAGAATGATTCTTTACTACTATGTACAGATGGTCTGACGAATAAAATAAGTGATGATGAACTCCATGACTCTCTTTTATTAAATGATTTGTCAGATACACCTAATCATCTTATCCAACTCGCAAATGATAGAGGCGGTGAGGATAATATATCCGTCGTAGTAGTGCATCATTTGGCGGGAGAGGATAGAAATGATGTTGGAAGGTAAATTGCTCAATGATCGCTATAAAATTAAGCGTCTCATTGGTGGCGGAGGAATGGCTAATGTTTATTTAGGTGACGATACCATTCTAAATCGAGAAGTAGCGATTAAAGTACTTAAATTAGAATTTGCGAATGATGAGGAGTTTATCATTCGTTTTCATCGTGAAGCACAGGCAGCAATAAGTTTATCCCATCCTAATATTGTAAATATTTATGATGTAGGTGATGAGGATAATATTTATTACATGGTCATGGAATACATAGATGGCATGACACTTAAACAATATATCCAACAGCGTGCACCAATAGAAGTCGAAGAAGTTATCGATATAATGACACAATTAACTTCTGCTATTAGTCATGCTCATGAAAATCATTTAATTCACCGTGATATTAAGCCGCAGAATGTGTTAATGAATCGTTATGGTCAAGTCAAAATTACTGACTTTGGAATAGCCGTCGCTCTTAGTTCTACTGCTCTAACTCAAACAAATTCTGTGCTTGGCTCGGTACATTATTTGTCACCGGAACAAGCTAGAGGCGGAAAAGCAAATAATAAGTCTGACATTTATTCTTTGGGAATCGTAATGTACGAATTGTTAACTGGGACACTACCTTTTTCCGGTCATTCACCAGTTTCAATTGCATTAAAGCATTTACAGACAAATACACCATCTATACGGGAACAAAATCCATCTATCCCTCAGTCGATCGAGAATATAGTATTTAAAGCAACAGCCAAAGATTCGTTTCTTAGATATCAGACAGCTGATGAAATGGAAGAAGATTTAATTAGTTCTTTGGACCCTGAACGTCTCAACGAGCCAAAATTCGTTGTTCCAATAAGTGATGATACAGTAACAAAAGCGATTCCAATTGTCCCGCTTCCTGAGAGTGAGGGAGTAGAGGACGTATCAGACGAAACGATTATCCACCCACCAAATAAAGGGAAATCAACGAAGAAATCGAAGGGTACGACTAAAAATAATAAGCAAAAAAAGACGAAAAAGAAAAAGGCATTCAAATGGGTTATTAGCTTATTTGTCGTTCTTCTAAGTGCTATTGTTTTAGCACTCTTTGTGTTACCAAGCATAATTCAGCCAAAAGACGTAACGATACCAGACGTAACAGATATGCCATACGAAGAAGCATTAGAAGAACTAACAAACCTGAATTTAACGGTTACGAAAGAAATGACGGTGCATGAGGAAATAGAAGAAAATCATGTTGTGCAGACTTCTCCTCGTGCTAATGAAGTCGTAAAAGAAGGAAGAGAAATACAAGTATTTGTAAGTAGTGGTCCCGAAAAAATCGAATTTGAAGATTATACGGGGACCGATTTTGAACGTACAAAGAGGCTACTTGAGGGTCAAGGCTTTGATATAGAAAACATCGAGGTTTTCGAAAGTTTTTCAGATGAACCTTCAGGACAAATTATAAAGCAACACCAACCAAATGAAGGGGACTTCGTAATCCCGTCTGAAGCACGTATTATTTTTGAAATAAGTAAAGGGGAAGAGACATTTCCTATCAACCGATTAATCGGGTTAGACGTTGATGAGGCAAAAGAATATCTTGAAGCTCAAGACTTAAAAGTGAATGTTATAAACGCGTATAGTGACGATGTCGAAGACGGAATTGTAATGGAGCAAAATCCAAAAGCAAACGAAAATGTAGTTAAAGGGCAGGAAGTAAACATCACTGTATCGCAAGGTCCAGAGCCTAAATCACCAATTAATCACACTGCATCTTTTTCTATCCCTTATACAGGTAATGATGGAGAACAACAAGAAGTTAGTATTTTTGTAGAAGATATGAACCATCAAATGAGTGAATTGTATCAAGAAGTGGAATTCATTACAGAAGATACAACTTTCCATATAGATCTCGTTATTGCACCAGACGAATCTGCAACGTATAGAGTTATGAGAGACGATCAATTAATATTGGAAAAATCAATAACCTATGAACAAGTAGAGGGTGAGTAGATGCCAAAAGGTCGTATTATAAAGGCGCTAAGCGGTTTTTATTACATTGAATACAATGATGAAGTGATACAATGCCGAGGGAGAGGGGTATTCCGAAAAAGGAAAATTACCCCTCTAGTTGGCGATGAAGTTACATTTGAATTTGATAAAAAAGAAGAAGGCTATATATTAGATATTGATCAAAGAAAAAATGAACTTAAAAGACCGCCAATCGCCAATGTGGATCAAGCAATTATTGTCTCCTCTGTTAAAGAGCCAGATTTGAGCCTGAATTTACTAGATAAATTTCTCGTTTTAGTGGAAGATAAAGGAATTGAGCCATTACTTTTTGTTACTAAAATGGATCTCTTAACACCTGATGAAAAAACATACTGGAATCAAAAACTCAACTACTATAGTGAAATAGGATGTAACGTTCAGTTTTTATCTAAATATGATCAAGATATGAAGGAGCTTCTGTCACCTTATTTAACCGACAAAGTTTCTGTATTTGCTGGCCAGTCAGGAGTTGGGAAAACATCTTTATTAAACAAGTTAATACCTTCCCTAGATTTGGAGACAAATAAAATCTCTGAAAGCTTAGGAAGAGGAAAACATACAACACGTCACGTTGAACTGATTCCTTTTGAGAATGGATTAATTGCGGACACACCTGGTTTTAGTGCGATTGATTTTTCTGAAATTGAGCTGGAGGATCTGCCTCATTGTTTTAAAGAATTTAGAGAACGAAGTCAATCGTGTAAATTTAGAGGATGTATGCATATAAATGAACCGCAATGTGCAGTGAAAAAATCTTTAGAAGACGGAGATATAATGAAGGAACGGTATGAGAATTATCTTCAATTTTATCAAGAAATTAAAAGTAGAAAGCCGAGGTATTAACAGATGGACATAAAAATTGCACCATCAATTCTATCAGCAGATTTCTCTTATTTGTTGGAGGAAATAGAAGATGTTACAGCAGGGGGTGCCGATTATATTCATGTCGATGTCATGGATGGACATTTCGTTCCGAATATTACAATAGGGCCACTCATTGTAGAATCCATTCGACCGAAGACAGATGTTACGTTAGATGTTCACTTAATGATAGAAAACCCTGATAAATACATATCTGCTTTTGCACATGCTGGAGCAGATATTATTAGTGTTCATGTGGAAGCGACAAACCATTTACACCGTACAATCCATTTAATCAAAGACTCAGGTAAAAAAGTGGGTGTTGTTCTTAATCCAGCTACACCTGCAGAAATGATTAAGCCAATATTGAAAGATGTAGATTTAGTGTTGTTAATGACAGTGAATCCTGGATTCGGTGGCCAAACATTCATTACGGACGTTTTATCTAAAATTGAACAAGTATCGAAATGGAGAAGCGAGCTGTCCTTATCCTTTGAGATTGAGGTAGATGGAGGAGTTAATGAGAAAACGGCAGCACTCTGTGTAGAAAAAGGCGCTAACGTACTAGTAGCTGGAAGTGCCGTGTTTAACAGTAGTGATCGTGCCAAGGCGATTGAATCCATCCGTCAAAGTGCGATTAAAGCTAGAGCTGATAAACAATGAAAATAGGAATCGTTGCTGGTGGGCCGCGTGAGGAGATTCCACAACTTCATTCCTATAAGAATGAAATTGACTATTGGATTGGTGCTGATTCTGGCGCTATTGTTTTACTCGAACAAGGGATACCTATCCATTTAGCCTTAGGGGATTTCGATTCGGTATCTGAGCTAGAATACGAGCAAATAAAACAACATACGGTGAACATCGAAGAATACCCATCAGAGAAAGATGAAACAGACTTAGAATTGGCTCTAAACGAAGGGTTAAAGTTAGACCCGGAAAAAATCTATTTATTTGGAGTGACAGCAGGGCGAATCGATCATGAGTTAATCAACATGCAACAATTGTACCGGTTACTATCACATGATATAGATGCGGTTATCGTTGATTGTCACCATGAAATATCACTATACAAACCTGGAAAATATATTGTAAAGAAATCTGAAAATTACCCTTATGTTTCATTTATTCCTTTTACACCTGTCGTTGAAAACGTATCGTTAGAAGGTTTTTACTACAAGTTAACGAATACTAACGTACAGTGGGGTTCTACTCTATGTATGTCGAATAAAATAACAGAAGAAACTTCTTCCTTCACCTTTACTGAAGGAATCCTTCTAATGATTAAAAGCAGGGACAAATAATCCTTGCTTTTTTCTATTGAACATTTAAGTTAAACAATCAATAACACGGTAAATAGGTTTGCATGATATAGAGATAGTATTCATATATTTAAAAAGTAATGATGTTATATGCTTGCTGAGAAGTTTTTTTGTTAGAAATGAAGAACAGATGCAATATTCCTTCGTTTTGTACATAGACTAGAATAGGGCTTCTATCCATAAGTGAAGAAAAGGTTGATCAGAGGGTGAGGAGGGCAAAAAAATGAAATTTTATACGATTAAGCTTCCTAAATTTTTGGGTGGAGTGATTCGAGCACTTTTAGGCACAAAAAAATAAATGATGGAAAGCTGAGGCAAAAACTTTCTAATACGTTTTCTACTGATTAACAGGTACGTCTCAGCTTTCGAGCTAATTATTGAATGACGCATCACCTATTATTACGGTGTAGAACTAAGTCTCGTGGTAACTATACTCTCAACAAATTTATAGAGCCACTAGGCGTTCTTCTATCTAAGAATAGGACATCCATTAAAAGACGTAGCTAAAGTCATTTTATATAAAAAGGTGCCTTCCATTTAATAGTAGGCACCTTTCTTGTATTTCATTATACACGCTCGATTTTTCCTGATTTAAGAGCGCGAGCAGATACGTAAACGCGTTTTGGTTTTCCATCTACCATAATTCTAACTTTTTGTACGTTCGCTTTCCAGCTACGCTTATTTGCATTCATCGCATGTGAACGATTATTTCCAGTGCTAGTTTTACGTCCAGTTACAACACATTTGCGTGCCATATGAATCCCTCCTACTAAAACAAACTCTTTACATACCAATATAATTTATCACAAATTACCTTCAATTGCAATTTTCATTTTTATATTTCGATGGTGATTTACGTTATAATGGAATAAATAGCTTCTATTACAAAGCGAAAAAGAAATGAAATGTCAATTAAGGAATCTTTCCAGTTAAGTTAACATAGTAGAGAACTACACTTGGCTTGACATCAGCCGGTTTTTCAGCCATTCTATAAAGGAAAACCTTCATTTATTTTTACTGTTTTCTATAATGTTTCACTACATATTTGTGCTAAGAAAGCTACTACGGAACGGTATAACTGTTACGTGTTTATCAGAAAATAGGAATGGGAAATTATATTTTAATAATGGTCTATGACTTTTTAAAGTCACAATTAAAGGAAGCTTGAGCCGAGAAGGTGAAATACTTAACGGATACCGATTTGACATTCAAAATTTAGGAGGAATAGAAATGTCCGTTGTGTTAAAATATGAAGATGGTAATGTTACGATTACGAACGAGGTTATTGCTACTATTGCAGGTGGAGCAGCGATTGAATGCTATGGGATAGTAGGGATGGCATCTAGAAAACAACTTAGAGACGGAATAGCAGAAATACTCCGTAAAGAGAATTTCACAAAAGGTGTTGTTGTACGTCAAGCAGAAGATCAAATTCACATTGATATGTACATCATAGTAGGATATGGAACAAAAATCTCTGAAGTAGCTCATAATATGCAATCTCAAGTTAAATACAACTTAGAAAAAACCTTAGGATTAAAGACAACAACCATCAATATTTATATACAGGGTGTTCGGGTAATCCAAGATTAGTTTTAGGGAGGAAAATGGAAAGTGACGTTAAAAAATATCGATGGTGCAACATTAGCTAATATGATATTAGCAGGTGCACATCACTTATCGAACAATGCAGATCGAATCGATGCACTAAATGTATTCCCAGTGCCGGACGGTGATACAGGAACAAATATGAATTTAACGATAACTTCTGGAGCAAATGAAGTGAAGCAAAGCGATAACACGACAGTTGAGCAAGTTGGTAATGCTTTTGCAAAAGGTTTATTAATGGGTGCAAGAGGAAATTCCGGAGTTATCTTATCTCAACTTTTCCGAGGTTTTTCTAAAGGTGTCGCAGGTAAAAAAACGTTAACGACGAAAGAATTTGCACATGCGTTAGATAGCGGGGTTGCTACAGCATACAAAGCTGTTATGAAGCCTGTGGAAGGTACTATTCTAACAGTAGCAAAGGATACGGCTAATCGAGCATTGGAGATTGCTGAGGAAACAAATGACTTAATTGAATTTTTAGATAAAGTTGTAGAAGCATCAAAGATTTCACTTAAACGTACTCCAGAGCTTTTGCCTGTTTTAAAAGAAGTCGGAGTAGTGGATAGTGGTGGTCAAGGGCTAGTTGTTATCTATGAAGGTTTTCTTGCTAATCTAAAAGGGGAAGAATTACCTGAAGATTTTGCAAGTGATACAATGGAATTAGATGACCTCGTAAATGCGGAACATCATAAACTAGCTCAAGACTTTATGAATACAGATGACATTCAATACGGTTATTGTACGGAATTTATGGTGCGTTTTGAAGAAGACAAGTTGAAAGAAAATCCGTATGATGAAGCGGCTTTCCGAGAAGAATTAAGTGCACACGGTGACTCTTTACTCGTTGTGTCTGATGACGAAATTGTTAAAGTTCATATTCATGCAGAATATCCAGGTGACGTCTTTAACCTAGGTCAGAGGTTTGGAAGTTTTATTAACTTGAAAGTAGAAAACATGCGTGAACAACATTCTAATATCGTTGGAAAGCCTGAAAAAGAACCTGTTGCAAAAGAAAAAACTAAATTAGGTGTAGTAGCAGTTGCAATGGGTGAAGGTTTATCTAATATATTTACAAGCCTTGGTGCGAGTGTCGTTATTCAAGGTGGACAAACGATGAATCCTAGTACACAAGATATTACAGAAGCTATTAAAGAAGCGAATGCTGAAAGTGTAATAATCTTACCTAATAATAAAAATATTATAATGGCAGCAGAACAGGCTGCTGAACTAGCTGGTGAAAATGTTGCCGTAGTTCCGACAAAAACAATCCCGCAAGGAATGTCTGCATTGTTACAATATAACCCGGAAGGAAATTTAGAAGACAATGTAGAAGCATTCAAAGAAGCATCTAGCTCCGTAAAAACTGGCCAGGTCACGTATGCGGTGAGAGACACACGAATAGATGGCATGACAATTAAGAATGGTAATTATATGGGTCTTTCGGATGGGAAAATTTCTATTACGGATGAAGACCAATTTACAGTTGTAAAAGGACTTTTAGATAATTTAATTGATGATGAAGAAGATGAAATAGTAACGATCATACGTGGAGAAGATTCCACTGATGAATTACAGGAAGAGATTATCTCATACCTCGAAGAGAATTATGAGGACATTGAAGTAGAAGTACATCAAGGTGATCAACCTGTATATTCCTTTATTTTTTCTGTTGAATAAAAAGTTATAAAAAGTACACGTACTTTATATAGTGGGAACCGAAAGATTCATTTCGAATCATATCGGTTCCCACATTTTTATTTATTGAAAACATACTAATCATAGTATGTTTGATTTTTCTATTACTTTAAGCTTTTATTAATTTTACGTAGGTAAGAGATTATGCACCAATAACCAAATGGCTTTCAAGTGAAAAATAAATATAAAAACTAGTATAATATATTTGATGCTATTTTAAAGTAGGATGATATTTATTATTGCTGTCTCAAAGCAGATTTGCTTCGAGAAGACAATTACATAGAAAGTGTGATAATTGTGTTGACAGATTCCATTGGAGAAATAGCGGGAATTGGCCCAAAAATGGCTGAAAAACTTCAAGCTATTGGTATTTATCGTATCCAAGACTTGTTGAATTACTTTCCTATTCGCTATGATCAATATGAACAAAAGCCACTGCACGAGCTAACGCATCAGGATAAAGTAACAATTGTGGGAAAGGTAATCCATCCACCTCAGGTAAGCTATTTTCACAAAAAGAGGTCACGTCTTGTTGTCAGCCTTCAAGTTGATAACGTAGCAGTCAAGGGAATTATTTTTAATCGAGCTTTTGCTAAAGACCATTTTCAACCGGGAGAGATCGTTACGGTAAATGGTAAATGGGATCAGCATCGCCTCCAGATAACCATTGATCAGTACAGGAAAGGAGCAATAGATAAAAATGCTCCTATAACTGCTATTTATTCTTCACGAGGAGAGATAAAGCAAGCTCAAATTAAGAAATGGATGAAGCTTGCTTTTGAAGCATATAAACAAGATATTGAAGAAATTTTACCTCTCTCTTATTTGCAAAATTATAAGTTACCGACTAGAGCAGAGGCATTTCAAGAGATACACTTTCCCTCTTCTTTTTATCATTTGAAACATGCGAAGAGAAGGTTAATATATGAAGAATTATTAATTTTCCAGCTTCAAATGCAACAATTAAGGAAAAATACAAAAGAGCAAACGAAAGGAAATGCTAAAGAGATCGATAAACAGGAAGTAGATCAACTTATAGAAAGTTTCCCATTCGAATTAACAACTGCTCAAAATAATGTGTTAAATGAGATATTCAAGGATTTATCTCAACCTTATCGAATGAATCGATTGTTACAGGGTGATGTTGGCTCTGGTAAAACAGCTGTAGCAATTGCGAGCTTATATGGTGTAGTTAAAGCTGGTGAGCAAACGGCTTTTATGGTGCCTACAGAAATATTAGCTGAACAACATGAAGCATCAATGAAAGAGATCTTACCTGAAGATATTACTATTATGCGATTAACTAGTTCTGTAAAAGGCAAAAAACGCAAGGAAATATTAGCAGCACTTGCTTCGGGTGAATGTGACGTTATTATTGGAACGCACGCGTTAATTCAAGATGAAGTTCACTTCAAAAACTTAGGTTACGTCATCATTGATGAGCAACATCGTTTTGGGGTAAAGCAACGAAATATATTACAAGAAAAAGGTATATTAGCAGATACTTTATACATGACTGCTACTCCAATTCCAAGAACATTATCGATTACCATGTATGGAGATATGGATGTTTCGAAAATCGATGAGATGCCAAAAGGAAGACAACCGATTGAAACGTATTGGGTGAAGCCAAATATGATGAATCGAATATTTGCCTTTGTATACGAACAAGTAAAGCAAGGCTCTCAAGCATACGTTATTTGCCCGCTTATTGAAGAATCAGATAAGTTAGATATTCAAAACGCTCTCGATGTTTACCAACAGCTAAGTTTAATATTAGAAGGTCGTGCTAAAGTAGGCTTAATGCATGGACGGTTACCATCGGATGAAAAGGAGACGGTGATGCGAGATTTCGCTAATAACGATATTCAAATTCTTGTATCTACTACAGTTGTAGAGGTAGGAGTGAACGTACCAAACGCTACTGTTATGGTAATTCAAGATGCGGACAGGTTTGGTTTGTCTCAACTTCATCAGTTAAGAGGGAGAGTAGGTCGTGGAACGAAGAAAAGTTTCTGTATTTTAATGGCCGATCCAAAAGGGGAAACTGGTAAGGAAAGAATGCAAATAATGTCAGAAACAACGGACGGATTTGAGTTAGCAGAAAAGGATTTACAGTTACGTGGTGCAGGGGATATATTTGGTGTCAAACAAAGTGGATTACCAGAGTTTAAACTAGCAGATATTGTGCATGATTACCGAGCATTAGAGACTGCTAGAAATGATGCATATGAAATCATCTTTGGAAATAAGTTAGTAGAGCCAGAGTATGAAAAGTTGAAGAAGTATGTAAACCAAAACTTGTTACATGACGATACATTACTAAATTAATGAGACTTGCAATATTTACACAGGTATTATATATTACTGTTAGTACCTAGTCATAATATCGGTGAAATCATAAAAATGATACTACTATTTTAGTGATATTCGTTGCTAATCAAACATAGAAAGCAAATGACTAGTATAATATGGACGTGCCTATTGGATGGTGGAAAATTAGATGAGAAAGCCGAAAAAAGAAAGGCAAATTCTTTTGAAGGAAACAATCGAACAAAAACCTTTTATTACGGATGAAGCATTAGCTAAATTATTCCAAGTAAGCATACAAACCATTCGATTAGATAGAATGGAATTAAATATACCAGAATTAAGAGAACGGATTAAATCAGTTGCAGCTTCAAATTGGAATGAGACGGTGAAGGCTTTACCGCTTGAGGAAGTGATCGGTGAAATCATTGATCTAGAATTAGATAAACGAGCCATTTCAATCTTAGATATTACAAAAGATCATGTTTTTTCTCGTAATAAAATCGCTAGAGGTCATCACTTATTTGCACAGGCGAATTCGCTGGCAGTAGCTGTTATTAACGATGACTTGGCTTTAACAGCAAACGCGGAAATTAAATTCACTCGTCAAGTTGTTGAAGGAGAGCGCGTTATTGCGAAAGCACGCGTCCTTGGCCAAGACAAGCCAAGCCGTACAAAAGTTGAGGTAGAAAGCTTTGTGGACAACGAAATGGTCTTTCAGGGAGACTTCGTAATGTATCGATCAAATCAATAAAAAGGACGGAATCAATCATGAGAATTGCAATAGATGCCATGGGCGGAGATCATGCGCCAAAGGAAATCGTATTAGGAGCACTTAAGGCGGTAGAGGAATTTCCTAACTTGCAAATTACACTTGTTGGGAAAGAGAGCGAAATTCAGAACTATATGGACAAACATCCATCAATATCAATTTTACATACAGATGAAGTAATTACAGGAGAGGATGAGCCTGTAAGAGCAGTGCGAAAGAAAAAAAACGCTTCCCTTGTGTTAATGGCAAATGAGGTCAAAGAAGGCAGAGCTGATGCCTGCATTTCAGCTGGTAATACAGGTGCGTTAATGAGTGCAGGTTTATTTGTAGTCGGTAGAATTAAAGGAATTGACCGTCCTGCACTAAGTCCAACACTGCCTACAGTTGATGGGAAAGGATTTCTCTTACTTGATGTAGGAGCAAATGCAGATGCCAAGCCACAACATTTATTACAGTATGCGATTATGGGCTCGATTTATATGGAGAAAGTTCGACAATTTGAGAAACCACGTGTAGGTTTATTAAATATAGGAACAGAAGAAGGCAAAGGAAATGAGCTGGCGAGAAAGACTTATGAACTTTTAGAGGATGCTCCTGTCCATTTCATTGGAAATGTAGAAGCAAGAGATTTACTAAACGGTGTAGCGGATGTCGTCGTAACAGATGGGTTTAGTGGTAATCTCACATTAAAGACAATTGAAGGAACAGCCATGACTTTATTCTCGATGATGAAAAAGCAATTCATGGCTAACACAAAAACAAAAATTGCGGCTGTATTAGCTAAAAATGAACTTAAAGGCTTAAAAAATCAATTAGACTACTCCGAATATGGCGGAGCAGGATTATTTGGATTACAAGCACCAGTGATAAAAGCTCATGGTTCTTCGAATAGCCAAGCAGTTTTTAGTGCGATTAAACAAGCAGTTGAAATTGTAGAAAACGAAGTTATCGAAACCATTAGCTCTGAGGTTCGTAATCTGGAAGAAAATAAGGGGGAGTAACCTTGAAACGTGTAGCTTTTATTTATCCTGGTCAAGGCTCACAAGCGATTGGAATGGGGAAAGACTTTTTCGAAACATTTGATTTAGCAAAGGATTATTTTAACCGAGCTAATAATATTTTAGGGTATAACTTGCAAGATATCATGTTCGAAGGACCTAATGAGGAATTAACAAAAACAGAGAACACACAACCAGCATTATTATTAGTAAGTAGCATTATCTCTGAATTATTAAAAGAACATCAAATTACACCTGAAGTAGCTGCAGGCCATAGTCTCGGTGAATACAGTGCATTAACTGCAACAGGAGCAATCTCCTTTGATGAGGCAATTATGCTCGTACATAGGAGAGGTAAGTTGATGGAATCAGCCTTCCCTGCAGGAAAAGGTGCAATGGCTGCCGTATTAGGTTTGCAACAGGAGGAAATACAAGAAGTACTGAATACGATTACTGTTAACTTAAGTACTACGGTAGAAATCGCTAATCTTAATTGTCCAGGGCAAATTGTCATTTCTGGAACAAGAACTGCTATAGATGCAGCAGTTACAGAGCTTAAAGAAGCTGGTGCTAAACGTGTGCTTCCTCTATCAGTAAGTGGCCCATTTCATTCAAGTTTAATGAGACCAGCTGCTAGTAAGCTGGAAGAAGAAATAAATGAATGTAACTGGAATGATGTGACTACTCCAATTTATGCGAACGTGACAGCTACTAAGGTTCAAAATCAAAGCGAGATAAAACAATTATTAGTAGAACAACTGTATTCACCTGTTCGTTTTGAAGAAATTATTACAAACTTATTAGCTGAGGAATTAGATGCCATTGTTGAGGTTGGTTCAGGTAAAGTTTTATCTGGTCTAGTTAAAAAGGTAAACAGACGAGCAAATGTATTCTCTGTACAAGATATCGCTTCTTTTGAAAATTTTATCGCGTGGATGAAGGAGGAAAACTAAATGCTACAAGGTCAAGTTGCTTTAGTAACGGGGGCATCAAGGGGAATTGGGAGAGCAATTGCAAGAAAACTAGCAGAAAACGGCGCGAAAGTTGTCGTCAATTTTGCAGGGAATGAACAAAAGGCGCAAGAAACTGTAGATGATATTATTTCTGCAGGTGGAGAAGCTATTAAAATAAAAGCGGACGTCAGTAAAGAAAATGACGTAAAAAATATGGTTAAAGAAGCTCTCGAAACGTTTGGTCGTATCGATATTCTTGTAAATAATGCAGGTATCACAAAAGATAATTTAATTATGAGAATGAGTGAAGCAGATTTTGACCAAGTAATCGATACAAACTTAAAAGGTGTATTTTTATGTACAAAATCAGTTATTCGTCATATGATGAAGCAAAAATCTGGTAGAATTATTAATGTTTCCTCTGTAGTTGGGATTAGTGGTAATGCAGGACAAGCAAATTATGTATCGGCAAAAGCAGCTGTAATTGGTCTAACAAAGACTACAGCTAAGGAGCTTGCTACCCGAAACATTTTAGTAAATGCAATAGCTCCTGGCTTTATAACAACAGAGATGACAGATCAATTAACGGAAGAGCAAAAAGAAGCAATGCTAAATCTTATACCGCTCCAATCACTAGGGAGTGCAGAAGATATTGCAAATGCTGCTTTATTTTTAGCGTCCGACATGTCAAGCTATATTACTGGACAAACATTACAAGTAGATGGCGGCATGATTATGTAATACATACTTTGAAAGGGGGTGACAAGAAATGTCAGATACTTTTAATAAAGTGAAAGAAATTATTGTAGACCGATTAGATGTTGATGAAACAAAAATAACCCTTGAGGCTTCCTTCAAGGATGATTTAGAAGCAGATTCATTAGATGTAGTGGAGCTTGTAATGGAATTAGAAGATGAGTTCGATCTAGAAATCTCTGATGAAGATGCAGAAAAGATTGCTACAGTAGGTGATGCTGTAAGCTACATAGACAGCAACCGTTAATGGTTAGAAAAGCCTTACAGAAGTAAGGCTTTTCTGTTACAATAAGATTACTAGTAGAGTGGCAGGTGAAAATAATGACAGATTTGAAGCAATTGCAACAACGTATTAACATAACTTTTAAGGATGAAACCCTGTTAGAGCAAGCTTTTACCCATTCCTCTTATGTAAACGAACACCGAAACAAGAGCCTAATGGACAATGAACGGCTAGAGTTTTTAGGTGATGCGGTATTGGAATTAGGTGTTTCACAGTATCTTTATCGTGAATTTCATGATTTAGAAGAGGGTGACTTAACGAAATTAAGAGCATCGATTGTATGTGAGCCTGCACTGGTACAATTTGCACAATCATTGGAGTTTAATAAATATGTTCTTTTAGGTAAAGGAGAGGAGTTAACTGGCGGGAGAAATCGACCTGCATTGCTTGCAGATGTTTTTGAAGCCTTTATCGGAGCTTTATATTTAGATCAGGGATATAGTAAAGTGATTTCCTTTCTAAAAGAATATGTTTATCCAGAAATAGTTATCGGTGCTTTTTCACATACGATGGATTATAAAAGTCAACTTCAGGAAACTGTACAGCAACAGAAGAACCGGATGGTGGAATATGAAATTACTGATGAGAGAGGACCAGCACATGACCGTGAATTTTTCGCTGTAGTGACGATCAATGGAAAAAAAGCTGGCGATGGTATGGGGAAAACGAAGAAGGAAGCAGAGCAACGAGCAGCTAAAAAAGCATTAGATCGATTGAAGGAAAAAGCAGCTGCAAAGAAATAATAATAGTTGTCTGGGACAAAATTAGAATATGTATCATATTATTATGTGTTAGTAAAACGCTGGTTGATCACTAGTACATAAGACATAGAAGGATGAAGTGTAACTAGTTACATGACGAGTATTCAGAATGTATTTTGTCCCAGAAATAGTTTATTTTCTGTGTTTTCTTAATTCATCGATAAAGGCATGGGTTTCGGATACAGTCAGCTTTTCTTTCGTTACTAATAGATCATATAACGATTTTAATTCATCATAACTCTCCAGTTTATAGTCATCTGGATTCATTAATGAGTCAGCGTTTGCAACTTGTAATTTTTTGCCCATTTCTTTGAGAACAATTGTTAGATTTTCTTCACTCTTCACATCTAAATTCAATGATTTCACTCCAATTATTAGCATGTTTTATTGTTTCTTCTCACTTCTCCCTCTTTATGATAAAATAAATGAGTTACAAAATACAATGATAATCTAAAAAATATTAGTAATATATCGCTACAAAAATAAAAACATATAATTTATGTTTTAAGTGAATCGCAACATTTACATATTTGGACGTTATTTATATATGGTATAGGAGTTTTGATGATGTATTTAAAGCAATTAGATACTGTTGGTTTTAAATCTTTTGCGGAAAGAATCAAAGTTGATTTTGTTCCAGGTGTTACCGCTGTTGTTGGTCCCAATGGTAGTGGAAAAAGTAACATTACAGATGCTATTCGATGGGTGTTAGGTGAGCAGTCTGTTAAATCACTACGTGGTGCTAAGATGGAAGATATTATCTTTCAAGGTAGTGATACGAGAAAACCACTTAATTTTGCTGAGGTAACACTTGTATTAAATAATTCGGATCAAACATTACCAGTTGATTATGAAGAAGTAAGTGTGACGCGGAGAATCTATCGTTCCGGTGAGAGTGAGTTCTACATGAATAAAGAAGCCTGTCGCTTAAAAGATATAACAGAATTATTTTTGGACTCAGGATTAGGGAAAGAAGCATTCTCCATCATCAGTCAAGGTAAAATTGAAGAAATACTGAGCTCGAAAGCAGATGAAAGACGAATTATATTTGAAGAAGCAGCAGGAGTTCTAAAATATAAAAACCGTAAAAAACAAGCAGAGTCTAAGCTTTCAGATACACAAGAGAACGTAAACAGAGTGGAAGACATTATTTATGAAATTGAGTCCCAACTTGATCCACTGGAACGTCAAGCATCGGATGCAAAAGAATATCTTTTTCACAAGGAACGGTTAACGAATATTGAGGTAGGGGTTTTAACAAAAGAAATTCAGATGCTTCATAACGAGTGGGGACAAACAGAAGACGAAATAAAAAATAAGCAACAGTTATCCGTAACACTTCAAACAGATATACAAACTTGCAGTTCACAGTTAAATAACAATAGAAAATTAGTTGATGAGTTAGATATAACTCTCCAAAATTTACAGGAAAAATATGTCGAAGAAACGAAAAAGTTAGAGAGTCTAGAAGGAAATAAAAAAATACTCCATGAACGACTACATCATTTCCAAGAAAACAAAAAGGCAATGGAAGATGAGATTGCTCGGTTAGAAGAAAAGCAATCGGAATTAAAAACATTAAGAAATGAAGAGGCAACAAATTTAAAACAATTGGAATTGAAACGCAAGGATTTATCTTCCGAGATTCATTCCGTCGAGCAAAAGCTGTTAACAGGTAAGGACTCTGTATCAGAAGATATTGAGTTTTTTAAGAGTGAGTATATCGAGCTATTAAATGAACAGGCGGCTAAAAGAAACGAACGAACATCTATATTACAACAACTAGAAAGATTAGATACGCGAAAAGATACACAGTCCTCTAAATGGAAGGAAATACTTGATCAACATACAACGCTAGAAAGAAAGGTCAGTGAAAAAGCACTATATGTTACCAAACTAGAGGAAGAATTGAAACAACTTGAGAGTGGTTTAGAACAGCTTTCTAAGCAATTATTAACGGAAGAGCACCTAGTACAAGATATGAACGATAAACTTCATAAAGGGTATCGTATCATGGAAAACATTAAGTCTAGAAAAGAAATGTTGGAAGAATTAAAAGAAGATTATCAAGGGTTTTATTTCGGTGTAAAAGAAGTTCTTAAAGCTCGGGAAAGTAAACAACTACAAGGTATTCACGGCGCAATTGCTGAATTGATTGAAATGGATGATACTTTTGTACAAGCAATAGAAACAGCACTCGGTGGACAAGCACAGCATATAGTAACAGATAACGAAAAAACTGCCAGAGATGCAATTAATTGGTTAAAAACTAAAAATAAAGGGAGAGCAACCTTTTTACCTTTATCCTCTATGCAACCAAAATGGATTCCAGATCAAGTTATTCAGCGAATAAAAGGCAACGAAGAGTTTATCGGGATCGCCGCAAATCTAGTTCAATATGAGGGGAAATATAAGGCAGTTATTCAATCCCTTTTAGGCAATATCATTCTTTCTAAATCATTACGTGGTGCAAATGAGTTAGCTCAATTAACAGGGAGAAAATATCGTATCGTAACACTTGGTGGAGATGTTGTAAATCCAGGAGGTTCTATGACTGGTGGTGCGCAAAAGAAGAATAATCAATCCTTGTTTACAAGAGAGCGTGAACTACAATCCTTAGCAAAGAAACTAGATGAATATGAACGACGGATTGATGACTATGAAAATCAACTAACAGAACAACAAGCGAGACAGCGAGACAAGAAACAAGAGCACGAAAAATCGGAACAGAAGTTAGTTGAGATTCGTGAAAAGTACCAACATGCATTAGCGGACTGGAAAGAAGCACAGTTATCGTTTGAGCATGTTACTGACCGTCTATCTGTATATGATCAAGATCAATTGATGGAGCAGAAAGAAAGGGAAGAATTAACAAGAAGGTTAGAAGATACCGAACAATTCCTTTCTGAAATGGAACAGAAAACGAAGAACTTAAATGAAAAAATTGAGCGTTTGACAAAGCAATTAGAAAATTTTGAACAAGAAGAAGAGACGCTAGAAGCAACAAAGCAAAATCTTCACTTACAATTAGTTGAGCTAAGAAGTTCGATTGATTTCCAAAAGGAGAAAATGCAACGTACCAACTCAGATTTACAGGAAACAGAGCAGGATATCGAGCAAAAGCAACAACAGTTAACACAGCTAATCGAATTAAAGCAAAAACAGCAAACAGAAGAAGAACTTAATGAGATGATTCAGCAAAGCAGAGTTGACAATGAGGAAATTAAGAATGAAATGGAAAAGCTGCGAAAGAATCGACTTGATATAACAACAGAAATCAATCATGCTAATGCAAGATTGGAACAATTATCACGTCAAGAGAAACAGACAAACAATGAAATACAAGCTCTGGAAATTAAGGCGAATCGTCTAGATGTTGAGCTAGAAAATCGACTAAACTTATTGGAAACAGAATATGAAATGACATTCGAAAAAGCAAAACAATCGTATGAACAGCCAGAGGATATAACAGAGGCAAAAGCACAGGTTAAATTACTCAAAAAGACGATTGAGGAATTAGGTACGATTAATTTAGGCGCAATTGAGGAATATAATCGCATCAAAGAGCGCTATGATTTTCTATCAAAACAACGACAAGACTTAGAAGAGGCGAAACGTACTCTTTATGAAGTCATTGCGGAAATGGATCATGAAATGGCTACTAGATTTAATGATACATTTGAAAAAATTCAACAGGCTTTTACAACTGTATTTCACAAGCTATTCGGCGGTGGTCATGCGGAGCTACGCCTTACAAGTCCGAATGAAATTTTGGATACAGGTGTAGATATTATTGCACAGCCACCAGGAAAGAAATTACAACAACTTGGATTGTTATCAGGTGGAGAAAGAGCTTTAACAGCTATTGCACTTTTATTTGCTATTTTACAAGTACGTCCTGTGCCTTTTTGTGTCCTTGATGAGGTAGAGGCGGCATTAGATGAGGCAAATGTTAGTAGATTTGCACAATATTTAAAACAATTTAGCAGCCAAACACAATTTATTGTAATTACGCATCGTAAAGGAACGATGGAGGAAGCGGATGTGTTGTACGGTGTAACGATGCAGGAATCTGGAGTATCTCGCCTTGTATCTGTTAAATTGGAGGAAGCTCCAGAACTACTGGAAGTATAATAGGAGGACTCGACAATGAGCTTTTTTAAAAAATTAAAAGAGAAATTTCAATCTACCGAAAAGACAGAGCAGGTTTCGGATAAATATAAAGAAGGACTTACTAAAACAAGAAAGTCATTCTCAGAAAAGATAAATGATCTTGTTGCACGATATCGTAAAGTTGATGAAGATTTCTTTGAAGATTTGGAAGAAATCCTTATATCTGCAGATGTCGGGGTAGAAACGGTTATGGATTTAATTGATGAATTACAAATGGAAGTAAAACGACAAAACATTAAAGATACAAATGAAGTGAAAAGTGTAATTTCAGAAAAATTAGTAGAAATTTATCAAGGGGAAGATGACGAAGAGATAGCAACGTTGAATCTTCAAGAGGACGGATTAACCGTTATCCTCTTTGTAGGCGTTAATGGAGTAGGGAAGACGACAACGATCGGTAAACTTGCACATCAACTTAAGGAGCAAGGGAAAGAGGTTCTCTTAGCTGCAGGAGATACGTTTCGTGCAGGTGCCATCGAGCAGTTAAACGAGTGGGGAAAACGTGTAGACGTTGATGTAATAAAACATAGCGAAGGTAGTGATCCAGCTGCCGTAATTTTTGATGCAATTCAAGCTGCAAAATCTCGAAATGCGGATGTACTTATTTGCGATACAGCAGGTCGATTACAAAATAAAGTAAACTTAATGAACGAACTTTCCAAAATCAAACGAGTTATTGAACGAGAAGTTCCTAACGGCCCACACGAAGTTTTACTAGCTCTCGATGCTACAACTGGTCAAAATGCGTTGAGCCAAGCAAAGACATTCGGTGAAGCTACAAATGTGACAGGTATTGTCTTAACTAAATTAGATGGTACTGCAAAGGGTGGAATTGTTCTTGCTATAAGAAATGAACTCGGTATACCTGTTAAATATGTTGGTTTAGGAGAGCAAATGACAGATCTTCAACAATTTGACCCGCAGGCATTTGTCTATGGATTGTTTGCTGATATGATGGAAGAAGAAAACCTTGACAGTTAATATATGGGGCCATAGACTGATTGTTAAGAGGTAGTGCTTAACAAGGAGTAGAGATATGTTAGATAAAACGACCAGAATTAATTCGTTATATGATTTTTATCAAGAGCTATTAACAGAGAAACAGCGTAATTATATGGAAATGTACTACCGAGAAGATTTTTCGCTAGGAGAAATTGCGGAGGAAGTCAATGTTTCTCGCCAAGCAATATACGATAATGTGAAAAGAACAGAGCAAATGTTAGAAGAATACGAAGAAAAATTACAGTTATTTGATAAGTTTACAAAACGTCAAGCTCTTATCCTCGAATTAAAGAAGAGAATAGACAAAGAGGATCAAGAGATCGTAACACTTGTGAATAAGATTATAGACCTAGAATAGGAGGCGCTTTTCATGGCATTCGAAGGTTTGGCCGATCGCCTACAAAGTACGATACAAAAGATAAAAGGTAAAGGTAAGGTAACAGAGCAAGATGTAAAAGAGATGACACGAGAGGTTCGTCTTGCCTTATTAGAGGCCGATGTAAACTTTAAAGTAGTTAAACAGTTTATAGCGAAAGTAAAAGAGCGAGCTGTTGGCGAAGAAGTAATGGAGAGTTTAACGCCAGGCCAACAAGTTATTAAAATTGTTAAAGAAGAATTAACTAGCTTAATGGGTGGCGAGGAAAGTAAAATAAACTCTGCAGACAAACCACCAACCGTGATTATGATGGTCGGTTTACAAGGTGCAGGTAAAACGACCACTACAGGTAAGCTAGCTAATCTGTTGCGCAAAAAATATAATAAGAAGCCATTGTTGGTGGCTGCTGACGTTTACCGACCTGCAGCAATTGACCAATTACAAACCCTAGGTAAACAACTTAACATGCCAGTATATTCAGAAGGTACAGAGGCAAATCCAGTAGATATTGCGAATCATGCAATGAAGCAAGCAAAAGATGACCATCTTGATTATGTATTAGTCGATACTGCTGGTCGACTGCATGTTGATAATGACTTGATGGATGAACTTAAACAAATTGAACAAAACGTAAAACCAGATGAAATTTTTCTTGTTGTCGATGCGATGACGGGACAAGATGCTGTTAATGTAGCAGAAAGCTTTAATGAGCAATTAAATATTAGTGGAGTTATCCTGACGAAGCTTGACGGGGATACTCGTGGTGGTGCTGCTTTATCCATTCGTGCCGTGACGGATAAGCCAATTAAGTTTGTCGGAATGGGAGAAAAGCTAGACCAGTTAGAATCGTTTCATCCGGAGCGAATGGCATCTCGAATTTTAGGGATGGGTGATGTTCTATCCCTAATTGAGAAGGCACAGGAGAACGTGGATGAAAAACGAGCAAAAGAACTAGAAGAAAAGATGCGATCTGCTTCCTTTACATTTGAAGATTTCTTGGAACAAATGGGTCAAGTGAAAAAGATGGGACCACTTGATGAGCTATTAGATATGATTCCAGGAGCCAACAAGATGAAAGGGATGAAAAACCTTGAGTTTAGTGATAAACAAATTGGCCATGTAGAAGCTATTATCCAATCGATGACACCTCAAGAACGTATGGAACCATCTATTATGAATGCAAGTCGAAAGAAAAGAATTGCCAAAGGTTCAGGACGCCCTATCTCCGAAGTGAATCGTTTGTTAAAACAATTTGAAGAAATGAAAAAAATGATGAAGCAAATGACAAATATGCAACAAGGTAAACGTGGAAAAAAGAACAAAAAGATGAAAGGTTTAAATTTTCCGTTCATGTAAGGTAAAAACACTTTACAGAGTGAAAATAATCTGATACAATTCTATCTTGTGTGAAACGTTGAAAATGGAGGTGTTGAATAATGGCAGTTAAAATTCGCTTAAAACGTATGGGTTCTAAAAGAAATCCTTTCTACCGTATTGTTGTTGCAGATTCTCGTTCTCCTCGTGATGGACGTATTATCGAGCAAATTGGAACATATAATCCAGTAGCAAAACCAGTTGAAGTGAAAATTGATTCTGAAAAAGCACTTAATTGGATGAAAAATGGCGCGAAGCCAAGCGATACTGTGCGTAATCTTTTCTCAAATGAAGGCATCATGAAACAATTGCACGAATCTAAAAATCAAAACTAAAGTGGTGTAATTGATGAAAGAACTAATTAAAACCATAGTAGAGCCTTTAGTAGATGATGCTAATGCAGTGGAGGTAACTGTTCGGGAAGAAGATCATAAAATCGTCTATCATCTACATGTACATGAGGATGATGTCGGAAAAGTGATTGGTAAGAATGGAAGAATTGCAAAATCCATCCGAACGGTTGTCTATGCTGCAGGAATGAAAACAGGTAAAAAGGTTTATTTAGATATTATGTAGACGAATTTATACACGAGTATAGATTCTACATAAAACAGACCAGTGGATACGATTCTACTGGTTTTTTCATTTTCCTCATTACATAACGTATTTGATTGCCTTTCACCTTTTCAATCGACACGATTCATGCTATTCTTTTGCTAGTGGTTGATACATGAACAATCTCTACATGGAGAGAGGTAGTGAATTATATTGAAAGTAATTAAGAAAATAAAAGTAAAAAAAATAATCACCACACAATTGAAAGCCGAGTTAAATGAAGAATATGAGTTTAAAATTTTTAAATTAGAGCAAGAATGTGAACAGCTACGCTTTGAGAAAAAGAAAATGTTGCAACAAAATCCAAGTAAAAAGATTGATATTACAGCGAAATTTGAAAAAGAGATTAATAGTCGAAAAGATCATATAAAGTGGTACCAATACAAACAACAACAATTAGATGTTTTACCTATTGGTAGTGAAATAGAAGACGGAGAAGTAGAGGCTCTGATAGAATTAAAAGAAGGCATGAATTGGGATGACTTAACCAAAGAGCGAACCATTATGATCGAGGATGGAATCATTAAGAAACTTACATAGCAGGTGATAGTAGTGAATGATTTTTTGAACGTAGGTAAGATTGTAAATACTCATGGGGTGCGAGGTGAAGTTCGCATCATACGGATTACGGATTTTGAGGAACGATTTGAAGTAGGAACTGAACTGTGGATTCGTAAGCAGACCGGCGAACTTATAAAAGCTGAAATTGATAGTCATCGTAAACATAAAAACTTCGACCTTGTACGTTTTAAAGGCTGGGATAATATTAACGATGTAGAGCATTTAAAGGGCTCAATGCTATTAGTAAGCAAAGAAAACCTGGGAAAGTTAGAAGAAGGCGAGTTCTATTATTTTCAGATTATTGGATTAGAAGTTTATACAGTAACAGACGAGTATATTGGGAAGGTAAAAGAGATTTTATCGCCTGGAGCAAATGACGTTTGGGTAGTAAAAGCGAAGTCGGGAAAAGAATACTTAATTCCTTATATTGATGATATTGTGAAACAAGTAGATATAGAAGGTGGACGAACAATCATCGAACCGATGGAAGGATTGTTAGATTAATGCATATCGATATTTTAACGTTATTTCCTGAGATGTTTCCAGGTGTTTTAGAATCATCGATTTTAAAAAGAGCAAAAGAACGAGGTGCCTTCGACTATAACTTGATTAATTTTCGAGATTTTACCGAAGATAAACATCACAAGGTAGACGATTATCCATATGGTGGTGGAGCAGGATTAGTATTGAAGCCTCAACCGGTATTTGATGCAGTGGAGTCAATCATTGAAAAAACAGAAAAACAACCGAGAGTTATTCTACTATGTCCACAAGGTGAGCGATACAATCAAGCTAAAGCGGAAGAGTTAAGTAAAGAAGACCATCTTGTATTTATTTGTGGTCATTACGAGGGTTACGATGAACGAATACGTGAAGCGTTAGTGACGGATGAGATTTCTATCGGAGACTTTGTCCTAACTGGTGGAGAATTAGGTGCGATGGTGATGATGGACAGTATTGTACGATTAATTCCTGGTGTATTAGGTAATGAAGATTCGGCTGTACAAGATTCTTTCTCCACAGGATTATTGGAACACCCTCATTATACAAGGCCTGCTAACTTCCGAGGGATGCAGGTCCCTGATGTATTATTATCTGGGAATCATGCCGCTATCGACGAATGGCGACATAAAGAATCTTTACATCGAACCTACTCAAGGCGACCTGATTTACTTACTAATCGGTCTTTTTCTCCTCAAGAAGAACAATGGATTGAAGAATGGGAGAAAAAGATACAAAAAGATGAGGAAAGCTAGAAACTAGTAGTTGAATATTACTACTCTTTATGCTATATTTTTATTTGTGCTAATGTGAAAGCTTAGTGCTCATTAAACGATGTTCCGCTAATGTCATGAACGTTAAGAGCATTGGTTTGGAAGGAGTTGTAACAGAATGCAAAAATTACTTGAAGAAATTACAAAAGATCAACTTCGTACAGATTTACCAGAATTTCGCGCTGGAGATAACGTAAAAGTCCACGTAAAAGTAGTGGAAGGTACTCGTGAGCGTATTCAGGTATTTGAAGGAGTTGTCATTAAACGTCAAAACGGCGGTATTAGTGAAACTTTCACTGTGCGTAAAATTTCTTACGGTGTAGGGGTTGAAAGAACATTCCCTGTGCATTCGCCACGAGTAGACAAAATCGAAGTTACTCGCCGTGGTAAAGTACGTCGTGCGAAGCTTTATTATCTACGTGAACTACGTGGTAAAGCTGCCCGTATTAAAGAACGTTAAGAAAACAGATTGTAAAAAGGAGCTTGCTATGTCAGGCTCCTTTTTCTTATGGAAAAGCAACCAATCATTACAGATAAAGCTATACGCATACTTAATAATTTAATTATTTTACAGAATATACGTCTTCAATCGCAAGTTTATCTTTTATTAAGCTTTCAAGATAATCGTTTCCCTCGTGGAACGTTAATTTTAGTGTAAGAATCGTTCGATTTTAAAAAGTGAGTTATAATAGATAATAACTACCTATTCGTTAAGAGTTGTTATTTACAGATAGAAAGGATTTATACTAGTATGACTTCCAAAAAAAGAAGTTGGACGGATTGGCTGAAATTAATTATTATCCTACTATTAATACTATTAATTGTTCGTATGTTTACGTTTAATCCATTAATTGTAGAGGGCCCATCTATGCAACCAACATTAATGAATGATGATCGAATTATTGTCGATAAGATTAGCTTATTGTTCAAGGAACCTGAGCGGTTTGATATTGTTGTATTCCATACAACATCTAGAAAAAATTATATTAAACGTATCATCGGTCTACCCGGCGAAACGATTGAATATAAGGACGATATATTATATGTAAACAACAAACAAGTAGATGAGCCTTTTATTACTTCCGTCAAGGACCAGCTTCCTCTTAATGCAAGGTATACGACTAATTTTACATTATTAGAGGATATTCCAGGTGGCTATAATAAGGTACCAGATGGACATGTTTTTGTATTAGGAGATAACCGACCAAATTCCACGGATAGTCGGCGACTTGGTTATATTCCGACAAATCAAATTACTGGTATTGCTCGTTTTACCTATTGGCCACTTAACGAATTCGGATTAATAAAATAAATACACAGATCGTGGAGGAATGTTGAATGACTATACAGTGGTTCCCAGGCCATATGGCGAAAGCCAAAAGGGAAGTGCAAGAAAAACTAAAGCTAGTGGATTTTGTTATAGAATTAGTAGATGCCCGAGCACCATTATCTTCTCAAAATCCATTAATACATCAAGTACTAAATGAAAAGTTAAAAATGGTTGTATTGATGAAACGTGATTTAGCGGATCCAACGTTAACAGAAAAATGGCTTCATGAATTTGAGAGACAGGGTATTACAGCGATTTCGATGGATGTCAATAATCGGAAAGATCTTCAGAAAGTTATCGAAACAGCAAAACAATTAGGAGATGTAAAATTAGAAAGAATGCGTCGAAAAGGCATAAGACCTCGCCCTGCTAGAGCAATGATTATCGGTATTCCGAATGTTGGTAAATCCACTTTGATTAATCGTATGGCTAGTAAAAAAATAGCTAAAACAGGAGATAGACCAGGGGTAACAAAACAACAGCAATGGATAAAAGTAAAAAAAGATTTTGAGCTAATGGATACGCCAGGAATTTTATGGCCTAAATTTGAAGACCAGGAAATAGGCTATCGACTAGCAGCTATCGGAACAATTCGGGATGAAATTTTATCATTAGATGATATTGCAGCATATGCGATTAATTATTTAAAAGACGAATATCCACAGCTTCTTAAAGATCGATACCAATTGGATGATACGAGTGAGGATGATATGTGGGAGATTTTTCAACATATTGGACGGCGAAGAGGCTGTCTAGAATCAGGTGGTAAAGTAAATATAAGTAAAACAGCGGACGTCATCTTACAAGACTTAAGAAGCGGAAAGCTAGGTAAAGTCACTTTAGAAAAACCTGCTTCAAATTAATTGCACGAAAGATTACAATTATGAATAATTGATCCGATATATATAGAAACGGAGTAACAAACATGAAGGAAAAAAAATGGACGATTCAAGAGATTAAAGAGCTATTAAATAGAGGGAATGTACAAGATGATTGGTTAGAAGATTGGAAAGCTGATCATCGTAAAGGAGTTCAACAACTGCTAGTTAGATACGAAAGAGAAATGGAAAGGCAACACGCACTAAAGCAGAAATTTGCTGAAATGCTCCTTCATGAAAATCATTATCGACAACAAGGATATAAATGGATTGCAGGTTGTGATGAAGTAGGGAGAGGACCACTTGCTGGACCAGTAGTGGCAGCTGCAGTTGTCCTACCAGCTAACTTCTATTTGCCTGGACTTAACGACTCTAAAAAGCTGTCCGTTAAAAAACGGGAAGAGTTTGCCACTTATATTAAAGATAATGCAATCAGTTATAGTATTCAATTTATCGAGGTAGACGTAATTGATCAGCTAAATATACTAGAGGCTTCCAAACAAGCGATGTTGAACAGTCTTAATGATTTACCTAATATAGATATAGCTCTTATTGATGCAGTACATCTACCAACACTAAAAGTACCACAACAATCCATTATAAAAGGTGATGAAAAAAGTATTTCGATCGCCGCAGCTAGCGTGTTAGCAAAAGTAGAAAGAGATCAATGGATGAGACGTTTAGGTGAGAGATACCCCGTATATCAATTTGATAAAAATAGTGGATACGGAACAGCTGCGCACATTCAGGCGATTAAGAAGCATGGAATTACAGAGCATCATCGCAAAACCTTTCTTAAATCCATCTAAAAGGAGTAGGAGAAAGATGGTACATATACCAGCTCAGATAACGAGAGGAGACATTCGGCAAACGGTAAGTCAAAAAATAACACTTCAGCCTGGCCAATTAGTTACAGGAAGAGCGATTAAATTTTTTGCTAACCAGCATGCCCAAATACAAATAGGTAATATGTCACTCTTTGCACAACTAGACACAGCTTTACAAGCTAATCAAACATATTTATTTCAAGTAGTTTCTGGTGAGCAAAAGCCCCAGCTAAAAAAGTTAGCGACAATCTCAAATGAAACACCATCTACGGAAATTGCAAAGTTCCTTGGTATTAATCAGAGTAAGGAGACGGATGCTATTCTTCGTGAAATAGTTGCGCGAAATCTTTCATTTACGAAGCACCAATTAGAAAGCATTCAATCCTTACTAAAACAGCATGGCAATAGTTCTTCTCATCGTGATATTGCTTTCCATATGTTAGAAAAAGGATTACCTTTAACAACCGATACATTCTTAAGCATACGGACGAATCGTTCACAGTCTTTTAGTCATTTAGTAGGCATGTTACAGGAACAACTTTCTAAAAGCAATATACCTGAGATGGTTGATTTACGCTCTCAACTTTCCTTATATACAAAAGGTACTTCCGAGGGGAGACAATCTGTCTTACAAGCCTTTTTAAACAAACATCAAGGCGTATTAGCTCCTGTACTTGAGGAAATAACAGGATCCTCAATGAACCAAATTAGAAGTATCATTCAACAGCCTGGGAATCAAGAATTTATTACTTTGAAAAACAGACTTTTACAGCAAATAACTTTGCAGCTATCAGGTTCGAAAAGTGAGTTGCATTCATTACAATTACTGTATAACAAGTTAGCTGGCAGAGCAGAGAATCAGCAACCAATTCCGAATGGTGAATGGAGAGTATTAGAGCAACACCCGTTAACGCAAAAATTGTTACTTAGAGCCGATAGTGAATTAAAGCAAACCTTTGATCAAGTATCCGGTTCCGACCAACAATCTGTTAAATCAGCCTTGAATTTAATAAAAACAACGCTTGATCAACAGCTTCCACAAGAGACTACGAAGCTACTTCGTTTGCTTGTTTTGCAATTAGAAGGAATGGAACATTCTCAAAAGTTACCCATAACAGAACGATTTTTACAACACGTCCACCAGTTCACTCAATCTAGTGGATTAACAGATGAAAATCAACTTCTTCAAATGACTACAAGACAAGAGGTTTTATCATTAAAGCAGGCTCTTATGCTTCATATTCCTCAAGTGCCAGATACCGTTGCTCAACGTATGGAACAACTCGTTCATTGGATTACCGGAGCGCAAATTTCTAACGCAACTGTTCAGGATGGAGCTTATCTAACACATTCTTTTCAAATACCAGGTGGAAGTTTTGGATTAGAAGAGGATATGACACTTGAATTCCAAGGGAAGAAAAAGAAAGATGGAGAGCTCGACCCAAATTATTGTCGCATATTGTTTGATTTAAATTTAGCAAATATCGGGGAAACGATAATAACGTTAGGTGTTCAGAAACGAGTTGTTACGATAACAATATTCAACAACCAAGAATACGAGGCGCAAGCATTCGCACATAAATGGAAATCGAATTTAGAACAGCAATTAGAAAATTTAGACTACCACTTATCCGCAATTCATTGGAAACCACTATCGAATGAAAAGAGTAACAGCATTCAACCAAATGGTGATACAGGGCATACAGAACAGCAGAAAGGATTTGATTGGAGAGTATGAGGAATGATAATGAAATAACACGAAAAAGAGCAGCAGCATTGTCTTATGATCCAAATACCAATCAAGCACCGAAATTAACCGCACAAGGACAAGGGTATGTAGCGGATAAGATTATTCAAAAAGCAAAAGAGAACAACATACCAATCCAATCAGATCCTACGCTTGTTCAATTATTGTCTGAACTAAATATCAATGAAACGATTCCGGAAGAGTTATATCAATTAGTTGCGGAAGTATTTGCATATATTTATAAAGTCGATCAACAAGCAGGAAAATAACTACGAAACTTTGAAAAACTCAATTATGAAAGCGTATGTAGTATTTTGTAGACAATCATAGCTAGTTTTATATACAATGAGATTGCAGTGATTTTTTGATGGGAGGATGAAAGATGAATATTCATGAGTATCAAGGCAAGGAGATATTGCGTAGCTATGGTGTTACTGTTCCAAATGGAAAAGTTGCGTTTACTGTAGATGAAGCCGTAAATGCAGCGAAAAAGCTTGGTTCAAATGTAACCGTTGTTAAAGCGCAAATCCACGCAGGTGGAAGAGGGAAAGCTGGCGGTGTTAAAATCGCAAAGAATTTAGAGGAAGTACGTACATATGCGGATGAAATACTAGGGAAAACATTAGTGACGCATCAAACTGGACCAGAAGGAAAAGAAGTGAAGCGATTACTAATAGAAGAAGGCTGTGACATTCAGAAAGAATACTATATCGGCCTAGTGCTAGACCGTTCGTCATCTCGAGTAACAATGATGGGCTCAGAAGAAGGTGGAACGGAAATTGAAGAGGTAGCAGAACAAAATCCGGAGAAGATTTTTAAAGAAGAAATCGACCCAGTAACAGGATTACTACCTTACCAAGCAAGAAGACTAGCATTTAATATTAATATTCCAGAAGAGTCTCTTTCAAAAGCAGTGAAGTTTATGATGGGTCTATATCAAGCGTTTGTTGATAAAGATTGTTCTATTGCAGAGATAAACCCGTTAGTAACTACAGGAGATGGCGAAGTATTAGCGTTAGACGCAAAATTAAACTTTGATGACAATGCTCTTTTCCGTCAGAAAGACATCGTTGAATACCGTGATTTAGACGAAGAAGATGAAAAGGAAATTGAAGCATCGAAATTTGATTTAAGCTATATTGCGTTAGATGGTAACATTGGCTGTATGGTTAATGGTGCTGGACTAGCAATGGCTACTATGGATATTATTAAGCATTATAATGGCGAACCGGCTAACTTTTTAGATGTTGGGGGCGGAGCTACAGCAGAGAAAGTTACGGAAGCCTTTAAAATTATTTTGTCTGATAAGAATGTAAAAGGTATATTCGTTAATATTTTCGGTGGAATAATGAAATGTGATGTTATTGCGGAAGGTGTAGTACAAGCAACAAAAGAAGTAGGGTTAACCATTCCTTTAGTTGTGCGCTTAGAAGGTACGAATGTAGATGCTGGTAAAAAAATCCTTGCTGATTCAGGCTTGAATATTACGCCAGCTGAATCTATGGCAGATGGTGCACAAAAAATTGTAGCGCTAGTTGAACAAGAATAATAGAATGCGCAGAACGACAAAGGGAGGATGTTAAATAATGAGTGTGTTTATTAATAAAGATACGAAAGTACTTGTACAAGGAATTACAGGTTCTACTGCATTGTTTCACACAAAGCAAATGTTAGAATATGGTACGAAAATCGTAGCAGGTGTAACACCTAAAAAAGGCGGTACAGAAGTAGAAGGTGTACCTGTATTTAATACAGTAAAAGAAGCAGTTGATCAAACAGGAGCAAATGCATCCGTTATTTATGTACCAGCTCCATTTGCAGCAGATGCTATTATGGAAGCGGTTGATGCAGACATGGACCTTGTTATCTGTATAACAGAACATATTCCTGTAATGGATATGGTTAAAGTAAAACGTTACATGGAAGGGAAAAAGACTCGATTGATTGGTCCTAACTGTCCAGGCGTTATTACACCTGAGGAGTGTAAGATTGGTATTATGCCAGGCTACATTCATAAAAAGGGTCATATAGGGGTAGTTTCTCGTTCTGGAACATTAACTTATGAAGCAGTACATCAGTTATCTGAGGCTGGTTTTGGTCAATCCTCTGCAGTAGGAATTGGTGGGGACCCTGTGAATGGGACAGACTTTATCGATGTACTGAAAGCATTTAATGAAGACCCTGAAACAGAAGCTGTTATGATGATTGGTGAAATCGGTGGAACAGCTGAAGAAGAAGCTGCTGAATGGGTGAAAGAAAATATGACAAAGCCAGTTATTGGTTTTATCGGCGGTAGAACTGCACCTCCAGGAAAACGTATGGGGCATGCAGGTGCTATTATTTCAGGTGGAAAAGGTACAGCAGAAGAAAAGATTAGAGTTATGAATGAATGTGGGATCGAAGTTGCTGAAACTCCATCTGTTATGGGAGAAACCGTTATTGGTGTATTAAAAGATAAAGGTCTCTATGAAAAATGTAAAACTCATTAATTAATCTTAAGGGAAGGGCATCTATCAAGCTGTCTTTCCCCTTTTTTGAAACGAAAGGATGATAAAAATTGGAACAAAAGAGTTGGCGACTACTATTATTATCTCGCCTACCTTTTATGACAAGGAAACGTATCAGTCAAATTTTAGAAAATGATCCTCACTTAACGGATTTCCTAGATTGGAAAGAATTAGAATGGACGGATACCTTAACTTTAGATACAAAACAGGTGACAGCAATTAGACAACGAATCGAAAATACTACATTCAAGCGTCAATTATATGAAGAAAGCTTAACGTATCCCTTTATTACAATATTTGATAAGAGCTATCCCCAGTCACTCCGTCATATTCCAGACCCTCCACTAGTTATTTACTATTTAGGTAATCCTTCTTTATTCCAAACGTCCCCAAACTTAAGTGTTGTCGGTACTAGATACCCATCTATGGAAGCTACTCGTGTAATGAAGAAACTATTAACTCCAATTGTACGGAGCAAATGGTGCATTGTCAGTGGAATGGCAAAAGGTGTTGATTCAATGGCTCATAAGATAGCAATAGATGAAGGTCATACCACTATAGCAGTATTAGGAAGTGGCTTCCAACATGTCTATCCTAAAGAAAATACCTCACTATTTCATCAATTATCAACCAATCATTTAGTGCTTTCAGAATACCCACCTCATACCAAACCGGAGAAATATTACTTTCCTGAGAGAAATCGTATTATTAGTGGCTTAGGGTTTGCTACATTAGTAATTGAAGCAAAACAAAAGAGTGGAACGATGATTACAGTAGATCAAGCTTTAGATCAAGGTAAAGAAGTGTTTGCTGTACCTGGATCGATTTTGGCTAAAACAAGTGAAGGTTGTCATCAATTGATAAAAGAGGGTGCAAAACTCATTACTTCAGCAGATGATATTTTGGCAGAATGGCAACAAACTACTAGAAAATCGTGAGAAATACTTGCAAACGTTAACTAGAATGTTTGACAAACTGGAGGAAAGTATTTAATAATAGGGAAGATTTATTCTATAAATGAAGCGAATGAAAAAACGGATTAGTTTGAGATTGCCTCATGGAGGGTTTTTTATGGCGGAAAATTTAGTCATTGTTGAGTCGCCAGCCAAGGCGAAGACAATAGAACGATATTTAGGAAAAAAATACAAAGTAACAGCCTCAATGGGTCACGTTCGCGATTTACCTAAGAGTCAGACCGGGGTTAACGTGGAAAACAACTATGAACCTAAATATATTACGATACGTGGAAAAGGGCCGTTAATTAAGGAATTAAAATCAGCAGCAAAAAAAGCGAATAAAATATATCTAGCAGCTGACCCGGATCGCGAAGGGGAAGCAATAGCATGGCATCTAGCTCACATTCTAGATATCGATTTAAATTCGGAATGCCGAGTAGTGTTTAATGAAATAACAAAGGATGCAATCAAAGAATCGTTTAAAAACCCACGTAAAATTAACATGGATTTAGTAGACGCTCAACAGGCGAGAAGAATCCTAGATCGGTTAGTGGGATACAATATAAGTCCATTACTTTGGAAGAAAGTAAAGAAAGGACTTAGCGCAGGAAGAGTTCAATCTGTTGCTGTAAAATTAATTATCGACAGAGAAAATGAAATCAAAGCTTTTAAGCCTGAGGAATATTGGTCAATCGAATCAATATTCGAACAAGGAAAACAGAGCTTTGATGGTAGTTTTTACGGAATCAATGGTAAAAAGAAAGAATTAAAGAATAAGCAAGAAGTAGATGAAATTCTAAAGCAACTAAAAGGGAACAAATTCACGGTTGATAAAGTAAAGAAAACAGAAAGAAAACGTAATCCAGCACTTCCGTTTACGACATCTTCGTTACAGCAAGAGGCAGCAAGAAAGCTTAACTTTAGAGCAAGAAAGACAATGATGATTGCTCAGCAACTATACGAAGGTATTGACCTCGGACGTAAAGAGGGTGGAATTACGGGTCTTATTACGTATATGCGAACGGATTCTACTAGGGTTTCCGATACAGCAAAAAAACAGGCACATTCTTATATCGAGAATAAATATGGGAAAGAATACATTGGGCCTTTTCGTAAATCTAAACAAAATGATAGTAGTCAAGACGCTCACGAAGCCATCCGTCCTACTGGTGTGTTAAGAGACCCAGAGTCTATCAAATCTATATTATCTCGAGACCAGTTCAGGTTGTATAAGTTAATATGGGAACGATTTGTAGCAAGTCAAATGGCGCCAGCAGTGATGGACACGATGACAGTTACATTGAAAAATGAAGGAATAGAGTTTCGTTCTGTCGGATCTAAAATAAAATTTAAAGGTTTTATGACAGTATACATTGAAGGTTCAGACGATGAACAGAAGAAAAAAGACAAATGGTTACCAGCGTTAGAGGAAGGTTCTACAGTAAGTGCTAAAGAGATCACACCAAACCAACACTTTACGCAACCACCTCCACGTTATACAGAAGCCCGATTAGTAAAAACATTAGAAGAAAAAGGTATCGGTCGACCATCCACTTATGCACCGACACTAGATACAATTCAACGAAGAGGCTATGTAGCACTAGATAACCGAAAGTTTGTACCTACTGAGCTTGGGGAAATTGTTACAAGTTTACTAGAGGAATTCTTCCCAGAAATTATCAATGTCGAATTTACCGTCAAAATGGAAGGTGATTTAGACTCCATAGAAGATGGTAATCGAGAATGGATCGAAATAATTGATCAATTTTATCAAGGATTCGATAAACGACTACAAACAGCAGAAAACGAAATGCAGAAAATTGAAATAAAAGATGAGCCTGCTGGGGAAGATTGTGAAAAATGTGGTCATGAAATGGTTTATAAAATGGGTAGGTATGGAAAATTTTTAGCTTGCTCTAATTTTCCAGATTGCAGAAATACAAAGCCAATCCTAAAAGAAATCGGTGTAACATGCCCTAAATGTAAAAAAGGGAATGTAGTTGAACGTAAAACAAAGAAACGTCGAGTATTCTATGGTTGTGACCAATATCCAGAATGTGAATTTATTTCGTGGGATAAACCAACAGGTAGGAACTGTCCGAAATGTGAGACAATGCTTGTAGAAAAGAAAGCAAAAAGCAAATCACAAGTACAATGTCCATCGTGTGACTATAAAGAAAATATGCAGTAACTTCCTCCCCGGTATGAACAAAATTGGATATATTCCAAAAACGTTCTATCCGGGAAGTTTTTTTGAGTCTAAATGTGCATAAGTGAACATACGTAAATAATTTTGCCTGATAGTGAGGGTAGTTGTTTAAAATCTTTAGTTGAAAGTGATAAGATATAAAAGGGACAACTAAGGCGAGTAAGAGTTTTTGTTTAGAAATGATTATTTTCTTTCTATTCTGAATAATAAAGTGTTTTCCGTTTCCATAATGTAAAAGTAGGGAATAATAAACGTAAAAGCATAAAAGAGTAGTCGAGGTGGCAAATGGAAAAGAATATATCTGAATTTATCGAATATATGCAAATTGAAAAGAACGCCTCCAAGATGACAATAAACGCATATCGCGACGATATCGATCATTTTCAGTCCTTTCTACAATCTGAAAACGTCATGAATTGGCAAGAAGTGAATTATGGAATCATTAGACACTATTTAACCCTTCTCTACCAAGATGGTCTCTCCAGAAGTTCTGTTACTAGACATCTTTCTAGTTTAAGGAGCTTTTATCATTTTCTTATGCGAGAATCAATTATTGAATATAATCCATTTAAACAAGTTCAATTACCAAAAGCCGAACAAGCTTTACCCGAGTTCTTGTATGAAGATGAGCTCCAACCTTTATTCGAAATTTCGGATTTGACCGTTCCTTTGGGACAGAGAAATCAAGTAATTGTCGAGTTGCTCTATGCTTGCGGCTTGCGAGTAACTGAGCTAATACAAATTAAAATAGAAGATATAGACTTTTATTTAGATACCTTATATGTAATAGGTAAAGGAAATAAAGAAAGGTATGTCCCTTTTGGGAAAAAAGCTGCCGACATTTTAAAGATGTACATAGAGGATGGCAGAGAGCTGCTCATGAAGAAATCAGACGAACATAATTTTTTACTTGTAAACCAGAACGGCAAACCTTTAACGTCCAGAGGTGTTCGCTATATCTTAAATAAAATGGTGGATGATGCATGTATGACACAAAATATTTATCCACATAAGCTTCGTCATACTTTCGCAACACATTTGCTGAATAATGGGGCTGATCTTCGTTCCGTGCAAGAACTTCTTGGTCATTCTAAGCTATCCACTACACAAATCTATACACATGTTACAAAAGATAGATTAAGTCAAATATACCGTTCAGCACATCCACGTGCACAGATTACAAAAAACAGGGGGGAATCGTAGATGTCTTCAGAGTTTCATGCTACAACTATTTTTGCCATTCACCATAATGGCCAGGCAGCAATGTGTGGAGACGGTCAAGTCACTCTTGGTAATCAAGTTGTTATGAAGCACACAGCCAAAAAGGTAAGAAAATTATATCATGGTAAAGTTTTAGCTGGCTTTGCAGGATCTGTTGCAGATGCTTTTACCTTATATGAAAATTTTGAAAGTAAACTGGAAGCGCATGATGGCAATTTATCAAGAGCTGCAGTGGAATTGGCAAAATCTTGGCGTAATGATAAATATTTACGTAAACTTGAAGCAATGCTAATCGTAATGAATAAAGATACGTTGCTTCTCGTTTCTGGGACAGGTGAGGTTATAGAGCCTGATGATGGAATACTCGCAATTGGCTCTGGAGGAAATTATGCTTTAAGTGCAGGTCGTGCTCTGAAGCAGTATGCGTCACAACTATCCGCACGCGAAATCGCAAAGGCAGCATTAGAAGTTGCTGGAGAAATATGTGTATTTACAAATGACCAACTAGTTTTAGAGGAATTGTAGAAAGGAAGGAATTCATAAATGGCGATGGACTTAACACCTAAACAAATTGTTCAGCAATTAAGTGAATATATTATAGGTCAGGAGGAAGCTAAAAAAGCTGTAGCCATTGCTCTCAGAAATAGATATAGAAGAATGCAATTGCCAGAAGAGTTAAAAAATGAAATCGTTCCAAAGAATATTTTAATGATTGGTCCAACAGGGGTTGGGAAAACAGAAATCGCTCGTCGTTTAGCTAAATTAACTGGTGCACCTTTTATTAAGATAGAAGCAACGAAATACACGGAAGTAGGCTATGTTGGTAGAGATGTGGAGTCCATGGTCCGTGATTTGGTAGAGAACTCCATTCGGATGGTAAAAGAGACAGAGATCGAACGTGTCAGAGACCGAGCGGAACAGCAGGCAAATAAACAATTAGTAAAACTATTAGTTCCTTCAAAAGTAGAGAAACCAACAAACAATCCATTCGAGGCCTTTTTAAATCCAAATCAAGCAAAGCAGCATAAAGAACCGGAAGAGAATGAAGATGTCCAATTAAAACGAAATCAAATGAAAAAGCTGTTAGAACTAGGTGAACTAGAAGATCATCTAGTAACAGTTGAAGTAGAAGAACAAAATACTTCTATGTTCGATATGTTAAATGGATCTGGATTAGAGCAAATGGGATTCAATATGCAGGATTCATTAGGGCAATTGTTTCCGAAGAAGAAGAAAAAAAGAAAAGTAACCGTTAGAGAAGCCAGGAAAATATTGACAGACCAAGAAGCTCAAAAATTATTAGACATGGATGCAATTATCCAACAAGCTGTAGAAAATGCAGAGCAGATGGGAATCATCTTCATTGATGAAATGGATAAAATTGCAATGAAAACAGAGCAAAGTGCCAATGTATCTAGAGAAGGTGTGCAAAGAGACATTCTACCGATCGTTGAAGGTTCCACAATTAATACAAAGTATGGTCCTGTTAAAACAGATCATATGCTTTTTATTGCTGCAGGTGCTTTTCATGTTGCAAAACCAGCAGATTTAATACCAGAACTACAGGGAAGGTTCCCAATTCGAGTTGAATTAGAAAAACTTAAAATAGAAGACTTCGAACGTATTTTAAAAGAGCCGTCCAATGCTCTATTAAAGCAATATAAAGCATTAATCGAGACAGAAGGTATTACAATTAGTTTCAGAGAAGATGCCATACGACGTATTGCTGAAATAGCGTATGAAGTTAATGGAGATACAGATAATATAGGAGCAAGAAGACTACATACGATTTTAGAAAAACTTTTAGAAGAGCTATCTTATGAGGCGTCTGATATCGGTGTTGGTAATATAGAAATTACCGCGCAATATGTAAATGATAAGCTCCAATCCATAGCAAAAAACAAAGATTTAAGTCAGTTTATATTATAAGATTGGTGGTGCGGATAATGCATGAATTATTAACGCGAACAAGAAAAATCAATTCACTGCTTCAAAAGACAAAAGGAAGCTCTGTCGATTTTACTGAAATGTCAAAAACATTACGTGATGTAATAGATGCAAACATATTTATAGTGAGTCGCAAAGGGAAGTTACTCGGATTTGCGATTAATCAACAAATTGAAAACCCACGTATGAAACGGATGCTTGAGGAAAGACAGTTTCCGGAAACCTATACAGATAATTTATTTACAATACGTGAAACAACAATTAACTTGTCGATTGAGAGTGAATATACAGCGTTCCCAGTTGAAAATAAGGATTTATTTAAAGAAGGACTCACTACTATTGTACCTATTCTTGGTAGTGGTCAACGTCTTGGAACCTTAATTTTGAGTAGAGTAGCTGAAAAATTTGAAGAAGATGATTTAATCTTAGCCGAGTATGGAGCAACTGTTGTCGGAATGGAAATATTATATGAAAAAACGAATGAAATTGAAATGGAAGCACGTAGTACAGCTGTCGTTCAAATGGCAATGAATTCTTTATCCTATAGTGAGTTGGAAGCAATTGAGCACATCTTTGACGAATTAGATGGAGATGAAGGTTTACTTGTTGCAAGTAAAGTGGCTGATCGTGTAGGGATTACTAGGTCTGTTATTGTTAATGCTCTTCGTAAGCTGGAGAGTGCTGGTGTTATTGAATCAAGGTCCTTAGGAATGAAAGGAACGTATATTAAGGTTCTTAATGAGAAATTCATGAAGGAATTAGAAAGTAGAAAATAATCACGTTACTAAATAAATAATCCATCAATAGTAACCGAATGAATTAGGAGTTTCCATTTCTCCTAATTCATTCGGTTTTTTTATTAGATATCGGTTTTATCGAAGTAATTTTAAGAAGAATACAGGAAGTGACTAACAACATTAGAGTCCCTGAATATTTTTATATGGTAAAAGAACTAAAATTTCAAAGTTAATAAGTGGCTGCTAGTAATTAAAATGCTGTACCTTTTTTAGTTAAAAAGAAGTAATATCGGGAAAAGCCTAACGAATGATAGGTTTAAAAATAGATGTTTAAGTTTAATGTAGTTCAAAAGACTCACTACCTATGAAAGTATACCATCTGCTTTAATTGGTCTAAATACCTAATTATCCAAAAAAATCATAGACTTTTGTAAGAATATGACGAATAGTGATAGACAGCATCGGAAATTTAGCTTACAATAATCGTGGAGAGATTGGTTTTTTGTCTGTTAATAGGGAAATAGGGGTGGTAAGAATGTCATTTTTTAGCGGCACGATATCTAAATTAGAGAATTCATTACATTATGCTTCAACAAAAAATAAAACTATTGCTAATAACTTAGCAAACATTGATACACCAGGTTATAAAGCGAAGAAAGTAGAATTTAAAGATGCATTACAATCACATCTATCTACAGATTTTCAGGCTAAAAAGACCCATCCTAAGCATGTATCGTTCGGAGATAATGAGTCGAATGTCAGTATTAAGACGAGTAATTCGACTACGTACAATCATAATGGTAATAATGTCGATGTAGATAAAGAGATGTCTGAATTAGCGAAAAATCAAATTTATTATCATGCTTTAGTTGATAGAATTAATGGGAAATTTAACAGTTTACAAAAAGTGATTAAAGGAGGTCAATAACCATGTCTATATTCCATTCATTTAATGTTAGCGCAAGTGGTCTAACAGCTCAGAGAATGAGGATGGATATTGTATCTTCCAACATTGCAAATGCTGAAACAACAAGAGCGACTATCAATGAGAATGGTGAATATGAGCCATATCGTAGGAAAATAGCAGTATTTGGAGAAAAGGATAAAAGCTTTTCTCATATGTTACAAAACGCCATTACAAATGAGAAAAAAGTTGGTGGTGGGGTGAGAGTATCACAAATAGCAGAAGATGATAGTCCATTTAGGCTTGTCTATCAGCCAAACCACCCAGATGCAAATGAAGAAGGATATGTTCAATTACCAAATGTGGATCCTTTAAAGGAAATGGTAGATTTAATGAGTGCTACAAGGTCATACGAAGCAAACGTTACATCTATCAATGCTTCTAAATCAATGCTAATGAAAGCTTTAGAAATTGGAAAATAAACTAGAGAGGTAGGAAGCGATGGTTCAAACGAATTTTATCCAACCATTAACAACATTAAAACCTGTTAATCAAATTCATAAGACAAACGACTTACAACAAAAGGCACCTACACAAGAATTTGCTTCGACATTAAAGAATGCGATTGAAACTTTAAATGCTAGTCAAGTAGAGTCTGATAAAAAGACAGAAGGATTAGCAACAGGCAAAATAACGGATTTACATGACGTAACGATTACTGCACAAAAAGCTAGCATCATGTTGGACACAGCTGTTCAAATCCAGAGGAAAGCACTTGACGCCTACAATGAAGTTATGCGTATGCAAGTTTAACCTCAAGACGCAGTAAGTAATAGACTCCTGGGGGCTTAAAATGAAAGAGAAAATCATTCGATATAAAGAAAAAAGTACAGAGTTTTTCAGACAAATGTCAAAAAAACAAAAAATATTATTAATTTCGGGTGTTGCAGCTATTGCTCTCGTCATTTTACTCATTAGTGTATTATCTGTTTCAAATGATAACATGGTGACACTTTATGAAGATTTGTCTGTTCAAGAAGCTGGACAGATAAAGACTGAACTTGATGCTACAGGCACGAAATATGAGATTACAAATAATGGTACTGCTGTACGTGTGCCAAGTAGTGCTGCAGATACATTACTTGTTGACTTGGCTGCTAAAGGTATACCGGATAGTGGTAGAATTGACTATTCCTTTTTTGCAGAGAATAGCTCCTGGGGAGTTACAGAGAACGAATTTGACGTAATGAAGTTAGATGCTATGCAAACAGAGCTTGCTAATCTAATTTCCCAAATAGAGGGGATTAAATCAGCTACGGTTAATCTAAATATTCCCAAAGAAACCTTGTTTGTCAGTGACGAACAACAGGATTCTTCTGCGGCAATCGTTTTAGAGACAGAACCAGGTTATGCATTCGATCAAAATAAAGTAAATGCACTCTATCACTTAGTTTCAAAATCGATACCTAACCTCTCTACTGATAATATCGTCATCATGAACCAATATGTTGAGTTTTTTGACCAAAATAATCAAAATAGCATGGCAAACGGTAATACCTATGAATCTCAACAGACGATTAAACGAGATTTTGAGAAAGATATAGAACGGCGAGTTCAAAAAATGCTAGGTGCCATGATTGGTTTAGATAAAGTAGCAGTATCTGCAACATCCGATATTGATTTCACTCAAGAAAATCGAGTGGAACAGCTAGTAGAGCAAGTGGATGAAGATACAGAATCTTTACCGGTAAGTATCGAAACAATTACAGAATCCTTTACAGGGCAGCGCCCAGTTGACGGGGAAGTTGGAACTGGCGAAGGAGATATCGCAAACTATCCAGCAGGTGCGGATGGAGCGGTTGGGGATTACGAATTAGTCAAAGAGTCTGTTAATAATGAGTTTAATAGAATTCAACGAGATATTGTAGAAAGTCCTTATAAAATTAGAGATTTAGGAATTCAAGTTGCTATTGATAATACGAAAGTAGATGAAGATGGCGAAACAGTTCCACTTACTGCTCAAGAACAATTAGAAGTGGAAGAGGCTGTAGCGTCAATACTAGATTCTATTGTGTCTACTTCTGTTGACCCGACATATGGAGAAGTGAATCCAGCAAATAATACTTCAATTGTTTTTCAACCATTTACGGAACGAGCAGGATTGGGGACTACATCACCTACTCCTACCATCCCAGTTTGGGTTTATATCGTTGGAGCAGCACTTATTGTTATTATAGCTATCCTAATTCTTATGCTTCGTAGACGTAAGAAAGTTGAGGAAGAGTACGAGGAAGTTAGCTCTGAAATGCTTACTGAGGAAGAAATTCCGGCCTTGTCGATTCAAGAAGATACGGATGCGGCTAAACGTCGTAAGCAATTAGAACAGTATGCTTCGGAAAAACCAGAAGAGTTTGCAAAATTATTACGTAGTTGGATTTCAGAAGAGTAAGGGGGTGAGGATTAGTGGCTCGTAAACAACAGCTTACAGGTAAGCAGAAGGCTGCGATACTCTTAATTTCTTTAGGACCGGAAGTATCTGCCAATATATATAAACATTTAACACCTGAAGAAATTGATAGTCTCACCCTTGAGATATCTTCCGTAAACAAAGTGAATGCGGAAGAAAAGGAAGAAATATTAGAACAATTTCATGAAATTGCCTTAGCGCAAGATTATATATCACAGGGTGGTATCTCTTATGCAAAAACAGTATTGGAAAAAGCACTTGGTGAAGAAAAAGCGAATGATATATTAAATCGACTAACTTCCTCATTGCAAGTTAAACCATTTGATTTTGCAAGAAAAGCAGATCCAGCACAAATTATTAATTTTATTCAGACAGAGCATCCGCAAACGATCGCGCTTGTTTTATCGTATTTAGATGCAGAGCAGTCCGCTCAAATTTTATCAGAGTTGCCTGAGGAAATGCAGGCAGATATTGCCCGACGAATTGCATTAATGGATTCTACTTCACCGGAAATTATTGAAGAAGTTGAGCAAATGTTGGAGAGAAAACTGTCAGCTACGGTAACGCACGATTATACGCAAACTGGTGGTATTCAAGCTGTTGTAGATGTATTAAATGGCGTGGATAGAAGTACAGAGCGTACGATATTAGATAGTTTAGAGATGGACGATCCAGATTTAGCAGATGAAATTAAGAAAAGAATGTTTGTATTCGAGGATATTGTTACATTGGACAACCGTGCAATACAGCGTGTTATTCGAGAAGTCGATCAGGAAGACTTGCAGCTTGCACTTAAAGTATCTAGTGACGACGTGAAGGATGTTGTCTTTAAAAATATGTCTGCACGTATGTCTGAAACATTCAAAGAAGAAATGGAATTTATGGGTCCTGTACGATTAAGAGATGTCGAGGAAGCCCAAACGCGAATTGTTTCTGTTATTCGTAGATTGGAAGAGATTGGTGAAATCATCATAGCTAGAGGTGGAGGAGATGATATCATTGTCTAATCTTCGTTCCTCAGCTTTACCTAAGAAAACAATCAAAGTAAAACCTTTCGAAAAAATTTCTGATTTACCTATAGATAGTACGGAAGAAGAAACGTATCAAACGTTAACTGAAAAAATAGCCGAAAAAAGTAAAGAGCTTGAAGCATTAAACCAACAAATGACAGAGAGACGAAAAAAAGCAGAAAATGAAATTCTTATGTTGCGAGAAGAATGGCAAAGTGAAAAAGAACAATTGATACAAGAAGCTCAACAACAAGGCTATCAACAAGGTTTTGAACAAGGAAAACGAGATAGTCTTGAACAATATTCACACTTAATTGATGAAGCGAAAACATTAATAGAACATGCAAACGATGACGTCAAAAAGAAAATTGAGCAGAGCGATGAGGTTGTTCTCCAAATTGCTATGCATGCAGCGGAAAAAGTTATTTATCAATCATTAGGTGAAGATAAAACTAAGTATATTGGCATTGTGAAAGAAGCGATAGATTATGTTAAAAAATTTCCATCGATTTCTGTCTATGCTTCTAGTAAAGACTACAGTTATTTACTAGAACACCAGGATGAACTAAGGGAAATACTACAAGGCCAAGCAGAATTATCTATTTATCCTGATAGTGAATTACAAGAGTATCAAGTATACGTGGAAAGTCCTGCCGGGAGATTAGAAGCATCTGTGGATACGCAACTAGAAGAGATCAGAAATCATTTATCGCAAGTCATGGAGGAGATCATCCGTGAACGTAGAGAGGATACTGGAAGAGATTAACCAAGTAGACACGTACAAAAGATATGGGAAAGTCAATCGTGTGGTTGGTCTTCTTATTGAATCTAAAGGACCGGAAGCAAGCATAGGTGAAGTTTGTTACATTCATTTGAAAGATAGTAAGAAAAAGATTATGGCAGAAGTGATAGGTTTCCATGATGAAAAAGTCTTATTGATGCCATATTCGACAATCCAAAACATTTCAGCAGGTTGTCTAGTAGAGGCTACAAAGGATTCATTGCACATAAAGGTTGGTCGAGGGCTGATTGGAAAAGTAGTCGACGCGACAGGCGAACTTTTAGATGGTTCCAATTTACCAAAAGGAATGAAACCTTATTCTACAACCCAAGCACCACCCAATCCGTTAGATCGACCACGTATCGAGCAGCCTTTGCAAATAGGTGTTACTGCGATTGATACGATGCTGACAGTTGGAAAAGGACAACGTGTTGGGATTTTTGCTGGAAGTGGTGTAGGTAAAAGTACACTGCTTGGAATGATAGCTCGAAACAGTTCCGCAGACATAAATGTTATCGGACTTATCGGGGAGCGTGGTCGAGAGCTAAAAGAATTTATTGAACGTGATTTAGGTGAAGAAGGTTTAAAAAAATCGATTGTAGTAGTTGCTACTTCTGATCAGTCTCCTCTTATGCGTATTAAAGGAGCATTTACTGCAACAGCGATTAGCGAGTATTTTCGTGATCAAGGGTATGAGGTCAATTTAATGATGGATTCTGTAACTAGGGTTGCAATGGCACAACGTGAGATTGGTTTAGCTATCGGGGAACCCCCTACAACAAAAGGTTATACGCCATCTGTATTTGCCTTATTACCTTCTCTACTAGAACGAACAGGCCAGTCATCTAAAGGTTCGATAACGGCATTTTATACGGTGTTAGTTGATGGTGACGATTTTAACGAGCCGATTGCTGATACTGTACGTGGAGTATTGGACGGTCACTTTATATTAGATAGAAGTTTAGCAGAAAAGGGACAATTCCCTGCCATTAATATTCTAGCTTCCGTGAGTAGGGTGATGAATGACATCCTACCTGAGGAAGAGTTAAACGTGGTACAAAAAGCAAGAGCAATACTAGCGTCTTATCAAGAAAATGAAGAATTAATTCAAATAGGCGCTTATAAAAATGGCACAAATCCTATTGTCGACGAAGCAATCAGACTCCATCCGCAATTGATGGAATTTCTGAAACAAGCAACGGATGAATCTTCCGACAAAGAGCAAGCGTTTGAGCAGCTTTTAGGAATCATTAAAGGGAGTAGGATGTAATTGAAGACGATAAACGGCTTAGCAAAAGTACTTACCGTCAAGGAACAGGATAAAGATCGTGCTGAATTTCAATATCGAGATGCTGTATTTCACTTTGAAAAACATGCTAAAAACCTCTATGAATTATTGAAAAAGAAGGAAACGATGGAATCAAAATATGCTGCGTCGCTTTCAAATAAAGTCAATGTGGATGATTTAAGGTATTTAGGCAACTATTTACAAAGTATTAGACCGACAATCATTGCAGAACAAGCGAGAGTGGAAAAAGCTAGAATGGCAATGAATGAAAGGTTGTCAAATCTAACGGAGCACCATATTGATGTCAAAAAGATCGAAAAGCTAATTACAAAAAAAGAGCTGGAAATAAAAAAAGTGGAAGAAAAAAAAGAACAGCTCTTCCTAGATGAAATTTCATTAAGGCAATACATTGACAATAAGGATAGGTGAAAACATGGCAGCCAATCCAAAAGAAATTGCAACAGATAAAAAACCAGGCGTATTTCAATGGTTAATTGTAATTGTTGTTCCTCTATTTTTTGCACTAATCGTTTTAACGGTCATACTTACCATCATTGGGGTTGATGTGGTAGGAACAACTAAAGAAACACTCAATAAAGTACCGATTGTGAACGAATGGATAACAACTGACGAGGAAGAACTATTTGAGCACCAAATTGAAAGTAAAGAAACCACTATAGCAGAACTAGAAGATAAGCTTGAAGCTGCAACTAGTGAGTCAGCATCTAAAGACAGTACAATTGAGAAGCTTCAAGCAGAAATTGATACTCTTGTAGCTAGGTTAGAGAATAGGGATAGTGAGATAGATTCCGAAGCAGAGATAAAAGTAACGAATAAGAAATTAATTCAGTCATTTACGGAAATGAAAGCTAAAGAAGCTGCACCGATTCTTGAAAATATGAACAATGAATTAGTGATTGAAATACTTGAGCAATTAAATGAAAAAACAGTAGCTGGAATATTTGCTGAAATGGAGCCTGAGGTAGCTGCTACCTACATAAACCAGATGGCTGAATAAAGATTATTCTATAGAAAGGAGGTGTGCGAAGAATGCTAAATATCTTTCCGACAAATACAGAAATGCCTTCTATTAGAAAAACAGTAAGCAACACTGGAAGTTTACAGAATGTCTTAGCGGGAAATAAGTTTTCTTATTTACTAGATAGTAAACTGACCAATCATTCAGAAGGTATTGAACCTAAAGAAACAAAAAATTCTCCTACCTCAGAAGAATGGAAGCAAAACCTGATTACAATGCTAGAAGAAGGCAAACTTACAGTGGCTGAAATGTTAGAAAGTTTGGAAATTCTATCAGGAGAAAATGGTTTAGAGCAAAATCGATTCTTTATACTAGGAAACGAGCTAAATGCAGCTGATCTACAAGATTTACTACAGTATGTGACATCGGAAGATAATAATTTAGCTATCTTGGATGGTCAAGAAGATATTCTATCTAGTCTTGCCGATGCGGAAGAATCTATCAAAGCAGGGCAAACTTCAAGTACTGAGGAAATAGTTAACCAACAATCATTAGCCATGTTACAGGAAATAAAAGTTCTCATGGATAAAATCACCATGAATAACGGCACATACAAAGATATGAAACAACTTTTAAGTATGTTAAAAGAATGGTCGTCAATGAATCATTCGTCCGTTCAAGCTTTCTTAGAAGCTAGTAATATGGATCCTGCTAAAAGCAAGCTTTGGTTACAACTTGTTGAAAACTTTCAAAGAAGAGAAGCTTTACAAACCCAATATCCTAAGCCGATAACAGTATCAGATTTAGAAAAATGGATTCGACATGCAATGCAAAATCAAGAGTTAACCGGCGTACAAGTGGAGAGACAAGATGTATCCAGTACATTGACCCAAACATCGCAACCTAAGCTAGCGCAGTATGTCATTCACATGCAGCAGACAGAAGGTAATTCATTAGAAAGACAACTAGTAAATGAACTTCGACAAATTTTAATCGATAGTAAATTCTTATCGTTGCGTAACGGAATGAATCAATTGTCAATTCGATTGAATCCAGAACATTTAGGTGAAATGGTTGTGAGGTTAACAGAGGTAAATGGAGAAATGACAGTTCGAATGATTGTTCAGTCGCAAGCGGCGAAAGAGTTATTGGATAGAAACATGCACCAATTAAAGCATTTATTTTCTCCACATCAAGTAGCTGTTGAAAAACAAGATTCATTATTCTCTACTAATCTTGAAAAGTTCCAAGATGAGGCAAATGAAGATACCCAAAAAGATGATCAACAACATGAAGAACAATTAGCACAAGATAGAGAAGCGGAAGAAGAAGAAGGTTTAAGCTTTGAAGAAGTGTTAATGGACCAGAAAGTGTAGGTGATAAAGGTGACATCAATAGACCCTTCATTATACTTAAGAAACTCTCAAACGACTAGAAGTGGCTCTAGTCAATTAGGTAAAGATGAATTTTTGAAAATATTAATGGCACAATTACAAAATCAGGATCCGTTGAACCCGATGGAAGATAAAGAATTTATATCACAAATGGCCAACTTTTCATCTTTAGAACAAATGATGAATTTATCTAGCTCGTTTGAAAAATTTGTCGCAAATCAAAACATATCACCAGTAATCCAATATAGTCACTTGATAGGTAAGCAAGTAGAATATTATCGCTTTAATGAAGACACTGGTGAGTTAGTACAACCATTAGAGAAAGAAATTGCAAAGGTATCTGCAGTTTCAGAAAACAAAGGGTACGCTGTTATGGAATTAGATAATGGTAAAAAGATCTACACAGATGAAATCTTGAAAATCTCGGAAGACTAAAGCTGGCAAGGAGTAGGGAAATGAATAATAACATTCATGCTCTTCATTATCCTAAGCTTCCCATCCATAAGCCCACTCAGACAAACCGAACGGAGTCTAACTTCCAAGAGATTTTACAACATAATGAGAGACTTCAATTAAGTAAACACGCTAAGGAAAGAATGGCAGAACGAAATATTTATTTAGCAAAAAATATATTACGCTTGATGGAAGCAAAAATCGATGAAGCAGCAAAAAAAGGCGTCGAAGATTCCTTAGTACTTACAAAGGATGCAGCTTTTATAGTAAGTGTCAAAAATAAGTTAGTCATTACCGCAATGGAGAAATCAGAATTGCAAAGTAAGATTTTCACAGGTATTAATGGAACGATTATTTTAGAAGATTAGCTGGACCCAGTTAGGGAAGCTAAGCGCCACTGACCGATTGACGTGGCGAAACACATTACTAATAAGGAAAAAGGAGAGGAAATAAATGTTAAGATCAATGTATGCAGGCGTTTCAGGAATGAAAGCTTTTCAGACGAAATTAGATGTTATTGGAAATAATATCGCTAACGTAAATACTGCAGGTTTTAAAAAAGGTAGAATTACTTTTCAAGATATGATGAGTCAACCTGTAAGAGGTGCTAGTGAGCCAACTGCATTACGTGGGGGAATTAACCCATCGCAAGTTGGAACCGGTGTTCAAATCGGAACAATAGATAACATTCATGTTCAAGGTAACAGACAAACTACAAACAGACCGTTAGACTTGCAGTTAGAAGGAGACGGAATGTTCGTCTTAGCTACAGAGATTGTTTACAATGGCGGAAACCCAGCAAGTGGGGTTAACTTAGGTGATACTAACATCACGTACTCGCGTGCGGGGAACTTCTACCTAGATAACGATGGATTTATTGTTAACGCAAATGGAGAGTATCTACTTGGTAGAACGGATACAGATGGAAATGGAGCCACAGACAATGTTTATGGAAGAATTCAACTTCCTTCAACAGCAGACAGCTTCAGTATCCAAGGTAATGGTATTGTGAACTATATTGAAAATGGTGAAACATTACAAGCTGGCCAAATTATGCTTGCTAAATTTTCTAATAATGAAGGACTAAGCAAAGTTGGAGCAAATATGTTCCAAAACACTGTAAACGCAGGCCGTATGGAACAAATTACAAATGAAGATGATGTAGATGGCGATGGTTTTCCAGGCGATATGACATTCTTATTCGCTCCAGAATCTGAAGGAACAGCAAGTATTATCGCTGGCGCATTAGAAATGTCTAACGTAGATTTAGCAGAAGAATTTACAGAAATGATTACTGCTCAAAGAGGATTCCAGGCAAATACTAGAATCATCACGACATCTGATGAAATATTACAAGAACTCGTTAACTTAAAACGATAAGAATACTAGTAGATAGAGGCTGTGACAAAACAAAAATGCTAATTACAAACTCCGAATAATAGAGAAATGATACTAAAAAGGCTGGGTCAAAATACAAGACTCCTGCAGGAAAAGCAACAGCCGAGGGATTACAGGATGTAATTCAGTTCGGCGTTGCAACATGACGTTGCGGTAATAGCCGAATGTCCTAAAAGTTTATTAGAACTTTTGTAATTAGTTGAGGCGTTGCCTGCGGAAAGCGAAGTATTTTGACAAAGCTTTAATAAAAACATTCGGCTTTTTGTATTATAGAAATGCTTTTGTCTCGACCTCTACTATATTCTGATATGCGTGTAATGATTATACGGTAAAGAAACGACAATCCTTTCCATAATGAGATGAAATAGGTGGACTTAATGAATCGAAAATTATTCAAAATATTAATTACTTTGATAATTATTATTACCATAGCTGGTGCTGCTACTCTTTATTTTCTGCTTAAGGAAGACAAAGCGGAAGGAGATTTACCAATAGAAAAGGCAGTGCAATTCTCGTATACAACAGAAGAAATTAAAACTGACTTAAAAGATAATAGTTATGTACTCATTCAATTTCAATTCTTTACAGACAGTAAAAAAGCAACAGAAGAGTTAATCCAACGAGAATTTCAAGTGAAAAATGAGTTTATTAAACAATCTATACATTTGACTGAAGGAGACTTTCAATCAAATTTAGAGGAAATTGAAACATCAATGAAAGATGCAATGAATCTAGAGATGGAAAACGGTGAAATACTTGACGTATTAATAGTAAATAAAGTGATACAATAGGTATTCTCCTGCAAGGAGGTGGGAAAATGGCAGAAGATGTGTTGTCGCAAAACGAGATAGACGCCTTGTTATCTGCACTTTCTTCTGGAGAAATGGATGCAGACCAACTGAAAGAGGAAGAAGAGGATAAGAAAGTCAGGGTTTACGATTTTAAGAGAGCATTACGTTTTTCTAAAGATCAGATAAGAAGTATATCCAGAATACATGATAATTTTGCAAGATTATTATCCACATACTTTTCTGGTCAGTTGCGATCTTATGTCAATATATCCGTAGCATCCGTTGATCAAATTCCATATGAGGAATTTATACGATCAGTTCCTGCAATGACAATATTGAATGTTTATAGCGTGGAACCATTAGAAGGAAGAATAATTTTTGAGATTAATCCAAATATAGCTTATGCCATGTTAGATAGATTACTTGGTGGTAGAGGCGCTAGTTTAAATAAAATAGAAAACTTAACCGAAATCGAAACAACCTTAATGTCACAACTGTTTGAAAAAGGTATTATTGGTAACCTAACAGAAGCTTGGAGCTCAGTTATTAACATGGATCCGCATCTCGAAGAGTTTGAGGTGAATCCACAGTTTCTTCAGTTGGTATCACCAAACGAAACAGTCGTTGTCGTCTCCTTAGATACTACCGTTGGAGAAAGTAGTGGGATGATTAACATTTGTATTCCACACGTTGTACTAGAGTCAATCATTCCAAGATTATCGGTACATTACTGGATGCAAAATGAGAAAACGAAAGAGCGAAAACCTGAAGAGGTAGCCTTAATATCTAATCATATTAAGAAAGCAAATTTAGATATATCGGTACAACTCGGAGAATCTTTTATTAGTGTAGAGGACTTACTTCACTTAAGAAAAGAAGATATAATAGTACTTGAACAACAGATTGACGAGCCTTTAAAAATGCTTGTAGAGGAAGAGCCTAAATTTACTGTTCAGCCGGGTAAAAAGAAAGAAAAAATAGCTGTTCAGGTTTTAGATGTGTTGGAAGAAGGAGGGGAACAGAATGACAAATGATGGAATGTTATCTCAAGACGAGATAGATGCACTATTAAACGGAACAAACAATCTTGATGATACAGAGGAAAAACCTTCCTTTGACGAAACATTAACAAGTATTGAAATGGATGCTTTAGGTGAAATAGGTAATATATCATTTGGAAGTTCAGCAACATCATTAGCAACATTATTAAATCAAAAAGTAGAAATTACAACACCGTCTATTACCGTAATCCGTAAAGGGGAGTTGGAAGAAAAGTTTCCGGTACCTTATGTAGGTCTAACGGTCTCTTATACCGAGGGGTTAAGTGGAACCAATCTGTTCATCTTGGAATCAAAGGATGCTGCAATTATTGCTGATTTGATGCTCGGTGGAACAGGTGAAATTGAGAATACGGAACTTAACGACATAAGCTTAAGTGCTGTACAAGAAGCAATGAATCAAATGATGGGTACAGCAGCGACTAGTATGTCATCTGTGTTCGATAAGAAAGTTGATATATCTCCGCCTTCTATTGCCGTGATTAAAATAAATGAAGAAGAAACACACGAGTTAACACCAAATGATGATGTTCTTATTAAAGTATCGTTCCAATTGAAAATTGGTACATTAATCGATTCGAAAATCATGCAACTGTTACCTATTTCTTTTGCGAAGGATTTAGTTGATCAGCTACTACAAGGTGCAACGTCAACAGAACCAGTAGTGGAGACAAATACCGTAGAAACATTAGAAGAAGAAAATCTACAAGATGAATTTTCACAATTAATGGAAGAGGCTTCTGCTGTTAATACAGAGCCAGAAACGACAACCAGTATCGAAGCAACTAGCAGCATGCAACACTCCTCTAACAGAAAGCCTAAACAAATGGGGGAAGAGGTGGCAAATAAACAAGTGCATGAAGCAGCGTTTACCGAATTCGAAGATGTGAAGTTAACAGAAGGTAGCCAACGAAATCTTAATCTACTGTTAGATATACCACTTCAAGTTACAGTCGAGTTAGGACGACAAAAGAAATCAGTACAAGAAATTTTAGAATTATCTCCAGGATCTGTGGTGGAATTAGATAAGCTTGCAGGAGAACCTGTTGACATTCTTATTAACCATAAGCTAATCGCTAAAGGTGAAGTTGTCGTTATTGAAGAGAATTTTGGAGTTAGAGTGACAGATATATTAAGTCAAGAAGCTAGATTAAAACAACTAAAATAGAGAACAGATAAAGAGAGGATTGGTAATATGTCAAAGAGAGTACTTATTGTAGATGATGCAGCATTTATGCGAATGATGATTAAAGATATACTAACGAAGAATGGATACGAAGTAGTAGGCGAAGCAGAGAATGGCAATCAAGCAGTTGAGAAGTATAAAGAATTACAACCTGATCTCGTAACAATGGATATTACGATGCCTGAAAAAGATGGAATTGAGGCATTAAAAGAGATTAAAGCTTTGGACAGTAACTCGGTTATCATTATGTGTTCAGCAATGGGACAACAGGCTATGGTAATAGATGCTATCCAAGCTGGAGCAAAAGATTTTATTGTTAAACCATTCCAAGCTGACCGTGTAATTGAAGCAATTTCTAAAGTTTTCAGCTAATGAGGTGATCATCATCGCACATTTTTTTAAAGGGATTATACTGCTTACTATATTCATAAGTTTTGGAGCTTTTAGTGAACCAGTACTAGCTGAAACAGTGGATAGGATGTTTGAAGAGCAAAATGAAGAAACAGAAATTCCTCAAACAGAAGAACCACATAGTCCAGCAGTAGAAACAACAGATGCAGATAGTCCAAGTTTTCTAGACAGTCTGTTTCGTATCGTACTTGGTCTAGGAGTCGTCATAGGACTAATTTATTTTATTGCAAAATGGGCAAAACGTAAGACTGGTTTCTCCAATCAGAATAAAGTCATTTCTAACGTAGGTGGAGTTCCAGTAGGTCAAAATAAACAAGTTCAAATTATCAATGTAGGGAAACAATATTTTCTTATTGGTGTCGGCGAAAATGTAGAATTACTAACTGAAATTACGGATGAAGATACGATTGAACAATTAGAAGCAGATCATAGGGAGATGGAACAAAATACACCGAATAACTCTACATGGAGTGGTGTGGATCAATTATTAAATAAGGAGCTTAAATCAATGAAAGCTAGCAGAAGTAAAATATTAGAAAAACTAGAGAAGAAGTTTAACAAATGATTTTTTTGATTGATGCTTTTACAGGCTCTGATCCCGGTAATATCTCTATGACAGTTAGACTCTTATTGTTGTTAACGGTGTTGTCTATTGCACCAAGTATCCTTATCTTAATGACAAGCTTCACACGAATAATTATTGTTTTATCCTTCGTGCGAACATCACTTGCAACACAACAAATGCCGCCAAACCAGTTGTTAATTGGACTAGCTCTATTTATGACATTTTTTATTATGGCACCAACTTTTAGTGAAATTAACGAACAGGCATTGCAACCTTTATTTGAAGAAGAAATTACGTTAGAAGAAGCTTATGATAATGCAAGTATCCCTTTGAAAGAATTTATGTCCAAGCATACACGAGAGAAAGACTTACAATTATTTATGAATTATGGAAATATGGATAGACCTGAAAGTATTCAAGATATACCTTTAACAGCACTTATACCAGCTTTTGCTATAAGTGAAATGAAGACTGCATTTCAGATGGGCTTTATGATTTTTATTCCTTTTCTAATTATAGATATGGCGGTTGCCAGCGTCCTAATGTCAATGGGGATGATGATGCTTCCTCCTGTAATGATATCTCTACCTTTTAAAATATTATTATTTGTTTTAGTAGATGGCTGGTATTTAATCTCGCATTCATTGCTCGATGGTTTCTTACCACTATAAAAACATAATGATTTGTCCGTATGTTTCTATATTGAAATCTTTCGAAAGCCTTTATATGAGATGAGGAGTTTTTATAGATGAATGGCGAATTTGTTATTTCGATTGCAGAAAAAGGAATATTTACCCTTCTGATTATAGTAGGACCTCTCCTATTATTAGCTTTGGCAGTAGGTCTTTTAGTTAGTATTTTCCAAGCAACAACCCAAATTCAAGAACAGACTTTAGCATTTATTCCTAAGATAGTTGCCGTTTTAGTTGGGGTTGTCATTTTTGGACCTTGGATGTTAACTACAATGGTTAACTTTACAGCTGAAATATTTCAACAAATGAATCAGTTTGTGAGATAGAATGGCTAACGTTATCGATATTAACACGTTACCAGGGTTTTTGTTAATTTTAGTGAGAATACTAGCTTTTTTTGCAACAGTACCGATTTTTTCTTATCGTAACATACCGAATACCTTAAAAATTGGAATAGGATTCTTTCTAGCTTGGATCTCTTTTTATACAATCGATATACCTGATTTAATGTTTGACCAACAATATATCCTACTAATTGGTAAAGAAGCATTAGTTGGTCTTTTACTTGGGTTATTTGCCTATATGATAATGGCTGCGATTCAAGTAGCTGGAGGATTTATTGATTTCCAGATGGGTTTTGCAATTGCGAATGTTATTGATCCACAAACAGGAGCACAGAGTCCAATAACAGGTCAATATTTATATATAATAGCTATTCTATTTTTATTAATGGTTGATGGACATCATTTATTAATTCATGGCTTATTGTACAGTTTTGATATTATCTCGTTAGATCAATTTATATCTTTAGAAAGTCCCGAGTTAATTATAGTAGGTTTTGCGCAGTCGTTTTTAATTGCATTTCAACTAGCGATACCAATTGTAGGTTCCTTATTTTTAGTTGACGTAGCACTTGGTCTTATTGCTCGAACAGTTCCGCAACTAAACGTATTTGTTGTCGGATTGCCCTTAAAAATATTCGTAGCATTTGTTATGCTTTTACTATTTATTCCTTTCTATACATTGATAGTGAAGCAGCTCTTTCAATATATTCTTGAAATGATGCAAGCTTTAATTCACTTGCTTGGTGGTGCTTAATGTGAGACTTCAACTAGATTTACAATATTTTGCTGGTGAGAAAACAGAAAAAGCGACACCGAAAAAGAGACAAGATGTACGTAAAAAAGGACAAGTAGTCAAGAGTCAAGATGTTAATACAGCCTTTATGTTTTTTCTGATTTTTCTTGTTTTATTCGTTACAGGTGGATTCTTGAAATCATCTTTTACTCAGTTGCTAGAGAAATCTTTTACAGAATACATTCATTTATCGGTTACGAAAGATTCCTTCTTTACTGTAATGATGGATATTGGGTTACAGATTACGATAGTTTTAGCTCCAATCATGGTGGCAGCTTTTATAGCCGGCCTTGTAGCAAATCTAATGCAATTTGGATTTTTATTTACTACAGAGCCATTGAAAGCTAAGCTGGAAAGAATTGATCCAATTAAAGGAGCAAAACGTATCTTTTCGTTACGTGCAATTGTGGAATTATTCAAGTCAATCTTCAAAATTAGCATTATTGGAGCTGTAACATTTACGATTCTTTGGATAAATAAAGATGAGATTTTTATGCTTGCAAGTAAACCTTTAGATGGTGCTATTGCTTTTTTCAGTACAATGACAATCCAAATGGGACTTGCTGCATCACTAGCCTTAGGAATTATAGCGGTGTTTGACTATGCATACCAAAAATATGATTTTGAAAAGCAAAATCGGATGTCAAAGCAAGATCTTAAAGATGAGCATAAAAGCATCGAAGGGGATCCACTCATTAAATCGAAAATAAAAGAAAGACAAAGAATGATGGCAATGCAACGAATGATGAGCGAAGTGCCAAATGCAGATGTTATTATTACGAACCCAACTCACTACGCAGTTGCAATTAAATATGATGAAGAGAAGGCAGATGCACCGTATATTGTGGCAAAAGGTGTCGACTCGGTTGCTCTCAAAATTAAAGAAATTGCTACAGCAAACAAGGTAATGACCGTAGAAAACAGACCGTTGGCAAGAGCGCTTTATAGCAAATTGGAAATTGGAGATATGATTGGTGAAGAATTTTTCCAAGCTGTAGCAGAGATTTTAGCTTATGTGTATCGCATCCAGAAGAAACAGTAATAAAAAACTACTTTTCTTTGAAAATGCTAATTTCTTAACATAGTGAAAAATGTATTCTCACTATTTACATTTACGCAGCTAGCCAATTTTTTCGTTAATTGTGTTAAGGAGATGAAGTAATGCGTGCTAGAGATCTTTCAGTATTATTTGGAGTTATTTTAATTATTATTATGTTAGTTATTCCATTACCAGGATGGCTACTCAGTGTTCTTATATTGGTAAACATTTCTCTAGCATTAATTGTCATTTTAGTTTCTATGAACATGAAAGATGCTTTGGAATTTTCCGTCTTTCCTTCGTTATTATTACTATTAACGTTATTTAGGCTAGGGCTAAATGTTTCGACTACTCGATCAATTTTATCAGAAGCAGATGCTGGAGGCGTAGTTGCTACTTTTGGGTCTTTTGTGATTGGCGATAATGCGTTAGTTGGTTTTGTAGTATTTATTATATTAATTATTATTCAATTTATTGTAATCACAAAAGGGAGTGAACGTGTTTCAGAGGTAGCAGCACGATTTACTTTAGATGCAATGCCGGGAAAACAAATGAGTATTGATGCCGATTTGAACGCAGGAATGATTAACGAGCAACAGGCCAAAGATCGACGAGAAAAAGTTGAGAATGAAGCGGACTTTTATGGTGCAATGGATGGAGCGAGTAAATTCGTTAAAGGGGACGCTATTGCTGGAATTATTATCGTACTAATTAATATTGTTTTTGGTTTGATTATTGGTATGGTCCAAATGGATCTGGGCTTTGGTGAAGCTGTCGACACATTTACCCGACTTACAGTGGGGGACGGCCTTGTTAGTCAAATACCAGCATTATTAATTTCGACTGCAACGGGGATTGTTGTTACACGAGTAGCTTCAGAGGGTAATTTAAGCTCCGATGTTACAAAGCAATTATTAAGATTCCCAACAATGTTGTACATTGCAGGTGGGACGATTATACTATTAGGCTTAACACCAATTAATTTTCTACTCACAGCAGTTATTGGTGGGGTATTAATTCTTTCTGCATACTTGCTAACACAGAAATCGAAGGAAGAAGAATTACCAACACAAGAAGAAATAGATGCAACAGAGTCGGAAGAAATGAAGACACAGGAAAATGTAGTAAACTTGATAAATTTGGATCCTATAGAATTTGAATTTGGCTATGGTCTAATTCCTTTGGCAGATACAAATCAAGGTGGAGATTTACTTGATCGGGTTATCATGATTAGGAGACAGTTAGCAATAGAATTGGGCTTAGTTATACCTGTTGTAAGAATTAGAGATAATATTCAACTTAATCCGAATGAGTATAGAATAAAGATTAAGGGGAATGAAATAGATAAGGGTGAACTTTTACTCGATCATTTCCTAGCGATGAGTCCTGGCATGGAAGATGATGAGTTAGAAGGAATAGATACACAAGAACCGGCTTTTGGTTTACCAGCTAAGTGGGTAACAGAAGAGGTTAAAGATGAGGCACAGCTTTTAGGTTATACAGTAGTAGATCCAACTTCTGTTGTTTCTACTCATTTAACGGAAATCATTAAGCGACATGCTCACCAATTATTAGGTAGACAAGAGACACAACAGCTAATCGATCACTTGAAGGAATCCAATCCTATTCTTGTGGATGAAGTTACACCTGAACCACTAAGCATAGGGGATATCCAAAAAGTTCTTGCAAAATTATTAAAAGAACATGTATCAATTAAAAACCTTCCAGTTATTTTCGAAACGCTTGCTGATTTTGCAAAACTTACGACGGACATTGATTTGCTTACGGAATATGTACGTCAAGCCCTATCCTTCCAGATTACGAATGATTTATTACAAGGTAAACCTCAACTTACAGTAATTACAATTAGTCCTGAGGTTGAAAAAACAATAAGTGAACATATTCAGCAAACAGAACACGGTAGTTATTTGGCAATGGATCCGGAACGCCAGCAGCAAATTCTACACTCTGTAACACAAAATGTAGAAGCATTATCGATGCGAGAAGAGCAACCAATAATTCTCTGTTCACCAACAATTCGCATGTATGTAAAACAACTGTTAGAACGTTATTTTCCTCAAGTCATTGTTATCTCTTATAACGAGGTAGAACCTACCGCTGAAATGGAGAGTGTTGGGGTGGTGAATATGGTATGAAGGTAAAAAAGTATAAAGGTAATACGATGCCTGAAGTAATGCAGTTGGTTCGGAAAGAACTTGGACAAGATGCTGTTATTCTGAACTCCAAAGTTGTTCATGAAGGTGGTTTCTTAGGTCTTTTTAAAAAAAGAAAGATTGAAGTATTAGCTGCAATTGATAAGCCTATTGCAAAAGAGCAACCAATTATTAGAGAGTCAAGACAACCAATTCGGACGCCAGTGGAACAAAAGTATCCAAGTCGAATTCAGCCTGCTAATGACGAAAGTAAAATTTTGGATGAGTTACGGCAAATGAAAAAATGGATGGAACATTCTGTTAATGCTCATTCGCAACTTCCACTTGCTTTTCAATCTATTTATAAAGAATTAGTTGAAAAAGATATGGATGAAGATTTAGTGAATGAAATGTTGCTTACCATAGCAGAACGTGAAACACCTCAAGAATGGGATGAAGTAGAAATACGAGATGCACTCCGCCTCCAAATCCAACAAAAGCTACAAAACATTTCACCATTTGGAGGCATGGCTTTCCATAATAAAGTCATTCATTTAGTAGGTCCAACTGGTGTAGGTAAAACAACGACTCTTGCTAAGCTAGCGGCACATTGTGTTCTAAAGGAAGGCAAAAAGGTAGCCTTTATTACAACTGATACTTACCGAATTGCCGCTATTGACCAACTCAAAACATATGCCAAAATCTTAAATGTACCAATTGAGGTTGCGTACAATCTGGACGATTATAATAAGGCAAAAGAAAAATTCACAGATAAAGATCACATTTTTGTCGATACAGCTGGACGTAATTTCAGAGAACAAAAGTACATTCATGAATTGAACAAACTGATTGACCTAAGTAAAGATGCAACAACCTATCTCGTTCTATCAATGACAGCAAAGAGGCGCGACGTAGAAGATATTTATGATAAATTTAAAAATGTCCCTATCCATCAATTTATTTTAACGAAATTAGACGAAACGAACTCTTATGGTGCGATGCTAAGCCTATGTTTAAAATCACAATTAGGCATTGCGTTTTTGACAAATGGTCAAGATGTTCCTGAAGATTTAAAAGAGGCTTCTGTAGACGATATTACAAATTTAATTATTGGTGAGGAAAATGACTGATCAAGCAGCGAAATTAAGAGCGCAAATGAACGGGACAGCTAAGAAACAGGCTAAGACTATTGCTATCGTTAGTGGGAAAGGTGGCGTGGGTAAATCTAATTTTGCGATTAACTTCTCACTAGCGTTAATTGAGCAGAAGAAAAAAGTTTTGTTGTTCGATCTCGATATTGGGATGGGAAATATCGATATATTAATAGGAAAAACCTCCCGGTATTCAATTGTCGATTTATTAGATAAAAACCATTCAATATATGATATGATAGAATCAGGTCCAAATACCCTCTATTATTTATCTGGGGGAAGAGGACTAGACCAAATTTTCCGCTTAGAAAAAGACCAAACAAACCATTTTTTAAAAGAATTAGAAACGGTTTTTGAAGACTATGATTATATTATTTTTGATATGGGTGCAGGAGTTACAAACGACTCGATTCAATTTATATTAGCGTCTGATGAGTGTATCGTATTAACAACGACAGAGCCTACCGCAATCACGGATGCTTACTCTATGATGAAACACATTTTAAAGCAGAAGGTGCTCCCATTAAACCTTGTGATTAATCGTGCATCGAACCAAAAGAATGGCATGGATATAATGAATCGTATTACTAAGGCGGTTCAACACTTCCTTAAATCACCCATATATCCATTAGGGGTGGTCCCAGAAGACTCTGCTGTTAGACAAGCGGTAATGGAACAGAAACCCTTTTTGCTTCATCAACCAAAGTCTAAAGCAAGTATCGCTATCCAAACGATAGCAAAGCAATTCCTTGGCGCTAATGATTCTACGGAAAAGCCTTCTTCTTCCAGCTTTCTAACAAGGCTGAGAAAGTTTCTAAAAGAGAGGTAGACATCATGACTACAAAAAAAGTACTGGTTGTGGATGATTCAGCATTTATGAGGAAGATGATTTCAGACATTTTAAGTAAATCTAGTAACTTAGAAGTTATTTCAACTGCTAGAAATGGCGAAGATGCTTTAAAAAAAGTAACGGAATTAAAACCAGATGTTATAACACTTGATATTGAAATGCCAATTAAAGATGGAATAGCAACTCTCCGAGATATTATGAAGCACCAACCTACTCCTGTGGTTATGCTTTCTAGTCTTACTAAAGCAGGAGCAGATAAAACAATGGAAGCAATGAGCAATGGTGCAGTTGATTTCATTGCAAAACCTTCTGGATCGATTTCTTTAGATATTGAAGAGATATCGGCAGAGATTATTCGAAAAGTTGAAGCAGCTAGTCTTGCACGAATAAAACCGAAAAAAGATAAAAAAAGGCAAGAAATTGGTGTACTTAAGCCAGTGAAAGCTAAAAAGAAGATTGTTTTAATTGGTTCTTCAACAGGTGGACCAAGTGCACTTCAAGAAGTTTTAACAAAACTACCAAAGGACTTTCCAGCTCCGATCGCCATTGTTCAACATATGCCTAAAGGCTTTACTAAGTCTTTAGCAGAAAGACTTAATCGCCTTGCAGAAATAGAAGTACGAGAAGTAACTCACCTTGAAGAGCTCAAGCCAGGTATTGCGTACATTGCGCCTGGAGGGCAACATTTTTTAATAGAAGAAAGGCAGAATAAATATATTGCACGTGTAACTGATGATCAGCCAGTTAAAGGGCATAAACCATCCGTAAATTTGTTATTTAATTCAGCGGCCGAATTAAGAGAATGTCTCCCAGTTTCAGTCATGCTAACTGGCATGGGTAGCGACGGTGCTAGCGGGATTGAATTGCTAAAGAGAAAACACCCAAGGACGATTGCTATTTCTCAATCAAAAGAAAGCTGCATCGTTTATGGTATGCCCCAAGCAGCAGAAAAAACAGGCCTTGTTGATTATGTGGTTGATATAAGCGAGATTAGCAATGTTCTTACTCAAAAATTTATGAATTAGAGGTGTCTCCAATGCAAAATAATGAATATTTAGATGTGTTTATTGAAGAAAGTAAAGAGCATCTACAGTCGCTGAACGATCAATTGTTAATACTAGAAAATGACTCTGAAAATCTTGATACTATTAGTGAAATTTTCCGCTCAGCACATACACTTAAAGGAATGGCAGCAACGATGGGCTTTAATGATTTAGCAAATCTTACCCATAAAATGGAGAATATACTAGACGCTATCCGTAACGATCAACTTAAAATACATACACATATTATTGATGTGTTGTTCTCCGCAGTCGACCATTTAGAGGATATGGTAGTTGATATTGCTGAAGGCGGGAACGGTGCGAAAGATGTAATAGATGTTATAGAGCAACTAAATGTTATTGAAAACGGTGAAGAAACCAAATCAGTTTCAGACAAAACGGAACAGTTACCTACTACGGAGCCAAGTTTAGCAGGAGAAAATCATTTCCATGCGTTAAACGAATTTGAGTTAACCGTATTGGAACAAGCTTATGAAAAAAGCTTCCATACGTATGAAGTAAAGGTTTCTTTAAACGAAAATTGTTTACTAAAAGCAGCTCGGGTTTATATGGTTTTTGAAGTTCTTGAACAAATTGGTGAAGTAGTCAAAGCTGACCCGACGATTCAGGATTTAGAAGAAGAGAACTTTGAGTTATCTTTCCATGTTCTATTAATATCTCAAGAGAGTCCAGAAAACATAGAAAAGAGAATTTTAAAAGTTTCAGAGATTGAACATATCGATGTTCGCTCCTATACGATTCAAACAAAAAAAGCCAACAATGAAATGGGAGAAGAAAAATCTACGTCGACAAATGAGGTCACAACTAATAACGAAGCACAATCATCTGATGATGAGAAAAATAAGCAAAAGAAGAATGTTGTTACCAAAACAATTCGTGTCAACATTAACAGACTTGACGGTCTAATGAACTTATTTGAGGAGCTCGTTATTGATCGTGGTCGATTAGAACAAATATCAGGTGAATTAAATCATAGTGAACTAAACGAAACCGTAGAAAGAATGACACGTATAACTGGCGATTTGCAGACTCTTATTTTGAATATGCGTATGGTTCCAATCGAACAAGTGTTTAATAGATTTCCTAGAATGGTAAGACAGCTATCGAAAGATTTAGGTAAAAAAATCAACTTAGAGATAATCGGTGCTGAGACTGAGTTGGATCGTACGGTTATTGATGAAATAGGTGACCCACTAGTTCATTTAATCCGAAATGGATTAGATCATGGTATTGAAATGCCTGAAGTAAGAAAAGCCAACGGTAAGCCAGAGGAAGGGAACCTCACATTGAAAGCTTATCATAGTGGGAATCATGTGTTTATTGAAATATCAGATGATGGCGCAGGTATCAAGAGAGAAAATATTCTGAAAAAAGCTATTGCCAATCATATCGTTACAGAAGAAGAAGGACAAGCATTATCCGATAAAGAGGTATATCAGCTTATGATGGCTAGCGGATTTTCTACAGCAGAGCAAATCTCGGATATATCAGGACGCGGTGTCGGTTTAGATGTAGTGAAAAATACTATCGAATCACTTGGTGGATCAATTAGTATTTCGTCCGAAGAAGGTGCAGGGTCTACTTTCTCTGTTCAATTACCACTGACACTATCTATAATTACAGTGCTATTGGTTGAGGTTGGGGATGAAAAATATGCGGTCCCACTATCTTCTATTATAGAGACAGCGGTTATACCACGTTCTGAAATATATAACGCACATAATAAACAAGTTATTGATTTTAGAGGAAAAGTAGTCCCACTTATCTCTCTAAAAGAAGTGTTCAATGTGCCAGAGGCAAGTGACGAAGATGAATTCCTATCCATAGTTATTATTCGAAAAGGTGATAAAATGGCTGGATTAATTGTAGATACATTCATTGGTCAACAAGAAATAGTTCTTAAGTCTCTCGGTGATTACTTAGGTGAGGTATTTGCAATATCAGGTGCTACTATTTTAGGCGATGGTCAAGTTGCACTTATTATCGACACAAACGCATTGATTAATTAGTGAGGAGGGGAAATATGGATAACGAACAGGGATTTATACAGTCTATCGTTGTTGAGCTGGAAAATGAGGAATATGCAATACCGGTTGAGTTTATAGGTGGTATTGAAAGAATTCAGCAAATAACTAGAGTACCTAAAACGACTTCCTTTATAAAAGGTGTAATTAATTTACGAGGGGTAATAACTCCTATCATAGATTTAAGAGAGCGGTTTGGACTATCTCCTAAGGAACATAATGATAGTACAAGAATTATTATTGCTGAAATGGAGTCATTCAATGTCGGTTTCATTGTGGATGCTGCTTATGACGTAGTGAATATTCCAAATGAAGCTATTGAACCAAATCCTAAAGTTATCGGAACTAAGGATATTGATTACATTGACGGGGTTGCTAAAGTAGGAAATAGATTGCTAATGCTACTAAACTTAGAAAGAACACTAAGTCATGATAATTATCAAATAGAAAGAGATCAAGATGATTAAGTTTACACAGAAACATTTAGACGTTTTAAAAGAAGTAGGGAATATTGGTGCGGGGAATGCAGCTACTGCACTTTCAACGTTACTGAATAAGAAAATTAACATGAGTATTCCTGATATAAAGATCGTAGAGTTTAATGAGTTAATGGATTATGTAGGAGGGCCAGAGGAAGAAATTGTCAGCGTGTTTCTCCGTATTCAAGGTTCACTTCCAGGTAGTATGTTTTTCGTATTGCAACCGAATCAGGCACAAATTCTAGCAAACCAGCTAATCCCTGATATGAAAGAGGACATAAGAGACCATGAAATGGCTTTATCCGCTATTGCTGAAATAGGAAATATCTTATCAGGTTCGTATTTATCTGCTCTCTCTGAATTTACAGCCATTAATATGTTTCCTTCCGTGCCAAGCTTAACAGTGGATATGGCAGGTGCGATATTAATGCAGGGATTAATTGAGATTTCTAAAGAAAGTGACTATGCGATTGTTATTGATACGATGATCGAAGATGAAGAGAATACAACAGAGTCAATAAAGGGGCATTTTTTTCTATTACCAGATCCAACCTCCTTTGAAACAATATTTAGTGCCTTAGGAGTAGAGGGAAAATGACGATTACATCTACAGTTGTAAAAGTTGGAATTGCAGATATGAAAGTAACAGAAGCTCCTAACAAACTTAAAACATTAGGTCTAGGATCTTGTGTGGGCGTTGTAATTTATAATCATGAAATTGCAGGTCTTGCACATGTTATGTTGCCAGATTCCGAAGCATCCAATCGCGAAAATCAAAACATCCTAAAATACGCGGATTCTGCATTAGACCAGATGATTCGTGAATTATTGGATAAAGGAGTAAGAAAATCGAGCTTAAAAGCAAAAATTGCTGGTGGCGCTCATATGTTTTCTTTCCAAACAGAAAGTAATTTTCTTAAAATCGGCGAGCGAAATATAATAGCAGTTACAGAACGATTACAGCTCCATCAAATCCCTCTTATTGCACAAGATGTAGGGGGAAACCAAGGTAGAACGATTGAATTTAATATCGAAGAGAGTCAATTGGAAATTCGGACTGTAAGAGGAAATACAACCATCATATAGAGTGAGGTGATTCGAGTGGTAAAAGAAATTGCATATGAAACTACTTTATGGGACAACTGGAATAAGAATCAGAATGAAGATAATGCGAATGAATTACTAGAAGCGTATATGTATTTAGTTCATTACCACGTGCAACGAATCATTCCAACCTTACCAAAATCTGTAGATAGAGAAGACATTAAAAGTCTGGGCTTATATGGATTATACGATGCGCTATTGAAATTTGATTCTTCAAGAGACTTGAAATTTGATACGTATGCTTCTATTCGAATTAAGGGTGCTATTTTAGATGGATTACGAAAAGAAGATTGGCTTCCAAGATCAACACGTGAGAAGATTAAAAAAATAGACCGAGCACAAGAAGATTTAGAACAAAAATATCAGCGAGAAGTTAGTATTAAAGAAATTGCTGAGCATGCTCAACTGGAAGAGAACGAAGTTATGGAAGCACAAAAAGATAGTTTTTTTGCGAATCTACTTTCTATTGATGAGCAAAGTAATCAATTAAATGATGAAAATAATGATGGTATCGGTAATCTTATTAGAGATGACCAAGATATTACTCCAGAGAAGGAATTGTTAAAGAAAGAAAACTATGCATACCTTATTCAGGCAATTAAACAACTAAAAGAGAAAGAACAACTAGTATTAAGCCTGTTTTATGATAAAGAGCTCACGTTTACTGAAATAGGCAACATACTAGGCTTAACAACATCAAGAATCTCTCAAATTCATAAGCAATCCATTTCTAAAGTTCGGCAAATCATGGCGCAAGAAAATACGTTGAAAAGCGGGGCGGAGTGATGGGGGAGCAGAATTTTAAAATTATCATTGGGGAAAATGGTATGAAGGCGGAATTAGTTCTAATCGATCCGGAGAGTGCCTTTGAATTAGATCAAGAAGCAATTGAAGTAGAAATTGAAAAATTAAATATTGTACATGGTCTTAAAGAATGGCAGCAAGAAGACTGGCGTGAAGATCTAGCTAGTAATCATAAAGTATTAATTGCAGAGGGAACGCCGCCAGTTAATGGTGAGAACGGTAAGTTTATTAGGAAAATAAATGTGCCATCTATGGTTTCCGTTGACGAAAAATCAAGCTTTAGAGATGTAACAGTGATTCCCGTAGTTACAACGGGAGAATTACTTGGAGAAATCATACCGCCAACTAATGGAACGGATGGTAGGAATATACTTGGCAATACGCTAAAAGCAAAGCCTGGTAAAAGGGTAAATATTAAAGCGGGAAAAAATGTTGCCTATCATGAAGAAATAGGAACGTTCACTTCTACTTTAAATGGTCAGGTATCCTACTTAGATAATAGCATCCATGTTTTTCCGGTCTATGAAGTTAATGATGACTTGTCCTTATCCACAGGTAATATTAACTTTATCGGCTCTGTAGTTATAAAAGGAGATGTACCGAGTGGCTTTGAGGTAAAAGCAGATGGAGATATTACAATCTACGGTACAGTTGAGGCTTCTAAATTGGAATCAAACGGTAATATATTCGTTTCAGAGGGTATTGCTGGAATGGAAAAGGGTTATGTTACTGCAAAGGGAGATATTGAAACGGGTTATATTAACCAATCTTATGTAGAGGCAGGTCAGCGTATACGTGTTAAGAAAGCGATCATGCACTCTACCTGTATTGCTCAAAATGGAGTGATTTGTGAGAATGGTAGTATTATTGGTGGCTCTACATCTACAGGAAATATTGTAGACGTTAAGAATATCGGTAATGTCGCTAGTACGAAAACCGAAGTTGTATTCGGAGCACACAAAAAGAAACTGGAAAAGGCGAATGCCATACATAAACAATTAGAGAGCTGGAGAGAGAATAGACAAAAACTTGCCATTTTTGGGCAGCGCTTACAACAAAAGAAAAACACCCTAGGCTTGCAACCGAAAGAAGAGGCAATGTTAGTAAAACAAAAAGAGATGATTAATAAAATTTCCCAACAGCTTGCTGACTTAGAAGTTGAGTTGGAACACTATCAAAGTGATATCGGCAATTTAGCTGACACAAAACTCATTGTCCGTGGAAACGCATTTGAAAATGTAGAATTACATTTTGGAAAATATAAGCGCGTGTTAAGCCGTGAATATAACAGTGTTATTGCAGTACTCGATCAAAATGAAATAATAATTCGATCAATCCATGATGATCAGACATTATGATCTGGTCTCTTTTTGTATAATTACTATGGTTGTAATATAATAATAGTTAGGGAATAACTGAAATTTCAAGATGTATTTCAAGTTATATGTATATAGGAACTAAAAACTAAAATTAAGAAGGTATTATATGATTTATTTACTACTAACAATAAGTTTCTTGATTCATTTCCTATTATTTAGGATTATCATACAGCTAAAAAATAAAGTAGACGCATATGAGAATGGTACTGGCAACAATCAGGTAAATGTCGAAGAAAAACTTAGCTTGTTCTTGCAAGAAATGAAACAAGAAAACGAAGCATTTATTAAAAGAGTTGAAAAAATCAAAACTCGTGAAGACGTAAAAACTCCCCAGAAACAGGAGAAGAGTTCGGATAATCAGAAAGCTGAAATAGATTTAGATAAAGCAGAAACACAACCTTCCTCGTTACCTAATGTCAGAAGTCATGTAAAGCAGGAACAAACAAGCAGTAAACCGGCCTTTAAATCTTTGCTAGAAGAATCCATCTCTTCAGAAGAAGTAGCTTTCGAGTCATCCAAGGAAGCTAAGATTTTACACTTATATTCGCAAGGAGAAACAACGGACGAAATTGCTAAAAAGCTCGACATGGGTAAAACAGAGGTAGAATTAATTGTGAAAATTCAACAAAACCAGAGGAAATAGCTTGATTGTCGTTACTCTGTATGTTATATTGTTTTAGGTGTTAAATACACACGTTTGTGGAGGGATAAAGTGGTGCTTATAAAAGTCCTTTAGCCCAATGAATCAAATGGAGGAAATAAACCAAACAGGAGGAAATAAACATGGCTGTCATTTCAATGAAGCAACTATTAGAAGCGGGTGTACATTTTGGACATCAAACACGCCGCTGGAATCCAAAAATGAAAAAGTATATTTTCACAGAGAGAAATGGTATTTATATTATTGATCTTCAAAAAACTGTGAAAAAAGTAGAAGAAGCATATAGCTTCGTAAAAGAATTAGCTCAAAACGGTGGAACTGTATTGTTCGTAGGTACTAAAAAACAGGCACAAGAGTCTGTAAAAGACGAAGCAATCCGTTCTGGTATGTACTATATTAACCAACGTTGGTTAGGTGGTACATTAACTAACTTCGAAACAATCCGTAAACGTATTAATCGTTTAAAAGAAATCGAAAGAATGGAAGAAGACGGTACGTTCGAAGTATTACCTAAAAAAGAAGTTGTAGGCTTATTAAAAGAAAAAGATCGTCTTGTTAAATTTTTAGGCGGTATTAAAGATATGGAAAGACTTCCAGATGCATTATTTGTTATCGATCCTCGTAAAGAGCGAATCGCTGTAGCTGAAGCTCGTAAGCTTAATATCCCAATCGTGGGAATTGTTGATACAAACTGTGATCCTGATGAAATTGATTACGTAATTCCAGCTAACGATGATGCAATTCGTGCTGTTAAACTTTTAACAGGTAAAATGGCAGATGCTATTTTAGAAGTAAAGCAAGGCGAAGAGATGGAAGAAGTTCCTGCTGAAAAACCTGAAGAAAACCAAGACTCAGAAGAACAAGAAACTGCTACTGAAACAACTAATGAGTAAACAAAAGGTTGGAGGTGATAAGAGGGGAACCTTTTATCACCTCTTTTTAAGAAGCATAGTCTTAAGACAAGTTAAACTACTCCATTATTATATGTGAGAGTTATACGATCTATTACTAGGCTCATAGGTAGTTACCTTTCATAGAAGATCATAAGGAGGAATTTTTAAATGGCGGTTACAGCAAAAATGGTAAAAGAATTACGTGAAAAAACTGGTGCTGGAATGATGGATTGTAAGAAGGCACTTCAAGAAACAGATGGTAATATTGATAAAGCGATTGATTACTTAAGAGAAAAAGGTATTTCTAAAGCTGCTAAGAAAGCCGATAGAATCGCTGCTGAAGGATCTGCATTTGTAGAAGTTAACGGAAACGAAGCGGTTCTTATTGAAGTCAACTGTGAAACAGACTTCGTTACTAAAAATGATCAATTCCAAGAACTTTTAAAAGACTTGGCAGCACATCTTTTAGCAGAGAAACCAAGTACTGTAGAAGAAGCATTAAGCCAGAAATTCAAAGGCAATGATGAAACAGTGGAAGAGTTTATTAACAGTAAAATCGCTCAGATTGGTGAAAAACTTTCCCTACGTCGTTTCCAAATTTTCACGAAAACAGATAACGATGTGTTTGGTAATTACCTGCACATGGGTGGTAGAATAGGTGTTCTAGCTGTACTTGAAGGTACTACAGACGCGGATGTTGCTAAAGATATTGCTATGCACATCGCTGCAGTTAATCCAAAATACTTATCACGTGATGCTGTTTCCGAAGAAGAAGTGGCAAAAGAAAGAGAAGTATTAAAAACACAAGCATTAAATGAAGGTAAACCAGAGAATATTGTTGAAAAGATGGTGGAAGGTCGCTTAAACAAATTCTTTGAAGAAATTTGCTTACTAGATCAGAGCTTTGTTAAAGATCCAGATCAAAAAGTAAAACAAGTTGCTGCTAAACATAACGCTACTGTAAAAGGATTTGTACGTTATGAAGTAGGTGAAGGTATCGAAAAACGCGAAGATAATTTCGCTGAAGAAGTTATGAGCCAAGTGAAAAAGCAGTAACGGAATTATTTCTCCATAGAAACTTATCTGTTGATCGTTATGTAAATCTTCAGGTAGGGCTGTTATGCTAGCTACTCACGTAATAATCCCGTTCACTACTAAAGTGTGACGGGATTATTTAAAGTAAAGAGTATTCCAATGTAATACAGACTTCATACGATACAAGCTATAGAAAAATACTACTTACATATATGGAGGGTAATTATGTCTACTGCTAACTTTAAAAGAATAGTATTAAAATTAAGTGGCGAAGCATTAAGTGGCGAGGCAGGATACGGAATTGATCCAACAGTGATACAGTCTATCGCTAAACAAGTGAAAGATGTGGTAGAATTAGATGTAGAAGTTGCTGTTGTAGTAGGTGGCGGTAACATTTGGCGTGGAATCGTTGGCAGTGAGATGGGAATGGACCGAGCTAACGCAGATTATATGGGAATGCTAGCTACGGTTATGAATTCACTTGCTCTACAGGACAGCCTAGAAAATATGGGCATACCTACTCGAGTTCAAACGTCAATTGAAATGCGACAAGTTGCCGAGCCTTATATTCGAAGAAAAGCGATTCGCCATCTAGAAAAGAAACGAGTTGTCATCTTTGCCGCAGGAACGGGAAATCCTTACTTCTCAACGGATACAACCGCAGCTTTGCGTGCAGCAGAAATTGAAGCAGATGTAATATTAATGGCGAAAAATAACGTCGATGGTGTATATACTGCCGATCCAAAACTGGATAAAACAGCAACAAAATACGATCAATTATCTTACTTGGATATTTTAAATGAAGGTCTAGGTGTTATGGACTCTACAGCATCATCACTTTGTATGGATAATAATATACCATTACTAGTTTTCTCTATTTCAGAAGAAGGCAATATTCATAAAGCAGTAACAGGCGAAAATATTGGAACCTTAATTAGGGGGAATAAATAATGACAGTAGAAGTAATGAATGAATTGAAAGATAAAATGTCTCAAGCAGTAAAAGCTTATAGTAGAAATTTAGCTACCGTTCGAGCTGGACGTGCTAACCCTGCACTTTTAGATAGTGTACAAGTGGAATACTATGGTGCACTTACACCATTAAACCAATTAGCATCCGTTTCAGTACCAGAAGCACGCTTACTACTTATTTCACCATTTGATAAAACAGCATTAGGTGATATGGAAAAAGCGATTCAAAAGGCTGATCTTGGTCTAACTCCTTCGAATGATGGTAATGTTATCCGAATTAGTATTCCACCATTAACAGAAGAAAGACGTAAAGATTTGGTGAAAGTAGTTGGTAAATTCGCTGAGGAAGCGAAGATTCAAATTAGAAATGTCCGTCGTGACGCTAACGATCAATTGAAAAAAGCAGAGAAAAATGGTGATATCACAGAGGATGAACTCCGTGGCTATCAGGATGATGTACAAACACAAACGGATAAGTTTATTAATGATATCGATCAATTAACAAAAGAAAAAGAACAAGAAATTATGGAAGTTTAATCAAAAAAAAGGTAGAATAATGATTAAGCAAGCTAACCCTCTTTTTATGAGAGGGTTTTTAACTTTAACGTAATAAGTTCAATTTATTGGAGGACATAACATGTTTTTGATGAAGCTTCCATTCCGTAAAAAGAATAGTGATTTCCAAGAGAACGATAATGTTATACATAACATTCCCAAACATATAGGAATAATTATGGATGGTAACGGAAGATGGGCAAAGAAGAAAGGATTGCCACGAGTTGCTGGTCATAAGGAAGGTATGGATAATGTAAAGCGAATTGTGCGGGTTGCAAACAGTTATCGGGTTGAAATTTTAACCTTATATGCTTTTTCTACGGAAAATTGGAAGCGTCCATCGGCAGAAGTAGAGTATCTTATGCGTTTACCAACAGATTTCTTTCATAATTATCTACCGGAACTGATCGAAGAAAATGTACAAGTTAGAACTATTGGTAATATCGAAAAATTGCCAAAGCATACACAAAAATCGATACAAAGCGCGAAAGATGCAACGAAGAATAATAACGGTCTTATACTAAATATAGCAATTAACTATGGCGGCCGTAACGAGATTATAGAGGCTGTTAAAACAATTAGTGAAGATGTTCTTCAGCAAAAAATATCTGTTGAAGATATTAATGAATCTCTTTTTGGAGATTATTTATCGACATCTAGCTTAGTCGATCCTGATTTATTAATTCGAACGAGTGGTGAACTTCGTTTAAGTAACTATTTATTATGGCAGTCAGCATACTCGGAGCTATGGTTTACGGATACATTATGGCCCGACTTTAGTGCAGAAGAATTCAAAGAAGCACTTCTCGACTACCAACAACGAAAACGCCGTTTTGGCGGTATATAGGGTGTGAATATTTATGTTGATTAGGATAATAACTGCAATTATAGCTATCCTTTTCTTTTTTCCATTTGTGTTTATCGGAGGATTACCATTCCAAATCATTATGTACATTATTGGAACGCTAGGGTTAATTGAGATTCTACGTATGCGTAAGATTACTTCTTATTGGGTGCCAACAGGATTATCCCTCTTATTGCTATGGTCTCTGTTAATCCCGAAAGATATTTTATTAATGGAGCACCGTTTTGAATTGTTTATGTTATTCATCCTCCTATTATTGGCATATACTGTTTTATTGAAAAACAAATTTACATTTGAAGATTGTGGTTTTCTTATCCTTTCAGCAATATATGTCGGTTTAGGGTTTTATTATTTTATGGAAACGAGAGAGGCAGGCCTCGTTTATATTTTTTATGCAATTCTCGTGATACTATCCACAGATACAGGTGCGTATTTTTTCGGAAGAGCATTTGGAAAGAGAAAGCTTTGGCCCGAAATTAGTCCTAATAAGACAATAGAAGGTGCTGTTGGTGGCATTTTTCTTGCAGCTGTAATTGCAATTGTGTTCAATTACTTTTTCCCAGTACACTCTTCGATTATTGTAGTGTTATTTGTAACGATAGCCGCGTCTATTTTTGCCCAAATTGGGGATTTAGTAGAGTCTGCAATTAAAAGATACTATAATGTGAAAGATTCAGGGAAACTTCTGCCAGGACATGGTGGCATACTAGATCGATTCGATAGTTGGTTATTTGTTTTCCCAATGTTACATGTTATTCAATTTATTACATAAAATATATTAATGGGGCGTATTATCATGAAATCTGTTGCTTTATTAGGTGCTACTGGTTCTATCGGAAAACAAACAGTCGATGTAATCAGCCAGCATTCAGATAAATTTGAATTATACGCTATGTCTTTTGGTGAGAATGTTGAGGAAGCATTACGTATTATTAAACAATGTAAACCAAAGATTGTAGCAGTAAAAAACGATCGTGTATACCAATTATTAAAAGAACAATTAGATGAGCCTGTAAAAATTATTTCCGGTAAAGAGGCATTAAGTGAAATATCTGCAGATCCAACAGTTGATATAGTAGTGAATGCTGTTATGGGAAGTGTTGGATTACGTGCGACATTAACAGCAATTGAGTATAAAAAGCAGATAGCGTTTGCTAATAAGGAAACGTTGGTGACTGCTGGACATCTAGTAATGGAAGCTGCTAATCAAGCAGGCGTTCCTTTGTTACCCGTAGACAGCGAGCACTCGGCTATTTATCAAGCTCTAAATGGCGAGAAAAAAAACCAAGTACAAAAAATAATTTTAACTGCATCAGGTGGAAGCTTTCGGGACAAGTCTAGAGAAGAATTAGAAGGTGTAACAGTAGAAGACGCTCTAAATCATCCAAACTGGAGTATGGGCGCAAAAATAACTGTTGATTCTGCAACCATGATGAATAAAGGATTAGAGGTTATTGAAGCACACTGGCTTTTTGGTATCCCCTACGAAAATATTGAGGTAATACTACATAGAGAAAGTATTATTCATTCAATGGTAGAATATGTGGATCATAGTATTATTGCTCAACTCGGGACTCCTGACATGCGCATACCTATTCAATATGCTTTAACGTACCCAGATCGATATTCCTTAAATCGTTCCAAGGCTCTTCAATTAACCGAGATAGGTAAACTCCATTTCGAAAAAATGGACGAGCAACGATTTCCTTGCCTGACATACGCATATAGAGCAGGAAAAGAAGGCGGCTCATTACCTACTGTTTTAAATGCAGCTAATGAAGCAGCTGTCGCTCTGTTTTTAAAAGGTAAGATTTCTTTCTTAGATATAGAAAAAGTTATTGAGCGTGCGATGAATTTGCATCATAAGGTGGACAATCCAAACTTGGAAATGATTGAATTAATAGATAGTGAAGTAAGAAAAGAAATTTTCCAAGATTACTTATAAGTAAGGGGTGCTAGTGAATGGTTACAATTATAGCCTTTATATTAATGTTTGGTTTACTTGTCTTTGTACATGAATTTGGTCATTTCATTGTAGCAAAGAAGACAGGCATGCTTGTCCGTGAATTTGCTATCGGATTTGGCCCAAAAATATTTGCAACAAAGAAAAACGAAACATTATATACGGTTCGATTATTGCCGATGGGTGGTTATGTCCGAGTTGCTGGTGAAGACCCAGAAATTATCGAAATTCAACCGGGTCAACATATAGGATTGACTTTCCATCCAAATGGCAAAGTGAAAGAAATTATTGTGAATAACAAATCAAGACATCCTGATGCACTAGTTGTTGAAGTTGAGAAGATTGATTTAGACCATCAACTTATAATTGAGGGATATGAAATCAACGAAGAAACAAAATATGTCTTCGAAGTCGACGAAAAAGCAGACTTTATCATGGATGAGAACCGCACGCAAATAGCACCCTATCACCGTCAGTTTTCTTCTAAAACTAAAAGTCAACGAGCGCTTCAATTATTTGCTGGTCCAGCTATGAATTTTGTTTTAACGATTGTTCTATTCTTTATTTTAGGACTTGTTCAAGGGGTACCTGTTGAAGATGTTATAATAGGAAATGTTGTAGCTGACAGTCCTGCTGAAGAAGCAGGATTCCAACCAGGTGATAAAGTGTTATCTATCGAAGATACACCTATTAACGAATGGAACGAATTCCAACAAATTGTACAAAGCAAACCTGATGAACAAATCAGTATGACAGTTGAACGAAATGATGAAACACTACAATTAGATGTAGTTCCAGCTAGTATGGAATATGAAGATGGCACGGTAGGTCAAGTGGGTGTAACTTTAGCATTAGAAAAGTCTGTAGCTAAAAGTATTCCTCATAGTTTCGAACAAACGTATACATGGGCTACACTAATATTAACGAATCTAGGTAAACTTGTTACAGGTCAGTTTTCGATTGATATGTTATCAGGTCCTGTCGGAATATATGATGCTACGGATCAAATTGTGAAAACAGGCTTTTTAAACTTCTTGACATGGACAGCAGCATTAAGTGTGAATTTAGGAATTATCAATCTATTACCACTACCTGCCTTAGACGGTGGTAGATTATTATTTGTAGGTCTAGAGGCTCTTCGTGGTAAACCAATTGATCCACAAAAAGAAGGAGTCGTACATTTTATAGGTTTTGCTTTACTGATGCTTTTAATGCTAGTCGTTACGTGGAATGATATTCAGCGTTTATTTTTGTAATCGAGGTGAAAGTAATTGAGACATAGTCAAACAATGATTCCAACATTAAAAGAAATACCGTCTGATGCAGAGATTAAGAGTCATCAGTTGCTTCTTAGAGCAGGTTATATGAGACAGATAGCTTCCGGCGTATATAGTTACCTACCATTAGGTAATAAAGTGATAAAAAAGGTTGAAGCGATTGTAAGAGATGAAATGGAGAAAGCAGGATTTTTTGAGATGCTAATGCCAGCACTTCAACCATCTGAACTTTGGAAAGATACGGGAAGATGGTATACGTATGGTTCAGAACTTATGAGACTGAACGACAGACATGACCGTGAATTTGCGCTAGGAGCGACACATGAAGAGATTATTACTAGCATTGTCCGCGATGAAGTAAAGTCATATAAGAAATTGCCATTAAACGTTTATCAAATCCAGACTAAGTTTAGAGATGAGAAGAGACCACGGTTTGGTCTACTACGCGGTCGAGAATTTATTATGAAGGATGCCTATTCGTTCCACACATCTAAAGAGAGCCTTGACGAAGTATATGATAGAGTATTCCAAGCATATACAAATATCTTTAGTCGATTAGGTCTTAATTTCCGTGCTGTTATCGCAGACTCTGGAGCTATGGGAGGAAAAGATACGCACGAATTCATGGCTCTTTCCGATATAGGTGAAGATACGATTGCTTATTCTGATCGCTCCAATTTTGCTGCAAATATCGAAATGGCGCCCGTATCTGTAACATACGAAAAATCAGACGAAGAAATACAAGAAAGAGAAGAAGTTGATACTCCAGGGCAAAAAACAATGGAGGAAGTTGCAAACTTTCTTTCACTTCCTATTGAAAAAGGAATAAAGTCTTTATTATTTAAAATAGACGATGCTTATGTACTCGTATTATGTCGTGGAGACCATGAAATAAATGATATTAAATTAAAAAATATATACCAAGCTTCAGAGGTAGAGCTAGCTACGCCAGAAGAAGCAAAGGAACATTTAGGCGCAGACTTTGGATCATTAGGTCCGGTAGGTGTAGAGAATATCGAAATAATTGCAGATACAGCTGTGCAAGCAATGGTGAACAGCTATTGTGGCGCTAATGAAAATGACAAGCATTATATTAATGTGAATCCGGATCGAGATTTTAAAGTGTCACAATATGCAGATGTCCGTTTTATTCAAGAAGGTGACCCATCACCAGATGGACAAGGTACGATTAAATTTGCACAGGGTATTGAAGTAGGTCATGTGTTTAAATTAGGCAAGCTTTACGCAGAAAAATTAGGTGCATCCTATTTAGATGAGCAGGGAAAACAGCAAACAATGACAATGGGTTGTTATGGGATTGGGGTATCTCGTGTAGTTGCTGCTATTGTTGAGCAATTTCATGATGATAAAGGTATCCAATGGCCGAAATCTGTAACACCGTTCGATGTTCACTTAGTGGCGATAAATCCTAAGAAAGAGGACCAAGCCGAATTAGCGGAACAGTTATACAATCAACTCTCAGACCAAGGATATGAAGTATTGTATGATGATCGTACCGAAAGACCAGGTGTTAAATTTGCAGACAGTGAACTAATTGGATTACCAATACGCATAACTGTAGGTAAACGAGCTTCAGAAGGAATTGTAGAATGTAAGCTACGAGAAAACGGTGAACAACTTGAGTTGAACATCACTGATTTAACAGAGTACCTAGAACGATTTTTTGCCTAGGTGAAAAACGATGAAAACCGATTCCCTTGTCAGCCAATTAGACAAGGGAATTCCCTTTCTATCAAAATATTGAAGGAAGAGGAGAACGTATAATGTCTATTACAAAGAAAGAAAAACTCGAATTGCTTCTAAAGCAAATAGAATTACCTGAGTCTGTTCAAAAAATGTATTTTAATGATGCAATCTTAGATAAATTAGAAATATACCGTAACGAAGGAAAATGGGTATTTCATATAACCTTACATGAACGACTCCCTGCAGAAATTTATCAGCTGTTCGCTATGAAAATAACGAATGCTTTTTCAGCGATTGCTAAAGTTTCATGGCAAATGAATGTCCAAGACTATATTGAGAAGGACGATGAATGGCACGGTTATTGGGAAATTTTCGTATCAGAACTGAAAATGGAATCACCTAAATTTATGAGTCTCACGAAGGCAGCTTATTTAGATGACGATAATAATATTATGTTAACTGTAGGGAATGCGATAGAAGCGGAAACATTTTCTAAAGAGCTACAAGGTAAGTATCAAAGCTTTTGTCAGAAAGTAGGCTTACATCCGAAAAAAATTACAATTAACATTGAAGAACAACATGAAGAAATTCAAAAATTTGAGCAGATGAAAAAAGAAGAAGATCATCAAAAAGTTCAAGAAGCTTTTAAACAAATGGAAAAACTCCAAAAAGAGGGTGTTAATACACAAGAACCTCTTCAGATTGGCTATCCGATTAAAGAAGAACCGATAGAAATGCAAATGATCACAGAGGAAGAGCGTAGTATTGTATTTCAAGGTTATGTTTTTGATGCGGAAATTAGAGAGCTTCGTTCAGGAAGACAATTGTTAATATTCAAAATTACAGATTATACAGATTCCTTTCTTATTAAAATTTTCTCCAAAGGGGAACAAGACGAGGAGAAATTTAGTCAGCTGAAGAAAGGCATGTGGGTAAAAGTTAAAGGTACGATACAAACCGACAATTTCAGTAATGAATTAACGATGATGGCAAGAGATATTCAAGAAGTGCCATCTACTTTCCGTGAGGATATTGGTGCCGATGGAGAAAAGCGTGTAGAGCTTCATACCCATACGCTAATGAGCCAAATGGATTCTGTTGTTTCTGCTTCAAAATTAATCGAGCAAGCGGTAGCTTGGGGACATAAAGCAATAGCGATAACGGATCATGCCGTTGCTCAAGCCTTTCCAGAAGCGTATTCTGCTGCGAAGAAACATGGAATTAAAGTTATTTATGGTGTTGAAATTAACTTAGTAGATGATGGGGTACCTATTGCGTATAACGAAATCGATCGTAGTTTGAAAGATGCAACCTATGTGGTCTTTGATGTGGAAACTACAGGTTTATCTGCTATTTACGACACGATTATCGAACTAGCAGCTGTCAAAATTAAAGACGGTGAAATTATTGATAGGTTCGAATCATTCGCCAACCCACATCACCCATTATCAGAAACAACGATTAACTTAACAGGTATAACGGATGATATGGTAGAAAATGCCCCTGAAGTGGAAGAAGTTTTAAGAGATTTTCATGAGTGGATGGCAGATGATATTCTCGTAGCGCATAATGCTGAATTTGATATGGGCTTTATCAATACAGGATTTAAAAAAATCGGTTTATCTGAAGCTAAGAACCCCGTAATAGATACATTAGAGTTAGCAAGATTCTTACTTCCAGAATTAAAGAACCATCGATTGAACACATTATGTAAAAGACTTGATATCGAACTCACCCAGCACCACCGAGCTATTTATGATGCTGAAGCGACAGGCTATTTATTATGGAAATTGATGAATATGGCGTATGAACGTGGTATCAACAACCATGTAGAATTAAATGAACATGCTGGTGAAAAGAATGCCTATCAGAGATCTAGACCATATCATGCTACGTTACTAGCAGTAAACGATATAGGAATTAAGAATATTTATAAGCTTATCTCTATGTCGCACATCGATTATTTTTACCGAGTTCCCAGGGTGCCGAGATCTAAATTAAAGCAATATCGAGAAGGTATTCTTGTAGGTACAGCTTGTGATAAAGGTGAAGTTTTTGAAACGATGATGCAAAAATCTAAAGAGCAAGCGGAAGAAAAAGCACGTTTCTATGACTATATAGAAGTACAGCCACCTGAAAATTATGTTCATTTAATGGATAGAGAACTTGTTCAGAATGAGGCACAACTATATGAAATTATACGAAATCTAGTCGAGCTGGCTGATAAATTGGGCAAACCATGTGTAGCAACTGGCAATGTGCATCACCTAGAACGAACGGATATCATCTATCGAAAAATCTTGATTAATTCTCAAAATGCAAATCCGTTAAGTCGCCAAACATTACCTAATACGTTTTTCCATACAACAAACGATATGCTAGAGAAATTTCACTTTTTAGGTAAAGAAAAAGCGAGAGAAATTGTAATCGCAAATACGAACCAATTAGCAGATCAAATTGAAGAGGTAAAGCCTGTTAAGGAAGACCTCTATACACCTACTATTGATGGAGCTGAACAGGAGATTAGAGATTTAAGCTATCAATTTGCTCAATCAGTATACGGGGAAGAGTTACCTCAACTTGTGGAAGAACGTATGGAGAAAGAACTAAAAAGTATTATTGGTCATGGGTTTGCAGTTATTTATTTAATATCGCAAAAGTTAGTTAAGAAATCGTTAGATGACGGTTACCTAGTTGGATCACGTGGATCTGTTGGTTCTTCTCTAATTGCCACGTTTACGGAAATTACAGAGGTTAACCCACTACCACCTCATTATGTTTGTCCGAATTGTAAACATAGTGAGTTTTTCAATGATGGATCTGTAGGTAGTGGTTTTGATTTACCAGATAAAGATTGTCCGAAATGTCAGACCGCTTATAAAAAGGATGGTCAGGATATTCCTTTTGAAACATTCCTCGGATTTAAAGGGGACAAGGTGCCGGATATTGATCTTAACTTTTCTGGAGAGTATCAGCCACGCGCGCATAACTACACGAAGGTTCTATTTGGAGAAGATAAAGTATTCCGTGCAGGAACAATAGGTACAGTAGCAGAAAAGACAGCTTATGGTTATGTTAAAGGATATGCAGGAGACAATAATTTAACCTTAAAACAAGCTGAAGTGGACCGACTAGTCCAAGGTTGTACCGGTGCTAAAAGAACAACTGGTCAGCATCCTGGAGGTATTATCGTCGTACCTGAAGATAAGGAAATATATGATTTTACGCCAATTCAGTACCCTGCAGATGACAGAAATTCTGAATGGCTTACAACTCATTTTGATTTCCATTCAATTGATGAAAACTTATTAAAACTAGATATACTTGGACATGATGATCCGACCGTAATCCGAATGCTTCAAGACTTAAGCGGAATTGATCCACAAACAATTCCAACAGATGACGAGGAAGTAATGAAGATTTTCTCTAGTCCAGAAGTTCTTGGAGTAACCTCAGAACAAATCATGTGTAAAACAGGGACATTAGGGGTGCCGGAATTCGGAACTCGTTTCGTTCGTCAAATGTTAGAGGATACGAAACCAAAAACGTTCGCTGAACTTGTGATCATTTCTGGGCTTAGCCACGGAACGGATGTATGGTTGGGGAACGCTCAAGAACTAATTAATGACGGAATATGTAAGTTACCAGACGTAATTGGTTGTCGTGATGATATTATGGTTTACCTAATGCATCAGGGCTTAGAAGCTTCGCTTGCATTTAAAATTATGGAATCCGTCCGTAAAGGTAAAGGACTTCAACCAGAATGGGAAGAAGAAATGAAAAAGAACGGTGTACCAAATTGGTATATTGAATCATGTAAAAAAATTAAGTACATGTTCCCGAAAGCACACGCGGCTGCGTATGTTTTGATGGCAATTCGTATTGCTTACTTTAAAGTCCATCATCCCATATTTTTCTATGCGGCATACTTTTCTGTAAGAGCTGACGATTTTGAGTTAGATACAATGGTTAAAGGTTCAGATGCTATTCGAAATAGAATTAAAGAAATAAACGAAAAAGGTAACGATGCTTCACCAAAGGAAAAAAACTTACTAACCGTTTTAGAGCTTTCTTTAGAAATGAACGAACGTGGCTTTAAATTTCAAAAAGTAGATTTATATCGATCATCCGCTACTGATTTTATAGTGGACGGTGATTCGTTAATTCCACCTTTTAATGCTATCGATGGTTTAGGAACCAATGCTGCATTAAATATCGTAAAGGCTAGAGAAGAAGGTGAGTTTCTTTCCAAGCAAGATTTAAGAGAACGTAGTAGAATTTCCAAGACTGTCCTAGAATATTTAGATGGACATGGTAGTCTAGAGGGCATGGAAGAGGAGAATCAACTATCTCTTTTCTAAGTTAATTATGCACCGTAACAAGGGAAATAGTTGCATTTTTTTCCTAGTCATGCTATATTCTATTAAGAATGTTATGGATGCGGTTGAAAGAGTGGGGAATACCCACTCTTTCTTCTTGCTTTATTTAAATGCGAGCACAGTGTATCCCTTGCCTTTTTGGCAAGGGATTTATCATAGTAACTACTTTCGACAAATTATGAGTATCATTCCTATTTAATGGGAAAGATAACATAAAAGAATTGGAAAAAATGCCAGCAGGATTCATTATGTTTTCTACATGTACTTAAATCTAAGCTGGTCCTTAAACAGTAGACTATCTCGTGTTAACAAAAGTGATTATTCATATTGTTTGATTTGAAAGATAGGAGGTTCTTTATGTCAAAAATTACGAAACATACAGAAGAACTAGTTACACCCATCCTAACGAAAATGGATTTAGAACTTGTTGATATTGTTTTTGAGAAAGAGGGAGCAAACTCCTTTCTTCGTGTTTATATTGACAAGGCTGGTGGTGTAGACATTGAAGAATGTAGTAAAGTTTCTGAACAATTATCTGAAAAATTAGATGAAGCTGACCCAATTACTGAAGCATATTTCTTAGAAGTTTCTTCACCAGGAGTAGAGAGACCTTTGAAAAAGAAAGAAGATTTCCAGGCACATGTAGGTTCATATGTCTATATTAAATCATTTGAACCAATTAGTGGAGAGAAGGAATTTACTGGAACGATAAAAGAGTTTGAAAACGACACTATTTATTTAACCTACAAGGATAAGACAAAAGAAAAGGAAGTTGAAATACCTTTTGCTAAAGTCGCGAAAGCGCATCTAGCCGTAACGTTTGATTGAAGGGGGAAAAACTGTTGAGCAAAGAATTGTTTCAGGCGATGGATTATTTGGAAAAGGAAAAAGGTATTGATAAAGAAATACTTATAGAAGCTTTGGAAGCAGCGCTGATTTCGGCTTATAAAAAGAATTTTAAATCTGCTGCGAACGTTCGTGTTGACTTAAACGAAGAAAGTGGATCTATGCGAGTCTTCTCTCAAAAGAAAGTAGTAGAAGAAGTAGAAGATTCTCAACAACACATTTCCTTAGAAGATGCTAGGAAATTATCACAGTCTTACGAGATTGATGATGTTGTGGAAGAAGAAGTAACCCCAAGGGATTTTGGTAGAATTGCAGCTCAAGCAGCTAAGCAAGTAGTTACGCAACGTGTGCGCGAGGCGGAACGTAGTATTATATATAATGAATATGTAGATCGTGAAGAAGATATTATGAATGGTACGATTCAGCGAATGGATAATCGTTTCGTATACATTAACTTAGGTAAAATAGAGGCAAAGCTACCTCAGACTGAGATTATGCCAACAGAACAATATGAAGTTCACGATAGGCTAAAGGTCTACGTTACTAAAGTAGAGAATACAAGCAAAGGACCTAATGTCTTTGTCTCCAGAACTCATCCAGGATTATTAAAACGATTATTCGAAATGGAAGTTCCTGAAATTTATGATGGGACAGTTGAAGTGAAATCCGTCGCAAGGGAAGCTGGAGATCGTTCTAAAATATCTGTTTATGCGAGAGACGAAGAAGTAGATCCGGTAGGCTCATGTGTAGGGCAAAAAGGCCAAAGAGTTCAAGCAATTGTAGACGAATTAAAAGGCGAAAAAATTGATATTGTGGAATGGTCAGAAGATCCGGTTGTTTATGTATCCAATGCTTTAAGCCCATCTAAGGTCGTGAAAGTTCTAGTACACGAAGAGGATAAAGCGACAACGGTTATTGTTCCGGATTATCAACTTTCATTAGCGATTGGAAAACGTGGCCAAAATGCTAGACTTGCAGCGAAACTGACAGGATGGAAAATAGACATCAAAAGTGAAACAGAAGCAATGGAAGAAGGTCTACTATCGGATACGGATGAAAAAGAAGGACGATTAGAAATCGAAGAAAATTTGGACTATGATTCGTCTTACGAAGAAATGGATGAGGATCTATTTAAGTAGGGGGAGGTTGTGTCATATGCCAAAACAAAGAAAAGTGCCTTTAAGAAAATGTATTGTAACGGAAGAAATGTTTCCAAAAAAGCAATTAATTAGGGTTGTGAAAACAAAAGAAGGAGAAGTTTTTGCAGACCCGACAGGTAAGAAAAATGGCCGTGGTGCTTATTTATCCAAAGATTTGGAAGTCATAAATAAAGCACAACAAACGAATATTTTAGAAAGACACTTAGATATAAAAATAGAAGATCATGTATATGATGAGCTTCGAACTTTAGTTGGTGACCAATAATGACAGGAAGCTATCTAAATTTATTAGGCCTTGCTAATCGTGCGGGAAAGTGTGTATTTGGAGAGGAACAAATCATTAAAGATATTCAACATGGCCAATCCAAACTTGTCATACTTGCTAAGGATATTGGTCCACAAACAAAGAAAAAGTTAACGGATAAATGTAAATATTATCAGATTCCATATGTGTTTGCTGATGACCGTGATACGTTGTCACATGCTGTGGGAAAATCAAGTCGTGTTGCAATTTCGATTCAAGACAGCGGTTTTGCTAAGAAATTAAATGCACTACTTGGAGAAACTAATCGGGGGTGAACGTATGTCAAAAATACGAGTATATGAATACGCCAAAGAAGTTAACAAAACAAGTAAAGAAATCGTAACAAAATTACAAGAATTAAATATTCCAGTGAAAAATCACATGTCCGTTATATCTGCAGATACGATCAGTAAGTTGGATGGGGTTTACAAACCAGAAACAAAAAAAGAAAACAAGCCAACACCTGCAAAAAAACAAAATCAGAATACGAATCAGCAAAGAAATAATCAATCAAGTAATCACAGAAATAACCAACATAAGTCAAAACAAAAGAATCGAACGGATAATCATAAAAAATCTAAGCAACATAATAAAGAAGAGAAGAAAGCAATTGTTCCTTCTATTCCAGCAAAGATAACGTACTCTGGTACGTTAACTGTAGGTCAACTAGCCGAGAAGCTTAGATTAGAAACGACTGAAATTATTAAAAAATTAATGGCTCTTGGAGTTATGGCAACTAAAAATGAGACATTAGAAGACGATACGATTGAACTAATTTGTTCTGATTATAATGTGGAAGTGGAAATTGAAATAGAAGTAGATGAAGCGGATTTAAGCGCATATATTGAAGAAGATGATGAAGAAAAGCTTCAAGAGAGACCACCTGTAGTTACTATTATGGGACACGTTGACCATGGGAAAACAACATTGCTAGACTCTATTCGTCAATCCAAGGTAACCGATGTAGAGGCTGGTGGAATTACTCAGCATATTGGTGCCTATCAAGTAGAAACGAATGATAAGAAGATTACTTTCTTAGATACACCAGGTCACGCGGCGTTTACTAGTATGCGTTCAAGAGGTGCGCAAATCACTGATATTGCAATCCTTGTAGTAGCAGCAGATGATGGTGTGATGCCACAAACAGTAGAAGCTATTAACCATGCTAAAGCAGCTGAAGTTCCAATTATTGTTGCTGTAAACAAAATTGATAAAGAAGCAGCTAATCCAGACCGTGTTATGCAAGAATTAACTGAATATGAGCTTATTCCAGAAGACTGGGGTGGCGATACGATTTTTGTACCTTTATCAGCGTTAAAAGGTGAAGGAATTGACGATCTTTTAGAGATGATTCTCCTTGTCGCAGAAGTAGAGGAGTTAAAAGCAAATCCAAATCGACGTGCAAATGGTACGGTTATTGATGCTCAGTTAGACAAAGGACGCGGTTCTGTAACGTCCCTACTCGTACAAAATGGTACATTGAAAATCGGAGATCCGATTGTAGTAGGTAATACGTTCGGTCGTGTACGAGCTATGGTTAATGATACAGGACAACGTATTGACTCAGCTGGACCATGTACACCAGTGGAAATTACAGGGTTGAATGACGTTCCTTCAGCTGGAGATCAATTTGTCGTATTCTCCGATGAAAAGAAGGCGCGTCAAATTGGTGAAATGCGCGAGCAAAGAGAGATTGAGGTAAAGCGTGGAGATCAATCACGTGTAAGCCTTGATGACTTATTTGACCAAATTAAACAAGGTGAAATTAAGGATATTAATGTAATTATTAAAGCAGATGTACAAGGATCTGTTGAGGCACTAGCGGCTTCTCTTAAGAAAATAGATGTAGAAGGTGTCAAAATCAATATTATTCATACTGGTGTTGGAGCAATTAAAGAATCAGATATCATTCTTGCATCTGCCTCTAACGCAATTGTCATTGGGTATAATGTGAGACCTGACGCAAATGCCAAAAAGGTTGCAGAATCTGAAAAAGTAGATATCCGTTTACACCGAATCATTTATAAGGCAATCGAAGAAATGGAAGCAGCGATGAAAGGTATGCTGGATCCAGAGTATGAAGAAAAAGTTATTGGTCAAGTGGAAGTAAGGGAAATATTTAAAGTTTCTAAAATTGGTACAATTGCTGGTTCTTATGTAACAGATGGTAAAATTACACGAGATTCAGGAATTCGACTTATCCGTGATGGTGTTGTTATTTATGAAGGAGAACTTGATACGTTGAGACGTTTTAAGGATGATGTAAAAGAAGTAGCACAGAACTATGAATGTGGTATTACTATTAAAAACTACAACGATATTAAGGAAGGCGACATAATCGAAGCCTATATTATGGAGGAAATTAAAGCATAATGATTATTTATGCGGAGATTGAAATCTTTCTCTATGATTGTCACTCCCTAAAGGACAAAAGATCGGTTTTAGCCAGATTAAGAAATCAATTAAAGAAGGATTGGAACATTGCCTTTGCAGAGATTGATTATCAAGATTTGTGGCAACGGTCAAAAATTGGGATTGTAACCATATCTCAATCTTTAGAAATAAGTCGAAAAGTAATCGACCAAATTATTGAACGAATCGACACGTTTACAGAAGTAGAACGAACGCTTACACATATAGAGGAACGATGAGCAGCAATCGTTACCTAAATAAGAGGTGAAGACTGTTGAGTCAATTGAGAGCACATCGTGTAGCAGAACAAATGAAAAAAGAGCTTGGCGATATCATCACTCGTAAAATAAAAGATCCACGCGTTGGATTTGTTACGATTACGGATGTTGAAGTAACAGGCGATTTACAACAGGCAAAGATATATATTTCAGTGCTCGGAAATGAAGAAGAGCGTCAGGATACACTGATTGGTTTAGCGAAAGCAAAGGGATTTATTCGTTCGGAAATTGGCAAGCGAATTAGACTTCGCAAGACACCAGAGCTTTCTTTTGATATGGATGAATCAATAGAGCAAGGTAACCGGATCGAAACCCTTCTAAGACAGCTGAATGATAAAACAGATGGCGAATAGATTGGAAAACCCTTGTCTTCTTCGGAAACAAGGGTTTTCTAATAGTATAAGGAAATAGAAAATTCTGATGAAGAGTCTATTTCAAGCTCATGCGCTTGTCAGGGATGACCGAGGAGCCTGCGCTTTTCTTAATGTCTAGCTACGTAAAGAGAGGGATTAGTAATGGATGGTATTCTTCCAATCTGGAAACCAATTGGTATGACTTCACACGATTGTGTTTTTAAAGTTAGAAAACATTTACGAATGAAAAAAGTTGGGCATACTGGAACGCTTGACCCAGAAGTAGAAGGTGTTTTACCTCTCTGTTTAGGAAAAGGTACCAAGATTGTGCCATTTCTAACGGATACGGATAAAATGTATAAAGCAACCCTCTGTCTAGGAAAGGCAACTGATACAGAAGATCAAACAGGGGTAACAATTGAGACCAAAGAGGTAAAGCAACCATTGAATAAAGAAAAAATTAAAGAGGTAATCGCTGATTTTGAAGGTGAGGTAGAACAAGTTGTTCCTCTCTATTCAGCAGTAAAAGTAAACGGTAAAAAGTTATATGAATATGCGCGTCAAAATATAGAAGTAGAAAGACCAAAACGTACGATTCGTATACATACTATAAATTTTATCGAAACTAACTACGATGAAAATACTCAACAACAAACGATTACTTTCGAAGTGGAGTGCTCCAAAGGTACCTATATTCGTACATTATGTAAAGATATAGGAGCAGTTCTTGGATATCCTGCTCACATGAAAAAACTTATCCGAACGAAGAGTGGTTATTTTGAGCGAGAAGATACTATACCACTTGATACTTTGTTAACAATGGACATAGAAGACATACCAAAACATGTGCTTCCATTGGTTACAGGAGTATCCCACTTAGATGTTTTATCCGTTGATGAAGAAATGAAGCAGAGAGTATCGTTTGGACAGAAGTTAAGGATACCTGCTCGACGCTTAATTACACCAAAATTTCGAGTCGAACATCAGGGCGAACTGTTAGCCATCTATGAATATCATGAAAATCAAGAAGAGATTAAACCGGTAAGAGTTTTTACTTAAATGCGCACTAAGTAGAGTCTTTAGCTAATAAAAATGCGATCTACTAATGTATAATAAGTGATAAAATAAGTCTTCACACACTAATCGAGGAGGTGAGTGGATGAAAGTTGTATCTTTGCATCATCCTCACACATTAACAAAAGAAACACAACCAGAATCTGTAGCGGCGATTGGTTTTTTCGATGGGGTCCATTTAGGCCATCAAACGGTAATACGTAAAGCAGTAGACATCGCTAAAAAGCAAAATATATATTCTTCTGTTATGTTTTTTGACCCTCATCCATCGGTTGTATTGCAAAAGGATAAAACAGATGTCCAATATATTACACCATTGGATCACAAAATAGCTTTAATGGAACAACTAGGTGTTGATATTTTATACATTGTTCGATTTGATAAGGAGCTATCCAAGCTTCTACCTAATCAATTTCTGGATCAATTTATAGATCGGTTAAATATTGTACATATTGTTGCAGGATTTGACTTTACGTTTGGTCATAAGGGAGCAGGGAATATGAATAATATTTCTGATTACCTTCCAAAAAACATACGTTACGATGTAATTTCGAAGCAAGACCAAGAGAACGAGAAAATTAGCTCAACTCGTATTCGCGAATGCTTAGCACATGGAGATTTACAAGAAGTTGAGCGATTACTCGGAAGACCATATGAAACAGTAGGAGAAGTCGTTCATGGCGATAAACGTGGGCGAGAGATTGGCTATCCAACTGCGAATATTAACCAAAACAATGATTATATCATTCCAAAAATAGGGATCTATGCTGTTGAAGTTAAAGTGAATGAAGAGTTTTATAAAGGGATGGCTAGTATTGGTTATAACCCTACTTTCAAAGATGATAAAAACATTATAAGAATTGAAGTCAATCTTTTTGAATTTCAAGATGACATATACGGTAAGCCAATACATGTATATTGGAAGAAATATATGAGGGATGAAGTTAAATTCACAAGTGTAGATGCGCTAATTGAGCAATTAGAAGAAGACGAAAGACAAACTCGTGAATTTTTTAAAAATATAGGTAGTAAGTGATATTTTTATTCTCTTAATTATAATATACTTGCAATTTTAACGAATTACGTGTAATCTAATAAAGGAAAAACCGTCCGCTTGGCATTACGAGTCTCCGACGATTGCTAGGGGATAGGGGTTTTACAAATTTTTAGGAGGTGAAAAGGATGGCAATCACAAAAGAGCGTAAAAATGAACTAATTAATGAATTCAAAACTCATGAGAATGATACTGGATCTCCAGAAGTTCAAATCGCTGTCCTTACTGAGGAAATCAACAATTTGAATAATCATTTACGTGAACACAAAAAGGATCACCATTCACGTCGTGGACTTTTAAAAATGGTAGGTAGACGTCGTCATTTACTTAACTACCTTCGTGATAAAGATGTTACACGTTACCGTGACTTGATTGGAAAATTAGGTCTACGTAGATAATACTTTAGAAAAAGCGGGAATTATCCCGCTTTTTCTGTATGAAAATATAAATTAGTAAAACCATTTATAAATACATAGTTTTTAGTAAATACTGATAGGGAACATCATTCATAGAGATATCTTTGCCGATTCCTAATGTGTGTTTAAGTAAAGGAAAGGTCCCTTATTTAATTACTTATCTATTCGAGTGATAGAATTAGTTACATAAGCTGCATTTACATGCTAAAATAGATGCAGAAGAATCAACTGATATGGTTGTTTTCGAGAGGAGTACAAGTAAATATGGTAGATGAAAAGAAAATTTTTACAACGGAAATAAATGGACAGTCATTTCGTGTGGAGATAGGTGAATTGGCGAAACAGGCGAATGGCGCATGTATGATTTATTATGGTGATACGGCTGTTCTTTCTACAGCTACAGCATCTAAAGAGCCAAAAGATTTACCGTTCTTTCCATTAACGGTGAATTATGAAGAGCGTCTATATGCGGTTGGTAAAATCCCAGGTGGTTTTATTAAGCGTGAAGGAAGACCGAGTGAAAAAGCAATATTGGCTTCTCGTTTAATTGATCGTCCTATCCGCCCGCTTTTCCCAGATGGCTTTCGTAACGAAGTGCAAGTAATCAGTACTGTAATGAGTGTAGATCAAAATCTAAACTCTGAAATTGCTGCTATGATTGGTTCCTCAATTGCACTTTCCATTTCTGACATACCTTTCAGTGGCCCGATTGCAGGAGTAGTAGTTGGAAGAGTAGATGGAAAATTCATTATAAATCCATCACTAGAGCAACGAGAAAAAAGTGATATTGATTTAACTGTAGCAGGAACAAAAGATGCTATTAACATGGTTGAAGCTGGAGCAAAAGAAGTTTCTGAAGAAGTTATGCTAGAAGCAATTATGTATGGCCATGAAGAAATTAAGCGATTAGTTGCCTTCCAGGAAGAAATTGTTGCAGCACTTCAACCAGAAAAAATGGAAGTACAATTATTCGAATTAGAACCTTCTCTTGTTGAAGAAGTAGAAGCTAAAGCAAAAGAGGCTTTAGTAAAAGCTATTCAAGTACAAGAAAAACATGCTAGAGAAGAAGCAATTAACGAAGTGAAAAAAGATGTTATAGCTAGCTATGAGGAACAAGAGACAGAAGATACCGATATTAAACAAGTTGAAAATATATTAGACGTAATCGTTAAAGAGGAAGTTCGTCGTCTCATTACGAAAGAAAAAATTCGTCCAGATGGTCGTAAGCCTGATAAAGTTCGACCATTATCATCACGAGTTGGTGTTCTACCAAGAACACATGGTTCTGGCCTATTCACACGCGGTCAAACTCAAGCATTAAGCATTTGTACATTAGGCGCATTAGGAGATGTTCAAATTTTAGACGGATTGGATACAGAAGAATCCAAACGATTTATGCACCATTACAACTTCCCTTCTTTTAGTGTAGGTGAGACAGGCCCAATTAGAGGTCCTGGTCGTAGAGAAATCGGACATGGTGCATTAGGAGAGCGTGCTTTAGAAGTAGTTATACCAAACGAAAGTGATTTTCCATATACAATAAGACTTGTTTCAGAAGTGTTAGAATCAAATGGTTCTACTTCACAAGCAAGTATTTGTGCGAGTACATTAGCGATGATGGATGCAGGGGTACCTATTAAAGCACCTGTAGCTGGAATTGCAATGGGTCTTGTTAAATCAGGTGATGACTATACCATCTTAACAGATATCCAAGGAATGGAAGATTTCTTAGGTGATATGGACTTTAAAGTTGCTGGAACTGAAAATGGTGTAACGGCATTGCAAATGGATATTAAAATCGATGGTCTATCAAGGGAAATCTTAGAAGAAGCTTTAATGCAGGCTAGGACCGGAAGAATGCATATATTATCACATATGTTAGAAACGATTCAACAACCACGTGAGGAGCTTTCTCATTACGCGCCTAAGATTCTTACGATGTCTATTAATCCAGACAAAATCCGTGATGTTATTGGGCCAAGTGGTAAGCAAATTAATCAAATTATCGATGAAACTGGCGTAAAAATCGATATTGAGCAAGATGGTCATATCTTCATATCTTCACCTGAAATGGAAATGAACAAAAAAGCTCAAAAAATTATCGAAGATTTAGTCCGTGAAGTGGAAGCAGGTCAGATGTATTTAGGAACTGTTAAACGAATCGAAAAATTTGGCGCTTTTGTAGAATTGTTTAAAGGAAAAGAAGGACTTGTTCACATTTCTGAACTTGCAGAAGAACGAGTAGGTAAGGTTGAGGATGTTGTTAAAATTGGTGATCAAATAATGGTAAAAGTAAAAGAAATTGATCGACAAGGTAGAGTTAATCTTTCTCGAAAAGCTGTATTAGCAGAACAGAAGAAAAGTGAGTAAGTAATTCTTTCGATAAAAGAAGCTGGATAGCCAGTTTCTTTTTTAATTTTAAGAGAAAACGTATATACAGACTATATACACAGTTGACTCAAGCAACCTAACTTATTTGGATAGGGCAAGTTTGAGATTTGTACTGACATGTTATAGGTAATTTGGAGGGAACTACGTGATTCAACGAAAAACATTAGACAACGGTTTACGTATTATTTTAGAAGAGATTCCTACTGTTCGTTCCGTAACGATTGGTATTTGGATCAAAACTGGTTCAAGATTTGAAACGAAAGAAGAAAACGGTATATCTCATTTTATCGAACATATGCTATTTAAAGGGACGACAAAACGAAATGCGCAAGATATCGCAGAAGCTTTTGATGCAATTGGTGGAGAAGTAAATGCCTTTACAAGTAAAGAATATACATGTTTATATGCGAAGGTATTAGATACCCATCAATCTATTGCTATGGACATATTAGCAGATATGGTACTTGATTCGTTGTTCGATCCAGTAGAATTAGAACGAGAGAAAAAAGTAATCCTGGAAGAAATACATATGACAAACGATATACCAGACGATATTATACATGATTATCTTTCTGCCATTAGTTTTAGAGACCATCCACTAGCACAACCAATATTAGGAAATGAGGAAAATATAGAAGCTATTACAAGAGACGATTTGCTCCACTATATGGAAAAATACTATGTTCCACATAACATTGTAATTTCTATTGCAGGAAATGCAAACAGTGATTTTTTGGAAGAAGTTAGTCAGCATTTCATGCATTTAGAAAGTAAATCGACAATTCCGTCTCTTACTTTACAACAACCAATTTTCCACCAAGGTATGTATTCAGAAGAAAAAGCAATTGAACAGGCGCATCTAGCATTTGGTTTTGAAGGTCTATCCTCAAAGGATAAAGATTATTATTCCATGGTGATGATGAATAACCTATTAGGAGGAGGCATGAGCTCAAGGCTGTTCCAAGAAATAAGAGAGAAACAAGGTATGGCTTATTCCATCTACTCCTTCCATAATAGTTATGAAGATAGTGGTCTTCTTACGATATATGCGGGGACATCATATGCCATGATAGATAAAGCTGAAGACCAAATATTATCTATTATCAAAGAGATGAGTATTGACGGAGTGTCGGATGCTGAGCTCAACAGAAGTAAAGAGCAGTTAAAAGGATTGCTTCTATTAGGATTAGAAGGTACGACGAGTAAGATGAGTAGAAATGCAAGTAATGAATGGTTATATGGAAATGTATTATCTGTTAATGAAGAATTGGAGTATATAGAGCAGGTAACACGAGAAGATTTGGAGAGAATGATTGCTAGAATAAGTGAACAAGAGCCGGCAAAGGCTATCATCTTACCTGAAAAGTGAGGGAGATACTGTGCGCTTTCAAGATTTAAGTCATAAAGAATTAATTGACCTTTCAACTGGTACACGGTTAGGTATGCTTGGACAAACAGATTTAGAAATCGATGAGAAAACAGGCGAAATTTTAGCTTTTACCATTCCACAAATCGGAATGTTCGGATTTCGTAAAGGTGAAAACTCTGCAAGAATTGATTGGAACCAAATTAAAAAAATTGGAGAAGATATGATTATTGTCGAAACCACTAAGGGTTAAATTGTTTCTCTTGAGAAAGTAGAAAGATAGAAACTCGATTGAATTTTCTTGTGTTTCCTTCATATTAAAAGCTTGGATAGTATGATTCTAACTCTTGTTTACAAGGGGAGAAGAAATGCTTACCAAGCTTTTTTATCATATACCTGAGAAAGGGAAAATCGGTACTTACATAGAATAGTAAAACGATGTAGAAAAAGATTTTAATGGTACAAAACCAACTTATGCCTACTCACTTTCGTAGTCTAATGTCATATGATAGGTTAGTAAGTTATTTACAGACACATTCTTTGTGGGGTGAAATAATGGAGCAAGGGAAGAAAATTGCGATTATTGGAGGAGATGCAAGATATTTACCTTTAATACATGCATTAAATGAGCGTGATTATATAGATATCGTTATTTTAGGATTTGATAAAGTGGAGCAAAGTTACACAGCTGTGAAGCAAACAACTTTGGACCGTTTACAAATAGATGATTTATCAGCTGTTGTCCTGCCAATAACGGGTATTGACGAGAATGGCAAAATTGAGACCATGTTTTCCACGCATACAATTCAGTTGACAGAGGACTGGTTTCTCAATTTACCGAATGATTGTATTGTTTTCACAGGAATTGCAAATCAATTACTAAAGGATTACTGTAAGAAAGCTGGGTTACAGTTAATAGAATTAATGTCTAGAGATGATGTAGCAATTTATAATTCGATTCCTACTGCAGAGGGAACAATTATGTTAGCTATTCAAAATACAGATATAACCATTCATCATTCCAATGTTTTTGTATTTGGTTTTGGACGGGTCGGTGAGACAACTGCAAACAGTTTTCATGGTTTAGGAGCAAACATCACAGTTGTCAGTCGTGACAGGAAGGAATTAGCAAGAGCATTTGAAAGAGGTTATGAAACGTTGCTCTTAGACAATGTAAATGATCAGGTAACTAACTGCGATATTCTAATTAATACGATACCACATCCTGTTATAGGGGAAGAGATACTACAGTATCTTAACAATCAAGCATTGATTATAGACTTGGCTTCTAAACCAGGTGGAGTAGACTTTGAATACGCAAAAGCTAGAGCGATTGAAGCAATTCATGCTCTAGGGCTTCCAGGTATGGTAGCACCGAAAACTGCAGGCGTAATTATCGCAGGTTGTATCGCCGATTTAATACAATGATGCACCAACTTCTTTTCTTTTCATATACTAGGCATTACCCCAGATAGATGATAAAAGCTGAGGAGGAATTGCATTGAGTTTAAAAGGAAAGAAGATTGGTTTCGGGTTAACAGGATCACATTGTACGTATGAAGCGGTTTTTCCAGAGATGGAGAAATTGATTGAATTAGGTGCAGAGATAGTGCCAGTAGTTTCTTATACATTTAAAGAAACGGATAGTAAATTTGGTAAGGCAGCGGACCATATGCAAAGAGTGAGAGAGCTAACTGGAAGAGAACCTATCTCTACGATTGTAGATGCGGAACCGCTCGGGCCTATTGAGCCACTTGATTGTATGGTGATTGCTCCATTAACAGGTAATACAATGAGCAGATTAGCTAATGCTATTACAGATAGCGCCGTATTAATGGCTAGCAAGGCAACAATTCGGAATGGTAGTCCAGTTGTTTTGGCGATATCTACTAATGATGCATTAGGACTCAATGGTGTTAACTTGATGCGATTAATGGCGACCAAAAATATATTCTTTGTCCCGTACGGCCAGGATGATCCTTATAAAAAGCCGAACTCACTTGTAGCAGATATGACGCAAATTGATAAAACAATTGAGCATGCATTGGAATTTAAGCAAATTCAGCCAGTTCTTGTTGCAAGATAAGCCGAAATATGATGAAATAATGAAAGTAACTACAAGTATGTGTTAAAATATAAAGGATAACTAAAAAATAAGTAGTATTGGAAGGAGAAATTAACGCATGACGTCATTACAGAAATATAATGTTGCAATCGTAGGTGCTACGGGAGCAGTAGGGGAGAAACTATTAGAAACTTTAGACAAAAAACAATTTCCAATCAATCAGTTACTTTTATTATCATCGAAACGTTCGGCAGGAACTGAGATTGAATTTCAAGGCAAAACGTATACTGTACAAGAAGCAAAGCCAGAGAGCTTTGAAGGAATAGATATTGCATTATTTTCAGCAGGTGGATCTGTATCTAAAAAATTGGCTCCTGAAGCTGTTAAAAGAGGTGCTGTAGTTATTGATAATACGAGTGCATACCGTATGGATCCGGAAGTACCTTTAGTAGTTCCAGAAGTAAACGCAACAGATATCCAAAATCATAAAGGGATTATTGCTAATCCAAACTGTTCGACGATTCAAATGGTTGTAGCGTTGAATGCTCTTAAAGAGAAATATGGCTTATCAAGAGTAGTTGTATCAACGTACCAAGCAGTATCTGGTGCAGGAAATGAAGCTATTGACGAATTACGAGAACAATCGAAGGCAGTTCTAAATGGTCAAGATATGGAATGTAACATTTTACCGGTTTCTGGTGAAAAAGAGCATTACCCGATCGCGTTTAATGCACTTCCACAAATTGATGTTTTCCAAGAAAATGGTTATACTTTTGAAGAAATGAAAATGATTAATGAAACAAAGAAAATTTTACATGACGAAACATTGAAAGTAGCTGCAACTTGCGTAAGACTTCCTTTCTTCACTTCTCATGCAGAGAGTGTTTATGTAGAAGTAGAGGAAGCGGGCCTATCAGCTGCAGACGTAAAAGAAATATTAAACTCTGCACCTGGTATCGTTCTACAAGATGATCCAGAAAACCAAATTTACCCAACACCTCTTTCAGCAGAAGGAAAGAGTGACGTATTTGTTGGACGTGTGCGTAAAGATCTAGATAACGATAAAGGTTTCCACCTCTGGATTGTGTCTGATAATTTATTAAAAGGTGCAGCGTGGAACTCTGTTCAAATTGCTGAATCTACAGTTCAAAACAACTGGCTTCAAAAGTAAGAGGTGCGAAGATGAAAATAATGGTTCAAAAATTCGGCGGTACTTCCGTCCGAGATAAAGAATCACGAATACATGCAATCGGTCATGTAAAAGATAGTATCGACAAAGGCTATAAGGTAGTCGTGGTGGTTTCGGCAATGGGAAGATATCCGGAACCCTACGCCACTGACTCCTTATTAGCACTTGTTGGACAGCATAATTCTTATCTCTCTAATAAAGAGAAAGATTTATTACTATCTTGTGGAGAAACATTGTCTTCCCTCGTTTTTTCTAATGAATTGAAGGAACAGAGCATAGAGGCAATGGCCATTACTGGTTCAGAAGCAGGTATCATAACAACAAGCGACTTTACTAACGCACAAATAAAAACTGTCAAAACAAATTATTTATTGTCTTTACTACATTCGCATCAAGTGATAGTAGTACCAGGATTCCAAGGTAGAACCGAGAACAACGAAGTAACGACAATTGGTAGAGGAGGAAGTGATACCTCCGCTACTGCTTTAGCTGCAGCTCTACATGCGGAATTTGTAGAAATTTTTACAGATGTAACAGGTATTATGACTGCAGATCCAAGTGTTGTCTCTAGTGCAAAGAAATTGGATACAATCTCTTATACAGAAATATGCAATCTCGCTTACCAAGGCGCAAAAGTTATCCACCCTAGAGCTGTAGAAATAGCCATGCAAGCAAATATACCTATTAGGGTAAGATCTACGCGCTCCAAAGACCCTGGAACTTTGATTGCATCCATTAATGAACTAGATGAGACTTCCGATGTTAAAGATCGATTAGTGACAGGTATTGCCTATGTTAGTCCGATTACGCAAATTAAGATACAAAATGTTACGAATCCACGCGAACTTCAAGTGACAGTATTTAAAGCAATGGCAGAAGCGGGTATTTCTGTTGATTTTATCAACATTTCTCCTAAAAGTATCGTCTTTACTATTTTTGAACGAGATGAAATACTTGCTAGAGGCGTATTCGATCAATTAAATATTGAGCCGTATTTTACACAAAAGTGTGCTAAATTATCGCTTGTTGGAGCTGGGATGTCTGGTGTGCCAGGGGTAACATCTAAAATTGTTCAAACATTGTCCGAAAAATCGATTCCTATTTTACAATCAGCAGATAGTCATCGAACGATTTGGGTACTGATTGAGGAACGATTTTTAGAGGTTGCAATTAATGCTCTTCATGAAGCTTTTCAGTTAGATGGCTAATATTTTAGAAGAACTACGGGTCCAATTTGTCCTCTTTCATTTATTTACTATGCAATGCTAGAGGATGAATGGACTTGTAAAGTTTGCTGAGGAAATGGGTGATTGATATGGATTTCGGCAAGGTTATTACAGCAATGGTAACACCTTTTAATGAAGATAATCAGCTTGATTTATTTCGTACGACGGAATTAATTGAGTATTTACTAGAGAATGGAACAGACGGCCTTGTGGTTGCTGGTACTACCGGTGAATCCCCGACATTAACGCCTGAGGAAAAAATCCAATTATTTGAGCACGTTGTTCAAACAGTAGACGGACGTGTCCCAGTCATAGCAGGAACTGGAAGTAATAATACGCAAGAAACCATCGAATTTACCAAAGCAGCAGAGGCTGTCGGTGTAGATGGTACACTACTCGTAACACCATATTATAATAAACCGAACCAATTAGGGTTACTGCGACATTTTGAGACAATTGCACAAAATACTCAACTTCCGATTATGCTATATAATATACCTAGCCGTTCAGTAGTTAAAATGGATACTGATACGGTTGTTCAACTAGCTGAAATAGACAATATTGTATCCATCAAAGATTCTACTGGCGATTTAGATGGTGTGGCAGCAATTATTGAGGCTACGGATGATAACTTCTCTGTTTATAGTGGTGATGATAGTTTAACACTCCCACTTCTATCCATTGGCAGTAAAGGTGTAGTTTCTGTAGCGTCCCATATAATTGGTAATGATATGAAAAAGATGGTGGACTTATTTAACGCTGGTAGCATAGAAGAAGCAGCAGCATTACATCGGAAGATTATTCCTCTTGTTAAAGCGCTGTTTATGGCTCCTTCACCAGCTCCAGTAAAAGCAGCACTGGAACGTAATAATTTACAAGTGGGTTCTGTACGTTTACCCCTTGTTCCATTAACAAACGAAGAACAATCGCTGTTACATCATGCGTTAAATAACTATAGTAAGTAATCAGATCAACCAAAACTCCTTTTTAAGAGGCTTCGTAAAGCTTCTTAAGGGAGTTTTTTTTTATGATCTCAAAGGTACTTATTCAAAAAAGATAAAGTATGATTCTATTGTCATTGCCCATACTAAAAAAAGATTGGATAAAAAGAAAAGGGGTAATGATGATGGCAGATAAAAATACAAAAGAAACAGAAAATGAGAAGGAAAAGTCCGTACCTTCTTCACTAGTTGAGAAAATACAACAATTAGGCCAAACTAATGTCCCGCAAGCACCTGATTCCAACATTCACGTATTATCTATAATTGGACAAGTGGAAGGTCATGTGCAGCTTCCACCACAAAATAAGACAACAAAATATGAGCATCTAATTCCTCAAATTGTAGCTATTGAGCAAAATCCGAAAATTGAAGGTTTAATCGTAGTGTTAAATACGGTAGGTGGAGATGTAGAAGCAGGCTTAGCTCTAGCAGAGATGATTGCCTCTTTATCCAAACCAACCGTCTCCATCGTTCTTGGAGGTGGGCACTCTATAGGTGTTCCAATTGCTGTCGCAACAGACTATTCGTTTATTGCACCATCCGCTACAATGACGATCCATCCCGTTCGACTAACTGGTTTAGTGATTGGTGTACCACAAACATTCGAGTACATTGATAAGATGCAAGAGCGAGTGATTCAATTTGTCACATCCCATTCCAATGTAAGCGCAGAAAAGTTTAAGGAGCTTATGTTTGAAAAAGGCAATCTGACCCGAGATATAGGTACAAACGTAGTAGGTGAGGACGCAGTGAAGTATGGCTTGATTGATGAAGTTGGTGGGATAAGTAACGCTATGGTGAAATTGAATGAGTTAATCGACCAAGTATATGGTACAGAGGAGTTTGTTCAATGATTCTCTATACACCCTTAAGTCAAGAAGATATTTACCAAAGCGAGATTAATCATGAGCAGTATATGGTAATCACTTACCAAGATAAACCGTGTTATGCAGAAAAAATGTCAGATGGGAACTATCGATTGATACAATTATTATCAACAGATCCAAATGACTACTTGCAAGATTGCTTTTCACCCGGGAATATTATTCGCCAACCAATGTAAACAAGGTTTTTGTAATAGATATATCTATGATATAATAGCATAGAACATTCTTTCGGATAAATACCCTTGTTGTCATGACAAGGGTGTTTCGTTTAGTGTTGTTATTATAAATGGTTGTCGTAAGAAAGTGGTGAAACAAACAGTGGCAAAGAAAAAGAAGAAAAGAAAGAAAAAAGGCACGTTAAAAGCCCAATTAAAGCTTGAATTAATTGGACTAGCCTTGGTGTTTTTGGCGATATTTGGAAGTGGTGCTGACATTATTAAAAATGGTGCAGTATCGAAAGTGCTAGAAGCTATTTTCCGATTCTTTCTAGGATATTGGTATTTTATTATTCCGATTGTATTATTTTTAGTCGGTATGTATCTAATTATAAAAAGAAAATGGCCACATATGTATAATAAAAAATGGATAGGAACGTACTTAATTATAATTGGTTTACTTCTCTTAACGCATAGTCAACTGTTCCAGTCTGCATATGCTCAAGCAGAATCTTATCCACCTATCTTAAAGCAAACGTTTCAATTCTATCAGGAATTTCTAGATAATGAAAGAAATGCTAGCTATCTTGGTGGGGGAATGTTAGGAGCTATTTTATACGCCATTGCTTTTTTCTTATTTTCTGATATTGGTGCGAAAATTACAGCCTTCTTCTTATTTATCATAGGTATTCTAATCATGAGTAATCTATCAGCTTCTGATTTACTTGTGAAAACGGGTAAAAAGCTTAAAAGTTTGTTTCAGAAACTAAATGCTTCTTATAAGGAATGGAGAAAAGAGGCGAAACTGCGAAAAGAAGAGGAAAAGCAAGCTCAACCAGACGAATTACCATCGATAAGTTATGCACAGGAACAGGATAGCATAGATGAAGCTATAATAGATGAACCTATCGAACCAGTTATTGTAGAAGATTCATATTCTACTAATAACACTGAGCCTACTGATGAGCAGGAGGTAACCGATGAGGAAGATCATACAGACGAAACAGAAGGTAATCTACCAATGACAGAAATGGAAAATGTCGATTACGAATTACCTCCGATCGATTTATTACTAATGCCAAAATCGTCTGCAAATAAAAAGGACCGAGCATCTATTCAAAGAGTTGTGAAAAAGTTAGAATCTACATTTCATAGTTTCGGTGTTAAGGCCAGAGTTACAAAAGTACACGTAGGACCATCTGTTACAAAATTTGAAGTATATCCTGAAGCGGGTGTAAAAGTAAGTAGGATTGTAAATCTACATGATGATTTAGCCTTAGCTTTAGCGGCAAAGGATATTCGAATCGAAGCCCCAATTCCAGGGAAGTCTGCAGTTGGTATTGAAGTACCTAATGAAGAAACAGCATTAGTTACCTTACGGGAAGTTCTTGATGCTAAAAGCCAAACGAAAAATAAACTTGCTTTCGCATTAGGTAAAGATATATCCGGTGATTCAGTTGTTGGCGAGCTTAATAAAATGCCCCATTTATTAGTGGCAGGAGCGACAGGAAGCGGTAAAAGTGTTTGTATTAATGGAATTATCACAAGTATTCTAATGCGAACTAAACCACATGAAGTGAAACTCATGATGATTGATCCAAAGAAAGTTGAGTTGAACGTTTATAACGGTATTCCACACCTTTTAACTCCTGTAGTAACAGACCCGAAAAAAGCATCACGTGCACTACAAAAAGTAGTTGCTGAAATGGAAAGAAGATATGATCTCTTTTCGGAAACTGGGACACGAAACATTGAAGGATATAATAATTATATTACAAGGATAAATAATGAAGAAGAAGAGGAACAGCCACTTCTTCCTTATGTTGTCGTAATTGTAGATGAACTTGCAGATTTAATGATGGTGGCGTCAAGTGATGTGGAAGATGCCATCACTCGTCTTGCACAAATGGCAAGAGCAGCTGGAATTCACCTTATTATTGCTACACAACGGCCTTCTGTTGATGTCATTACCGGTGTGATTAAAGCCAATATTCCATCAAGAATTGCTTTCAGTGTATCTTCACAAACCGATTCAAGAACGATACTGGATACTGGCGGTGCTGAAAAACTACTAGGTCGTGGCGATATGTTATTTTTACCAGTTGGCTTATCTAAACCTGTTAGAATCCAAGGAGCGTTTCTATCAGACGAAGAAGTCGAAAGAGTTGTAGATCACTGTATTGAACAACAAAAAGCAAACTATCAAGAGGATATGATTCCGGAAGAAGTAACAGAGCAAATGGACGAGGTGGAGGATGAATTATTTGAAGAGGCAGTTCAAATGATCATTGAAATGCAAACTGCTAGTGTGTCGATGCTTCAGCGTCGTTTCCGAATAGGTTATACACGAGCGGCAAGATTAATCGATGCTATGGAACAAAGAGGTATTGTTGGTCCATACGAAGGATCGAAGCCAAGAACCGTATTAGTTGGTAGTGAGGAACAGCTCACAAATAATGGCTAATGACGAACCGTACATTTTTTTCTTTAATAATCGGTTTATACGTGATATATTTGTGTTTAAGAAATCTCAGAGCTGAAACATTCACTAGACTCAAGCGAAAATAAATATAGGGGAAACGAAAATGGACGCAATTTGTTAAGTTGGGGGAAAAAGATGGTCTATTTTGATAATTTGAATCAAAAGGCAATACAATTTTTAAAAAAACGGATTGAAGAAGGTCATTATAAAGAGAGAGAAAGACTGCCCAGTGATTACGAACTTTCTAGGGAGCTAGGATTGGAGCGATCTGCAGTACGAGATGCTATCCAATTTTTAGTTCAAGAAGACATATTATTGTACAGGCCTGGAGTGGGGTATTTTGTCCATTCAAAACCAATTCTTTCATCGGGTATTGAACAGCTTGGAAGTGTAACAGAAATGATTCAGCAATCTGGAAAGACACCTGGTGTTCAATATATAAGTGCAGAATTGACAAGGCCGACAGACCAGGATAGAAAACGTTTTGCACCTCTAGACATTGAACAATTTACCCAATTAGAACGACTTCGTACTGCGGATGGTGAACCGGTTGTTTATTGTATTGATCGTGTTGATCACCGGATCATGCCGCTAGAATTAATCCATAATACTGAGTCTATTTTTACAGCATTAAAAACATATGCTAAAAAAGAAATAGATTACGCAGTAGCGCATATTGAACCAATCGCTTATCATGAGGAAATATCACCCATGCTAAATAGCGATCCAGATCAAGCCTTACTACTACTTAAACAAATGCATTTCACAAAAGAGAATGAACCTGTTCTATATTCTGCTAATTTTTTCCGAGCGGATGTCTTTAGTTTTTATGTATTACGAAAACGACATACTGAGTGAATAGAGCACCGTATTAATATAAAACTTGGCAAAAATTATTTTGCCAAGTTTTATTCTATTTCATTAACTATCCTAAATAAGTCGTTTAAAGCTGACTGAACTTTTCAAGCATAAAATAATGTAATATATGGTAAGATAGATGAGACACATTTTGTATAGGAAAGAAGGTATGATGATGACTTCGATTACAGAACAGGTAATTAAAGAAGATGGTTGCAATATTCACTTGTTACATACTAAGAAGTTTAAGACAATCCATATTTCATTAAAGTTTGCTACATCTCTTACACGAGAGGATGTAACAAAACGGGCACTTCTTCCTTACGTTATTCAGCAGGGAACGAAGAGCTTTCCTACTGCCTTAAAGCTTAGAGGAAAGCTTGATGAAATATATGGCGCCGTGCTATCAATTGACTCAAGTAAAAAAGGAGAACAAGCGGTTCTAACGATACGAATGGAAATTCCAAACGAAAAATACATTCAAACGGAGGAATCTCTTTTAGACGAGGCCATTTCATTACTAAGTGAAATACTGTACGAACCTAAGGTAGAGAATAATGGTTTCGATTCTAAAATAGTTGCACGCGAGAAAATAACATTAAAAAATAAGATGGAAGCACTTCATGAAGATAAAATGAGCTTAGCTAACACAAGAATGATCGAAGAAATGTGTAAAGATGAGCCATATGGTTTACGTATTCACGGATATGAAGAGGATTTGGAAACTATCACACCAGAAAATTTATATGAATACTATCAAAAGCTTTTAAAAGAGGATTATTTAGACATCTTTGTTTCTGGTGATATTGAGGATCTCCCAATTGAAGATAAACTTAAAAAATTATCGACAGATAGAAAACAGCCAGAATTGACGAAACCTTTAGTAACACCAAAAAGTGCAAAACCTCTAGAGTTGGTCGAAAGAGACGATATTACTCAAGCAAAGCTCCATTTTGGATATCGTACGAATATAACGTATGATGATTCTGACTATGCAGCTTTGCATGTTTTCAATGGAATTTTTGGCGGTTTTCCAAGCTCCAAGTTATTTCTAAATGTTCGAGAAAAACATAGTCTTGCTTATTATGCAGCGTCCCGTATCGAAAGCCATAAGGGATTAATGTTCGTATTTAGCGGGATTGCTCCAGAGCAATATGACTTGGCTAAGGAAATAATTAATGACCAAATGGAGCAAATGGTGCAAGGTGATTTTACGGAAGAGCACCTAGAAGAAACGAAAGAGATGACGATCAATCAACTGAAAGAAACAATGGACCATCCACAAGGTATCATTGAATTAAATTATCAGCGAGTTATAGCAAAATCAGATGTTACTCCAGAAACGTTAATCAAAAAAATTAAGCAAGTAACAAAAGATGAAGTCATGACAGTTGCTAAAAAAATAAATCAAGAAATCGTGTATTTATTAACTTCAAAGGAGGATGCTGACAGTGGAAACTAAGCTATTTAGGCAATTCCAAGAGACCATCTACTCGGAAGAGATGAGTAACGGCTTAAGGGTTTACGTTATCCCGAAAAAAGAGATGGCTAAAACATATGCTATCTTCTCGACGAAGTATGGTTCCATCGATCAACAATTTGTGCCTATTAATCAACAGGATATGGTGAAGGTCCCAGATGGAATAGCTCATTTTTTAGAACACAAACTGTTTGAGAAGGAAGATCGAGATGTTTTTCAAGATTTTTCTAAACAAGGAGCATCCTCGAATGCTTTTACCTCCTTTACAAAAACAGCATATCTATTCTCATCTACTTCTAATGTAGAAAAGAATTTAACAACCTTAATTGACTTCGTTCAAGATCCTTATTTCTCCGATGAGTCTGTAGAGAAAGAAAAAGGAATCATTGCACAAGAGATTAAGATGTATGATGACCAGCCAGATTGGAGAGCTTTCTTTGGAACGATAAAAAGTATGTTTGCCAACCATCCAATTCGTATAGATATCGCTGGAACGGTCGAGTCCATTAATAAAATAACAAAAGAAGATTTATACACGTGTTACAACACCTTTTATCATCCAAGTAATATGGTATTATGTATCGTTGGAAATGTAGAACCAGAGGCCATTATAAAACAAGTCCGTGAAAATCAAGCAAATAAAGAGTTCACACCAATGGATGAGGTAAAAAGAGGATTTCCTGAGGAGCCATCAGGAGTTGCTCAAAAAGAATTAGTTATTGAAATGCCTGTAAGTATTCCGAAAGCATTAGTAGGTATAAAAGAAAAAGATATCCCTACAAATAAGGAGGCTTTTGCTAAGCGTGAATGGATGATCGACATAACATTAGATTATCTATTTTCTAAAAGCGGTGAAGCATACGAGCGTCTATATGAAGAAGGTTTAATCGACCAATCATTCAGTAGCGAAACGTCATTGGAAGAGAACTTTGGATTCTCGATTATAGGTGGTAACAGTCAACAACCAGATGAGCTTGCTAACAGGATAAAAGAAGAGCTTCTACAATTTTCTAGCAATCCTATGGATGAAAAAAGCTTTGAGCGAATAAAACGGAAAAAATTTGGTCAACTCCTGCGAGCAATGAACTCTTTAGAATTTATCGCGAATCAGTATAGTCATTATCAATTAATGGATATTGACTTTTTTGAAACAGCCGAATTGTTAGAACAGTTAACATTTGAGGAATATATAGAGTTCACAAATCATTGGATAGATGAAAATCAGTTATCTGTATGCTTTGTGAAATAATGGTAGGGTGTAATCATGGGGAAAACAACATTGGTTATAGGGGCAAGTGGAGAAATTGGTAAAGGCATTTCAGAAAATTTACTAAGAGAGGGACATTTACTCCATTTACATTATCATTCAAACGTGGATTCAATAAATGAATTGATAAAAGGCCCTTATTCTAGACAAATCGTTAACAGCTATCAAGCGGACTTGAGGTGTTTGCAGGGACTTCAAGCATTTCTTGACGTTATCCCACGAGATATCGACCATATCGTATTTGCAAGTGGAAATGCAGCGTATGGACTTTTTCAAGATATGGATGATATTAGTATGGAAAAGCTTATCCATTTACATGTAACTGCTCCTTGGAAAATCATAAAATATATCCTACCAAATATGGTTCGTAAAAAAATGGGGCATATTCTATTTATTACGTCAATTTGGGGTGAAGTCGGCGCTAGTTGTGAAGTAGCTTATTCTGCAGTTAAAGGTAGTCAGAATTCTTTTATTAAAGCACTCGCGAAAGAAGTTGCACCAAGCGGTATCTATGTGAATGGGGTAAGTCCTGGACTAATAGCTACCAAGATGAACGCTCATTTAACAAAAGAGGACTATCGTGCCATAGAGGACGACATACCAATGCAAAGAAGTGGTCGTGCTGATGAAGTAGCTAACGTCGTGTCTTTCCTTTTATCCGATAAAGCGAGCTATGTAAATGGTGAGATAATTCGAGTTAATGGTGCTTGGTACTAAGATTCGGTAAAAGTAAATGGTTAATTTTACTTTTATATGCTACTTTACATGATGTATAATATTTTCTCTTTTTCGCATGCTAACTAATGCATGCCGTTAAAGGAGGGAATGTGAAAATGTCTGTTTTAGATAACTTTGATTCATGGAAAAACTTTTTAGGTGAGCGACTAAATGAAGCACAGAATAATGGAATAAGCAATCAGGCTGTTTCTGAAATAGCTTATGATGTAGGGAACTATCTTGCATCAAATGTAGACGCGAAGAACGAAGAAGAAAAAGTATTACGTGATCTATGGAACAACGCGGATGATAAGGAAAGGCATGCAATAGCAAATATTATGGTTAAAATGGTGCAAAACGAAGGAACAAAATAACACCTTTTAAAGAAATGCCCTATTTAACATCGTTAAATAGGGTATTTCTTATACGGTACAAATGACTAAAAGCGTGAATACAAGGGTAAAGGAATAAAAGATTCGTTTATCTGATAAAGGTCGGGACAAAAGAATTTTAATAAACAAAAGCCGAAAGTTATATTACAGCTTTACTGTATTGTGCGAGGTTTTGTAATTAATAATTTTTATATGTTCCTTCCTTCATGATTTTTTTGTATATTTTAAACAATTTTCGTAACTATTCGACTTTTCATTATGAATGTTTTAAGATATGATAAACATAGAACATTATGGATTATTTAGGAAAGAATTTTTGATGGATGGTGTTAATATATGGGAATTGGAGAGCGCTTGAAACAAGAACGAGAATTGAGAAATATGTCGCTTGATGATATTCAAAAGCAAACAAAGATACAAATAAGATATCTTGAAGCTATAGAGAAAGAAAGATTTCATGTAATGCCTGGATCGTTTTATGTAAGAGCATTTATTAAAGAGTATTCGAATGTATTAGGGTTAGATTATAATGAATTAATGAATGAATATGAACATGCTCTCCCTTTTGAAAAGGAGGAACCAACTAATATCTCAAGAGTTAAGAGTAGCAGAAGAAATAAAACATCAACAAAGACTCCTGTGATTTTTTCTTTTTTACCTACTGTCATCGTAGTATTATTAATCATAGGCTTATTAGTATTTATTTGGCTTTTTCAACAAGGTTTTTTCTCCAACGACGATAATCCAGTAACGGATAATGAAGCTAATAATAATACTGGTGGGGAATCTGTTCAATTACCACCTCCAGAACGTGCTCCAGAGCCTACGGAAGAAGACGAAACAGAAACAAATGATAATGAGGAAGAAGAAGTTGACGAACAAACAGAGGAGACTGAACCAGTAACGGAGGTTACTAGCTATGAATACTCCAATAACGAATCTCGATATACGGTTGAATCGACCGAAGAAAAAATAATTCTAACTTTTTCAAGTGAAGAAAGTTGGTTAGAAGTCTATAACGATTCGGATGAAAGTTTTGTGCACCAAGTGTTAACAGATGAAGACAGTCCGCTGGAATTGGACATTACTGGTGAAACTGAAATATATGTTAAATTTGCTCAACCACAGTTTATGAGCTATAACATTAATGGCGTACCATTAGAACTCTCAGAAGAGATTGCGCCTAACTCCGTGCAGGAGGCATGGATAACAATTGAAACAACGACAGATGAAGAGTAAGTTGTTAGGTTTGAGAGGAGACTTCTATAAGATATGAATTTACCAAATAAAATAACTGTATCAAGAATTTTATTGATACCAATATTCATCCTGTTATTATCCTATCCGTTTGATTGGGGGAGTTGGGAAATAGCTGGAACAGCTCTTCCTGTTGCACAAGTAATTGCATTGCTTATCTTTGCATTTGCTTCTGCTACAGATTGGTTAGATGGTTACTATGCAAGAAAGTATAACTTGGTGACAAACCTAGGGAAATTTTTAGATCCTATGGCAGATAAACTACTCGTTTCGGCGGCTTTTATTTTGTTAGTAGCCATGGAGCTAGCACCCGCTTGGGTGATTATCATTATAATTAGTAGGGAATTTGCTGTAACAGGCCTTCGACTAGTAGCAGCAGGTGAAGGAATTGTTCTTGCAGCAGGAAATTTAGGAAAGTGGAAAACATTATTCCAAATTCTAGCGATTTTAGCATTGTTGTTAGAAAATATCCCATTTGAAAATATGGGCATCCCTGTTGCAGACATCTTATTGTATATTGCACTTTTATTCACGATTGTATCTGGTGTAGAATATTTCGTTAAAAACTGGCATGTAATGACGGAGGACTCTAAAAAATGAAAGAGTGGAAGGCAGAAGTCATTACGGTAGGTACGGAGCTTTTACTCGGACAAATCGTTAACACGAATGTTGCTTGGGTGTCTGAAAAGTTGGCTGACAACGGCATATCTGTATACTATCACCAAGTGGTAGGAGATAATCTTAACCGTGTGAAAGATGTATTTGAAATTGCTCATCACAGGTCAAACATTATCTTTGTAACAGGTGGATTAGGACCGACAGACGACGATTTAACAAGAGAAGCTTTCCAAGAAATATCTGGGATAAAAATAATAGAAGATGAACAAACGATGAAAGACATCGAAGCCTACTTTCGAAAAAGGAATTTAGAAATGACACCGAACAATCGAAAACAAGCAGCTGTTTTTGAAGGTTCAACTGTTTTTAAAAACCCAGTAGGAATAGCGCCAGGAATTTTAGTAGACTATGACGATCGTATATGGATTTTTATGCCTGGCGTACCTCGCGAAATGAAAGCTTTGACCGAAGAACAGATTCTACCTTATTTTAAGAAAAAAAACATGTTAGAGGATAGCATTTACTCTCGTGTACTTCGCTTTATTGGTATTGGTGAAGCACAAATTGAGCATGAACTTAAAGATATTATTCACGAACAGACGAACCCTACGATTGCTCCTCTGGCGGTCGAAGGGGAAGTTTCTCTAAGGTTAACCGCAAAAGCGAAAACGGAAGCCGAAGCTAACACTATGTTTGACCAAATAGAAGATAAAGTTATAGCGCGAGTTGGTGAATTTTTATATGGATACAATGAGATGACAATTCGTCAACGAGTGTATGAACTATTATTGAATCAACAATTAACTTTGGCTAGTGCAGAAAGCCTCACCGGAGGAGCATTCAGTGCAGAAATCGTTCAAAATGATGGTGCCTCTAAAGTTTTTAAAGGCGGTGCTGTTGTTTATCACGAGCAAGCTAAAGAGAATGTTCTGCAGGTAGATTCAAGTATAATCGATGAGTATGGGACTGTAAGTAAGGAATGTGCGATACATATGGCTAAACAAGTAGCGAGCCTCTATGGGTCCGATATAGGGATTAGCTTTACAGGCGTTGCCGGAAGTGTGATTGAAAATCAGTCACACGGTACAGTATTTATTTGCATCTATGATAAAATTAATGGTAAAGCTATCACAGAGAAATTTGTATTCCAAGGAAATCGTAGTGCGATTATACAACGAACCGTTAAAAAGGGCTTAGAATTACTATATAAGCATCTTAACAAGTGAATTTGTAATAATGAAAAGGTAGTAACTTTCAATGACAGAGTTACTATCTTTTTTAATTCAGCAAATAGGATATTTCGCTTGCAAAATATGACTTATTGATGCTGTTTTTAGGGAATATAGTTATAGAGAGAGAATAACTTAAAATTGGTAATTAAAAGTTAAAAAATAACGAACATTCATTCGACTTTTTGCTTGTAATCTATGAAAAAAGATTGTATGATATAACTAGGAATTTGAAGGAGGAATCATTTTGAGTGATCGTAAACAAGCCTTAGATATGGCGTTAAAACAAATTGAAAAGCAATTCGGAAAAGGTTCCATTATGAAACTAGGAGAACAAGCTCAACAGAAAATGGCTACTGTTCCTAGTGGCTCTGTTGCTCTTGATGTTGCACTTGGTATAGGAGGATATCCACGAGGTAGAATCGTTGAAATCTATGGACCAGAATCATCAGGTAAAACTACTGTTTCCTTGCATGCTATTGCGGAAGCGCAGCGTGCAGGTGGTCAAGCAGCGTTTATTGATGCAGAGCATGCATTGGATCCTGTTTACGCTAAGAATTTAGGGGTTAATGTCGATGAACTGTTACTATCTCAGCCAGATACAGGAGAACAAGCTTTAGAAATTGCGGAAGCACTAGTACGTAGTGGTGCCGTTGATATACTAGTTATTGACTCTGTTGCAGCGCTCGTTCCTAAAGCCGAGATTGAAGGGGAGATGGGAGATGCGCACGTTGGTCTACAAGCGCGTCTTATGTCTCAAGCTTTAAGGAAATTATCTGGTGCGATTAATAAGTCAAAAACAATCGCGATATTTATTAACCAAATTCGTGAAAAGGTCGGCATCATGTTCGGAAATCCGGAAACAACGCCAGGTGGTCGTGCATTGAAATTTTACTCTTCAGTTCGGTTAGAAGTAAGAAGAGCAGAAACATTAAAAATAGGAAATGAAATGGTCGGTAACCGTACAAAAGTAAAAGTGGTTAAGAATAAAGTGGCACCACCTTTTAAACAAGCGGAAGTTGACATCATGTATGGCGAAGGTATTTCTCGAGAAGGTGAAATCCTCGATATCGGTGCTGATTTAGATATTGTAGTTAAAAGTGGAGCATGGTATTCCTACAATAATGAGAAGCTAGGGCAAGGCCGTGAGAATGCAAAACTATTCCTACGTGAAAATCCAGAAATAGCTACTGAAATCTATGAAGCAATTAGAGATCATTACGGAATGGATGAGTCTGAAAAAAAAGAAGATAGTAGCGTCGAAGAACAAGAAGCTTTTCCGATAGATTAATAAATGAACGAACAAACGGCTTTAACGAATAGTTAAAGCCGTTTTTTATTACATTCATAGAAGAAACATTTTTATTATTCTTAATCTAACGTTCCTTGTGGTCCAAAGAACTCATAATGAATATTGTCAGGTTGTACATTCCACTTTAGCAACGACTTATTGATTGCTCTCATAAACCCTTCAGGGCCACAGAAAAAGAAGGATGCATCGTTTGTAGGTAGTATAGATTGAAGCCATGGTAAATCGATATACCCCACTTTATCACACAATTGAGGATGCTTTGTTTGTTCATATACTATGAAATAATGCACATTCTTATTATTTGATGCAATTTCATGAATAATGTCTTTTAAACCATGGACCGATTCATTTTGTGCAGCATGTATAAAATAAATCTCGCGTTCTGGTTGCTGCTCCACTGCATATTCAAGCATGCTTGTTAACGGTGTAATCCCTACACCCCCACTTATCAAAACAAGAGGTTTAGTCGATTCATCAACAATAAAATATCCTGCAGGAGCACTTAACGATAATTGATCGCCAACATGTACTTGTTCATGTAAAAAGGTAGAAACAACACCATGTGGATTGCCATCTTTGCTATCTTCTCTTTTAACACTGATACGAAGGAATTCAGAATTTGGTTTATTCGATAGACTATAATGTCGCTGACAAGTATAAGGAACCCCAGGGATATTCACTTTCACTGTAATATATTGGCCTGGTTGGTAGTCAGGTAATATTCCCCCGTCTGTTGGTTTTAAATAAAAAGAAGTAATTACATCACTTTCTTGTACCTTATTGACTACATGAAAATCTCGATAGCCTATCCAATTTCCAGTCTCTAGTTTTGTTTTTTCGTACATTTCTTTCTCGATACTAATAAACACGTCTGCAATTACTCCATAAGCTTTCGCCCAAGCGTCAATTATATCATCCGTCGCTGCATCTCCAAGAACTTCTTTCATTGCTTTTAAAAGGTTTTCTCCTACAATTGGATAATGCTCAGGTTGGATATTTAAACTACGATGCTTATGGCCAATTTGTTTCACTACGGATAGGATTGCTTCTAAATTATCAATATTAGCTGCAGCCGCATATACGGCATTAGCCAACGCTTGAGGTTGCTTACCTTTTCTCTGATTCGATTGATTAAAAATGTTTTTGAGTTCTGGATGGTTTCGAAATAAAAGTTGATAAAAATGTTTTGTAATTTCTGCTCCGTGTTCTTCCAAGACAGGGACAGTACTTTTTACTATTCGTATTGTTTGTTCATCAAGTAAAGTAGCAGTTGACAAATAAATCACTCCTTAAAGATGTATTCTATATACACCTTTAATTTTACCTGTTAAAGTTAATCGTTTTCAATAAGGTAATATGAGCATTCTTTGACAATTTCTTTACTAAATTGTGGCGGTACCAATTAATTTTGAGTATGATAGGCTTAAGTGAGGGATGTGCATGCGGCTAAAAAAATATACAGACTATGCCTTAAGAGTATTAATTTACACAGCTTCTTCAGAAGACAAAGTAAGTATTAAAGAAATCTCCGAATCTTTTTTTATATCTGCAGAACATATAAGAAAGGTAGTCCATCAGCTAAGTAAGCATGATTATATCGAAACTACTAGAGGTAGGAATGGGGGAATTCGGCTCCATAAGAACCCAGAAGATATCAATTTAGGAGAAGTTATCCGCCTGATGGAGAACGATTTTTATTTAGTAGAATGTTTTAATTGTGAAGTAAACCGCTGTATTTTAACTCCTTCATGTTCTCTTAGATCTATATTAGCTGATGCTACTCAAGCTTTTTTGACGGTACTAGATCAATATACGTTAAAAGATTTGATTGTTAATAAAGAGGACTGGGAAGATTTGTTTAGAAATATGTAAATCGTATAATTATATGAAATAATATAATAAATCGAGGAGATCATTTATGTTTTTCTATTAAACAAAATATTATACATAAAACCATGGTAAATTCTCAAACGATGATGCATCTTACCTTGACAATAATTGTAAGGATGTTTAGAATTAATATGTATAATTTTTTTATACAACTCAACTAATTAATTATGTTCATGTAAATGCCGACTGTTAAGGGGTACAAGTTCATAGCAAGAGGAGGTGAAGATATGGAAACAATCTGGTTAGTTATCATCTCCATTTTGCTTACATTTGTCGGTATTGTTGTTGGTTATCTGATTCGTAAAAATATTGCAGAGAAGAAAATTTCGAGTGCGGAAGAGTTAGCAAAACAAATCGTAGAAGAAGGCAATAAAAATGCAGAAGTAGCGAAAAAGGAAGCATTGTTGGAAGCGAAGGATGAAAATCATCAGCTTCGTCAACAAATGGACCAAGAGCTTCGTGAACGCCGATCAGAAATTCAGAAACTTGAAACTCGACTCCTGCAAAAGGAAGAGAATCTCAATCGAAAAGACCAAAATCTCGATAAACGAGAACAATCGTTAGAGAAAAAGGAAAGTTCGCTTACAGAAAAACAACAACAAATTGAAGAAATGGAAAGCAAAGTTGGAGTATTGTTAAGCGAGCAACAGGCAGAATTGGAGCGGATATCCGGTTTAACTACCGAACAGGCTAAACAGATTATTCTACAACGTGTAGAGGAAGAGCTATCACATGAAACGGCACTAATGATTAAAGAAGCTGAAAACCGTGCGAAGGAAGAAGCTGATAAGAAAGCAAAGGGTATTTTATCACTTGCTCTTCAACGTTGTGCTGCCGACCATGTAGCTGAAACTACTGTTTCCGTTGTAAACCTGCCTAATGATGAAATGAAGGGTCGTATCATAGGTAGGGAAGGAAGAAATATTCGAACATTGGAGACATTGACTGGTATTGATCTCATCATAGATGATACACCTGAAGCTGTCATTCTATCTGGTTTTGATCCTATTCGTCGTGAAATTGCTAGAATAGCTTTAGAGAAATTGGTGCAAGATGGACGAATACACCCTGCCAGAATAGAAGAAATGGTAGATAAATCAAGGAAAGAAGTAGATGAACATATTCGAGAGTTTGGCGAGCAAGTAACTTTCGAAATGGGTGTTCATGGTCTTCATCCAGACTTGATTAAGATTCTAGGAAGATTAAAATATCGGACAAGCTACGGTCAGAATGTATTAAAGCACTCTACAGAAGTAGCCTACTTATCCGGACTGTTAGCTGCTGAGCTTGGCGAAGACGTTACACTTGCTCGTAGAGCGGGTCTACTTCATGACATAGGTAAAGCAATAGATCATGAGGTAGAAGGTAGTCATGTTGAGATTGGTAAAGAATTAGCAATTAAATACAAAGAAAATGAAGTCGTCATTAATGCTATTGCCTCTCACCATGGTGATGAGGAACCAACTTCAGTTCTTTCCGTTATTGTTGCAGCTGCGGATGCATTATCTGCTGCCCGACCAGGTGCAAGAAGCGAAACATTAGAAAACTACATTAAACGTCTAGAAAAGCTTGAGGAGATTTCAGAATCGTTTAGTGGAGTTGAAAAATCATTCGCTATCCAAGCAGGTAGAGAAGTTCGTATTATTGTTAAACCTGATGAAATTGATGATGCTGAATCATCTAAGGTAGCAAGAGATATCCGTAAGCGAATAGAGGAAGAATTAGACTACCCAGGTCATATAAAAGTAACAGTTATAAGAGAAACAAGATCTGTCGAATATGCAAAATAAGAATTCAGATAGATTCTTTCGAATTAAATGAAAAGCAAAAAGGCTCCAATCGTTAAGAATGAATGATTGGAGCTTTTTTATGTTCCATCTAAAAATTGAATTTGCAGTTTAAAATCAATGGATTATGTAGTTGATTCCAGTTATTTAGTCTTTTTGACATTTGCAATTCAGTATGTAAAACTATGAATAGCTAACATAGAAAGGTAGGAACCAATGCGGATTTTATTTATTGGAGATGTTGTTGGATCACCCGGAAGAGATATGGTCCAATACTATTTACCCAAACTAAAACAAAAGTATAACCCAGCAATTACTATTATTAACGGAGAGAATGCGGCAGCCGGCAAGGGTATTACCGAAAAAATTTACAAGAATTTACTTGAGTGGGGTGCCCAAGCTATTACAATGGGTAACCACACATGGGACAAACGCGAAATCTTTTCCTTTATTGATGATGCCAAATATATGGTGCGACCGGGAAATTTACCGCCAGAGACACCTGGGAATGATATTGTCTATATCAAATCGAATCAACAAGAAATTGCGGTCATTAACCTTTTAGGAAGAACGTTTATGCAACCTGTAGACGATCCTTTCAGAATAGCTGACGAGCTCATAGCACAAGCGAAAAAACGGACGAATCTTATTTTTTTAGATTTCCATGCAGAAGCTACTAGTGAAAAACAAGCGTTAGGCTGGTATCTAGATGGAAAAGTCAGTGTAGTTGTCGGGACGCATACCCATGTTCAAACGGCGGATGAACGAATTTTACCAAAAGGTACTGCCTATATTACGGATTCAGGGATGACAGGACCATATGATGGTATTTTAGGAATGGAACGAGAAGCTGTATTGAAAAAGTTTATGACTGGATTACCAGTACGTTTTGAAGTCCCTAAAGAAGGAAGAAATCAATTAAGTGGAGTCCTATTTGACGTGAATCCCGAAACTGGAAAAGCAATAAAAATTACTCGAATTCTTATTAATGACGATAAGCCTTTGTTAGACTAATTTAGTGAATACATTTCTTGGTTAACACCTTCTTCCCCGTACTAATAAATAGGAATATCTTTCATATTATTGAATATAGTTAAAGTGGGAATGACAATAGCAATTGAAGGAGGTACCAGGAATGGATATATTAAAAGTTTCAGCTAAATCAAATCCAAATTCTGTAGCAGGCGCACTTGCAAACGTACTACGTGAACGAGGTTCAGCAGAGATACAAGCTATTGGTGCGGGTGCACTGAATCAAGCGATAAAAGCCGTCGCTATTTCTCGAGGTTTCGTAGCTCCAAGTGGTGTAGATCTCATTTGTGTTCCAGCATTTACAGATATCATGATTGATAATGAAGAACGTACTGCTATTAAATTAATAGTAGAGCCTAGATAATAGCAGAATCACTACCTGTTTGTTTATACAAGCAGGTTTTTCTATCTTTTCATGTATTTACTTGTTGAATCTTAAAAAGAAAGAGTGAGTTCATGTTAATTGATTGTCACTGTGATGCTCTTTATAAAATGTGGTCTAACGGAGCTTCGTTTCGGAATGATCCTTATTTGGCTGTAAATTACGAAAGATGGATGCAAAGTAATGTTAAGGTACAATGTTTTGCTATTTTCGTGCCCTCTGAAGTACCACAACAGGAGAAATTTAGAGTTGCACTTGAGATGGCTCAACTTTTTTATGAAGAAATTCTGAAACCTCATTCAAATATACGCCAAATTGTAACTAAAACAGATATCTTGGATCTAAAGGAAAACGAGCGTGGAGCAATGCTTACGCTTGAAGGATTAGATTGTATTGGAGAAGATATAACAAAACTTAAGAAATTAGTGAGCATAGGAGTGCGCATGGTAGGTTTATCTTGGAACTACCGAAATAAGGTGGTTGATGGAATATTAGAGCCAGAAAATAGAGGTCTTTCTAGATTTGGTCATTCGGTAGTTAGCTATCTAAATGAGCAAAGCATATGGGTAGATCTGTCCCATATTTCCTTGAAAGGGTTTGACGATGTTATCAACCAAGCTATTTATCCAATCGCATCACATTCTAACGTATATCCTATTACTCCACATACTCGAAATTTACGAAAATATCAAATTGATCAGATAATAAAAAAGAATGGATTGATAGGGGTCACGTACGTAACAGATTTTTTAACGTTAAAAGATTATGCAACATTAGAAGATTTAATCGAGCATATACGTTATTTAATTGAATATGGTGCAGAAAATCACATCGTATTAGGGTCCGATTTTGACGGAACAGATTATCTTATAAGAGAAGTTCCGACAATAGATAAAGTGTCTCTAGTCGTAAATGAATTGGAGAGAAATTTTAATAAAGAAATTGTGGACAAAATTTGTTTTGAGAATTTCCTTCGTACGTTCCCTTCGTAATTGGTCTTTGTAATTCTATATAAAATCCCCTATAATAGATGAAGAAGTTTGCTGACTTGAAAGGAGTACAAATAATGAACGAAAAACAGCGTCTAGAATCCGAACAAATTACTACTACTCATTCATCGGACGTAAAATCCGAAGTGGATGAAAATCTAGATCGCCTAAAAAATATGTCTAGTGATGAATTAATCTCTAAATACTTCCAAACTACATATGAAGTGCCTGATTTAAAAAAGGCTAGAAGTCGTAGAAAGAAAGATGTAGATATTCATTATGATTTTGATATAGCTGAAGAATTTAGAGGGCTTGGACAAGGGAAGAAATTCCTAATTCGTACATATGGTTGTCAAATGAACGCACATGATACAGAAGTGATGGCAGGTATTTTAATGCAAATGGGTTATGCGCCAACAGAAGTCACCGAAGAAGCAGATATTATTTTACTAAATACGTGCGCGATTCGGGAGAATGCGGAAAATAAAGTATTCGGAGAAATCGGTCACTTGAAACCATTAAAGTTGGAAAAGCCAGACCTAATTCTTGGTGTTTGTGGATGTATGTCGCAGGAAGAATCTGTTGTAAATCGTATATTGAAAAAGCATCCACATATCGATTTAATTTTCGGTACGCACAATATTCACCGTTTACCAAACTTAGTTAGTGAAGCCCAGTTCTCTAAAGAAATGGTAGTAGAAGTATGGTCCAAAGAAGGAGATATCATTGAAAATCTCCCGAAAGCACGAAAAGGTAAAATAAAAGCATGGGTAAACATTATGTATGGTTGCGATAAGTTCTGTACGTACTGTATAGTTCCATATACACGAGGTAAGGAAAGAAGTAGACTTCCGGAAGATATTATTCAAGAAGTTCGTCATTTAGCAGCCCAAGGGTATAAAGAAATTACTCTACTTGGCCAAAATGTAAATGCATATGGTAAAGACTTGGATATAGATTATCGACTAGGTGATCTTATGGATGAATTACGTAAAATTGATATACCTAGAATTCGATTTACAACTTCACACCCAAGAGATTTTGATGATCATTTAATCGAAGTATTAGCTAAGGGTGGCAATTTAGTAGATCATATCCACTTACCAGTTCAGTCTGGTAGCTCAGATATTTTACGTGTCATGGCTCGTCGATATACACGGGAGGATTACCTAGAATTAGTAAGAAAGATTAGAGCAGCGATCCCGAATGTTACATTAACGACAGATATTATCGTTGGATTTCCAAATGAAACAGAAGAGCAATTCCAGGAAACATTATCTTTAGTAGAAGAAGTTGGTTTTGAAGCTGCCTACACGTATATTTACTCTCCACGTGAAGGGACACCTTCAGCAAGATGGGAAGACAATGTGTCAATGGAAGAAAAGAAAGAACGATTACAACGACTAAACAAATTAGTTAATGAAAAATCAGCAGAATCTATGAAGAACTATGTTGGTAAAACCGTCAAGGTACTAGTCGAAGGGGAAAGTAAAAAGGATCCTGATGTACTCTCCGGTTATACAGAGAAAAGTAAATTAGTAAACTTTCGAGCACCTAAGTCAGTAATTGGGCAAATAGTAGAAGTGAAAATAGTAAACGCAAAAACATGGACGCTAGACGGGGAATTGGTTGAAGCGGCAGTTGAGGTGAATTAAATGGCAAAATATACAAAAGCAGAAGTATTAGAAAAAGCACATAAATTAGCTGATATGATGGCTAATATGGAAGAAATAGATCGCTTTAAGCAATTAGAAGCAAAGTTAAATGAAAATCAAAAAGTACAAGCCAATATTAAAAAGATAAAAGCTCTACAAAAACAAGCAGTTAATTTCCAAGCTTATGGTAAAGAAGAAGCACTTAAAAAAGTTGAAGCTGAACTTGACCGTTTACAGAAGGAAATCGATGAAATTCCAATTGTACAAGAATTTAAAGATTCACAAGTAGTTATTAATGATTTATTACAGCTAGTAAGTAATACAATTGCTCGTGAAATAACAAATGAAATTATTCGCTCTACAGGTGGTAATGTTTTACATGGAGAAACAGGATCTAAAAGACAACAAACCTTCTCTAACTAAGCATACGATCTGATTGGATTTACATGACTCTGAATGACCGATATTCTGTCGGTACCATTCGGAGTTTTTTTCTATAAAAGTCCACTAAACGGAATACACACCTCCCTGGGCATATGCATAGGATAAATTAGAATCTAAGAGTGCCTATTTAAAAAATAAACAACAAGCACTCTAGGTGAATATCTTGCATATGATGGAGAAGAAACGAGAGGGAGGTTATGAGCCTATGTCATTTCTTGATCAGCAATATCGTGAAATTATCACAAAAGCTGTTACAGGAAAAGGAAGAAAATTCACAAAGGATACGAACACAATAACAGCTGACCATCGTCCCTCCAGCATTTTAGGATGCTGGATAATCAATCATCATTACCATGCTAAATTAGCTGGAAAAGATAAAGTGGAGATACATGGTAAATATGATGTGAATGTTTGGTACGCATTTAATGATAACTCCAAAACAGAGGTTGTATCCGAAACAGTAGAATATTGTGATAAAGTACCACTTACGATAAGGGATAAGAACAATATTGGTGACGAAGCTTATGTTCATGCCAAAGTCATACAACAACCAAATTGTCTAGAATGTAGCATTGCGGAAAAAGGAAATAAAGTAAAAGTTGAAGTAGAGAGAGAATTTTTAGTAGAAGTAATAGGAGAGACAAAAGTAGTAGTGAAGGTAGATCCGAAAGGAAAAGTACATGATGATGAAGAATGGGATTTAGAAATAAGTGACGAAGAATTCGATGAACTCGATACAGACTTTCTAAATGAGGATGATTAATCGATACAGTGTGGCCAAATCCACACTGTATTTTTTTGAACAAAAATAAAGGATTCTATGGTATGTTAAATTCTCTCATGGAATTATTCAAGGGATTACATACATCTAGAAAAACATAGTAGAAAGTATAAGGGAATACTTTAATTATCTAGCTTTTTCAACCCCTACTTCCTGCAGAAGGATAACGTATTTTGTCGATTCTGTGCTATAATAGAACAAGAATTCGAACGATGTTGGGGGAAATATAATGGGTTACACGCCAATGATTCAACAATATTTAAAAATAAAGGCAGAGTATCAAGACTGTTTTTTATTTTTTAGATTAGGTGACTTTTACGAGTTATTTTTTGAAGACGCACAAAGAGCAGCACGAGAACTGGAAATCACGTTAACGAGTCGTGATGGAGGATCTAAAGATCGTATTCCTATGTGTGGAGTACCGTATCACTCCGCAGAAAATTACATAAAGACGTTAGTTGAACGTGGTTACAAAGTAGCTATTTGTGAACAGGTCGAGGACCCTAAAACAGCTAAGGGCGTAGTAAAGCGGGAAGTCATTCAGCTGATTACCCCAGGAACCGTTATGGAAGGTACAATGCTGCAAGATACAGAAAATAATTATTTAGCCTCGATTCACTATGTGGAAAATGATTATTTTGCTTTTGCATATACCGATATGTCTACCGGAGAAACATCCGTAATGAGGATTACTAGGGGATGGAATGGAGTTTTAAGTGAAATTTATAATAGACCGATTAAAGAAGTAGTTGTTGAGAGTGGATTTAATGAAGCATATATAAAAGAATTACAAGATAAAATGAAGATTACCGTCTCTCTTGTAGATGCATCTAAACTGTCAACAGTACCTAATTCCTTTCTAGAAGAGATTGAGGACAAAGCGCTTCGTCATACATGCATGATATTATACGATTACATTCATACGACACAGAAAAGAACAATTGAGCATCTAAAGAATGCGCAATATATCGAATTAAATGAATATATGCTTTTAGATATGTTCTCGAAAAGAAATCTAGAAATCACTTCTTCCTTTATGAGAAAGGAAAAATACGGTAGCTTACTCTGGGTGTTAGACCGGACAGTTACAGCAATGGGAGCGAGAAAGTTAAAGAAATGGCTAGAACGTCCTTTATTATCTAAGGAGTCAATTGAAAGTCGATTAGAGAAGACAGAAGGTTTCTATGAAGATTTTATGCAACGTCAAGAAATTAGAGAGGCGTTACAATCTATATATGATTTAGAGCGACTCACTGGTCGTGTAGCATTTGGAAACGTCAATGCAAGAGACCTTATACAGTTAAAAAATTCTTTGCAAAAGATTCCAATTATCAAACAGTTATTGATGCAATTTTCCAAAAAAGAAATTCAAGAGTTATCGAAACAAATCAATCCTTTACCAGAATTATTAGATTTACTAGAAAGAAGTATCATGGATGATCCGCCTGTCTCAATTACAGAAGGAAATATTATAAAGAGTGGTTACAATAAGGAACTGGATACGTATCGAGATGCATCTACTAACGGAAAGAAATGGATTGCGAATTTAGAACAAAAAGAGCGAGAAGCTACAAATATTCGTTCATTAAAGATTGGTTTTAACAAAGTGTTTGGTTATTATATCGAAATTACAAAGGCAAATTTGCACCTAGTTCCTGAGGGAAGGTATGAGCGTAAACAAACACTAACTAACGCAGAACGTTTTATTACAGAGGAACTGAAAGAAAAGGAAACAATTATACTTGAGGCTGAAAATAACATGATCGATCTTGAGTATCAATTATTTTTGGACATTCGCGAACAGACGAAACGATTTATTCCTTATGTACAAAATTTAGCAAGTATCATTAGTGAGATAGACGTACTTCAAAGTTTTGCAACGGTAAGTGAGGAAAATGATTACGTTCGGCCAACTTTTTCAAATAACGATACGTTATATTTGGAAGAAAGTCGCCATCCTGTTATAGAAAAAGTTATGGATAGCCAAGAGTTTGTTCCAAATACAATAGAAATGGATAATAAACAACCAATTCTATTAATTACAGGACCAAATATGTCTGGTAAAAGTACGTATATGAGGCAGCTAGCTTTAACCGTTTTAATGGGGCAGATTGGTTGCTTCGTTCCAGCTAAAAAGGCAAAACTGTCAATTGTTGACCAAATATTTACCCGAATTGGTGCAGCAGACGATTTAGTCTCTGGTCAGAGTACATTTATGGTCGAAATGTTAGAAGCAAATAATGCTATTTCTCATGCTACAAAAAACAGTCTGATATTATTTGATGAACTAGGTAGAGGGACGAGCACATATGATGGTATGGCGTTAGCTCAAGCAATAATCGAACATATTCATGAACATATAGGGTGCAAGACGATTTTTTCTACACATTATCATGAGTTAACTAGTTTAGAAAAAACGTTGAGTAGGTTAAAAAACATCCATGTTCGAGCAGAAAAGATTAATGGTAAAGTAGTGTTTCTTCACCAAGTACGTGAAGGAGCGGCAGACGAAAGCTATGGGATTCATGTTGCGGAATTAGCTGGACTTCCAGAGGATTTAATACAACGTGCCTCTATCATTCTCGAAAGATTAGAAAATGGAAGCTCTAAAAATGATCCTCCAACAGAAACAAAAGCTGATCCGAAATCGGTCGAGCAAGTGGATGCTGAGCAACTAACCTTTTTTGTCGATAATAAAGAAAATCTGCCATCAAGTAATCAAAAAGAGAGTGAAATTATTAAAACAATTTCAAATCTCGATATATTAGAAATGACTCCAATGCAGGCATTAAATTGTCTCTATGAATTAAACAAACAAGCTAAGAAAAAAGGGTGATAGAAATGGATATAATGGAATTACCACCACACTTAGCTAATAAAATAGCAGCAGGTGAAGTAGTTGAACGCCCAGCTTCTGTTGTAAAGGAATTAGTAGAAAACAGTATTGATGCTGGTAGCACGAACATTAAAGTCGAAATTAGTGAAGCAGGATTACAATCTATCCGAGTGATTGACAATGGAACTGGAATTCCACACGAACAAGTAAAACGTGTATTTTTGCGACACGCGACAAGTAAAATTAGAAGCGAAAACGACCTTTTTCATGTGCGTACACTAGGATTTCGTGGAGAAGCTTTACCGAGTATTGCTTCCGTAAGCAAAATGACCATAAAAACTTCTACTGGTGAAGAAGCAGGAATAACGATTATCCAAGAAGGCGGCTCGGTTCTTTCAGAGAGTCGAACGGATGCTAGAAAGGGTACAGACATTCTAGTGGAGAATTTGTTCTATAATACACCAGCGCGACTTAAATACTTAAAAACAGTTCATACTGAGCTAGGTCATATAACTGATATTATCAATCGTATGGCCTTCTCTCATCCAAGAACTCGTTTTGAGTTACATCATAATGGGAAAAAGTTATTTCAAACGACTGGTAAAGGTGGACTTCTATCGATAGCAAGTGCGGTATATGGAATGTCTGTTGCCAAACAAATGATTCCAATCGAGACAAGCACACTAGACTACAAAATAGATGGTTATATTGCAAGGCCGGAAATGAATCGTGCGTCTAGAGGATATATCACTACGATAATTAATGGGCGGTATGTAAGAAGTATTCGTATCGCAAAAGCCATCGAAGCTGGTTATCATACATTTTTACCGATTGGTAGGCAGCCGATCGTCATACTCAATATCGAGATGGATCCATTTCTAGTCGATGTCAATGTCCATCCAACTAAATTAGAGGTGCGCTTTAGTAAAGAAAAAGAACTACTACAAGCAATTGAAGAGATGATAAAAAATAGACTGCATCAAGAAATATTAATTCCTTCTGGTACAGAGCCGAAGTATATTAGAGAAAAGAGTATTCAGCCAAAATTTGAATTTGAAACTAGACGAGATTCGGATCGAATTCATCAGTACGAAACGAACTCACCTGAAAACAACTCAGTTACAAATGAGCGGGCTGACGAGAAATCCTCAAGTAACGATGCATTAGTGGCACCACCTCTTCAGGAGAACAACAGCCAAATGGATAGTCAACCTATTTCAACAGTGGAAGAAACTACAACAACTATGACTTCAGAGAAACAACGTGTTCCGGAATTAGAGGTAATTGGGCAACATCACGGAACGTATATTATGGCTCAAAATGAGGAAGGCTTATACATTATTGACCAACATGCAGCCCAAGAACGTATTAAGTATGAATTTTATCGAGAGAAAATTGGTGAAGTTACCAATGAGTTGCAGGAACTACTTGTTCCTCTAACTTTTGAATTTACTCAACAAGAAAGTTTACTGATTGAGCAATTTAAAGAGGAATTGGAACAAGTAGGGTTATTTTTCGAATTATTTGGCCAAAATACGTATATTGTTCGTTCTCATCCTCAATGGTTCCCACAAGGTGAGGAGAATGAAATGATACGAGATATGGTAGATCAGTTAATTAAAGATCAGTCGATTAATATTCATAAATTGAGAGAAGAAGCTGCCATCCTAATGTCTTGTAAGCGATCGATTAAAGCGAATCATTATTTGGATAAACAGGATATGCAAGTTTTATTAGATCATTTAAGAGATTGTAAGGAGCCGTTTACCTGTCCGCATGGAAGACCAATTATCATTCATTTTTCTCAGTATGAAATGGAAAAAATGTTCAAAAGAGTTATGTAATGATATGATAGAAAAGAGTAATATAGCAACTTGGATGTGAAGTTATGAAGGAAAAGTTAGTCGTAATTGTTGGACCGACTGCTGTGGGGAAAACTGCACTCTCGATTGAAATTGCTGAAAAATATAATGGAGAAGTGATTAGCGGAGATTCCATGCAAATATACAGGGGTATGGATATTGGGACAGCAAAAATTACAGAGGAAGAAAAAAAGGGCATCCCTCATCATTTAATCGATATATTATCACCAAATGAGGATTATTCTGTTGCGCAATTCCAAAAGGATGTACAAGCAGCTATACGTTCAATTTCTTCAAGAGGAAAATTGCCAATTTTAGTTGGAGGAACAGGATTGTATATTCAATCGGTTCTTTATGATTATCAATTTTCTAAGCAACAGCGGGATGAAGCTATACAAGAGAAAATTGAGCAAGAGCTTGAGAAATATGGTGTGAATCATGTTTATAAACGATTAAAAGAGGTTGATCCCGAGCAAGCGCAAAAAATTCATCCGAATAATACAAGAAGATTAATACGTGCATTAGAAGTTTACGAACAGACTGGTCTTACATTGTCTGAATATCAAAAGAAACAATCCAATGAAATGCAATTTGATGCTTTTCTCATTGGTTTAGAAATGGACCGTGTCTTATTGTATGATAGGATTAACCAACGTATCGACTTAATGATGGAGCAAGGCTTGCTCGATGAAGTAGAAGGATTACTTAATAATACGAACGAAAATGCTCAAGCAATGAAAGCAATCGGTTATAAAGAGTTTATTCCTTATTTCAGAGGGGAACAGAGTTTAGAAGAAACCGTAGAATTGTTGAAGAGAAATTCAAGGAGATATGCGAAACGCCAATTCACTTGGTTTAAAAATAAACTTCCTGTTCATTGGTATTCAATGCTTCCAACAGAAAAAGATAATGTTTTTCAAAATATTTTGCATGATTTGGCAGGATTCTTAAAAGAAAAATAGAATTATTAACTATAGAGAAAATAGAGGAGGATTTGCCATGTCCCAATCAGTAAATATTCAAGATCAGTACCTAAACCAACTAAGAAAAGAACGTGTACCGGTTACTGTTTTTCTCACGAACGGATTTCAATTGCGAGGAGTAATAAAAGCATTTGATAACTTCACTGTTCTTCTTGATTCTGAGGGAAAACAACAGTTAATCTTTAAGCATGCAATCTCTACCTTCGTTCCGTCAAAAAATATAACGATCGAAAAAGAGTAATAAGAGAATACTAATGGCGCTATGCTAGACGTAGCGCTTTTTTTTATTTGGACGATTAAATTAGAATGCTAACATAAATAAATGAAGAATGTTGAAAATAATGAAAACGCCAGATTTTTAAAAAGGATGGGATTCAAATCGAAAAAGTATTAGTACTTGCCGTACTTAATGATAAACAGAAAGAAGCTCACTTTTATTATTCGTTAGATGAGTTAAAGTCCTTAGTTACAACTGCGGGAGGAGAAGTAATACAGGAAATTGTGCAAAAAAGAACTTCACCACACCGTGCTACGTATCTAGGTAAAGGTAAATTAGAGAGTATAAAGGAAGAACATGATTTAGAGGAAATAGATCTCATTATTGCTAATGAGGAGCTATCTGGAACGCAAATACGAAATTTACAGGATGAACTAGGTGTTCGTGTTATTGACCGAAGTCAATTAATATTAGATATATTTGCTGCACGTGCTCAGACGAAAGAAGGACAACTCCAAGTCGAGTTAGCGCAGTATAATTACATGCTCCCAAGGTTACAGGGACAAGGGTTAGAATTATCTCGTTTAGGTGGAGGTATCGGTACAAGAGGTCCTGGTGAAACAAAACTTGAATCAGACCGAAGACATATACTTAGAAGGATTAATGATATTGAGAAACGCCTAAAAGTGATTGTTAACAGACGTAAACAACATCGTTCTTATAGGGAGAAAACAAATACTTTTCAAATTGCTATCGTAGGTTATACAAATGCGGGAAAATCTACATTGTTTAACCATTTAACAGCTAGTGACTCACTGCAAGAGGATAAGCTTTTTGCAACGTTAGATCCATTAACAAGACAGCTACGTCTTCCAACTGGATTAGAAGTGATTATTACAGATACCGTTGGATTTATACAAGACCTTCCAACTGGATTAATTGCTGCTTTTAAATCAACTCTTGAGGAAGTACAAGAAGCAGATCTTATTTACCATGTTGTAGATTTATCTGCGCCAAATAAAGAAGACCATGAGGAAACGGTTTATCGTCAGCTAAAAGAGTTAAATGCCGAAAATATCCCATTAATCACGTTATATAATAAAAAGGATTTAATTAGCGAAGATAGCTTCTTGCCACATTCAGTACCTTACTTGCTTGTAAGCGCACTAAGCGAAAGCTCGATTAAAGAAATTTTAGACAAAACATGTATAATGGTTAAGGAACAATGGGACAAGTATCATACCTTTATCCCGGATGAAAGAGCAAATAACTTATCGTTACTGAAGAAAAAATCTCTAGTAGAAGAAGTTTACTATGAGGAAGATAAAAAAGGTTATGATGTGATTGGATATGTAAATCCTACCCATGACATCATGAAGGTAATAAAGGAGTATCAAAAGAATGACAAACAGTATGACAACGATCAATATTGAGAAGAAGCTTGAACCTATTTTTAATAATATTTCAGAGATAGAAAAATTGAACCAAGAGAAAGTTTTACAGGCATTTCGTGACCACTCGGTAAGCGATAGTGATTTTAACCCGACAACTGGTTATGGATATGATGATTATGGTAGGGATAAGCTTGAACGCGTATATGCTTCTATATTTGGGGCTGAGGACGCGCTTGTACGTCCTCAAATCGTATCAGGTACACATGCGATAACCATTGCGTTATTTGGCGTGTTACGTCCCGGTGATGAGCTTATGTATATAACTGGTGAACCATACGATACACTAACGCAAGTAATCGGAGCAAGGAGTCATTCGCCTGGCTCTCTTACTGATTTTGGAGTGCTTTATCAAAGCATTCCTTTACATAATGAAAAGGTTGATTTGGATGCAGTAAAAGCAAAAATGTCGGAAAAAACAAAGGTAATCGCTATCCAACGTTCCAAAGGCTATGATGAACGACCTTCTATAACAATACATGAAATGGAGGAAATCATACGAACAATAAAAAGTTGGAACAAAGATATTATTATTTTTGTCGATAATTGCTACGGTGAATTTGTAGAAGCATATGAACCAACAGATATTGGTGCAGATATAATAGCAGGTTCACTTATTAAGAATCCAGGTGGGGGAATAGCGAGATCTGGAGGCTATATTGTAGGGAAGAATAAACTTGTTGAACTTGCATCCTATCACTTAACAGCACCAGGGATAGGTAAGGAAATTGGTGCAAGTATCGGAATGCTACAGGAAATGTATCAGGGTATATTTTTAGCACCACATGTCGTAAGTGAAGCTTTAAAGGGAGCTATCTTTACATCTGCCTATCTCGAAGAAATGGGATTCCAAACTTCTCCGAAATATAACGATTTTCGTACCGATTTGATTCAGTCCGTTAATTTCCATTCAGCAGAAGAAATGATTGCATTTTGCCAGGAAATCCAAAAGTATTCACCAATTAACTCACACGTTTTACCATATCCAGCACCAATGCCTGGATATGAAGATGAAGTCATTATGGCGGCTGGGACATTTATTCAAGGTGCAAGCTTAGAATTAACGGCTGATGGCCCTATTCGTCCGCCTTATACTGCCTTTGTGCAAGGTGGATTAACGTACCAGCATGTAAAAATCGCGGTAACAAATGCTATCCAAGCGATCAGAACGATCGAATAAATTATTCGTACATTCGATAAAATATATCTCAAACAAATATATATTTTATTCCTAACATTTATTGACAGAGGTAAATGCTCTTGTATAATTATTTTATAGAAAAATAGGGTCGTGGTTCAGTTTTAAAGAATTTCAAACTATTTTTTTAGGTGAAGCTATATAAGTGCCTGTTTGAACTCTTAAAAATAGGGAAAACTTCATATGGCAGAAAGAATACTGTATTCTTTCATTCTAGACAGAAGGAGCGTTTAAAGGCATGGGGTATACAAGGGACAATATTAAAAAGATTATTGAAGAAGAAAATGTAAAATTTATTCGATTACAGTTTACAGATTTATTAGGTACGATTAAGAACGTTGAAATTCCCTTAAGTCAGTTAGATAAGGCACTTGATAATGAAATGGTATTTGATGGTTCATCTATACAAGGTTTTGTAAGAATTGAAGAATCAGATATGAAGCTATCTCCAGACTTAGATACGTTTGTAATTTTTCCATGGACAAGTGAAAAAGGTAGAGTAGCTCGTTTTATTTGTGATATTTATAAGCCAGATGGAACTCCATTTGAAGGATGTCCTCGTTATAATTTAAAAAAGAATCTTAAAATAGCGAAAGATATGGGGTACGATGCATTTAATATTGGTACAGAACCAGAATTTTTCCTTTTTAAACTTGATGAAAGAGGAGAGCCTTCACTTGAGCTGAACGATAAGGGTGGCTATTTTGACTTAGCGCCAACGGATTTAGGCGAAAATTGCCGAAGAGATATTGTTTTAGAGCTAGAAGAAATGGGATTTGAAATAGAAGCATCTCACCATGAAGGAGCTCCTGGTCAACATGAGATTGATTTTAAATATTCGGATGCTGTGAAACATGCGGATGATATCCAAACATTTAAATTAGTAGTAAAAACGATTGCTAGAAAACACGGCTTGCACGCAACGTTTATGCCAAAACCGTTGTTTGGTGTGAACGGATCAGGGATGCATTGTAATATGTCTCTTTTTAAAGACAATCAAAATGTGTTTTTAGACGAGAATGGTCCATTACAACTAAGTGAAACAGCCTACCATTTTATTGCAGGAATTTTAGAGCATGCACTTGGATTTACTGCCATCACAAATCCAATCGTTAACTCTTATAAGCGCTTAGTTCCAGGCTACGAGGCACCAAGTTATGTGGCATGGTCTGGTACAAATAGAAGTCCATTAATCCGTGTTCCAAATTCACGAGGATTAAGTACCCGAGTAGAAGTACGAAGTGTAGATCCATCTGCTAATCCTTATATGGCACTGTCTGTTTTATTAGCAGCGGGACTAAGTGGCATTAAAAGTAAATTACAACCACCAACTGGGGTAGATTGTAATGTATATGAAATGGATAAAAAAGAACGAAGAGAAAATGGTATCATTGAATTACCAGCGACATTAAAAGATGCGTTAGAAGAACTCAAGAAAGATAAAGTGATACAGGAAGCTTTAGGAGAACACATTGTCAAAAACTTTATCGAATCAAAAGAAATAGAATGGGATATGTTCCGCACACAAGTGCACCCATGGGAAAGAGAACAGTATATGCAAATGTTTTAATTATTTAACCCCTTGACACAATGAGTGTTGAGGGGTTTGTTTTTGTGGGAATATTTTAAGTTGATGAATGCAATCAATGTTAATGCCGCAATTCACTACAATTATTATTAATTTATAATGAAGCTATGTAGATATAGCTCGACCCCGACCACCGGTAGCTTTAGGTTAAAACGAGTTAAAAACGATAAAACACTCACAAATTTGATACATCAATGTTTGTAGGTGTTTTTGTTTTGCGGGAAAAAGGCTTTAAAAGGTTAAATTTGAAATAATTTTACACATTTTTTACACAAGGTCTTCCTGAGAGAATAGTGAATATCTATTGATTTTAAACGATATTTTCACTCTGATTATTCAGATTGTAGTGAGTCTTCGGTCATAAGAAATGGTAAAATTATATTAAGTAAGTATAATAGAGGGAGATTTATAAGTCTGAAAAGAAAGAAGGAATTACAAAGTGTCAATGAAGAAAATAAGGGTATTTTTTCAGTGGCCTCGGACAGGAACATTGTCCCTGAACCTCTAAATAAATTGAAACTATTACATATATGACAGGAGTGTAAGGTAATGTCGGGAGTCTTTTTTGGGAAATTCGATAAAGCAAAGCCAGATCAAATTGAAAAGAAGTTTTATGCAGCTGGACCTAAAGGGAATTCATGGTATGGTGGCATTGAGCTAGGAGACTATGTATTTCCTATTGTGAACACAAAGGTTATTGGATTGTGGCAGGTCAGCAGATATGGCGAAGTCCCTAATAACATAAATAAAGAAAGTAATGAAGTAGTCATTTTTGATGAAGTTCGTTCTTTTAAAGAGCCAGTCCCTTATTTGCAATTCATTAAATATCCTTACTTTGATCTTGATCTTAACTTATTAAACAAAATCGCAAAGCCAACGATCGGTTGTGGCTTTTTTGAAATAACTATTAATGAAGATGCACCAGAGATCAGAGACTTTCGCTTTGAAAACGAACGAAATATATACATAGCCTATTCTGATCATGAACTCACTTTTTTAAAAGACCATGATATTGTGGTTTCCATTGATAAAACCGCTGGACTGAAAATTACGAATATCAAAGTATACAAGGATGGTGCTTTTCATCAGTATCGTCCATTGAAGAGAATCTATGAAGAGAAAAATGCTCCAGCAGAACGATATACGTTGAAAGAATTACATACGTTTGCGAAAGAAGAATCAATGCGAAAGAAAAATTATTTAGAAAAAGTTATCTCAGGATTAGAGCAAGACGGTTACTTTGTTGTGAGTAATCCAGTAAGCTTCTACGATAGTGTTCTCGTCGGGCGGAAAAGAAATAATCGTACGAATCAACAAGATCCTGATGATCCGCAACAAGGCGATGATGAGATTGATGAAGAAAACATCATTGCTGAATTAGAAGACTACCAACTCTACGCAAAACTATTGAATTTTAATCCCAATCTTATCTTGTATGGACCACCAGGCACGGGTAAAACTTATGCGACGCATCGAATTATCGAGGCCTTTGAGCAAAATCAATTTGGAGCATTTAAATCATTTAATGAGATCGAGAAAGAAAAACGTGTGAAGTTTATTACGTTCCACCAATCCTATTCGTATGAAGAATTTATTGAAGGAATACGACCACAGGTGTTGGAGGAAGATACGGATCAACAAGTACTCCAATATAAAGTGGAGAGCGGCATACTGAAAAGAATCGTTGAAACAGCCTCAACACAAAGCCTCCGAAATAATAGTAATGTCGGTTTAATAAATGAAGGATCACGAATTTGGAAGGTTTCCTTAGGGCAAAGAGATGAGTCTCATATTTACGAACAATGCAAACAAAATAACATTATTGCTGTAGGGTGGATTTATGGCAAGGACTTAAGCAAAGGTTTTGCAAAACAAGACTTTTTCGAAAAATTTAAAGCGGAGCGTGGGGACGATGCACCTAATCCAAGTAATGATGCGAATAGTCTAAATAACTTGGTCAATGAAATGAAAGAGGGCGACATTGTTCTTATTTATGATAGTCCGACAACCATACGTGATGTTGGTGTTATTAAAAGTAAATACAAGTTTAACCCAAACATGAATTACCACCATACTCGGGATGTAGTTTGGCTTAAAGAATTTGAAGAACCCGTTTCCATTTACGAACAAAATGGTCAAGTAAACTTAACGATGAAAACAGTCTATGAGCTTAATCGCCTTGATATATCCGATGTGCAGGTGCTCGTGGAGTCTAACAATGAGGTAGAGCAGGAAGAGCCAAAAGACCGTCCTTATTATTTAGTTATTGACGAAATTAATCGCGGTAATATTTCTGAGATTTTTGGAGAATTGATTACTTTAATCGAAAAAGATAAGCGGGAAACACTGTCAATCACTCTACCATATTCCAATAAACCATTTAAGCTTCCTAGTAATTTATACCTTATTGGCACGATGAATACTGCTGATCGTTCGATTGCCATGCTAGATACTGCACTAAGAAGGCGCTTTAGTTTTGTGGAGCTTGAACCGGACAGTAATGTTTTTTCGAAAGCGCATCTGGATGTAGCGTTGAAAGTAGGCGCTGTTCACTTAGGCAAATTACTAGATGCAGTTAATGGAGATATTACTGAACTATTGGACCGGGACCACCGAATTGGTCATTCTTATTTCATGGGTGTGATAACAGTGGATGATTTATTTTTTACGTGGTATTACAAGGTTTTACCTTTGATCAGTGAGTATTTTTACAATGACTACGATACGATTAAGCAATTAGTAGGGACATCATTTTTTAATGACACAGGAAGTATCCACTTTTTAAATCATCGTAGATCAGGAGATGAACCGTCAGAATTTGAACAAGCTCTCGTTAACATTTATGAAGGGTCCTAAAATCGTATGTATAGCAAGCGAATGATTACTATTTTTGAAGACAGATATTCCAATGTGGAGCTATCGGGAAGTGAAGTGGAAGAATTACTGTCATTAGAACCGCTGTGGGGCAAACAAAACTTGCTGTTTAGAGCAGATAATAAACTACTCATGAAGCACTATGTTGGCTTTGTAGCAACAAAAAACCTTCAGATTCAGACACTACCAAAAGTATATCAATATACGAGTATAATGGATGAAAAGCAGGAACAGAAAGAATCAATTGCATTACTATTTCGCATGTTATTTTACTCTGGGTTTATAAATGTAAAAGAAATACCTGATGCTCAGACAGTAGCAAACTTCGATAGTGACATCTTGGAAATATTTATTTCAATCTTTATCAAGAGGTTTCTTGCTTTATATAACTGCAATGTTCATCGGAATTATGAAAGTATAATAGAGAAATCTGGGCTAATAAAAGGGAAAATTTTATTCAACGAAAGTATTAAAGCAAGTCATGGCTTACTTCATACCCATGTAGTCGAATACAATCACTTTACGAAAAATACAATCATAAATCAAATTATTAAAACAGTTATTACCCACTTATTAAAGGTAACAAAGCGGAAAGAAAATAAGTTTTTGTTGAAGAAGGGGCTTATTTACTTAGAAGATGTTCAGATGATTTGGTTGTCGGAGCATACTTTCAAAAAGGTGCGGTTCAATCGATTAAATGAGTCTTATAAACCAATTGTAGAATTAGCAAAGGCTTTTGTGTTGAAACGACAGCCTGGAATGATGAAGGGAGATCCGACTACATTAACTTTCCTTGTGCCAGTCCATAAATTGTTTGAGCATACCGTTTTTACTGCCTTCAAGGGTCATTTTGATCGTTTAGAAGGATGGAGCGTAAGAAAAGAGGCCCCACAAAAAGACCTTGTTCCTAATGTCGGCTATCGCTTGAAACCAGATATAACAGTTTCAAATAATGGTCAAATTAAGGTCATTGTAGATGCAAAATATAAGAACCCTTTTCAAGGCAGTGAAGTAACGGTTCGAGAAGCGGACTTATATCAAATGGTCACATATGCGGCTAGGTATAATTGTAGCCAAGTGTATCTAATCTATCCGAAGTTCAAAGGCCATCATACAATGAAAAATCCAATTGCCGAATATCAGATACCAGTGATGGGAGATTGTGAAGTCAAAATTACAGTCGTTCAAATGTATATCCATGAAGAAGGACTTGGAGCAGACGAGCTCGGGAGAATAGTGAGAGAGGGTGGGGCATGGGGACAGGAATGATTTTCCAGGATCTCTTCCTCTTAAGCTAAGCGAACTAGCGAGTGGTTAATATGATATTGCCTCAGGTTCAAAGCGTCAGGCACTTCAAATTTACATTTTTCCACAGGTGGTGCCTGTCACTTTTATTAAGGTAACAACGATTTAAATTAAGAAACGATATAACACTCGCAAATGTTGATACATCAATGTTTGTAGGTGTTTTTTGTTTTGCGGGAAAAAGGCTTAAAAAGGTTAGATTTGAAATAATTTTACACATTTATTACACATGGATATTAGTATTATATACTTTGTAAGATTGTTTTCGTACGTAATAGAAATAAGAAAAGTGATTGGCTTGTCATTCTGAGTACGGATTGCACCCTGAGTGATCAAGAAATCATTCGTATCTATGGTATGCGCGGGGACATTGAAGTCTTTTTCAAAACAACGAAGTCCCTTTTAAAGCTAGAAAAAGAGTTTCAGAGCCGTTCGTATGATGCACTTATCAGTCATACAACTATTGTATTTACAAGATATATCGTTCTTTCATGGCAAAATTGGTGCAGTACCGATGACCGGACTTTAGGTGGTATGTTTTTTGAGTTGTGCGATGAAATAAATGAACTTGATTGGGCTGTGGCACTACAGCAATTGATCGAGCTTCTTAAAGATACCCTAAAACAACCAACAAAAAATTCAAAAAAATAATAAATAATCAACTACAACAATGGATTGCGGGTTTGCCTAACTATATCAAGGTATCATGCCAGTTTTAGACTGCGAAAGTTGAGTCAGTTAATAAAACCACCATCAAAAAAATTCCTTTATCTTCACACTTTATTAGCAGAAACTTATGTTCATGTTAATACTTTTAACAGCACAATTAAAGATGATATTAAATGGAGAGATAATAGATATGCTGCTGTAGTATGGCAGGTTCAAGAGGGTAAGAAATCGAAATATAGGCCAGACGCAGAGTTGTTTATTAACGATAAAATTGTTTCCATAGAAGCAGATCGTGCAACTGAAAGTAGTAGTATGCTGAAAGAAAAATTTAGAGGCTATTTTAGTTATTTTGATCATCTTAAACAGAAAGAACAGCAGGATAGAATTCCTAAAACTATTCTTTTTGTCTTAGAGTCTTCATGGAATAAGAGAAGAACACAAACTATTATAGATAGTTGGCTTGAAACAATGGGTGATTATGTTCGTTCTATAGATTTGTACGTTACTTCAATTAGTGATTTAACTTCGTTTATTAAAGACTATTATTATAGTGAGGAACTTACTGGAAAGTTTGCTGTGCAAATAGACTCCGATAACTCTGTTTATAACATGAAAGACTCAAGTGATTTCCCATACAAGGATACATTTATGGGAGTAGAAGGAGCTGTGGCATTTTGGGCTGCTAATCGTCCTGCTGATGAAGGTAGGGTTCGGTATGATAGGATATTACATTGGTTAAAATTTGATACACATAAAAATTTAGTCGTAAAACACTTTGTTCCAATTTTATGGACAACCACTGAGATACCGAATGTAGAGGATTTACCACACTGTGCTGTATATGAGACTGATACTGAATTGTCTTTTGGCATATGGCATTTTTTCACTATGGTGTGGAATTCCCTGAGGCAAACTTAGGACCATTTGGGAAGTGGGAAAAACTTAATATTACAGAAAATATTAAAGAAACTTAGAAGAGGCAATAGTGAAGCTTTAGTATGTAATGTACTATAGCTTTTTTGCGTTCGAAATAATAGATTGGAAAAATAAGTTACTATTTAATGCATAATTCAATGAAATTAAGTCGATATAGATAGTATAATAGACCTGAGTGATATAACCCAAATATAAAAGAGAGTCTAATATGTTCATTCTGAAGAAAATTGCAAGGAGGCGGTATTATGAACGCGTTAATAGATAAACTTCACAACATTTGTAAAGAATATCCGTTAAAAGAAAAAATACTAATAGTCGATACTCATTCAATTGGCCAAGAGATTAAACAGGCATATGTAAATGAGTATGGTCATGTGATTCAGTTAAAAACGAATACAGTGCACAATTTAGCTGTAGATGTCATGAACCAAAAATCTAATCATGTATTACCACTCATAGAACAGTCCATTGGGACGCAATTTATTTATCATATACTTAAAGATTTGAATGAAAATAAAGAACTTTCTTATTTTCTAGACTTAGAAGTGACTCCATCTTTTAGTAGTAGTATTCATCAAAGTATCTCTCAATTGCGACTTGCTGGTTATACAAAAGACACCCTAAAGAAAGAAGCATTTATTTCTTCAGAAAAAGCAGATGACTTCCAACGAATCATGAATCGCTATGAAGAGGCTCTGAGACAGTATCAATTCATGGATAAAGCTCATTTGTTTCGTGAAGCAAGTAACCTAGCTCGACCGCAAAACAATGCTGTATTTATTATGCAATCCAACCTTACGTTAACCCAATTATCACATGATTTCCTGCAGCAATTTTTATCAAAAAATGTATTCAAGCTCCCGTTACCGGCTGTTTACGGTGTTTCTATTCCAGAACACGAGGAAAAGGATTTACGTTCGATCGAATGGAGTGCGCCAACCGCATTTAGTTATTTATATCATGTAGAGGAGCTTCCTAAAAAGCCTAACATTACATTATTTACAGCAAAAACAGAAGAAGTAGAGATAAAGCAAGTGTTGCAACAAATCAAGCAATCGGAGGCTGCGCTGGATGATACCGTCATTTTTTATCCGAAAGCGGAACCGTATATAACGACTATTTATCAGCTATCGGAAAAATATCAAATTCCAGTTACTTTTGAAGACGGTCTGTCGATTCTTTATAGTCAGCCAGGTAGATTAGTTGCAGGATTAATCAAATGGTTGAAGGAAGACTACAATGTTCGAACCTTTATTGAAATGATGAATGAAGGGTTAATAGAACTGCCAGAAGAAGCACCTTCCAAAAGTAAAATCTCCAAGTATCTTCGCGATGCTAAGGTTGGATGGAGCCAATCTCGATATAGTCGCCAGTTGGAACAATTGAAGATTCAAATGCAACAAAAACAAATAAAAGCTGAAAACGAAGAACTACAGGAATATTATCAAAAACAGGTTAATGATATAACTTGGCTTAAAACGTGGTTTCAAAGATTATTTAGAAGTCTACCAATAGTAGGTTCAGAGTTAAACTATCAAGACATTTTACAAGGTATATCTACTATGGTCAAAAAGCACGCCAAAACTACTTCCATCCTAGATGAGCTTGCTAAGGCAGAGCTCATCGAAGAAATGGAAGCCATCTTCCCATATGCCAATGAAACGTTACGTCCGTTTGAAGCGTTTCAAAAGGTAAGAGAACTCCTCTTCATGCTACGGGTTCATAAGTCAGGACCAAAACCAGGTTATTTACATGTTGGTTCCTATTATAATGGAATCTATCATAATCGTAAAAATGTTTTTATTGTTGGACTCGACAATCATGCATTTCCAGGCGAATCAAACGAAGATCCACTTATATTAGATAAAGAAAGAAAACAGCTTAATGGATTTATGCCAATACTTCAGGAGAATAGCACTAACAATTTATTTGCGATGCTACAGTTGTTAGCGCAAACGCAAGGAAACGTTTTTTTTAGTTATTGTACTTTTTCTATTAACGATAATCGAACTGTCAATCCTGCACATATCTTTCTGCAAGGATATCGAATGATAACGGAAAATCCTAACGCTGATTTTGAAGAATTAGCAAAGCTAGAGTCTCCGCTGACATCACCGGCTACGTTTGAGGCGAAAGATTACTGGAATCAGTTGTTAGAAAAAGATGCAAATATTCGCTTAGAACAGGAACTATTAAATTCCTATCAAAACTTAGTGTTCGGTGAAGAGGCTGAAGAAGCAAGAACAGAAGGTGAATTTACACATTTTGATGGAAAGGTCAATATTGACAGAGATCTCTTTGATCCTCGACAAAATGAAAAGCTAGTACTTTCTTCTGGGAGATTAGAAAGATTGGCAACATGTCCATATTCGTATTTTCTAGAAAACATCTTGAAATTAAAACCAATTGAAGAAACAGAGTTTGACCCTTATTCATGGTTAGATGCACCTACAAGAGGTAGTTTGCTTCATAGCATTTTTGAATCTTATTATAAAACATTGGATGGCGAAAAGCCTACTTATAAGAAACACCTGGAAACTATCTTGACTATTGCAAAGAAAAAAATAGATGAACAAAAAGCGATTCAACCACCTCCTAGTGAGCGGGTGTTGGAAAGAGAAATGAACGATATCTATCAATGCTGTCGAATTTTCTTAAAGGAAGAGGAGAGTTATTCAGAAGGCTATCAAGCAAAATACTTTGAACATGCTTTTGGATTGAATGGAGCTGAACCAGCAACAATTACTTTGCCAGCAGGAGAAACAATCCAAGTAAGGGGAATCGTTGATCGAGTGGATCAGTCCAACGATGGACATTTTCACATTATTGATTATAAAACAGGTAGTACTTATAACTACCATGATAAGAATCAATTCCGTGGAGGAAGACAGCTGCAGCATTTTATCTATGCATTAGCCATTGAAGAGCATTTAAAACTAGAGGCGGGAACAGTGAAAGAAAGTTCCTACTACTTTCCAAGTGTGAAAGGATTAGGAGAAAGATATGTTCGAAATCAGGATAATGTGCTAAGGACTAATGGACTTGATATTTTAGAGAAATTGATTGATGTCATTAAGCATGGACATTTTTCCATGACAGATAATGCGGATGACTGTACGTTTTGTGATTTCAAAGCAGTTTGTCGTCGAGAACTTTATCCACAAGAGACCTTGAAACAAAAACAAATGGATAGTCTTGCAGAAGGAGTACAAAAATTTAAGGGGGTAAGGGCCTATGAGTAAATCAATTGTTGATCAAGAAGCACGCGATAAAATAAAGAATAATCTTACTACGAATTTTTTAATAGAAGCGGGTGCAGGCTCTGGTAAAACAACAAGTTTAGTGGGGCGAATGGTTAACTTAATCTATTCAGGTACTTGCCCTATTGAGAAAATCGTTGCTATCACATTTACGAGAAAAGCAGCCGATGAATTGAAACTCCGCTTTCAAGTGGAATTAGAAAAGAAATGGAAAGATGAAACGGATACCACGAAACAGAAAAGACTTAGTGTTGCAATTCAAAATATGGAAAAGTGCTTTATTGGTACCGTTCATTCCTTCTGTTCAAAACTATTAAGAGAAAGACCAATGGAAGCTAAGCTTGACATCAATTTTCAGGAATTAGAAGAAGCGGAAGACGATGAGCTATTGGAAGAGGCATGGCATCTATACCTTTATCAGTTAAAAGATAGCCATGGACAAGAGTTAAAGGATGTTAATGAGCTTGGGATTAATGAGGATGATTTATTTAATTACTTTAAGACAACGAAGATGAAGGATTACACAGACTTGGAATGGGTAACCAAGAGGATTGACAAACCTGATTTGAAGTCATCCTTCCATTCATTTTCGCTTTTGATTAAGGAAGCTGCACGATTATTACCAAATGAGGAACCTGAAAAAGGTTATGACCCACTGCAAAAATCACTCATTAGTGCATTAATGAAAATTCGTCACATGGATGAAAGCAAGGATAATGATATAATGGTGATTTTTAAGCTATTTAACAAGAAGCTAAAGCCAACATTTAATCGTTGGAAACCTGAATATAAAGAAGACGTTAGGTACTATAGTGAAAAAATTACAGACGAATTTGAGAAATCTATAAAACCAATACTCCAATCGTGGTGGGAGTATTCTCATCCAATCGTCATCAAGTTTTTAGCGGGTGCCTTAGAAGCTTACGAAGAGTTGAAGCGGCAACGTTCCTTATTAAATTATCAAGATTTACTTTTGAAAGCTACGTCCCTTTTGAAAGAAAATGCAGAGGTTAGAGGGTATTTTCAACAAAAATATCAATGCTTGCTTGTTGATGAATTCCAGGATACGGATCCTATTCAGGCCGAAATGATGTTTTTCCTAACTAGTGAAGACTTGCAAGAAAAAGTTTGGACAAACTGTAAGCCTAGAGCAGGTTCGTTATTTGTAGTTGGTGATCCTAAGCAGGCTATTTATCGATTCCGACGTGCAGATATTGATACGTATAACCGTGTTAAAGAGCTAATCGAGGAACATGGTGGGGAAGTCTTACAGCTAATAATGAACTTCCGAACCGTTAATACCGTTACAGAAAGCTTAAATCAAGTGTTTGAACAGCTCTTGCCAGAAAAGGAAACAACTTATCAAGCAGCTTATCGTGCCTTACATGCGTATCATGAGGATGACCGCACCTCTTTAACGGGTATTAAGCAAATTACCGTACCTGTAGATTATTCTAGGAAAAATGACGTACTCGCAAAAGATGCAGACAATATCGCACGCTATATCAAAGAGCGAATAAACGAGGGCTATCCAGCTAAAGATTTTATGGTATTAAATCGTTACAATGAAGGAATTGCAACGTATGCACAGGCAATCGAAGACTTAGGTATACCGGTGAGTGTTAGTGGTAGTATTCAAATTGGTGAGTTAATAGAGTTCCGTGACATGCTGACAGTCCTCGAAACATTTATTGATCCGACTGATTCTGTTGCGTTTGTAGCGACGCTTCGTAGCAATTTTTTCGGCATTAGTGATGAGGATTTGTACCAGTGGAAACAAGCGAAAGGTTCCTTTACTTTGTACAGTGCCATTCCAGAGGATATACCGGAAGAAACAAAGAAAAAGTTCGAGCTTGCCCTAAGCAAACTTTCCACCTATCAAAAATGGATTCGAAATTTTACCCCAACGGTTGCGATAGAGAAGATTATGGAGGATATAGGTTTTTATGCCTTACTTGTCCATCACCAATTAGGAAAAGCTGCACATAAAAGCTTATTACAAATTCTCGAACGACTAAAGAAAGAAGAATCCATAGGGAATACAACGTATCATTCAATCTTCCAAACGTTTTGTCACATGGTGAATGAAAAAACGGAAGTAGCTAATCTAGAGCAAGATGCTAGTGCAGTACGTGTCATGAATATTCATAAGGCAAAGGGACTTGAAGCACCAATTGTATTTTTGGCACATCCTAGTAAACAAGTGAAAACAGCATCAATCGTAGACAAACATATCAAAAGGGATGACCATGGCTCGAAAGGTTATTTTTCCTTTACTATCAACAAAAAGCCTGTCGCCCTTCCGTTAGAGTGGGACGCATGGAGAGAGGAAGAATTGAGTTATTTAATCGAAGAAGAGATACGGATTCTGTATGTCGCTGCTACAAGAGCAGAAAAAGCATTAATTATAAGTTCTAGTGCGAAAAGTAATAAAAATAATCCTTGGAAAGAATTGTTGACGATTGAGAATATCGAAGAAGTAGAAATAAGTGATGAAGAGTTATCAACAACCGAACCTGCCTATCTACATATAACAGACTATCATCGGGAAACAAGGAATCCCTTGGACTGGCTAGATAAACGTAAAGAAGCAACGTATGAGTGGTGGAGTCCAACCGATGATAAGGGAGTTTTAGCGATGGAAAGGGAAGTTGGCGGTGGAAAGGAGTGGGGAACCGTCATTCATGATGTACTTGAGAAAGTCGTGCAGAAAGAAGACGTAACCCATTTTGTGCGAAATGCGCTGTCTAGGCACGATTTACCTCTCGAACGGGAAGTAGAGGTTTATGAATATATCCAAGCTTTTAAGAACTCGGATATATGGATGATGCTGGATTCAGCCGAGGAAGTTCTTACAGAAGTGCCATTTAACCTCAAAGTATCTCAGGATGACCAGCTATATTCTCTGATGCCGATGGAGGACCAGCAGCAAGATGTCTATGTTACTGGGATAATTGATTTAATTTATAAGCTTGATGGGGAATGGTTTATTGTCGATTACAAAACCGACCGAGCAAAGAAAGCGAATGATTTTAGCAGGTTAAAAGATTTCTATCATGAACAAATTCTGTTTTATCAAAACGCTTGGGAGCATATGACTGGGGAAAAGGTTAGAGATGTTAAGTTGTTTTTCTTTTCAGAAACTGTTGAAGAATCTTTGAAATAAATGCAAGCGGCTATTCTATGCTGGCCCCTTTTAGTTATAAGGAAGGCGCAAAATGAGGATTCATCTAAGTATGCCAATGAGAACTTAATGGTAATTGATTTGAATCAATGTATTTCGAACATCTTCAATAATAGCTTTTAGATGAACAACAATTAATGAATTCATCACGACAACATGTTATTCTAAGATATAAGTATCCATAATGAATTGGGATAAAAGACCTGGTTTGCAAATCATGATATGGAAGCATGATGATATGGATGCTACAAAACAAGTATTTAAATTAAAAAAAGTATTGGAAAAAAATATCGACCTTCCATATAGGTTGGACAATATCTTACGAGAAAATAGATTTAATTGAGGGTGAAAGAGCATGATTACATCAGATGATATTAAAAGAAGATTATGGGATGGTGCTAATGATCTAAGAGGGTCAATGGATGCCAGCCGTTATAAGGATTATATGTTAGGTTTAATGTTCTATAAGTTCCTTAGTGATAAAACACTTGAAACTTTTGTAACAACAAGTGGTACGAAAGGGAATGAGGAAGAAATTGTCCAAGCTTATGAACAGGCTTACGAAAGTTATGGGGACAATCTCATCAATATGATTCAAAATGTGCTTGGATATTATGTATTACCTCAACACTTATACCAGACATGGTTAAAAGATATTCGTGAAGGTACATTTGAATTAGAGAAAGTAACAGAGAGTTTACAAAGTTTCGAGCGTACGGTTGCTACAACTGGAGATATTGATGATTTTAAAGGACTTTTTTCTAGTTCGACGATTGATTTAACAGATACTGCTTTAGGAAGTAATTTGAACGCTCGAAGTAAAAACATTCGTAAATTAATTGAGTTATTTGCTGATTTAGACATGGTAGCACTCCAAAAAGGTGATGTGTTAGGGGATGCTTACGAATATTTAATCGGACAATTTGCGATGGAATCAGGAAAAAAAGCTGGAGAGTTCTATACGCCACGTCAAGTAAGTGAAGTCATGGCACAAATTGTTGCTAAAACTACGAAGGTAAAATCGATCTATGACCCTACGGTTGGATCGGGTTCCTTACTTTTAACAGTTAGTCGACATTTAACAGAAGATAACCGAAAAGATCTCCATTACTATGGGCAAGAAAAAAATACGGCTACCTATAACTTAACTCGAATGAATCTGTTATTACATGGTGTTCGACCGGAAAAAATGACTGTGAAAAATGGTGATACATTAGGGCAAGATTGGCCTGAAGATCCAGAACGTCCCAATGAAGGTGTTCAGTTTGATGCGGTCGTGATGAATCCACCATACTCGGTTAAAAATTGGAATCAAGAAGATATAAAAGTAACAGACCCACGTTTTGAAGTTGCAGGCGTTTTACCACCAGATTCCAAAGGTGATTATGCATTTTTATTACACGGTTTATTCCATTTGGGGCAAGAAGGTACGATGGCAATTGTACTTCCACATGGTGTGTTATTCCGTGGAGGGGCAGAAGGGGAAATTCGTAAACGATTATTAGAGAAGAATTATATTGATACAATCATCGGCTTGCCAGATAAATTGTTTACCAATACAGGCATTCCTGTAACGGTAATGATTTTGAAAAAGAACAGAAAGCTAGATGATCCTGTTCTTATGATTGATGCTTCTAAATCGTTTGTAAAAGAAGGAAAGCAGCACGTCTTACAAGAGAAAGATATCGCTAAAATTGTAGATACATATATCGAACGCACGAATGTACCAGGTTATAGTTATCTAGCAACGAAAAAAGACATTATAGAAAATGAATATAATCTAAATATTCCACGTTATATTGAAGCGGTAGAAGAAGAAATTCCCCATGATGTAGATGCACATTTATATGGTGGTATTCCATTAAGCCAAATAGAAAATTTAATAGTACTAAACGAAATGACGAAAGATGTTTTATATAATTCACTTACTGAAGTACGTCCGGGCTATGTGGAATTAGCACAATCAGTTGAAGACTTAACAGAGGAAGTATTAACGCATGAAAATGTACAAAAACAAGTCGCAGCATTAACAGAAGCAACGCAATCCTATATGGATGCCTATTGGGAAAAGTTAAAAACAGTGGCTGATGTAAATGATATTGAACCCTTAAAAGAAGAAATGTTGACGGAAATTAAACAGCTATTGAAACAATTTAATCACGTTAATACGTATGATGGTTATCAAATTATTGCGGTGTTATGGGAAAATACATTATCCCAAGATATAGAGAAAATTGCCATTAGTGACTTTTATACAGTAGGAAAAACACGTGAAGCGAACATGGTTACAAAAGGTTCTGGTAAAACGAAGCGAACAGAACAAGATGGTTGGGTTGGAGCAATAGTGCCGAATGAACTTATATTAAAGGAACTTTATGCAGAGGAACTAAGTGATGTGGAAACACAAAAAGAAGCTCTAGCAGCTATTAATGATGAAATAAATGAACTCGTTGAAGCAGCAAAAGTAGAAGAAAGTGAAGAAGCGCAAATTTTTGGTGATGCATTAAATGCTAGAGAAGACGACTTTACTTTATCAGCGGTAAAAGCAGAATTAAAGAAAGTTGCAAATGATACAGATGAATATGTCTTATTAGGCAAGGTTAGAAAACTATTAGATGAAAGATCATCTTTAACCAAAGCAATTAGAGAAAAAGAAAAAGCATTGACTGAACATGTTGAAGAAAGAATAGAAAACTTAACGAATAAAGAAATCGATCAACTCATGTATAAAAAGTGGTTTGGTTCATTAATAGAAGACACCACAAAACTTGTAGAAGTACCTCTTAAAAATGAACTAGATACATTGAAAGAGTTAAAGGAAAGATATGCTGATACGTTAGAAACCATTGAAGAAGAAAGTAAATCACTGGAAGAGCAGTTTGAAGTAATGATGCAAGAGCTGGTGGTGACGGAATGATGGAAGAAATGAAATTGGTACCGAGAAGAAGAGTTGCAGGAACTGTAGGAAATTGGACAGAAAGTAAACTAGGGGAACTATCGATTTTTTCAAAGGGAAAAGGCTATTCAAAGAAAGACCTCAGAGACTCGGGACATCCATTAATTTTATATGGTAGGTTATATACAAATTATGAAACTATCATAAATAGTGTAGATACCTACACAGTAAAGCAAGAAAATTCTGTAATAAGTAAGGGCGGGGAGGTTGTAGTTCCTTCTTCTGGTGAAACAAAGGAAGATATTGCACGGGCATCAGTGATTGCCAAGGCTAATATAATACTTGGTGGAGATTTAAACATAATTAAAACATCAAATAAGTTAGACCCTGTATTTTTAGCGTTAAGTATGTCAAACGGAGCACCTCAGAAAGAATTGATTAAACTTGCGCAAGGGTCTTCAGTTGTTCATATTTATAATGAAGATTTAATGAATGTTACGTTATACTACCCACATATTAAAGAACAACAAAAAATCGGGGAGTTTTTTAAGGTTTTAGATGAAAGAATTGCAAATCAAGAACGGAAGATCTCTAAAGTAAAGGCATTAAAGTCTGCTTATTTAACCGAAATGTTCCCACAAGAAGGAGAAACAGTTCCTAAGAGAAGATTTAAAGGGTTTGAAGGTGAATGGAAAACGATTAAACTTGGAAGTATAGGTACTACATTTTCCGGACTATCAGGGAAAACAAAAAAGGATTTTGGTCATGGAACAGCTGAATTTGTTACTTACATGAACGTTTTTAGTAATACAATATCAGATATAAAAGCTACAGAAAAAGTAATAAGGGATGATAAACAAACACAGTTAAAGTATGGAGATTTACTATTTACTACATCTTCTGAGACGCCAAATGAGGTAGGAATGTCTTCAGTGTGGTTAGATGATAGATCAAATGTATATTTAAACAGTTTTTGCTTTGGGCTAAGACCTTCTGTATATCTGGATTATTATTTTATGGGTTACCTGTTAAGAGCAAAAATATTTCGTAAACAAATGAAAACTTTAGCACAAGGTATATCTAGATATAATATTTCTAAAAATAGAGTAATGGAAATCAATATAAAATTACCATCCGTAAAAGAACAACAAAAAATCGGTCAGTTCTTCAAAAACCTAGATAATCAAATTACAACTAAAGAGAAAAAGCTAGAAAAGCTAAAGAAAATGAAAGAGGCATATTTAGAAGAGATGTTTGTGTAGAGAGGAGGCTATTCAATGAGCAATGGGCGAAAGAATGCGGCTGAAAAAGCTTTTCAAGACAAGTTCGTTGCAAAATTACAACAATATAAATGGAATGCACCAGATTTTCTCGATGGAAACAGACAAAAAGTAACGGTACAAGATTTAGTCAATCATTGGCGCAAGGAACTAAATCGAATGAATGCAGATGTCTTGGAGAGTGTTCCTTTAACAGATAATGAATTTGCTCAGGTAATGGCAAAAGTATCGCAAATTGATAACAGTTATGAAGCGGCAAAGTTATTAGCAATGGAACAATCGACTGGGAAGATTGATGGCATTTATCGAGATGCTCATCCAGACGTAACACGTGAACAAATTACATTGACCATCTTTAAAAAAGCACAAGTTCGTGGCGGAGATTCGAGCTATAATATCGCTAGAGAAGTAGAAACACCAAACGGAAATCGTTTTGATATTGTTTTGCTCATTAATGGTTTACCACTCATTAACATTGAACAAAAGCGTACAGATAAATCATTAGAAGCAGCATTTAATCAGTTCAAACGTTATTATGCAGACGGTGAATATGTGAATAATTTCATGGCATTTTCACAAATGATGGTGATGACGTCAGAAGTAGCTACTCGTTACTTTGCAACTCCAAAGTCCATTCAAGCGTTTAATCCAAGTTTTGTTTTTCATTGGGCAGACAAACATAATCAACCGATCAATCATTGGGAAGATGTCATTGGTCACTTCTTAATGATTCCGATGGCACACCAAATGGTTGGCGATTATTTAGTCATTGACGAAGCAAGAGAAGAGGAAAATCGTAAACATATGTTATTACGGCCTTATCAAGTACATGCCTTACAAGCTATCGAAGGTGCTGCACTAGGATGGGATAATGAGGATAAAATGCCTCATGGTGGATTTGTTTGGCATACAACAGGTTCTGGTAAAACGATCACGAGTTTTAAAACAGCTTTATTTTTATCAACCAGAGCAGGTTTTGATAACGTTGTTTTCTTAGTTGATCGTAAGGAGCTTGACAGTCGTACGAGTGATAATTTCAAAGCATATGCACAATACGAATCAGTAACCGTTGATGATACAGCACATACCTATCAATTACGTAAACTACTATCATCTGCTAGTACAGGTATCGTTGTAACGACAACGTTTAAGTTAAATAACCTTGTGAAAGATTTAGTTGAAGCGAAGGATGATAGTTTAGCAAATAAGAAAATCGTCTTTATTATTGATGAAGCTCACCGAACGACAATGGGTGACATGATGGTAACCATTAAAAATTACTTCCGGAAAAATGGTCTGTTTTATGGATTTACTGGGACCCCCTTATTTGACGAGAATAAGATAAAAGGAATGGTCAATGAAAAGAGTGAACTCATCGACACAACAGAAAAGCTTTTCGGGCCACTATTGCATCAATATACGATAGATGAAGCGATAGCAGACAAAAACGTGTTAGGATTTCATGTTGACTATATAAACACCGGAGAGTTTGAAAGCTATGATACATTACGCGAGAAAATTGTTGAGTATAAACTAGCTGAACAACCAGATATACCGAAAAGAAAACTCGAACGAGAAGTATATGAACTTTCTGAGTTAGAAGTTGAAAAGGAAGCAAGAAATCGGAAAATATTGTTTTACCATGATGAGACGCATATTCCTAGGGTGGTTGAGGAAATATTAAACAACTGGGATGACCAATCACAACATAAAGTTTTTAATGCCATTTTAACGGTCGCATTTAAGCACCGGGTAATAGCTTACTATGAAGAGTTTAAAAAGCAATTAGCAGAACGTGATGATATTGCGATTAACGTGGCGATGACATTTAGTTTTGGAACAGATGCGGATAAAGAACCTACCGACCCGGAACTAATTAAAACGATGTTTAAGGATTATGCAGCGTTCACTGGAATTGAATATGCTTACGGTGATAAACGACGAGGAGAAGAAGCCTATTATGAAGATGTCGTTGAACGAGCAACACGCGGAGGAAGTGGTCGGAATCCGAAAAACATTGACCTTGTTATTGTTGCAGATCAGTTACTAACAGGTTATGATTCTAAATTTATTAATACGTTATATGTGGATCGTTCACTTGCACTACAAGGATTAATTCAAGCCTATTCACGAACAAACCGTATTTATGGGAAGGAAAAGGAATTTGGTACTATTATTAACTTCCAATACCCAAGAATAACGGAAGAAACAGTAAATGATGCACTAATTTTATATGGAAGTGGCGGAAAGAGTAGTAAGGCAATTGTAGAACCTTATCCTGTAGCTGTAGATGAATTTGTAAAATCTTCACAAGAAGTGATGGATATTTTACAAGATCCAACGGCATGGCAAGCCTTAGAAAAAGATGAAGAGGCAAAGGAAATCTTCGTAAAAGCTTTTAAAAAGGCGAACAGTCAACTAAATACGATTCAGCAATATTATGAATTTGCTTGGGTAGACGAAGCATTCGGTATAACAGAGCATGAGTGGATGCGTTATGTCGGTGCCTATCGTAACGTAACGAGAGATGATAATCCGGACGATAATCCAGAAGATTTACCGGTATTGCCTTTAGGTGAAACAAAACTAGCTGGTACCCAAAAAATTGATGCGTATTATATTATTCAATTAATCGGGGATAAAGCCACTTCAACAGATGGAAAACAAATAGTTGATGCAGAAACATTACGGATTGTTTATCAACATATCGAAGAACTAAGTAATATGGGGGATTTTGAACAAGCAGAGCTCTTGAAACAATTTGTTGAAGAGGAATTAATACCTGGGAATATAGCGAGTGATATGAACTTTGATGATGCATATGAAGAATGGAAGCGAAGCAAATTACGCGCTGAAATATATAAGATTTCACAAGAATGGGGTATCGACGAAGTCATATTTGAAAGATCAGTAGAGTCTTATTCTACTGCCAATCCAAAAGAAATTCCTTATATTGATGACATCACGAGAACTGTGGATTACTATTCTATTAAGCATCCGAAAACAAGTAATCAATTAGAGCATAATATAGAACTAATGAAAGTATTACCAGAGATTGTACCGAAAATTAAAAGGAAGTATAAATAAAAAAGCGGTTCGTGTCACCATTTAAATAGAGAATATAACAAAGTGTAGCAATAACAGGGAAGCTAATTCATTTGTAGAGAAGTTTGTTCAAAGTAAGGAACCTTTATCAGAATGGCAAATAAAGAATTTACATCGTCTGATATTAAAAGGTATTCATGATGATTATGCAGGTACTTCTCAGATTTAGCAACTATTTATTTAGGATGCTAGACATACACCGCCATCTCCATATCGGATAAAGGAACAAATGGAGCAATTATTGAATTGGTATAAGCATGAAACAACACATGCGTCCAGTTACTCGTGGTGCGTTGGTATACGTAATTTTTGTTGGAATGCATCCGTTTATTGATGGTAACGGACGAACTTCGCGTCTATTACAAAATTTAGAGCTTATGTAAGATGGTTTCCCACTAATTGTCATTAAAGTAGAGAACCGACTTGCTTATTATGAAGCTTTGGATAAGGCACATGATCAAAGAGGATTATGGGGATTTTATTCAGTTAGTTGCAAAGGAAGTAGAGGATTCTTTTGACTAGTATTTAAGTGCAATTGAATAATACTAAAATAGATGGTTTGTAGGTAAAGTAAATTAGAATAGGGTTGGCTCAGATGCTCTGAGTAAAGTGTCCCTTTTATAAAGGACAATTTGAAAAAAAACTAGGCAAATTTTAATACGCTCCCCCTAAAGTAGACACTTAGGAAACTACTGTAGGGGGATATTTATGTATATAAAAAATCCCCATAAAATTATGAGGATTCCTAGTTTCATATTATACGAGTTTAAAGCATTCGATATAACCCAACTACTTTACCAAGTATGGAAACATCCGAATAAATGAGTGGATCCATAGAAGAGTTCTCAGGTTGTAGACGAATGTGGTCTTTTTCTTTGAAGAATCGTTTAACAGTTGCTTCGCCTTCATCTGTCATTGCTACAACAATATCTCCATTTTCAGCTGTATGTTGTTGCTTCACGATAACTTTATCACCATCTAGTATTCCTGCTTCAATCATACTATCCCCATCAATAATTAACACGAAAAGCTGTTCATCGGAATGTATTGTACTATTCGGAACAGGAATATACTCTTCAATATTTTCTACTGCTGTAATCGGAATCCCAGCTGTTACTTTTCCAATTACCGGTATAAAGGATGCACTCGTTTTAGGAATACTATTTTCCTCTTCTTGTAATAAGATTTCAATTGCTCGAGGTTTTGTTGGATCTCGACGTATGAAACCTTTTTTCTCAAGGCGAGCAAGATGACCATGAACAGTAGAACTTGATGCTAACCCGACTGCTTCCCCAATTTCACGAACAGATGGTGGATATCCTTTTGCATCGACATGATTTTTTATGAAAGAAAGGATTTCCTCCTGTCTTTTAGATAAATTTGTCATGCACATAACACCTCTAACATATTATTTGTTAACGGAATTATATCATACAGAAAGTATGTTTGCAAACATTCGTTCGAATAAACGGTTGACATGAACATCTGTTCGTGTATAATAGGAAATACGAACAAACGTTTTGGAGGTAGTTATTTATGTTAAAAAATATTACTTTTACGGATATTATTTTCTTTGTTTTATTTGTATTGTCGCTTATATTCTTATACGGCACTGCTCTTAGCGTAATATAAGAGGGAGGGACTTAATAGTGGACAAGGCCATCATATATTGTAGAGTAAGTACGGACAAAGAAGCACAACACACCTCTCTTCATAGGCAAAAAGAAGAACTTTTACAACTTGCGAAAGAAAGAAACTTGTCTGTCGTGTCGTGTATTGAAGAGAAAGAGAGTGGTTTTGCTATTGATCGAGATGGCGTTTTTACGATGCTTGACATGTTTAATCAAAATAAAGCCTCTGTTTTACTAATCCAGGATGAAACGAGACTAGGCAGGGGTAACGCTAAAATTGCATTATTACATCAATTACTAAAGCACGACATAACAATATATACACTCGTGAACAATGGTGAAATAGAATTATCAGAAGGAGACAATATGGTTCTTCAGATTGTATCAATTGTCGAAGAATACCAGAGAAAACTCCATAATGCAAAAATTAAACGAGGAATGAAGAAGGCTGTTCATAATGGATACGATCCAACAAGGAACTTGAAGAATCGACATCTTGCGAGAGGCAGGGAAAGAATACAGTTTCCTATTGATGAAGTTGTCAAGTTACGCGATAATAACCTTACGTTCGAAGAGATAGCTTCCATTCTAAGAGGAATGGGTTATCATGTCTCCAAAGCGACTGTACACCGTCGTTTTAAGGAATACCAATTAGTTGAAAAAAGTGGAGAAAACATATAGTATTAAAGAAGAGCTACATACGAATGTAAGCTCTTTTTCTTTTGAAAAAGGAGAATATAGAAATGCTATCTAAGGAAAAACTAAACCGTATTAATGAGTTAGCAAAGAAGTCGAAAAGTGAAGGTCTAACGAGCCAAGAGAAAAAGGAACAACAGCAATTAAGAGAACAATATTTGCAAAATATAAGAAAGTCATTCAAGGGTACAATCGAAAATATGAAAGTTATTGATCCAAATGGTGAAGATGTAACACCTGAAAAAGTTAATAATTTAAAAAAATATCACTAATTTATGTGAAACGTGCACTATAAAAAGTACGCACTCTTTGAAAAAGTTATAATATTCTTACAATTCTTTGTTTTTTTATGTCATATACTTGTCTAAAAAACAAATTCATTATACGATTATAAATGTGCGTACATATTCACGGAAATGAAAGGGGAAACATGATGTCAAATGTATTAGAACAAAAGTCCATCAATGCGATTCGTACTTTATCAATTGATGCGATTGAAAAAGCAAACTCAGGACACCCTGGGCTACCAATGGGTGCTGCTCCAATGGCTTATACATTATGGACAGAACATATGAACCATAATCCGAAAAGCTCAAAATGGTTTAACCGTGATCGTTTTGTTTTATCTGCTGGACACGGTTCCATGTTACTGTATAGCTTGCTTCATCTCTCAGGTTATGATGTAACGATTGATGACTTAAAGAACTTTCGTCAGTGGGATTCAAGAACACCTGGACATCCTGAAGTACATCATACAGATGGTGTAGAAGCGACTACTGGACCACTTGGACAAGGTATTGCTATGAGTGTTGGGATGGCAATGGCCGAGAAACATTTGGCTGCGAAGTATAACAGAGATAACTATAATGTTGTGGATCATTTCACGTATGCTATTGTGAGTGATGGTGATCTTATGGAAGGTATCTCACACGAAGCAGCATCACTTGCTGGACATCTAAAATTAGGTAAGTTAATTGCTCTTTACGATTCTAATGATATTTCATTAGATGGAGAGCTAAACAAATCATTCTCGGAAAATGTCGAAGATCGTTTTAAAGCATACGGATGGCAAGTAATTCGTGTGGAAGAAGGAAATGACACAGCAGCTATCTCTAAAGCGATTGAACAAGCAAAACAAAATACGGATCAACCAACTCTAATCGAAGTAAAAACGGTTATTGGTTATGGTTCACCAAACAAGTCTGGATCTTCGGCATCTCACGGTGCTCCATTAGGTGCAGATGAAGTAACGTTAACGAAAGAATATTACAAATGGAATCACGAACCTTTCGAAGTTCCTGAAGAAGTTTACCAGGATTACGAAAAGAAAATCGTTGAAAATGGTAAAAAGAAAGAACAAGAATGGAACGAGTTATACGAAGCTTATAAAAAGGATTACCCTGAATTAGGCGCAGAATTAGAAGCTGCAATCAACAAAGAATTGCCTGAAGGATGGGATAAAGATTTACCGTCCTATGAAGCAGGTAGTCATACTGCGGCTACAAGAGCAACTTCAGGTGAAGTGTTAAACGCTATAGCAAAAACAGTTCCTAGCTTATTTGGTGGTAGTGCAGACCTTGCAGGCTCTAACAATACTACATTAAAAGGCTTGGGAGATTTCTCTGCCGCTGAGCCAGATAAACAAAACATTTGGTTTGGTGTTCGTGAATTCGCAATGGCTGCAGCGTTAAATGGTATGGCGTTACATGGCGGACTAAAAGTGTTCGGCGGTACATTCTTCGTATTTAGTGATTACCTACGTGCAGCTGTACGACTTTCAGCTATTCAACAAGTACCAGTAACTTACGTGTTTACTCATGACTCCATTGCAGTTGGGGAAGATGGACCTACACATGAGCCTATCGAGCAATTAGCAGCATTCCGTGCTATGCCAGGTTTATCTGTAATTCGTCCAGCTGATGGAAATGAAGTACAAGCTGCATGGCGTTTAGCGATTGAATCTACTTCACAGCCAACTGCATTAGTACTTACTCGTCAAGGGTTGCCAACACTAGAAGGTACTGCTGAAAAAGCATATGAAGGTGTTAAACGAGGTGGCTACGTAGTAAGTCCTTCTGAGAAAGAAACCCCAGATGCAATACTAATTGCTACTGGTTCAGAAGTACAATTAGCTGTAAAAGCACAAGCTGCGTTGAAGGAAGAAGGAAAAGATGTAAGTGTAGTAAGCTTACCTTCATGGGATCGTTTCGAACAACAAGATGATAGCTATAAAGAATCCGTATTACCTAGCTCAGTTAGAAAGCGTGTAGGTATTGAAATGGCTTCATCATTAGGTTGGGAACGTTACGTAGGACTTGACGGAAAGATTATTGCAATTGATCGTTTCGGTGCGTCAGCAAATGGAAACAAAGTAATCGAAGAATACGGATTTACAGTTGAAAATGTTGTTAAACATGTAAACGAGCTATTCTAATAACAGATATTTGAGGAGAAATCCTTAGCGCTGGCTAAGGATTTCTTCTTTTCCTGTTGAGTGTTACTTGTATTATAAAAAGACATTTACTATACTGTAAAAGAGACAAGCTGAAGGAGGAAATGAAAGAATGAGCACACTTTGGGTCGTACTTATCGCAATATTAGCCCTCTTAATTGGTGTAGCATTGGGCTTTTTTATTGCTCGAAAGTATATGATGAACTATTTAAAGAAAAACCCACCAATTAATGAGCAAATGTTACGAACATTATTAATGCAAATGGGTCAAAAACCATCTCAAAAGAAAATTAAGCAAATGATGCGTGCTATGAATGGTCAAATGGATAATACAAAATAATATTTCCATTAAATATGATGGATGAGTTCGTATAAAAGCCACTTTCTCATGAGAGTGGTTTTTCTGTATTTCTGTAACAAAACGTTCGAAATCGATTACTTGCGAAACTGTAGTCAGACCTTTATGATGGAATAGAGAGTTATAGAAGAGCGGAGAGGATAAATAGTGGGTGAAATTAGTATTTTTGCAGCATTTGGAGCGGGATTTTTATCATTTATTTCCCCATGTGTGCTCCCTTTGTATCCTGCATTTCTTTCGTATATTACTGGTATGAGTGTTAATGATATAAAAGAAGACAAAGGAATGTTTAATACGAAAAGTATCATACATACACTTATGTTCCTAATTGGCTTCTCGAGTATATTTATACTTTTAGGTTTTTCCACAACGGTTTTTGGACAATTCTTAAAAGATTGGGATGACCTTATTCGTCAAGTTGGAGCGATTCTCATTATTTTCTTCGGTTTAGTCATTATAGGAGCACTTAATTTTAAATTTTTAATGCGAGAAAAGAAATTCCATATTAAGAACAGACCTGCAGGGTTTTTTGGTTCACTACTTATAGGTATGGCATTTTCATTAGGATGGACCCCATGTACTGGACCTATTTTAATGGCAGTTATCGGATTAGCAGCCAACAACCCTGAAAGTGGCGCTATTTTAATGTCTGCCTATGCGCTAGGATTTTCGGTTCCATTCTTTGTATTAGCATTTTTTGTAGGAAAACTACAATGGATAAGACGAAATTCTGCTAAAATGGTTAAAATAGGCGGATATGTTATGATATTTATGGGCTTCTTCCTGTTCTTTGACTTAATGACTATGTTAACATCATACTTATCTGGACTATTTGGATTTAAAGGTTTCTAACGGAGGTGTAAAAATGCACGTAAAAACAAATGACTTAATTTTAAAGACATTTACAGTTCTTATTTCTTTTATTTTATTTGGGTTTGCAGTCCATTTGTTCTTCGCAGGGCATAATGAGCCAGGTGGGGGCTTTGTTGGGGGGTTAATGACTTCTGCAGCAATTCTATTAATGTATATGGCTTATGGAGAAAAAACAGTTAATAAAGTGCTGCCAATTGATTTTAAATTATTAATCATTATTGGATTAGCCATCGCTGTCTTAACAGGAATAGGGTCTTTTGTCTTTAATCAACCATTTTTAAGCCATACATTTACGTATGTTAACTTACCTATTTTTGGTGAAGTTGAGTTAGCCACTGCTTTATTTTTTGATTTAGGGGTATATTTAACAGTTATCGGTGTAACGATGACGATTATTTTAACTATTTCACGAGATCGTAACTAACACGAATATTGAAATTATAAAAGTAGCGAAGCGTAGATTTATCCGCTTCGCTACTTTTATGTTTGAGTCTTATTTTGTTACTTCTTTTTTTCTCAACAAATTGGTTCGATTTCGATACCCTTCAGGAGACAACTTGAAATACGGTTCATAAGGCTTAATAGGAATCCCTTTTTCCTTTAGCTTTTTAATTAAAAAGCGATGATCACGTTTAGGTGTTGCGATAATATAACCTTGAATTACTGTATCTCGAGTAATTTTGTTCGCTTTATTCTCAAGAGCTAGTTCACCAATTTTTCCTGCTATTTTTTGACGTGCAACGTCCCGAAACAGTTCCGGAACAGGTGATACCAATTCTTCTAAAAAATCCTTCTCTTGTTCATTCCATAAATGCTTCGTTCTTTCTATATAATATTTTTCCCAATCTAAATCGGATTTCCCATCTTCTTTAGGTAAACTTTTCAAGAATTTACGAAACATAAAATACCCGCCGATTGCTAGTAAGCCAAGGAGGATAAATGTCCATACCACAATCATTGTCATAAAATTAAATGCCATGTCGTAACACTCTCCAAATCCTTTATTCAATATCTATCATTTTATTTTTAGGAAAAGTATAGTAATATAATCATGAATCAAATTTACAGTCATGGTTTTCCAAAATTCTCATAACTATATAGTAAGTGAACTAATTATAGCATAAACTGACTTTTTTCTTAACTATCCGGTTTTGTTATAATCTCATGGAGCTAAATGTAGAATACTTTTGTTGGAAAGTGAGGTGTATTTTTTGTTCAATGAGTCAGGAACAAGTATAGAGAGAAAAATGCTGTCCATTGCAGATTTTCCTGAACAATTACTGGAGCATGTTGAACGAAATGGATATGACTTAATATGCTTAAGTGAACTAAGTGGGAGGATTATCTATGTTTCTAAATCTATCGAAAAAGTGTTGGGGTATACGAAGGAGAAAGCGGTAGGCAAATTGGCATTCCGTTTTATTCTGCGTGATGATTGGCAACATCTAACCGCCAACATTAACCAAAATAGTAATGAAACGCAGAAATTCTTTATACATTTACGTAATGAACATGGAAGATATATAATTTTTGAAACGTCTGTTCTATTTATTGAATGGGAAGGTAGACTTTGTGTTCTTTCCATCGCAAAAGATATTTCGGATAAGAAGCAAGCAGAGGAAATGTTAATTCGATCCGAAAAAATGTCAATCGCAGGACAACTAGCCGCTGGAATAGCACATGAAATTAGAAATCCATTAACATCATTAAAAGGGTTTATACAGTTGCTACAAGCAGGGATTAATAATAAAGATGCTTATTATAAAATCATGATGGAAGAGTTAGAAAAAATTAATACGATTACTTCTGAACTTTTATTCATTTCGAAGCCTATGACAGATGAAAAAGACGAAGAATTCATGAGTATTATGCTGAGTGATGTCGTAACTCTATTAAACACACAAGCTAACTTATATAATATTGATATTCAACTAGATATATTAGAAGAAGTTAAGGTATATTGTGACAAGTCACAGCTAAAGCAAGTGTTCATAAACTTGATTAAAAATGCGATTGAAGAGATGGATTCTGGTGGAAAAATCGAAATAATAGTAGACGCGAAAGATGAACGTTCATTTGTCCATATACGGGATGAGGGGCCGGGTATACCGCATCATTTAATCCATAAATTAAAAGAACCATTCTTCACCACAAAAAAGAATGGTACTGGGCTCGGACTAATGATATCGAACCAAATAATTGAATCACATCGCGGTAAGTTATCGATAAAGTCCGATATAGGTAGAGGAAGCGTCTTCACGATCGAACTTCCTAGAAGCCAGTAAGATTCACAAACTATTAGAGAAGTAACAAACTTTTAAACATACTTTTGAAATTATTACATAATTATACACCTGTAAAAAGTACCACTTCTCTGTGTTCAGAATCGTATTCACCTTAATTAAAATGGTTGAATTATTTTACTTATAAACCGATTTCATTTAAAATAATAGAGTGTGTACTATTTTAATAGTATAAGAGACAGTGTAATCTAAGAAACGGTCGAACTTATTTAAGGGGGTAACACGAAACAATGTCGAATCAGAATGCATTTGATGCAAAAAAACAATTCGAACTGAATGGTAAAACGTATCATTACTATCAGTTACGCGCATTAGAGGAAGCCGGCTTAGGAAAAATCAGTCGCTTACCTTACTCTATTCGTGTGCTATTAGAATCACTCGTCCGACAGTATGATGGACATGTGATTAATGAAAATCATGTAAAAAGTCTTGCTAACTGGGGTAAAGGCGGAAATGAAGATGTTCCATTCAAACCTTCCCGTGTCATCTTACAGGATTTTACTGGGGTGCCGGCAGTTGTAGACTTAGCGTCATTAAGAAAGGCAATGGTTGATTTAGGAGGGTCCCCAGAAAAAATTAACCCTGAAGTTCCTGTAGACCTTGTAATTGACCATTCTGTACAAGTTGATCAATATGGTACAAAAGATGCTCTCCGTGTAAACATGGAGCTCGAGTTTAAGCGTAATGCAGAGCGTTATGAATTCCTTAATTGGGCACAAAAAGCTTTTGATAATTATCGAGCAGTACCACCAGCAACAGGGATTGTTCACCAGGTGAACCTAGAGTACCTTGCTAATGTTGTTCACGCTATGGAAAATGACAATGGAGAAATTGAAGCATATCCAGATACTTTAGTAGGTACAGACTCCCATACGACCATGATTAACGGTATTGGCGTTCTTGGATGGGGTGTTGGAGGTATTGAAGCAGAAGCAGGAATGCTAGGACAACCATCTTACTTCCCTCAACCAGATGTTATTGGTGTGAAATTTACTGGTAGTCTTCCAGGTGGAACAACTGCAACAGACTTAGCTTTAAAAGTTACTCAAGTGCTTCGTGAAAAGAAAGTAGTTGGTAAATTCGTTGAATTCTTTGGTCCTGGACTAAAAGATATGCCATTAGCGGATCGAGCAACTATTTCTAACATGGCACCTGAATATGGAGCTACTTGTGGTTTCTTCCCGGTCGATGCTGAAGCGATTAATTACCTTCGCTTAACAGGTCGTAGTGAAGAGCAAATTGCTCTAGTAGAAAAATATTGTAAAGAGAATGATTTATGGTATTCTCCGGAATTAGCAGATCCAGAATTTACTGAATTAGTTGAGATTAATTTATCAGAGCTTGAGCCAAGTTTATCAGGTCCAAAGCGTCCACAGGATTTAATTTTGCTATCTGATATGAAAAAATCTTTCAACGACGCGGTTACAGCACCTGCTGGAAACCAAGGTTTTGGTTTAGATAAATCAGAATTCAAAAAAGAAGTAGAAGTAGACCATGGAGATGGAAGAAAGTCTGTAATGAAAACAGGTGCAGTAGCGATTGCAGCTATTACATCTTGTACAAACACTTCCAACCCGTATGTTATGCTTGGCGCAGGTCTACTAGCTAAAAAGGCGGTAGAGAAAGGTCTTGAGGTACCATCCTACGTAAAGACATCTCTAGCACCTGGTTCTAAGGTTGTTACTCGTTATTTAGAAGATGCAGGATTAATGCCATACCTAAACGAATTAGGATTTAACTTAGTAGGATATGGCTGTACAACATGTATTGGAAACTCAGGACCACTACGTGAAGAAATAGAGCAAGCTATCGCCGATAACGATTTAACAGTGGCTTCTGTTTTATCAGGTAACCGTAACTTTGAAGGACGTATTCACCCACTTGTAAAAGCGAACTATTTAGCATCTCCACCGTTAGTAGTTGCTTATGCACTTGCAGGTACAGTAGATACAGACTTGAAAAAGGAACCATTAGGTAAGGATAAAGACGGAAACGATGTTTATTTCGATGATATCTGGCCTACTTTTGAAGAAATACGTGCAGAAGTAGCTAAAGTAGTAACGCCTGAACTGTTCCGAAAAGAATATGAAAATGTGTTCGATTCTAACGATAAATGGAATGCAATCCAGACAACAGACGAACCGTTATATGAATGGAATGAGGATTCTACATATATTCAGAATCCACCATTCTTCGAGAATCTTTCTAAAGATGCAGGTAAAGTAGAACCATTACATGCGTTACGTGCTATTGGAAAGTTCGGCGACTCTGTTACAACGGATCACATCTCACCAGCTGGGGCAATTGCAAAGGATATGCCAGCAGGTAAGTATCTTCAGGAGAAAGATGTTTCTCCACGTAATTTTAACTCGTATGGTTCTCGTCGTGGTAACCATGAAGTGATGATGCGTGGTACATTTGCTAACATTCGTATTAAAAACCAGTTAGCTCCAGGTACAGAAGGTGGATATACTACTTACTGGCCGACTGAAGAAGTTATGCCAATCTATGATGCTGCTATGAAGTATCAAGAGGATAACGTAGGTTTAGTAGTATTGGCTGGTAACGACTATGGAATGGGAAGTTCACGTGACTGGGCAGCAAAAGGTACGAATTTACTTGGTATTCGAACAGTTATTGCACAGAGCTTCGAGCGTATTCACCGTTCTAACTTAGTTATGATGGGTGTACTACCTCTACAGTTTAAAGACGGTGACAGTGCCGATTCATTAGGATTAACAGGAAAAGAAACATTTGAAGTTCAAATCGATGAATCTGTTAAGCCACGTGATATTGTTAAAGTTACTGCTACAGATGAAGCAGGTAACGTTACGGAATTCGATGCTATTGCTCGATTTGAGAGTGAAGTAGAAATTGATTACTACCGCCACGGTGGAATCCTACAAATGGTTTTACGTAATAAATTAGCTAATTAAGTATATTAAAGCCTCGGTTATTGAAAAGCCGGGGTTTTTTGTTTATTTAAAAATAATTATGCGTCTACTTAACATTCTCCCTAAACAACCCCAAAAATTCTCCTTGTTAGACCTGTTTCTACATATCCTTTATAATAAGGTAATAGAGCGGAATAATTTCATAAAGGGCGTATGCTTAATGTGGCGAAACATACTTTCCATTGCAGTCATTCTTATTCTTGTAGGGATCGTTGCATGGAACCAAATAGATTGGAATAAGGAAGAAAATTATAATGTCGTGGATGTAACTGGTGATACATCAGTAGAAGGAGTCGCAATTTCCCCTCCTAATGCTAATAGGTGGAAAGAGGGCGACACTATGTTTGATATTGAGTTATCTAACTTAGAAGGGGATATAGTATCGATTTATGATAGTTCTAAACCTATAGTGCTGATTAATTTTTGGGCAACATGGTGTCCTCCTTGTAAAGAAGAAATGCCTGACCTTGATCAACTTCACCAGGAAAAAAGCGAACAAATAGATGTATTTGCGATAAATGTAACGAACACAGAAACGAGCGAAAATAAGGTCCAAGACTATCAAACAGAACATCAATTTTCATTCGAAATTCTTCTGGATAAAAAAGGCGAGGTATATGACCATCTCAAATTAATAAATCTACCGGTTTCTTTTTTCGTGGATACAGAAACACATGAAATTGTTAAAAGAGTGGATGGTGCTCTTAAATACGAGCAAATGGTTGATATTGTAGAAGAACATACTAAATAATATAGTAATAAAGAGATAAGGAGGTCGACAAAAAATGGAGCACAATGAATGGGGTAAAAACAGAGAAATATTACATCAATGGAAATCCATTGAGAAAGAGCCTCCTTTTACCGAAATAGGTGCGTTACGATTATTAGACGAGATTAATGAACAAAAAGAAGAAATATCTGTCTATGATCAAGTCTATTTATATAGTGTATTAATCTATCATCGGATGAAACGTGATGTCTCGGAAGACGTTTTCATTTCGTACTTGGCATCCTACATTGATGAAGAACTACCTGATGTAGCACGTCAACTTCTCTCAGTTAAAAAGTATTTTTCTTTCTATACGGAATTAGAGGAGTTGGATTTTAATCAGTACTATATACGTGAAACTGATTTTGATCCAGTAAAATTAAAAAAAGCAAAAGCATTCCTAAATGAAATTAGTGAATTACGAGCTGATGTATCAGATGAGGGTACTCTTACAGAGGACAAATTAACAAAAGTATATGATGAATTGTTACATGTGATAGACCAAACAAAAAAAATATTGAATGAAGTTATATTCTTATTGGAACAACGAAGATCAGGTCATGATATGGCTATATATAATGAAATGATTGATAAATTGAAAAGTTTAATCATAATGTTCCATGAATATTTACCGAGTTTTATTAAAGAAGAACAAGAGAAAGATCCAATTGAACAATTAGATGAGATGATAGGGCTTGTCGACGTAAAGCAGTTTATTCACCAATATTATCATTATTTAAAATACCAAAAAAAGCGAAAAGAAAAAGGATTTCAAATGATAGACGAACAAGGGCTAAATATGGTCATCACAGGAAATCCAGGTACAGGTAAAACAACAATTGCTCGTTTGTTAGCAGATATCTATTATCAATTAGGTTTACTAGATACAAATCAGGTCATTGAAGTAACCCGCTCCCAATTGATTGGTTCGTTTATGGGGCAAACAGAAGAAAATACGCTAAATTACATTAAGAAAGCAATTGGCGGAGTTCTATTTATTGACGAAGCATACAATTTAAAGCGAGAAGATCAAACAGGAAATGATTATGGTCAAGCAGTCATTGATACGATAGTTTCTGCTATGACAAGCCAAGAATATCAAGGAAAATTCGCATTGATCATTGCTGGATATCCGGAGGAAATGCGTCATTTCCTATGGTCTAATCAAGGATTACGAAGCAGATTTCCAGATAGTAATTTTATTGAATTACCTAATTTTAATGATGAAGAGCTAATGATTATAGCGGAAGATGCTGCGCTTAGAAATGATTATTACTTTACCACCAAAGCACGCGAAAGATTTAAGTCCTTAATAGAGAAAGCAAGAGTAGATGACTCATTTGGAAATGCGCGAACTGTAAATGACCTTGTGTTAAAAGTAATTTTTCATATTGGTGCGTCTAAAAACATTCCAATGCAAGGGGATTGGTTAGACCACATGAGGATATCTTTATCTGATATCGAAAAATTAGATGAACCAAACACAGATAAAAATCCAAATGAACAATTGGATGAACTAATTGGTTTGTCAGAGATTAAAGAAGAGGTAAAAAAGCTATCTGCCTTTGTGACCGTTCAACAAGAAAGAAAAGTTAGAGGGTTACCTTCTATTCCAATTCAATTGCATTCTGTTTTTTCAGGTAACCCAGGGACAGGAAAAACAACGGTAGCCAAGATTTTTGCGCAAATATTAAAGCAGTGTGGATTATTAAAAAGAGGTCATTTAGTAATTGCTTCTCGAACAGATCTAGTGGCAGGATATGTTGGGCAAACTGCTATTAAAACTCGAAATAAAATACGAGAGGCGCTTGGTGGTGTGCTATTTATAGATGAGGCATATGCGTTAAATCGTGGACAAAAAGATTTTGGAAAAGAAGCCATCGATACTATAGTTGACGAAATGACAAAGCATAACGAAAATTTAGTTATAATTCTTGCAGGTTATAAGAATGAAATGGAAGAATTTATAAGTAGTAACCCAGGGTTAGAATCTAGATTTAAAAAATATTTCCACTTTCAAGATTATACAGCGAAAGAATTATTAGAGATGACAAGATTTTATGTGGATAATTATAAGTATCACTTGGAAGATGAGGCTCTTGATTATTTGAAAAAACAGTATGAAGAAGAGTCAGTAGCAGGTAATGGTCGATTTGTGGTAAACCTTATTAATGAAGCTGCACAATATCAAGCATTCCGAATTCAAATGGATAATACGGAATTAGATAAAATAACTATTTTAACTAGGGAAGACATTGAGCTTGCGTGGAAGTCGATTAGGGGGAAGAGAAAATGAGAACAAAAACTCCAATAAAAGTAAGATATTCTGAAACAGACCAAATGGGGGTAGTATATCATGCTAATTATTTGATTTGGTTTGAGATAGGTCGAACTGCCTTTGTGGAGGCTCTTGGATTTCAATACCATGAGATGGAAGAAGAAGGTGTGGTATCCCCTGTTATCCATGCAGATGTTCATTTTAAGCAACCAATTCGATATGGTCAACAGGCGTATGTTGAAACATGGATAGAGGGTTATAATGGTATCCGAACTACTTATGGTTATCAAATTGTGGATGAGGATGACATAGTAGCAGTTACTGGTACGACAGAGCATGTTATCGTACAAAAAGATCGGTTCCGACCTTTATCATTAAAGAAAAGATTTCCGAATTGGCATGAAGCCTATTTAAAAGCTTATGAAAAGGTTGAAGATTAAATGGCATTTGGAATTACTAGAGAGACATTAGTAAAGTGGAAAAAAGAAGTACAGAACGGAGAAATTGCATTTTTAACGCATTACTGGTTAGATGATCGTTTTCCAGGGTGTAAAACTGTCACCAAAGTTGGTTGTAGTAATCAAAAGAAATTAGTGGAGTGGGGAAAGCGGTATGGTTTAAGAAGAGAGTGGATTCATATGGATCCTAAGTATCCTCACTTCGATTTATTCGGTGATCTTCAAAAAGAAGTATTAATGAAAGAAAATCAATGGGAGCAAATTAATAAGTTTCGTTTATAAAACACTAGAAAAGCACGGATAATCATAGCTCCGTGCTTTCAAGATTTGTCTTTATTTGGTATAGGGTCGATACCACCAGGGTGAAACGGATGACATTTCAAAAGGCGTTTTATCGTTAAATAAGTTGCTTTTGGAAAAGAAAACTCACGAAAGCATTGTAGACTATATTGTGAGCAAGTCGGATAAAAACGACAACTTGGCGGAAACAAGGGACTAATAAACTTTTGATAACCTTTAATTAGTCCAATCGCTACTGTTTTCATTGGTTAACCCCTTACTGGTCTTCTCTTTTATCGTAGGTTATTTTTGCAAAGGCATCATGTAGATGTATAGACTCTTCATTTTGGCAAGTAACTGTAAATTGATCTACATATTCCATTTCATAAAGATCAGCTGCAACTAATCGTACGATATCTTCCACAAATCGAGGGTTTTCATATGCCTGTTCTGTGACCATCTTTTCATCTGGTCTCTTTAAAACAGGATGAATTCTAGCACTCGCATTACTTTCGGCAGCTTCTAATAAATCTGCTTTCCAATCTGAGGCTTGCTCATCGTACTGTTGATTCAGTAACACCCTAATAGAGACATTACCTCTTTGATTATGAGCGCTATATTCACTTATTTCCTTCGAGCAAGGACAGAGTGTCGTAATAGCTCCATCTAATGTTACATAAAATGTGTATCCATTTTCTACATCATAAGAAGCCTCAATTGTTGCATTTGCATAATTCATGCCTGGTAAACCACTGGCAGGTCCTTTTCGTTCGAAAAACCATGGAAAGGTTACGCTAATCTTCACATCGTTTTGTTCTAGTTTATCTGTCAGGTGTTTCATAAACAATTTTAATTTACTGATAGAAATGGGGAAGGCATGTCCATTACTATACTCATGAAGTAACTCAGTAAATCTACTCATATTAGTACCTTTATGATTCTGTTTAATCGAGGATGTCATCTCGAAATTTCCGATAGTTGTTTGTTGCTTAGGCACTAGGCCACTCTCTATTTGTATAGGATGTTTCACATTAGCTATCCCAACTTGATCTATTTTAAATAAAAAATCCTTCTTTACGTTTTGAAGGTCTGACATATCTTTTTTTTCTGTTGGCTTCGTACGCTCACCTGGTTCAACGGAGCCAAATAATTTATGCCTTTCTTCCTTAGAAGGAAGTTTTTTTCTATCTATCTGTACCATGGTGTGACTCCTTTCTAACTATTTCAAAGTATACTTAATCACAAGCTGATAATACAACAAAATGCTTACAAAAAGATTATTACATCCATTTAATCTTTGGTTCTGTTTTATTTATAATTCGTTTTATGTTCGCTGTATGACGATAGATGACAAAGATAGTTAGAATAGAAGTAACGATAAATAGGCCTAATTCTCTTTGAATAATGGTTACAATAATGGTCACAATACCTGTCAACATCGATGCTAGTGAAACGTATTTGGATAGGTATAAAATCACTAGAAATGTAGCAATCATAATGAGAAATAAGAATGGATTAACACCTAAAATTACGCCCGCAGAAGTCGCGACAGCTTTACCACCTTTAAATTTCGCAAAGATTGGAAACATATGACCGATCACGGCAAAAATACCAACAGCTAACGGGTATACATGATCAGCACCAAAGAGAACAGGTAAAGCTGCAGCTAAAGTACCTTTGAGTATATCAACTACTGTTACGATGATTCCAGCTTTAAATCCTAAAACTCTAAATGTATTCGTAGCTCCTAAGTTGCCGCTTCCATGATTTCTAATATCTTTTTTATAGCCTACTTTTCCTACTATAAGGCCAGTTGGTATCGATCCTAATAAATACGCTATTAGTCCAAATATTACATAGTCCATAATAAACACCCTTATCTATACTTGATTTGAATTCTTATTTTAACATGAACAGTAAAAAAAGAGTATCATCGGTTAAGTATTTTTCCAATTGCATGAACTTCTTTCCTTATTTCGTGTATAATGAGAAAACGAAGATACAAATAAGCTAGTGAATCTAATAGGCTATAGGGAAATAGGGACCGACTAAATTATCATGAGGAGAATATCGAAATAAGTCATCACTTTATAGTTTAACTCTGTGCTAACTAATTCTATATAATATATCAGAAAGGATGTAGTATATTTATGGCAGATGAAAAAAGCCTTATGATAGAAATGCTTAAAAACTCGAAAACCATTGCAGTTGTTGGATTATCAGATAATCCTAACCGAACATCTTACCAAATAGCAAAAGCAATGCAAAAAGAAGGCTACAAAATTGTTCCAGTGAATCCCCATATTAATGAATCGTTAGGTGAAAAAGCATATGCGACCATACATGATGTTCCAGAACAAATTGATCTAGTTAATGTTTTTAGACGTTCAGAGTATGTAGAGGAATTAGCACAAAATTTAGCGAAAACGGATATACCATATGTTTGGATGCAACAGGGTGTCCAAAACAATAAAGCTTATGAAACATTAACAGAGGTTGGAAAGAAGGTAATAATGAATCAATGTATTAAAGTTGCCCATGCGGTTTTAATGTAATTTATTTGATAGTGAAATAGCTATCAATCTTATCATAATTTTATTTATACTTTACTTATAAGAACGCACGTTCTATATTATATATAAGAGAAAATCCTATGATTAGGCTAAAAAAAGGCTAAAATAGAATATTTAAGATGCCACTAACAGTAAAGAGCATCTATCTATAGTAACGTATACTGTATAGCTAGTTCTCTTTGTTGGTAAGGCTCGCGTTTAGAAAGGATCGGATGAAGATGGTAGACAATAGATATACAGATGATTCCATTCAAGTTCTAGAAGGTTTGGAAGCAGTTAGAAAAAGACCTGGAATGTATATAGGTAGTACAGATGCGAGAGGGTTGCATCATTTAGTCTTTGAAATACTAGACAACTCCGTTGATGAAGCGCTGTCTGGATATGGAGAAAAAATCCAAGTCATTTTACATTCTGATAACAGTGTTACGATTAAGGATGAAGGACGTGGAATGCCAACAGGTATGCATCCAACTGGTCGCCCTACTCCTGAAGTTATCCTCACTGTGTTGCACGCAGGTGGAAAATTCGGACAAAGTGGTTATAAAACAAGCGGGGGACTGCATGGTGTAGGAGCGTCAGTAGTAAACGCATTGTCAGAATGGTTAGAAGTGACAATCGAACGTGACGGTCATGTTTTTTATCAACGCTTCGAAAATGGTGGGAAACCAGTTACAACACTAGAGAAAAAAGGGAAAACGAGAAAAACAGGTACAAGTATTACTTTCAAGCCAGACCGAAGCATCTTTTCGACAGATCAATTTCAGTTTGAAATTCTTTCTGAACGTCTTCGGGAAGCAGCATATTTGTTAAAAGGTATTACAATTGAGTTAGTCGATCAGCGTAAATCAGAAACCGTAGAGGAAGTTTATGTTTATCCAGAAGGTTTAAAACAATTCGTTGACTACTTAAATGAAGAGAAAGATACGTTACATCCAGTTTCCTTTTTTGAGGGAACGAATCAAGACATGGAACTGGAATTTGCCTTTCAATATAACGATGGATACGCAGAAAACATCCTTTCCTTTGTAAACAATGTTCGAACAAAGGATGGAGGAACTCATGAATCTGGGGTAAAAGCTGCTATTACAAGGGTAGTAAACGAATATGCTAGAAAAGTTAGTCTGTTAAAGGAAAAGGATAAAAACTTAGAAGGAAATGATATTCGTGAAGGTTTGACAGCCGTCATATCAATGCGAATACCAGAAGGTAAATTACAATTCGAAGGTCAAACAAAAGGTAAACTTGGCACGTCCGAAGCAAGATCTGTCGCGGATGCGATTGTTTCCGAACATTTACTATATTTCCTAGAGGAGAATTCTGATTTTGCTTCAATGCTTATAAAGAAGGCTATTAAAGCAAAGGAAGCAAGACTTGCTGCTAGAAGAGCAAGAGAAGAAGCGAGAAGTGGTAAAAAGAAAAAGAGAAAAGATGCCTTATTAAGTGGTAAGCTCACGCCTGCACAGTCAAGAAATCCACAAAAAAATGAAATTTATCTTGTGGAGGGAGACTCTGCCGGAGGTTCCGCAAAGCAGGGTAGAGATAGACGCTTTCAGGCTGTATTACCATTACGTGGTAAAGTAATTAATACTGAGAAGGCAAAGCTTGTTGACATATTAAAGAATGAAGAAATATCAACGATTATTCATACTATTGGTGGTGGAGTCGGAACGGAGTTTTCTCTCGACGACATACAATATAATAAAGTTATTATTATGACGGATGCAGATACAGACGGGGCACACATTCAAGTATTACTACTAACATTCTTTTATCGTTACATGAGACCATTAATCGAATCAGGCAAAGTATTCATTGCATTACCCCCTTTATATAAGATAACCAAAGGAAAAGGCGCTAAAGCACAATTGGAATATGCTTGGAGCGATGAAGAAATGCAACGAATCACAAAAAAATGGAAAACAGGCTATACGCTTCAGCGTTACAAAGGTTTAGGGGAGATGAATGCTGATCAGCTTTGGGACACAACGATGAATCCGGAAACTCGTACACTTATTCGTGTAACAATCGATGATATCGCTCGAGCTGAAAGAAGAGTTACCACTCTTATGGGAGATAAAGTAGAACCGAGAAGGAAATGGATAGAATCCAATGTTCAATTTGGTTTAGAGGAAGACGAGAGTATTATTGATAATGAAAACATTCAATTATAATAGGTAGGAGGAATACTTTTGGCAACAGGAGAAAAGTATTTAGATCTCCCATTAGAAGAAGTAATGGGTGATCGCTTTGGACGATATAGTAAATACATTATTCAGGAGCGTGCGCTACCTGATGCAAGAGATGGATTAAAACCTGTACAGCGACGAATTCTTTACGCTATGCATGTAGAAAAAAACACCCACGATAAAGCATATCGAAAATCAGCCAAAACAGTTGGTACAGTTATAGGTAATTATCATCCACATGGAGATTCATCTGTCTATGAAGCGATGGTACGACTAAGCCAAACATGGAAAGTAAGAGAGCCTCTTATTGAAATGCACGGAAATAACGGAAGTATTGATGGTGATCCACCTGCTGCTATGCGTTACACGGAAGCTCGTCTATCAGCAGTAGCATCAGAATTAATTCGTGATATCGATAAAGAAACGGTAGATTATATACCTAACTTTGATGATACAACAGATGAACCAGTCGTGATGCCGGCGCGAGTTCCTAACTTATTAATTAATGGAGCAACCGGAATAAGCGCAGGATACGCAACAGAGATACCTCCCCATAATCTGGATGAGGTAATTGATGCGGTAATCGAGCGCTTAAACAACCCAAATGTTTCTTTAGAGAAGTTATTGACTATTTTAAAAGGACCGGATTTCCCAACTGGCGGTATTGTTCAAGGGTATGAAGGTTTAAAGAAGGCTTATGAAACAGGTAAAGGAAAAGTAATACTTCGTGGAAATGCAACCATCGAATCAATGAGAGGAAATCGGGAACAGATTGTTATTGATCAAATCCCGTATGATGTAAACAAGGCTTTGTTAGTAAAACGTTTCGACGAACTTCGAATTGATCGTAAGGTTGAAGGGATTGCAGAAGTCCGTGATGAGTCAGATAGAACAGGCTTGCGTATTGTTATTGAATTAAAAAAAGACGCTGATAGTCAAGGTGTCCTTCATTATTTATATAAGAATACTGACTTACAAATTACGTATAATTTTAATATGGTGGCAATTAAAGATAAAACACCGAAATTATTAGGTTTAGTGGACTTATTAGACTCTTATATTAATCATCAGAAAGAAGTTGTTACTAAGAAAACGGCATTTGATTTACAAAAAGCAGAAAAAAGAGCTCATATTGTGGAAGGGTTAATTAAGGCAGTATCTGTTTTAGATGAACTAATCCAGTTAATTCGGGCTTCAAGTGATAAACAAAATGCGAAAGAACGTATTAAGGATAGATTTGGTTTTACAGAAGAACAGGCAGAAGCGATTGTAATGCTCCAATTGTACCGTTTAACAAATACAGATATAACGGAGTTGGAGAAGGAAGCTAGAGAGCTTAATCAGGCAATCAACGAATATCGAGCAATCTTAGATGACGAAAAAAAATTACTACAAGTAATTAAAAAAGATTTACGTGAAATGAAGAAAAAATATACAACGGAGCGTTTCACGAAAATTGAAGAAAAAATAGAAGAATTAAAAATCAATGTAGAAGTTACAATCCCTAGTGAGGATGTTATTGTCTCCGTAACAGAACATGGATATGTTAAGCGAACAAGTTTAAGGTCCTACGGTGCATCTAGTATGGAAGACTTTATGCGAAAAGACGACGATCATTTATTACGTCTTCTGGAATTAAACACGACGGATCATGTATTATTGTTTACGAATCATGGTAGATTTGTACCAATGCCAGTTTATCAATTACCAGATATAAGGTGGAAGGATTTAGGACAACATTTATCCAACATTTCAGCAATTGATAAAGACGAAATAATTGTTGATGCTATTCCGATTCGCGAGTTCTCTAATGATAAGTATTTCACCTTCTTCACCAAAAAAGGGATGATTAAGCGAAGTACTGTTGATTTATATCAATCTCAACGTTTTACGCGACCACTTATAGCGGTTAACTTAAAGAAAGAAGATGAACTAGTAAACGTCTATCTAAGTGATGGAAATCATGACATCTTTATTGCAACAAATAAGGGCTACGGTCTATGGTACCATGAGTCAGAGGTTACACCAGTTGGTCAGCGTGCAGCTGGTGTGAAGTCAATTCAATTAAAAGAAGATGAGTATGTAGTAAACGCCGTAATGTTTGATGAACTTGAACAAGACGTCCAATTATTTATTGCGACACAACGAGGAGCATGTAAGCGGATGTCGGTTCAAGCGATTGAAAAATCATCTCGAGCTAAAAAAGGAACTTTAATCTTACGTACATTAAAAGCTAAGCCACACGAACTGAAGGGACTTCAACGAATTAAACAGGATACGTCATACCTTCTAATTACAGAGCAAAATGAACAGCTTACGGTAATGCCACTTGAACTTCCTATAAGCGATCGCTATAGCAATGGCTCTTATATTGCAGATACCGATCATACAGGTGAAGTGATAGCCATGTATCCGGCAGTATCGTTACTTCAGCCATTCGAACGAGAAGAGTAACTCAATTTTAGTTGAGAACCCAGTAACCGAAGGGTTCTCAGCTGATTTTGGTTTTGAGAGGAGATTAACATGATTACACTGGAACATAAAAAGCTGCATGCCTCTCAGCTTTCGAAGCTTTATCATATTTTCGAGGAACAAAATGAAGAGGTTTACAAAGAGCAAGTTCTCGACTATACCGAAAAATATCGTGATGGATTTGTACATATCTGCTTTTGTGGTCACTTTTCTGCAGGTAAATCCACTTTGATTAACCGAATGATGGAGCAGGAGTTGCTACCACAGAGTCCGATCCCAACAAGTGCCAATATTGTAGAAATAAAGAACGGTGCTGAAAAAGCAATCATTCACTTTACAAACAAAGAATTTATCCAATTCGAAACATTACCAGAAACAGAGAAACTACATGCATTATGTCAAGATGGTGAAGAAATAAATAAAATTGACCTTTATCAAAACATTAAGAATATGGATAACCGAGTCGTCATTATGGATACTCCTGGAATTGATGCTGCTGACGATGCCGATCGATTAATGACGGAATCAGCCATACATAAGGTCGACTTATTTGTATATGTAATGGATTATAATCATGTCCAATCTGAAGTAAATGCTCTTTTTTTAAAACAATTAGAACAACGTAATAAACCATTCCTTGTTGTCGTAAACCAAGTAGATAAGCATAACGAAGAGGAAATAGCTTTTCAAGCATTTAAACAGAGTCTTATTGATGTATTTCATACATGGGATATACACCCAACGGACTACTTCTTTACGTCAATGAAAGAAGATAAAGCACCTATTAATGAGTTTTCTCGGCTAAAACAAACAATTTCTTCTTTTGGAAATGAGCTTAGAAATGATTTGTTCAATCAATCGCTCTATCAAAGTATCCAATTTAGTGTAAAGCAAAGTATGCTAAAAAAAGAACAAGACATTTCTGCTAAACAAAGATTATTGCACCAAGAAATGAATAAGATGACTATCCCAGAAGATTTAACGAAAGAAGAAGTAGAGAAGCAACTGGAGGAAGTATCATCCATAATTGAAAACTTAGACAAACAATATGAAGGTGTTATTTCTCCGTCTATCAAAAATGCACAAATAATGACGTTTGAACATAGAGAAAGAGCAGCAAAATTAATCGAAAGTATGCAACCATCTTTTAAAGCGGGTTTTTTCGCGTCCAAAAAGCGGACAGAGATGGAACGAGATAATCGCCTTCATCAACTATATAGTGAATTACAAGTATCTGTATCTGAACAGCTAGAATGGAGACTTCGTGAAAAAGCAACCGCTTTTATTTCAGAATATTACCCAATCGCTGTGAATGATCAGTTGTTTCCTAAGCTAGTAACAAAAGAAGACATGAAGAATTTGGTTGACTCAGCGGCTAGTTATTCCGATGAGTATACCCTCGTTTATTCCGATAAATTAGCGTCATTTATCCGCAAACAATACCGCCACTATTTTTTAAATATATGGCAGGAAGTACGAGGTAATGCATTAAAACCATTAGAGAAACAACGTAACGAATGGAAGCAACTTTATGATTTATTAGTAGAAAAAGAGAATTTACAGAATCAAATTAACACTTTAGATAGAGAGCTAGAAAGTTATCACGATAATCTAAATAAAGTGTTCGAAACAGAACATGCCAGTATAAATGAAAGCGTACTTTTAGAGAATATATTGCAATTTTCAAAGAAAAAACAGCTTGGTACAGAGGCTAGTCTACCTATATCTCAAGATACTAAGCAAAAGAAGCTTGTAACTTTAGATACAGCCATTAAAGAAGACGCTAATTCATTGTCTTATGAGCAAACATTAAAACATGTTGACGAGGCGCTCAACCTATTAGAGCCTGACTCTTCATTAACAGATATAAGGAAGGATTTAAGCGAAAAGAAAAACAGACTAAAAAATCGTCATTATACGGTTGCCTTATTTGGAGCCTTTAGTGCGGGTAAATCATCTTTTGCTAATCTACTAATCGGTGAACGATTGCTACCTGTATCACCAAACCCTACTACTGCTGCAATTAATAAGATAAGCCCACCTATGAATGAGTTCTCACATGGTGATGTGTATGTAACGCTCAAATCAGAAGATGATTTACTAAATGATATGAAGTTCATTACCGAGCAGGAATTTACCAGTTTGTCAGAATGCTATCAGTGGGTTGATAAAGCCAAACTACAGAAATTAGACTTAGAAGAACAACATTTAAGCTTTATTCTCGCATTTCGTAATGGCTATCAAACGATGAAGGGTAAAATCGGAGAATCGTTTCTAATAGATTTTAGTGAATTTAATGATTATGTTCAAAAAGAAGAGAAAGCTTGTTTCGTTCAAGAAATCGAAGTCTTTTATGACTGTGAACTAACGCGAAGTAACATAACACTTGTTGACACACCAGGAGCGGATTCCGTGAATGCACGTCACACAGATTTAGCTTTCTCCTATATTAAAGATGCCGACGCTGTATTATTTGTAACCTATTATAACCATCCGTTCTCAAAACCTGACCAACAGTTTTTAGAGCGATTGGGAAGTGTAAAAGATGCCTTTCAACTGGATAAAATGTTCTTTATTATTAATGCGGTAGATTTAGCGAATAGTGATAACGAAGTAGAATTAGTACAAGATTATATTCAAACAGAACTTCAAACGTTTCAAATTTTGGAACCAAGATTATACCCACTTTCTAGTAAAGAAGCCTTTACTAAAAAGAAACAGGGAAATATTGATGAGAGGTTTCAACTTTTTGAGAAAGATTTCTATCATTTTATTCAGGAAGAGCTTACCCAAATCAGTATGCAAGCCGTCTATCACGATATAAAACGATCTTACTCCTATATAACCCATTTACTAGAAATGTTAAATAGTGATGAAGAAACAAAAGAGCAGCAAAGACAAAAATTTAACCAGTATGAAGATAGGCTAATAGAACTTAGTGAACAAACAGATGATAGCTTATATTTTGAGCGAATTGTTCAACGTTTACAAAAACAGCGACATTTTATGAATCAAAGATTTCATATTCAATTTGGTGATATGTTCAAAAGTGTTATTCATCCAGGAAGTATTTCGACGAATGGTAAAGCAGGTAGAGACGAATTGAAAAAGTCGTTATACTTCTTAAATCGGACTATTCATGAAAAGATGACGAGCGAATTAAAGGCTCTTCATATTCGAATTGAACAAGAAATCAATGAAGCATTCAAGCATATGTACGAGGTATTAAATAAAGAAGTAGGGGAAGAGGTTAACGATTTTCTTTTCTCACCAATTGAATTTTTCGCTATCGAACCAAAAAATGACCTCAACGATGGAATTGAATTGGAAGAAGAAGAAATACTCAAACTTAGTCAACTTTTTAAGGATACAAAAAGTTTCTTTGCAGAGGGAAGAAGAGATGAACTGCAAGAATCGGTTTATCGTATTGTTAGTAGGCGGTGGGAGAATACAGCAAACGATGTATATAGTGAGTTTCAAACCCATTATAAAGAAGAATGGCAACAAAGAAATCGTGAGTGGAAACTAAAGAGAAAACAGGAAATTACCTCGCATTATAACTTGTTACGAGAAAGTTTGGAAGTAGATCAGTCCGATAAGCAAACCTACGAAAAAATATTTCAGTCCTTATCCAATCTTGTTCAATAGATAAGGAGAGATACTAATATCCGAATTGACATGATGAATTTCGTCAATTCGGATTTGTTTCGATTACATTCCCTTCAACTGTTCAAATGCTCTACCTACTGTTTCAGCTGAATGACTATCCGAACCAGGGTATAGATGTATCCCTCTTTCTTTGGCGATATGAATAATAGGCAATGGAGGATAAATCGATTGACACTCTTCTTTAAACAAACCAGCTGTATTAACGTCCAAAGACAGACTATTCTCCTTGATTAAATCTAGTAAGGCTGAAATGGTAGAGTTGTAGTCATTCTTGACAGGATAACGTTTTTTAAATTTCTCTATCAGTGTTAAATGGCCAATTCGATTCGGCTTATATGTACCTAAATCGGATAAGATTGCTCGTTTAATCGTTTCATAGTACTTACTATAAACATGATCAACAGAACCAAATAGTTGTGCAATCTCGCCAAACACATCACTACTATAATCCAAACACACATATTCCGAGGTAGGTGCTTTTAGTAAATGAACGGAAAGAATAGAATCATCTAAATATGGTCCATATGTGTTTAATATGTTCCTAGTACCTTCTTCATAGCCTTCAATATAATCAACCTCTAGCCCAATATGGATCTTAATATCGTTTTTGTACTCCGCTTTAAGTTCCTCAACAGCTTTTATGTAAGCATCCGTTTGAACGAGTGTCATACCGCAATCCTTTTCAGGTGTTGGGTCTTTGAAATTCTCAGGTAAAGGGGCGTGTTCTGTAAATGAAATTTCTACTAAATTTTGCTGTATAGCATTTTCAATATAGGATTTTAATGGATCCGTCGTTCCATGTGGACAAAATGGACTGTGTACATGGTAATCTCCTTGAATACGCATATTTGAACTCCTTATTATAGTGTTTCATTTTATTGTAGATGTTTTTATCTACTTAGGAAAGTATTAAACGTTTTAAAATATAAAAACCCGTTGACAGTAGTTTGTGATTATGATAAATTATGAATACCACGCTTTACTACGGTAGAGTGGTAAAACAATAAAGTGATATAGGATGTGAACACGTTGTTTTTACCAGAAGGAAGTCAAGATGAAACAGGAAATCTAATATCAAATCGATTAACAGCCTTAGAGATTTTTCGAAGAATTACAAATTCAAGAAATTTCAGACCAATATCAACACCCGTGGTAGAGTATGCGAGCACGTTTACGAACGATGTGGCTGGTATGGATTTGCAATGGATGTTAAAGTGGTTTAACTCAGATGGAGAGATAGAAGTCCTTCGTCCAGATTGGACTGCTGCTATTGCTCGTGCGATTGCTTCCCAACATCCATCCGAACGAAAATGGACGTATCAAGGCAGCGTATTTCGAATGGATAAACATGGAACGGAGAATAGGCAAGCAGGTATCGAGATTGTCCACGAAGAACGATTTCTTGGTGAGAGCGAAAGTCTTTTAACGGCAGCGGCATACTTAAATGAATTAAATATATCCAATTACGTTATCGAATTGAGTCATACCGGAATTTTTGAAGGTATTTTAACGCTATACCCATTAAACGATGAACAAAAGCGTCAGTTACACGATGCAATGTACGAAAAGCAAGAAGATTATGTTAAAGAGATATTGAAAAATACGAACGCAGAATCGTTAATTCAACCTTTAATCGAATTAATGGACGCATATGGCTCACGCGAAATCATTGATGAATACAAACAACGTTGGCAGGATACCCCATCACTGCTTGAAATATTAGACCAAATTGAAGAATTAATTCGCTTATTGGAACAAGCAAAGGTTCCGGAAGTTATTATTGATTTAGGTAGAGTGAAAAACTTACCTTATTATGATGGGATTATGTTCCGTGGCTTCCTGGTGGAAGATGGATCAACATGTTTCTCAGGTGGTAGATATGATCGATTATACAAGCAGTTTGAGCTCCAAACATCAGCTGTTGGATTAGCATTTGATGTAGATGTACTTGCCAAGCACATGCCTGTCATTCAACCTTCTGAAAAACTATGTTTCATAGTAGACTCCACTACCCATGCTTATGCGGAACAATATCGTATCGAGCATCCAGATTTACGAATAGATATTCGATATTCTGTCGATTCAGAATTGGTTTACGATAGAATTTATCATGTTATTAAAGACAGAGAAACATACAAGGTGGTAGAACGATGAAGCCGGTAATTGCACTTACAAAGGGTCGACTAGAAAAGCAATTTATTCAATTTTTTGAGCAAATGGATTATGATATCGCCCCGTTAAAAGACAAAGGACGTAAACTTAGAATAGAGACGGAGCAATTTTCTTTTTTCTTTGCAAAGGGACCTGATGTAGCAACCTATGTGGAGAATGGAATTGCTGATTTAGGTGTTATTGGAGGAGATATACTCTACGAGCATCAACCGGATGTCTATAATTTATTTCCATTGCCTTTTGGTCAATGTAGAATGGCGTTAGCAACAAAAAAAGACTATCAGTGGCCAGATCAGAAAAAACGGATAGCAAGTACGTTTACCAATATAACAAAGGATTACTTTAAAAACAAAGGTGAATCTGTCGACATTATTAAGCTAGAGGGATCTGTTGAGTTGGCACCTATTTTAGGTTTAGCAGATGGTATCGTTGATATCGTAGAAACAGGTACAACGTTAAAAGAAAACGGCTTAGTCGTAGTGGATGAATTTTTAGACTTTAGCGCACGATTAATTGCAAACCGTTCCTCGTTAAAATTAAAAAGAAAAAGTTTAACACCAGTGATCGAAACAATGAAGAAGGGAGCTTATAGTCGTGATTAAGACCCTATCAAAGGAAGAATTTTTAGCTTCTTTAAAATCTAATAAAGCGAGCCAGAATAGCCAAGAAGAAATACTACAAGCAACACGCTCTATTCTCACGGATGTGGAGGAAAATGGAGACATAGCTGTACGAAAATATTGTGAGAAGTTTGATGGTGCTGCGCCATCTACGTTTATTGTTTCCGATGAAGAACGTAAAGCGGCATGGGAAAACGTTGATCCAGATTTAATTGATTCCTTAAAAAAAGCAGCAGAAAATATTCGAAGTTTTCATGATAAACAATTGCAACAATCTCGTTTAATGCAAGCCGAAGCTGGAATCATTTCAGGACAATTATTTCGTCCAATTGACCGAGTAGGTATCTATGTTCCAGGTGGAACCGCAACTTATCCTTCATCTGTCTTAATGAATGCCATCCCGGCAGTTCTAGCAGGAGTTAAAGAAGTGATAATGGTAACACCCGTTAAGGATGGCGGTGAGATCGCACCATTTCTTAGTGTAGCTGCTGATATAGCTGGTGTAACTACAATTTATCGGGTTGGTGGTGTTCAGGCAATCGCAGCATTAGCTTATGGTACAGAAACAATCGCTGCCGTCGACAAAATTGTCGGACCGGGAAATGCGTATGTGGCTGCTGCTAAGTCGTTAGTATTTGGTGATGTCGGCATTGATATGATTGCGGGCCCTAGTGAAGTGGCGGTTATTGCCGATGATTCCGCTAATCCAAAATACGTAGCTGCTGATTTAATAGCACAAGCTGAGCATGACACGAATGCGAGAGCATTCCTATTATCTACTTTTCAAACACTTATAGAAGAAGTAAAAAAAGAGCTCGCAAATCAATTAGCTCGTCTACCACGCAGTGAAATTGCAAGTACTTCATTAAAAGAAAAAGGAGCAGCTGTCCTTGTAACGTCCCTTGATGAAGCTTTCGAAATCTCGAATATACTTGCACCAGAACACTTAGAAGTACAAACAAATGATCCACTTCCGTATCTTAGTAAGATTCGCCATGCTGGGTCTGTCTTTTTAGGACACTATACTCCAGAAGCTTTAGGAGATTATTATGCTGGACCCAATCATGTGTTACCAACATCTGGAACAGCAAAATTTTCATCAGGCTTGTCCGTAGATGATTTTGTTAAAAAAACAACGTATTTATATTACACGAAGGATGCACTATATGACGCGAGTCAACACGTCATTCGAATCGCAGAAGCTGAACAGTTAGATGGTCACGGCAAGGCAGTGCACATTCGATTTGAGGAGGATAATTAATGCGTACGGCTACAAAGAAAAGAGAAACGTTTGAAACAAAGATTCAAGCATCTGTAAATTTAGATGATGGATCGATTGTGAAAATTAATACGGGTGTTGGTTTTTTTGATCATATGTTAGATTTATTTGCTCGCCATGGTCGAATTGGTATTGAGGTGGATGTGGATGGAGATTTACACATTGACAGTCATCATACAGTAGAGGACGTTGGTATTGTCCTCGGACAACTGATAAGAGAAGCACTTGGTGATAAAATTGGTATCAATCGTTATGGAACATCTTATGTGCCAATGGATGAGTCGCTTAGTCGAGTAGTTTTAGATATTAGCGGAAGACCGTTCCTCGTTTTCCAAGCAGAGTTTAACAATCCAAAGCTAGGTAATTTTGATACAGAGCTTGTACAAGAGTTTTTACAAGCCTTTGCTTTTCAAGCAGGGATCACCCTTCACGTGGATGTGCTTTATGGAGAGAATACTCACCATAAAATAGAGTCTATATTTAAAGCGTTAGGAAAGGCCTTGCGAGAAGCAATTACGAAAAACCCAGAAATTAAAGGAGTTAATTCCACAAAAGGATTAATTGAATAAAAACGCGAAAGCGAAAGGGGAAATTTGATGGAAGCAAAACGTATTATTCCTTGCTTGGACACAAAAGATGGGAAAGTAGTAAAAGGGACAAATTTTGTAGGTTTGCGGGAACTAGGAGATCCTGTAGAGCTAGCGAAAAAGTATTCCAATGACGGTGCTGATGAACTCGTTGTGTTAGATATTTCCGCTACAACAGAAGGACGAGAAACAGTAATTGACGTCATTCAAAATGTCTCTCAAAATATTACTATTCCATTAATTATTGGTGGAGGCATTGGCTCTATCGAAGATATACAGCGTGTATTAGATGCTGGAGCTAGTAAAGTTGGAATTAATTCTGCAGCTGTCAAAAATCCTCAGCTTATAAAAGAAGCAGCGGAAAAATTCGGATCTGATCGCATTGTTGTAGCGATAGATGCTCAAAAATATGGAGACAGTTGGAATGTAGTGACACATGGGGGAAGTAAAGATACTGGACTCGATGTCGTGGAGTGGTCGAAAGAGGTAGAATCACTAGGAGCAGGAGAGATATTGCTGACAAGCGTTGATACGGATGGTGTCAAAAATGGTTTTGATATTCCACTTACAAAGGCTGTATCAGAGGCAGTACAAATACCTGTTATAGCATCTGGTGGTGTCGGTACTTTAGAACATTTTGTGGATGTTTTTAAAGAGACAAAGGTAGCTGCAGCTCTAGCGGCATCTGTCTTTCATGAAAATACCTTCACGGTAGATGATGTGAAAACAGCATGTAAAGAACAAGGAGTGGAGATGCGTGAAGCCTGATTTTTCAAAAGGTTTAATACCCGCTATTGTTACAGACTTCAATACAAAAGAAGTATTAATGGTAGCTTACATGAACGAGGAATCCTATGAGAAGACTTTATCTACGAATGAGACTTGGTTTTATTCGCGCTCACGTGATGAGTTATGGCATAAAGGCGCAACAAGTGGTAACACTCAAAAGGTTGTATCTTTAACGCTTGATTGTGATAAAGACACGGTCGTAATAGAAGTTATTCCAAATGGACCTGCCTGTCATACAGGAGAGTACAGTTGCTTCTTCCATCCAGTGAAGGAAAGTAAGATTGACTACGATCCTGCAATTATTGAACAGGTTATGCTAGAGGTAGAGACAAGAAAAACGAAGCAAGTTGAGAATTCCTACACGAATTATCTATTTGACAAAGGTGTCGACAAAATTGGTAAAAAAGTAATTGAAGAAGCTGGCGAGGTTGTTATAGCAGCTAAAAACAATGATAAAGAAGAATTGACAAATGAAGTAAGTGATTTACTTTATCACACGTTCGTCATGATGGCTAATCAAGGCGTAACGTTAGATGATGTCAAACGTGAGTTAACAAAGCGCTTCTCTAAAAAAGGCAATAACAAAGGTGAACGAGCAGAAATTGAAGATTGGTAAAAGGAATATGACTAGATAACTAGAGATTGGTACAAAATTATTTAATCATAGCACAAACCGAACTATTCGATAGAATCAGTTCGGTTTGTGCGCTTTTTATAATTACTTCGCTAAAACACTTCGCTTTCCTGCAGGAGTCTACGTGTTTTTGCTGCGTAATTTATATTTCATTTTTAATTGTTCGCCTTTAATATTGTAAGATTTAGTTATATCCCGGCACCTTCTTTTCTCTATTGTAGAATAATGTTATAAATTTTCGGAAAATTAGGATTTTTGTCTACACTTCTATTAAAAGAAATGTTAGAATAAATTAAGTTTTATTGCTAGATTAAATAGATAGAGAATGATGAGGAAGAGGGGAATACAATGGCACAACTTAGAAGTGATATGATCAAGAAAGGAATTGATCGTGCACCACACCGTAGTTTACTACATGCAGCGGGGGTAAAAACAAGAGATTTAGATAAACCATTTATATTGGTAGTTAATTCTTATATAGATATTGTTCCAGGGCATATCCATCTACAAGAATTCGGTAAAATTGTCAAAGAAGCAATACGAGAAGCTGGTGGTATTCCGTTTGAAATGAACACGATAGGTGTAGATGACGGTATCGCGATGGGGCATATTGGAATGAGATATTCCTTGCCAAGTCGTGAAATTATTGCGGATTCTGTAGAAACTGTTGCGAATGCGCATTGGTTCGATGGAATGGTTTGTATACCAAACTGCGATAAAATTACACCAGGTATGTTAATGGCGTCTCTTCGAGTAAATATTCCATCCATTTTTGTTAGTGGTGGACCAATGAAAGCTGGAACAGATAGTGCAGGTAACCCGTTATCTTTATCTTCTGTGTTTGAAGGTGTTGGGGCCTATCAAGCAGGTAAAATTGATGAGGCTAGATTACTAGAATTAGAGCAAAATGCTTGTCCTACATGTGGTTCTTGTTCTGGTATGTTTACCGCAAACTCTATGAACTGTTTAGCTGAAGGCATTGGTCTAGCCTTACCAGGTAATGGTACAATTCTAGCAATTTCAGAAGAACGTAAAGACTTCGTTAGAAAATCAGCAAAACAATTAATGGAATTGATTAAAAAAGACCTGAAACCTCGTGATATTGTTACAAAGGAAGCAATCGATAACGCGTTTGCACTTGATATGGCAATGGGTGGTTCTTCCAATACTGTCTTGCATACATTGGCATTAGCTCAAGAAGCAGAGATTGACTATCCAATTGAGAGGATAAACGAAGTAGCGAATCGCGTTCCACATTTAGCAAAGGTAGCACCAGCATCTGATTATCATATTGAAGATGTTGACCGAGCGGGTGGAATCAGTGCAATTATTAATGAATTATTGAAAAAACCAGGCGCATTTAATGGAGACTGTCTAAGCGTATCAGGAAAAACAATACGAGAAACTGTCCAAGATGCTGAAATTAAAGATACGAATGTGATTCATACGTTAGATAATCCACATTCCGAACGTGGAGGCTTAGCAGTCTTATTTGGTAATCTTGCTCCAGATGGCGCAATTATTAAAGTAGGTGCTGTAGACCCTGAGGTTGGAGGATATCATCGGGGACCTGCTATCTGTTTTGACTCACAAGAGGAAGCTTTAGAGGGTATAGAAGCAGGAAAGGTTCAAGAAGGTCACGTTGTTGTTATTCGTTATGAAGGTCCAAAGGGTGGCCCTGGTATGCCAGAGATGCTCGCTCCAACTTCTCAAATTGTTGGTCGTGGACTTGGTGCTAAAGTAGGTTTAATAACGGATGGACGATTCTCAGGTGCCTCTAGAGGGATTTCTATTGGTCATATTTCTCCTGAAGCTGCTGAAGGTGGTCCAATTGCCTTTGTTGAAGATGGTGACATGATTGAGCTTGATCTAAATAATCGTACGATGAATTTAGAAATATCTGATGAAGAATTCAATAAGCGAAAAGCGAATTGGAAAGGATTCGAACCAAAAGTTAAAAAGGGTTGGTTAGGTCGTTATTCCAAGCTTGTTACATCAGCAAATACTGGTGGCGTAATGAAAATATAATCAGTCAACATATAAACTTTGGACAAACAAAGAAAACAGTGCGATGGATGCTTGAAACATTCATGCACTGTTTTTCTTTGCGATTATCATTTCCAATGCTGTTCTATAAACGTATCTCTTCCCGATTTATCTCTATCTAGACGATATTCTTCACTGTTTTTCTTATAGAAGTCCTGATGATAGGATTCTGCAGGGTAGAAAATTCGTGCTGGCAATATTTCTGTAACGATTTCTTTTTTAAAGCGATTAGAAGAAATGATAGCTTGCTTAGATTCCAAGGCTAGTTTTCTTTGTTCTTCTGTATGATAAAAGATAGCGGTTCGATATTGAGAACCTCGATCATGAAATTGCCCACCGTCGTCTGTTGGGTCAATTTGTTGCCAAAAGATTTCGAGTAGTTTTTGATAACTAAATATATTTGGTTGAAACGCAATTTGTACAGCTTCATAATGACCAGTTTTACCAGTCTTTACTTGTTCATAAGACGGATTTTCTATATTCCCACCTGTATAGCCTGATACTACCTGCTCTATTCCATCAAACTGATCAAATGGTTTTACCATGCACCAAAAACATCCGCCAGCAAAGGTTGCTTTTTCTATATTTTTCATAGTCATTACCCCTAAGTTGTAAATTTTAATATGTTATAATTATAAAGATACTATTTTTATAGAAAAATAGAAAGAATTAAAATTGGAGAGGGATATGGATTGTGAATAAATTTTTATTGATAGATGGTATGGCTCTGCTGTTTAGAGGGTTCTATGCCACCGCTTTTACAGGAAATTATATGGTCAATAGTAAGAATATACCTAGAAACGGTTTGTTTGGTTTTTTAAATTATTTTACGGACTCCATCTCCGTATTTAAGCCTAGCCATATTATTTGTTGTTGGGATATGGGAAGTCAAACCTTCCGTAATGAACTATATAGAGAGTATAAATCAAATAGACAGAGCCCACCTGAAGAGCTCGTACCACAGTTTGATTTAGCGAAAGAAATAGTAGATTCTTTTTCAATTCCAAATATCGGAGTAAAAGGTTATGAGGCAGATGATTGCATTGGTACTCTTGCGAAACAAATAGCTGATTCGGGTGACGAAGTCGTTATTGTAAGTGGAGATAACGATTTATTACAGTTGGTAGAAGATCGCATTCAAGTAGCTATTATGAAAAAAGGTGTCGGTAACTATGAAGTGTATAATACGGACAATTTTTATGACAAAGTTGGCCTATTACCACATCAAATAATAGACCTTAAAGCGTTAATGGGAGATGCTTCGGATAATTATCCAGGTGTAAAAGGTATTGGCGAGAAGACCGCACTTAAATTAATTAGAGAATACGAATCCATTGACAATATGTTGGAAAATATAGAAAACCTACCAAAAGGCATTCAGAATAAATTGCAAATATATGATGATGATTTAACGGTGTCTCGAAGCTTAGCTAAAATATTTAAAGAAGTACCTCTTACGTATTCCACTGAAGCGTGCATCTGGAAAAAAGAGAAACAGAAGATAGAATTCTTTTTAACAGATGAATTAGAATTTAAAAACTCTGATCGTTGGCTCAGTAAGATATAAAAGGTTTTACGCAACTACCTTCGCAATTTATTTACCTTTTGCGTATTTGAAAAAATCAATGATGAAATTATAAAAAACCTGTTCAGAAGGAGCTAGTTTTCTATTTCTTGGAATGATCACTCCAACAGTACGGTCGATAATTGGGTTTTTAATCGGAATTTTTGATGAATTTAATGACTGTAAATCGCTAAATGCGCTTTCTGGTAGCATTGTGATACCGATTCCTGCTGCAACCAAACCTTTTATCGCATCCAAGTCTTCTCCTTCTGAAGAGGCTTTTGGTTCAAATCCAGCTTGACTGCAACCATCAAATACGAGTTTATGCAGAATATAACCCTTTGGAAATAAAACGAAAGGTTCGTCTTTTAATTCAATTAGGTCGATAGATTCCTTATTTGCTAAGTGATGAGAGGAAGGTACTAGTGCGTAAAATTTTTCTGTAAATAGTACGTTTCCAATAATATTCGTTTGATCCTGTGGTACAGGTCCTAAAAATGCGATATCAATGTCTCTATTTTCTACTGCTTCAATTAAGAAATTGTAAGAACCTTGTCTTAATTGAAAACCGACCTTAGGATATAGCTTTTTAAATTCAGAAACAACTGTTGGTAGAAGGTTACTTGCTAGACTAGTCGGAAAGCCAATTTTTATTGAGCCTCGCTCTGGATCTATGTATTCATCGACTTGCTTTGTTGCATAATCAATTGCTTTTAGTGCGGACTTCGTATGAGTTAAGAAGATCCTCCCAATTTGCGTTAACCGAATATTACGGCCTTCTCTTTCGAATAAGTCTACCCCTAATTCTGCCTCAAGATTAGCTATTTGACGACTTAACGCAGATTGTGCTACATGAAGTTCGGCAGCAGCGGCGGATACATGTTCTCTTTCCGCCACTTCAACAAAGTAACGTAATTGACGTAGCTCCATCTGTACACCTCATTTAAATGCTTTAAGATATAAAAAATAATCTCTCTTAGTTTATTGTAAGAGAGCAATCTTTATCATGCAAGATGCAACCATTTTGAATCGTTAACTTTAACTAGAAAGTGTAGTATTTTTTTTGATAGATAATAAAGGTTGTAATCCCGTACAATAAAGTAATAAAATAGAAGTTATAAGTAAACGATTGATGAATTATGAGAAGTAAGGAGTCTTAAATAATGTCAGAATATACGATTACATTTATTAAAAATGAACAACCAAAAGAAAAACCCGATTCAGATCATCTACCGTTTGGTAAATTTTTTACAGACCATATGTTTATTCAAGATTATTCAGAAGAAAAAGGGTGGCATAACCCAAGAATTGTACCATATCAACCGTTAGTCATTGACCCAGCTGCAATGATTTTTCATTACGGCCAAACAATTTTTGAAGGACTAAAAGCATATCGTACAGCGGAAGGAAATGTGCAACTGTTTCGACCAGATAAGAATATGGAACGCTTAAATCGTTCGAATAGAAGAATGTGTATCCCAGAAGTAGACGAAGAATTTGCAATCGATGCTATTAAACATCTCTTACATATTGACCAAGAATGGGTACCAAGTGCTCCAGGAACATCCCTTTATATTCGCCCATTTATTATTGCTACAGAGCCATTTTTAGGAGTAAGACCTTCTAAAAACTATCAGTTTATTGTCATTCTATCACCAGTGGGTGCTTACTATGAATCTGGTATTAACCCAGTTAAAATCGCTGTGGAAAACAATTATGTTCGCGCAGTAAAAGGTGGTACTGGAGAGGCAAAAACAGCAGGAAACTATGCATCAAGCCTTATCGCTCAAGAAGTAGCTGATAAAGAAGGTTATGCTCAAGTACTATGGTTGGATGGTTTGGAAAAGAAATATATTGAGGAAGTCGGTAGTATGAATGTCTTCTTCAAGGTAAACGGAAAGGTTATTACACCCGCTTTAAATGGTAGTATTTTAGAAGGTGTAACTAGAAACTCTGTTATACAAATGTTAAAGCATTGGGATATTCCAGTTGAAGAAAGAAAGATTTCAATGGAAGAGTTATACGACCATTATATTAATGGGGAGCTTGAAGAAGCGTTTGGATCAGGAACAGCAGCTGTTATTTCGCCAATTGGTGAACTCGCTTGGAATAATGAGCACATGATAATTAACGACGGGAAAACAGGCGCAATTTCTTCGAAGCTATATCAGACCCTAACAGGTATCCAATACGGTACTGTAAAAGATCCGTTTAATTGGGTAGTTAAAGTAAAATAATTACTTGAGGAAAGCAGCTATTTCTCGTATAATAATAGTATTCAGAATATTAAAAATGTAATGATTAGAGCCAGTAATCTACGTAAAAGTATTAGAGATTGGGATTCTTAGGCTGAAAAATCCCATTACTGGATACGTTGATGAACCCTACTCTATGAACAGTTCTCGTAACGTAACCCAGCGTTAATGGGTAAAGGTGGATAGACTTATCTATCAAGCAACGGTGGTACCGCGGAAGCTCTTTTCGTCCTTGCAATGCAGGGAGAGAAGAGTTTTTTTACATTAGGTTAATAAAATATTGGCCACAAGGATGTTGCCAGAAGACATCGCGTTATGTGTCTGCCTACTATACTGTGTTAGTCCAACTCTAGCGATCTTCTGCGCAGATCTTGGCACTAGTCAATTTCTTTAACAAGTTTTAGGGTTTTATTTTATCGATTAATTATAAAAGGCGTGAAACAATCATGGCAAAGCAACGGATTGTAGTGAAAATTGGCAGTAGTTCTTTAACGAATAAAAATGGTGGTCTGGATCTCCTAAAACTTAAAGAACATACAGAAGCAATTGCAAAACTGAAGCAAGCGAATCACGAGGTTATTCTAATATCCTCAGGTGCAGTAGCAGCTGGTTTCTATGACTTAGGTTATCCGTCGAGACCAGTAACAGTTGCTGGAAAACAAGCAGCTGCAGCTGTAGGTCAAGGACTACTCGTTCAAGCGTATACAGATGAATTTCGAGCATACGGAATGACAGCAGCGCAATTATTGTTAACACGCGATGTTTTTGTCAATGAAACACAATACAGCAACGTATATAATACATTAATGGAACTCTTGAAGAGGAACGTTATTCCTATTATTAATGAAAATGATTCTGTTGCAATCGAAGAACTAACTTTTGGGGATAATGATATGTTGTCTGCGTTAGTAAGTGGTCTGATTCAAGCGGACTTTCTTATCATGTTGACAGATATTAACGGTCTCTATGATAAAAACCCAGCGCATTTTACGGATGCTAAAAGATATGATCGCTTACCAACGATAACGGATAGCATACTTGACCAAACAAAAGATGAAGCAGGATCAAAAGTAGGTACGGGTGGTATGAAGTCTAAGTTGTTAGCTGCTCAAACCGCACTATCCCTAGGTGTGAAAGTATTCGTAGGAAGCGGTACGGGTACAAACAAGCTATTAGATATTATGGCTGATAGGGGAGACGGAACTTATATTGGTGAAAAATTAGAACCAAATTACCGAAAGCAAAAGCAATGGATTACTTTCCATTCGCAGGTAGCTGGGAAGATTAATATAGATGAAGGTGCTAGTTTAGCAATTTTAAACCATGGAAAGAGCCTTTTACCGGCAGGTGTCATTTCAGTACATGGTTCCTTCGAGGCAGGTGCTGTTGTCGAAGTCATCTATAAAGATCAAATTATAGCAAAAGGTCAAGTCAACTATTCGTCAGAAGAAATGATGAAGACAAAAGGAGAGCCTAGTGAGGTAGCTATGAAGCTAACACTAGGAAATCGTCCAGAGGTTATTCATCGAGATCGGCTTGTTATTTATCAAGATATGATACCAACGATGAAATATAAATCATAAAAGGTTTTTTATTTTATTAGGAGGGTTAAAGATGAGTGAATTATTAACAAAAGCAAAGAACGCAAAACTTGCCGCACGAGAAATTGCTAAAAATAGTACCGAAGATAAGAATAAAGCTTTACTAGCAATCTCCGACGGACTTAGAAAAAATGTAGACTATCTTACAAGTGAAAATAAAAAGGATATTGAGAGTGGAAGAAATCAAGGTCTGCACGATTCGTTAATCGACCGTTTAGTATTAAATCAACAACGTATCATTGACATGGCAGATGCTCTTGTCCAATTAACAGAGTTAAATGATCCAATTGGAAGTGTAATGGAGGAATGGACTCGACCAAATGGCTTGAAGATCGAGAAAGTTCGTGTTCCAATTGGTGTAATTGGGATGATTTACGAAGCTAGACCTAACGTTACGGTTGATGCTGCGAGCCTGAGCTTGAAAACAAGTAACGCGGTATTATTAAGAGGTAGTTCATCTGCTATTCATTCGAATAAGGCTCTAGAAAAGGTGATCCATGAAGCGCTTGAGGGAACGAATGTACCTGTAGAAGCTGTGCAGTTATTGGAAGACACATCTAGAGAAACAGCAGCAAAAATGTTTCAATTGAATGAATATTTAGATGTACTTATACCTAGAGGTGGACAAAAATTAATAAATACAGTTGTCAAAAATTCTTCCATACCTGTACTAGAGACTGGAGCGGGGAATTGCCATCTTTATATAGATGAATCAGCGGATAAAAACATGGCGATTGAAGTTGCGATTAACGCAAAAACACAACGACCATCTGTATGTAACGCGATAGAGACAATTTTAATTGATCAGAAATGGGCAGATAAAAACGGTGCAGAGCTATTAAGTCAGCTTCAGGAAGCAAATGTAAAAATTCACGGTGACGACTGGACAGTTAAACATGCAGAAAATGTTGTTCCTGCTACTGAAGAAGATTATGCTACGGAATATTTGGATAACATTGTTGCGATTAAAACTGTTGAATCCGTAGATGAGGCAATACAACATATCAATACGTATGGCACTAGTCATAGTGAATCAATCATCACAGAAAATGATGCACATGCTATACAATTTTTAAATGAAGTAGATGCAGCAGCAGTTTATCATAATGCTTCCACACGATTTACAGACGGTTTCGAATTTGGCTTTGGTGCTGAGATAGGAATTAGCACGCAAAAGCTACATGCTCGAGGACCAATGGGACTTGAAGCTCTTACTTCTATGAAATATCAATTACATGGGGAAGGTCAGATAAAATAAATCTATTTTCCTAGTAAATAGCTCGACTAAGATAATTGGCTTCGATTTTAAAACACTGAAAAACTGGAGACAGATAGAAGTCTCCGATATAATGGAAAAGGACAATTTTATTTAAAGGAGTTTATATAATGGCAGAGATCTTAATATTTGGACACAAAAACCCAGACACAGACACAATTTGTTCCGCGATTGCGTATGCAGAATTAAAACAGGAGTTAGGACTAGATGTAGAAGCAGTTCGTCTAGGTGAAGTGAATAGTGAAACACAATACGCATTAGACTATTTCAAACAAGAAGCACCACGCATGGTAGAACATGTGGCAGATGAAGTAGATCAAGTTATTTTAGTAGACCATAATGAAAGCCAGCAAAGTGCCGAGGACATTGATCGTGTTCAAATACTAGAAGTAATTGATCATCATCGTATTGCTAATTTTGAAACAAAGGATCCACTATACTACAGAGCGGAACCAGTTGGCTGTACAGCGACCATTTTAAAGAAACTTTACAAAGAAAATGGCATTGAAATAAAAAAAGAAGTTGCAGGGTTAATGTTATCAGCAATTATCTCAGATTCTTTGTTATTTAAATCACCAACATGTACAGAGGAAGATATTGCAGCTGCAAAAGAACTGGCAGAAATCGCAGGTGTTAATATTGATGAGTATGGATTAGCAATGTTAAAAGCAGGTGCTGATTTAAGTGATAAATCACCAGAACAGCTAATTAGCCTTGATGCGAAAGAATTCGAAATGAACGGTAATAAAGTTGAGATTGCTCAAGTAAATACTGTAGATGTTAACGATGTGCTAGTATTGCAAGAGAAATTAGAGCAAGCAATGGAGAATACCATTACAAAGAAAGGATTGTCTCTGTTTGCCTTAGTAATTACAGATATACTCGAAAGTGATTCAGTAGTACTTGCGGTAGGAGATCATGCAGATAAGGTTGAGCAAGCATTTGATGTAAGCTTAGACAATAATACTGCATTACTAAAAGGTGTTGTTTCCCGTAAAAAACAAGTAGTACCAAACTTACAAAGCGCATTCTAATAGAGGCGTAACAACCTATATAATCGGACGTTTCCAATGGAGCGTCCGATTTCATTTTCTGACGGATAAATTTTACTAAATATTTAGTAAAATGTTTAGCTTGATAATGTAAGCGTATTCGTTTAATATGTACGTATGTATTTATAATGAATAGTAGGAGGAATATTAATGGTAAAATCTATACCTGAAATGGTACCTCATATAGCTTTCGGAGGCGATTATAATCCTGAGCAGTGGGATGAAGAGGTTTGGTTAGAGGACGCGAAATTAATGCAGGAAGCAGGAGTAAATCTTGTTTCAGTTGCTATATTTAGTTGGTCTATGATAGAGAGAAATGAGGACCAATTTGATTTTTCTTGGTTGGATCGTGTTATATCCATCCTTCATGACCATGGTATTGGTATTTCACTTGCAACTGCAACAGCCTCTCCGCCAGCATGGTTATCAAAAAAATATCCTGACATTCTAGCTGTACAACCAAACGGTGTACCTTATCAACCTGGATCACGTCAGCATTATTCGCCGAATAGTAAGCGTTTCCGAAATTCTGTGGAGAAATTAGTAAAGAAAATGGCGGAACGCTACGGTAATCATCCAGCTCTAAAGATGTGGCACGTAAATAACGAATATGCGTGTCATTTAGCGGAATGTTATAGTGATGAAAGTCTAGAAGCATTTCGTAAGTGGTTAAGAGACAAATATGAAACAATTGATGAGCTAAATAAGAGCTGGGGAACAGCATTTTGGAGCCAGCGTTACAACGAATGGGATGAAATTCAGTTTCCTGTTAATTTACCAACATTTTATAATCCAAGTCAAAAATTAGATTATAAACGATTTATGAATGATTCTATCTTTGATTTATATTTACTAGAAAAGAATATACTGCGAGAAATGACACCAGATATACCAATCTTCACTAACTTTATGTATGAATTCAAACCTTTGAATTATTTTCAATGGGCAAAAGAGCTTGATTTGGTTACATGGGACTCTTATCCAGATCCACGTGAAGGGAAACCATACCGACATGCAATGCATCATGACTTAATGCGAAGCTTAAAAAATGGCCAACCGTTTTATTTGATGGAACAGGTTACTTCTCATGTAAATTGGCGTGATATTAATTTAACAAAAGGACCTGGCGAAATGAGGTTATGGAGCTATTCCAACGTTGCTAGAGGTGGAGATGGTGTGATGTACTTCCAATGGCGACAAGGAAGAGCCGGAGCGGAGAAGTTTCATGGCGCGATGGTTCCTCATTCCAACAACCCAGAGAGTAGAACATATCAGGAAGTAAAACAATTAGGGAATGAGTTAAAAAAATTAGATGATTTAGTAGGAGCTACAACAGATGCCGAGGTAGCAATTATTTTTGAATGGGAAAACTGGTGGGCAGTTGAGCATGAAGGAAAGCCTCACAATAAACTTTCGTATTTAGATCAAGTTTATCAATATTATAAAGTGTTATTTGAACAAAATATTGCTGTAGATTTTGTTCACCCTGAACAGGACGTGTCAAAATATAAGGTAGTTATTGCTCCAATGCTTTATTTGATGACAGATAAAACGGCAGATAATCTACAATCGTATACATCAGCTGGTGGCAATCTTATCGTAACTTTTTTCAGTGGAATTGCTGATGAGAATGATCACATTCACCTTGGTGGTTACCCGGCTCCGATAAGAAAGCTTTTGGGTATCACAGTAGAAGAATTTGCTCCTATGGCAGATGAGCAATCTAATATGATCATATCCAACGGGCAGGAGCACAGAACGACACACTGGGCAGATATTATTCAATTAGAAGGTGCTAAGGCTGCTGCTTATTTTAAAGACGATTGGTACCATAGTAAACCAGCAGTCACCGTCAATAACTTTGGAAAGGGAAGAGCTTTTTATATTGGAACAAATCCTGAAGAAGCCTATTTGAATAATTTTATTCACGGTTTATTAGAAGAATTGAAAATTTCATCACCGATGCAAGTACCAAATAATGTAGAGGTAACAGAAAGAAAAACAAAGGATCAATCGTTTATTTTTATTCTTAATCATAACCGTACAGAAGTTACAATAAATCTCGATAAAACGTATTTCAACTGCTTAGAATCTAAGGATGTATCCGAAACAGTGACTGTACCTGGAACAGACTTAGTTATTTTGAGATCTGATATTAAATCGTAAGAAATAAGAAGGATAGTTAGTCTGACTACGACTAGTTATCCTTTTTTTTAAACTCTAATAATGAATTGAAACATTCACATAAGAAAATTCGTACATTGTTAAGGAGGTGAAATGATTCCATGGTTTTTCATTCAAAAATGGATGCTTATTATGTGAAGTTAATGATTACAGTAATCATAGTAGTTGGATTGGTAACCCTTTTTCCTATATTTATAGAGGGTGCTCCATTGTCGGCAATTTTAATATTGACTTCTATATTTATAATCTTCACTACTTTGTTTCTATGGTTAAATCTTTCTGTTAAATATATTTTTTATGAAAACTATTTACTAATAAAAAGCGGACCCTTTAAAAGTAAAATACCATACGAAAGTATAACGAAAATAACAGGAACACATGCAATTTTAACTGGTCATGGCGTACTAACCTCAAGAGATGCACTTGAGATTTACAATAAAACAACATTTTATGGAAGTATAAAAATTTCACCTGAGTATAAGAGTGAATTTATCAAGGAACTGAAAAATCGAGGACCCCACATACAGCTAGAAGAATGATAATTCTTTTATGCTTCTATCTATATGGTGAGCCGTCTAATAGTCTTGGAATGATAAACCGTATTTCAACGGTTTTTTTCTTGCGTTATTCGTGTATAATAGAAGGTAGATTACATATTTCTATGTTACTATAAACTTAATTATTGAAGTAGGAAGGATCTTTCGTATGACTAAAAGAGTGAACCCAATTCAAGTAAGAGATGTAATTATTGCAAATCAAGTATTAAAGGATGTTGTCGTGAAAACACCTTTACAGCTTGATCCTATATTATCTGAAAAATATGAATGTAATGTATATTTAAAACGAGAAGATTTACAAGTAGTCCGTTCCTTTAAAATTCGTGGCGCTTATCATTTCATGCATAGCTTGTCGAAGGAAGAATTGAAGAACGGTGTCGTGTGTGCAAGCGCAGGGAACCACGCACAAGGTGTTGCGTATTCTTGTAAAACATTAGGTGTAAAAGGTGTTATTTTTATGCCAAACACAACTCCTCGCCAAAAAGTGAACCGAGTCGCATTTTTTGGAGGTTCATTTGTTGATATTCGTTTAACTGGTGATACATATGATGATTCGTATGATGAAGCAATGGCGTATTGCGAAGAACATAATGCTTCCTTTATCCACCCATTTAACGATGTGCGTACAATCACGGGGCAAGGTACAGTAGGTCTAGAAATATTAGATAGTATGGAAGACCCGATATCTCATGTATTCGCTGCAATCGGTGGTGGCGGGCTAATTTCTGGTGTCGGTTCCTATATGAAAAGCATTAGCCCTGACACAAAAATTATTGGCGTAGAGCCTGAAGGTGCCGCTTCGATGACGCAAGCGTTGAAAGAAGATAAAGTAATTAAGCTAGACAAAGTAGATAAGTTCGTTGATGGTGCAAGTGTGAAGCAAGTAGGTGATATTAATTTTAATATTGCTAAAGAAGTCGTAGATGATATTGTGATCGTACCAGAAGGTAAGCTCTGTACAACTCTATTGAATTTATATAATGAAAATGCTATTGTTGCTGAGCCAGCAGGTGCCTTACCAATTTCAGCACTAGATTTCTATAAAGATCAGATAAAAGGGAAAAATGTTGTATGTATCGTAAGTGGCGGTAATAATGATATTGATCGCATGCAAGAATTTAAAGAAAGATCGATGATTTACGAAGGCTATAAGCATTATTTTATTGTTAATTTTCCTCAAAGAGCAGGTGCACTAAGAGAGTTTATTGATGAAGTGCTAGGTGAAAATGATGATATTACTCGCTTTGAATACACGAAGAAGAATAATCGAGATGAAGGTCCAATTCTTGTTGGGATTGAGCTAAACAAAGCTGAAGATTATTACCCTATGATTCAACGAATGAAAGAACATAATTACACATATATCGAGATTAATAAGGACGAACAGTTGTTTCATTTATTAATCTGATGGTTACGCTAAGAGGAGGCATGTTGCTTCCTCTTTTCATTAGAGGAGAGATTTGCATGGATAGAACTTTACTTGAACAGCTAATGGAATTGACAGAAGAAGAGAAGGAAATATTAAAAGGGAATCAGGAGGTTAATCGAGAAATATATACGGGCCTTACTTCCAATTTTGTTGTTCAGAGTGAGAAATTACTGAATGATGATTTAATTATGATTCGTAAACATCCACGTTATATCCATTTTCCTAAGCATTCACATGACTTTATTGAAATGAATTACGTTTACCATGGGACTTTCGAGCAGCAAATAGGAGATCAAGTAATTTCCTTAGAGCAAGGAGATATATTGCTGTTAAATCAATATGTAGAGCACGAATTAAAAGCATGTAACACAGAAGATATCGTCATTAATTTTATCATTCACCCTGCCTTTTTTGATTCTATTTTACCAAATATCGCATCTGGTACTATTCAAACTCAAATGGTTCATTTTTTATTTAATAGTATGTTTGACTATAATCAACAAGCGGAATTTTTATTTTACCCTTTATCAGGTAATGACCAAATCAGTGAAATGATGGATCAGTTGATTCAAACGATGAATGGTGATTCGCTATTCGCGCGTTCTAAAATAAAGTTTTTAATGGGCTTATTGCTTATTGAATTAATGGAGCAGCAACCTCAATCCCAAGCACTATCAGAGGAGCAGAAGTTTCTACAAACTGTTTTTGAGTATATCGAAGAAGAGTATAAGAATGCGAATTTAGAAGATTTAGCAAAAATTGTAAATCAAACAAGCTATGGAGTGAGTAGAAAAATCAAGACATTAACAAATAAAAACTTTAAAGACTTATTACAAGAAAAGAGATTAACTATGGCAAAACATTCTCTCTTATATTCCGATTTACCAATTCAAACAATTGCAGAAGAAGTAGGGTATGAGAATATAAGTTATTTCTATCGTATCTTTAAAAAGAAATACGGTATGACACCAAAAGCCTACCAATCCTCCATGAAATAATGGATATGTACGTCTATCTATCATTTAATCAGTTATTAGACGTAAAAATAATTCTAATCTTATCAAAACATTCTCCAGAGGGGCTGCAGTATTGAAACAATACTAGCTCCTTTCTTGCATATCGATATAAAACATAATTTTCCTACTCATCAGTGTATACCTTCTAACAATTCACTATATTCTCAAAATCTTAATTTGCAAAAAAGGACACTAATTAAATAAATTACGTTATGTTTTTCTTGGTTAACATCTACTATAATAATATTTAAATCGCTTACACAGGAGGGTGAGGCAATGCAAAAGTGTCACTTAGCAGTAGATATAGGTGCATCAAGCGGAAGAGTGATTGCTGGATTTATGGAAGACGAGAAGCTGCAATTAGATGTGATCCACCGCTTTCCTAATGAAATGAAAAAGAAAAACGGTCACCTAATTTGGGACATTGACTTCCTTTTTAACGAAATTAAGAAGGGAATCCAACTTAGTACAAAAAAGTACAAACCTATCACAATTGGAATTGATACTTGGGCAGTTGATTTCGTTTTACTTGATAAAGACTATCATCGATTAACAGATGCGATTGCGTACCGTGATCATCGTACAGACGGGATGATGGAAAAAGTTTTTGAAAGAATTCCAAAAGAAACGATATACGCAGAAACAGGAATCCAATTCCAGCCATTCAATACGTTGTATCAATTAGCTGCTTTGAAGGAAGAAACACCAGAAGTATTCGAGCAAGCAAACTATTTTCTTATGATTCCAGATTATTTGAACTTCCTCCTAACAGGAAAAATATCAAATGAATATACAAATGCAACTACTACGCAATTACTTGGTGCAAGCTCCAAAGATTGGTTAAACGAAGTTTTACAATCATTGGATGTACCAAAGCACCTTTTCTCGACGCCGACTGAGCCACTTTCTTCTTTGGGAGAAATAACAGCGGAATTAAAGGAAGAGTTTGGTACAAGTATAGAAGTTATTTTGCCAGGTACACACGATACCGCTTCTGCCGTAGCTGCTGTTCCATCACTCGATACGATCTATATAAGTTCTGGAACTTGGTCTTTAATGGGAGTTGAGTTAGATAAACCAATTACCTCTCATAAAGCTTTCTCCTACAATTTTACAAATGAAGGTGGAATCAATCACTCGATTCGATTCTTAAAGAACATTATGGGCCTATGGATGATTCAACAAGTGAGAAAAGAATGGGATAACAAATATAGCTTTGCAGAATTTGTGGATTTAGCATATGAAAAAGAAGATTTCCCATCTATTGTTGACGTCAATAGTGAACAATTCCTAAGTCCTTCTAACATGATTGAAGAAATTCAAGCCTACTGCAAAAACAGTAATCAACCTATACCGGTCGAACCAGGTGAGGTCGCAGCTTGTATATTTAATAGTTTAGTAGAAGATTATTGTAATACGGCAAAACAAATAGAGGAACTAACGAACAGAGAATATTCTACAATCCATGTCATCGGCGGAGGAAGTCAGAATAACTATTTGAATGAAAAACTTGCAGAAAAAAGTGGTAAGACGATCTATACTGGACCAACTGAGGCAACCGCTATTGGTAATATAATTGCACAAATGGTAGCAACAGGAGAGATATCTTCCTTTGAAGAATCTAAATCTGTTATTCAGCGATCGTTTGAAATACACAAATTTAAATAAGAGGTGGATAAAATGACAAAAGAAATCGTATTTGAACATGCAAAAGCTCAATATGAAAAATGGGGAATCTCTGTAGATGAAGCGTTTGATAAGCTTAAGAAAGTGCCTATTTCGATTCATTGCTGGCAAGGGGACGACATTGGTGGATTTGAAGTAAACCAACAAGAATTATCTGGAGGAATTGACGTAACAGGTAATTATCCAGGTAAAGCTACAACTCCTGAGGAATTAAGAAGCGACATGGAGAAAGCGATGAGTTTGATTCCGGGGAAACATCGTGTTAATTTACATGCGATTTATGCAGAGACAGATGGAAAAGTAGTCGATCGAGATGAAATCGAACCGGAACATTTTGAAAACTGGGTAAACTGGGCGAAGGAGCATGGTTTAGGACTCGACTTTAACCCAACTTTATTTTCACATGCTAAAGCAGAAGATGGCTTAACGCTAACACATCCAGATAAAAACATACGTGATTTCTGGGTTCAGCATTGTATGAAGTCTAGAAAAATAGCAGAATATTTCGGTAAAGAATTAGGAACACCTGCACTTACGAATATTTGGATTCCAGATGGATATAAAGATACTCCTAGTGACAGATTAACACCAAGAAAACGCTTAAAAGACGCTTTAGATGAAATTTATTCCGTAGAGATAGACGAAGCTTATAATCTGGACGCAGTAGAAAGTAAATTATTTGGTATCGGATCAGAAGCTTATGTAGTGGGATCACATGAATTCTATATGGGATATGCGATGCAAAATAATAAACTATGCTTATTGGACACAGGGCATTATCATCCAACAGAAGTGGTTTCTAATAAACTATCTTCCATGCTTTTATTTAGTGAAAAAGTAGCATTACATGTGTCAAGACCTGTTCGTTGGGATAGTGATCATGTTGTGACACTTGATGATGAACTAAAAGAAATAGGGTTGGAGATTGTACGTAATGATGCGCTTGACCGCGTTATTATAGGCCTTGATTTCTTTGATGCTAGTATTAATCGTGTAGCTGCTTGGACGATTGGTACGCGTAACATGATTAAATCATTACTCTATGCTTTATTAATGCCGAATGAGCATTTAAAACAATTACAAGACGAAGGTAACTATACAGAAAGACTTGCTTTATTAGAAGAATTTAAAACGTATCCATTTGGCGCAATATGGGATAAATATTGTGAAGAAATGAATGTACCAGCGCAAGAAGACTGGCTAGCCGAAGTGAAACAATATGAAGATGAAGTCTTATCTAAAAGAAATTCTTAATTAGTAACGATGCGTGAGATCATGTCTTGCGCATCCTTTTCTAACACGTGACAAATATAAAAAATGATTTAGTATTTTGATTTATGTTGATTTATGTTTGTTTATGTGTATAATTAAAGATAGATACCAAAAAGAAATAAAAACAATCAGAAGTTTTTAAGGAGGAGTTCAAGTTGGTTCAAAATATGTGGGATAATCAAGAAATGGTAAAATCCAACGGCTTAGAGTCACTAGTGTATCGTTCTAATTTACTTGGTTCAGATCGATCTGTTGTAAATATAGGTGGCGGTAATACATCTACTAAAACGATAGAAAAAGACTTTAAAGGAAATGACATAGAAGTGATGTGGGTGAAAGGTAGTGGTTCCGATCTTGCAACCATGCAAGCACAACATTTCACAGGCTTAAAAATGGAAGATATCCGTCCATTAATGGAGCGAGACGATATGACGGATGAGGATATGGTAGAGTATTTATCACATTGTATGATAGATTCCAAACATCCTAGATCATCGATTGAAACATTACTTCACGCATTTCTACCTTATAAACATGTTGATCATACACACCCAGATGCGATTATTAGTATCGCTTGTGCAGATAACGGTCAAGCAATCGCAAAGGAGATTTATGGAGATCGTTTTGTATGGGTACCGTATATTCGTCCAGGATTCTTACTTTCAAAAATGATCGCAGAAGGCGTTCAAAATAATCCTAATGCAGAACTAGTCATTATGGAAAAGCATGGGCTTGTTACATGGGGAGAAACATCGAAAGAGTCTTATGATAAAACAATTGAAATTATAAATGAAGCAGAAGCGTATATTGAAAAACAAGCAGAAACGAAAAAAATCTTTGGTGGAGAAAAATATACGTCGCTGTCTGAAGAACAAAGAAAAGAGATCTTTGCAGAGATTATGCCAATTGTACGTGGACAAGTTAGTCAAGATAAAAAAATGCTTGTCTCCTATAATGATGCACCTCAGGTACTCGAATTTGTAAACAGTAATGACGCAATGGAATTATCTCAAGTAGGTGCTGCATGCCCTGACCACCTTGTTCATACGAAGCGAGTTCCTCTATTCGTAGAATGGGATCCACAGACTGGGGATCGTGAAGAATTAATCGAAAAACTTAAGGCAGGATTAGATGCATTTAAACAGGAATATGTGGAATATTTTGACCGCAATAAAGAAGAAGGCGACGAAATAATGGAAACCGCTCCACGTATCATCCTTATTCCTGGTTTAGGAATGTTAAACACAGGAAAAAGCTGGTCCGCTGCTAATGTGAGTGAACAGTTATACCACCGAGCAATTGCAGTTATGCGAGGAGCAACAGTGTTAGGTAATTTCGTTTCTCTAAATGAACATGAATCGTTCAAAATTGAGTACTGGCCACTTGAACTCTATAAACTTAGCTTGGCACCACCTGAAGCTGAATTCTCTCGTCAAGTTGCATTCGTAACTGGCGGAGCTGGAGGTATTGGAACAGCTACAATTTATCGATTTATAGATGAAGGTGCACACGCAGTTATTGCTGATATTAACTTAGAAGGTGCACAAAATCTAGCAAATGAAATCAATGAAAAGTATGGTAAAAACCGCGCGATTGCTGTTAAAATGGATGTTACAAAAGAGGAAGAAGTACAAAAAGCTATTACAGATAGTGTACTTACGTACGGCGGAATTGACGTATTAGTAAACAACGCAGGTCTAGCAAGCTCTAGTCCATTTGAGGAAACTACGATTGATCAGTGGAACTTGAATATGAATGTTCTAGTAACTGGTTACTTCCTAGTAGCTCGTGAAGTATTTAAATTAATGAAAGACCAAGAAATTGGTGGGAATATGGTCTTTGTTGGCTCTAAAAACTCTATTTATGCAGGTAAGAATGCAGCTGCATATAGTACTGCAAAAGCGGCAGAAGTTCATTTAGCTCGAACAATTGCAGCTGATGGTGGTCAACATGGAATACGTGTTAACTCTGTTCTTCCGGATGCAGTTATTCGTGGTTCTAAAATTTGGGATTCCTCTTGGAAGAAAGAACGTGCATCTTCCTATGGAATTGGAACAGGTGATTTAGAAGAGCACTATAGAAAGCGTACAATTTTAAATGTGAATATTTTACCTGAAGATATCGCAGAATCTATAGCTTTTCTAGCTTCATCTAAAGCAGAGAAAACAACAGGATGCATGATAACGGTAGACGGCGGAGTTGCAGCTGCGTTTACAAGGTAACTAAAAAGTGGATAAGCTCTCCTTGTTGAGGGTTTATCCATTTCATGCTATTTGGGACGATAGTGAATCGTTTCTAAAAAGGGAGAGAACAGCGATGAAAGTTTCGTTATTTATAACCTGTCTAGGCGATGTTTTTAACGCAGATACAGGAGTGCATACGGTGGAATTGCTAGAACGACTTGGCTGTGAGATTGACTTTCCTCGTGCGCAAACCTGCTGTGGTCAACCTGCCTTTAACAGCGGCTATCATAAGGAGGCTGCAGAAGCTGCGAAGCATATGATTGAGGCGTTCGAACATGCAGAATATGTTGTCGGGATATCTGGTTCATGTGTTTATATGGTTCATGAATATGAGGGACTATTTGAAGAAGGTTCTGAATGGCAAATACGTGCACGTGCTTTAAAAGAAAAAACGTATGAACTAACGGAATTTATTGTTGATGTACTAGGAATAGAAGATGTTGGTGCTGAATACAATGGGGTGGCAACGTATCACACGTCTTGCCACATGACTCGTTTATTAGGGGTAAAAGAGGCACCATTTAAATTATTACGCAATGTAAAAGGTTTACAGCTAATCGATTTACCGAACCGTAGTGATTGTTGTGGCTTTGGTGGAACATTTGCAGTAAAAATGAATGATATCTCAGAACAAATGGTAGATGAAAAAGTAAATCATATAAAAGAAACAGAAGCAGACACACTTATTGGTGCGGACGGTAGTTGTCTTATGAATATCGGCGGTCGATTATCTAGACGTGAAGTACCCGTTAAGGTGATGCACATCGCAGAAATTTTGAATGCGAGAGGTGAATAAACATGCCAATGCAAATAAGTGAGCAAGGATTTAAAAATAGAGTCGAACAAGGAATCGAAGATGATTTCATGCGTGGTGCTGTTCGATCAGCGCAAGAAAGATTACAGACAAATCGTGCTATCGCAGCCGAAGAATTAGGTGACTGGGAAGATTGGAGAACATTAGGTCAAGAGATACGATCGCATACGATTGAGCACTTGGATTACTACCTACATCTACTAAGTGAGAACGTATCTAAACTAGGTGGTCATGTTTTTTTTGCGGAGACAGCAGAAGAGGCAAATCAATATATTAAAGATGTAGCCCAGAAAAAAAATGCGAAGAAAATCGCAAAATCAAAGTCGATGGTTACAGAGGAAATTTCGATGAATCAAGCACTCGAAGAAATAGGCTGTGAAGTGATAGAAACGGATTTAGGAGAATACATTTTACAGATAGATGATCATGATCCACCTTCACATATCGTTGCACCAGCTCTACACAAGAATAAATCACAGATTCGAGATGTGTTTGAAGAAAAACTTGGTTATGAGAATACAGATAAGCCAGAAGAATTAGCTCTTTTTGCTAGAGAAAAGTTAAGACAAGAATTTTTGGAAGCGGATATTGGTATTACAGGATGTAATTTTGCAGTTGCGGAATCAGGTTCTATCGCGCTTGTTACAAATGAAGGAAATGCAAGAATGGTTTCCGCTTTACCTAAGACCCAAATAACGGTTATGGGAATGGAAAGAATTGTACCAGGTTGGGAAGAGCTAGATATAGTCGTTAGTTTATTAACAAGAGCAGCTGTTGGCCAAAAATTAACAAGTTATATTACAGCATTAACTGGGCCGAAATTAGAAGAAGAGGCCGATGGTCCTGAGGAATTTCATTTAGTAATTGTAGATAATGGTAGATCAAATATACTTGGAACAGAATTTCAAGAAGCATTACATTGTATTCGTTGTGCTGCCTGTATTAATGTTTGTCCAGTTTATCGTCATGTCGGTGGTCATGCATATGGATCGATTTATCCAGGCCCTATTGGAGCTGTACTCTCCCCGTTATTAGGTGGATATGATGATTATGAAGAACTACCATATGCTTCTTCATTATGCGGAGCTTGTACAGAGGTTTGCCCGGTTAAAATTCCACTTCATGAGCAATTAATAATGCACCGTAAAAACATGGCAGAGGAAAAAAGAACGCTGCTTGCTGAACGTTTAGTAATGCAATCTTTTGGGAAGGCTGCAGAATCTCCAGCTCTCTTTAACACAGCTACTAAAATGGCGCCATTTTTAACTGCACCACTATCGAAAGAAGGTAAGATTTCGAAGGGGATAGGCCCACTCAAAAACTGGACAGATTCACGTGACTTTCCTGAGCCGAATCGGGAGCGTTTTAGAGATTGGTTTGATAAGCGTGAAAGGAGGAAGTCAAAGAATGCCTAAGGGGGAGATTTATAATCGAGATTCCTTTCTTGCAAACATACGTGTCAAAGTAGGCGGAATATCACCAGAAATTCCTGTAGAAAAACCGAACTGGTCCGTTTCTCCACAAAGAAATGTACTCCGAGGTGCAAGTCAGGATGAACTCGTTCAACTATTAAGCGATCAATGTACACAAATCCATACAGATTTCTTCATAACAACGGTAGACGATCTCCCATCTAAGCTAATAGAAGTTTTTGGTTTTTATGAAGCCGAATCTATTGTTTACTCAGATGATTCACGTTTTAGTGACTATGGTATCGAACAATATCTTATAGAGAAAAAAGCTTTTAAATGGGATAATGAATCCCGCGAGAAATCAATCGAACAATCGGAAAAAGCAGATATCGGTATAACTTTTAGCGATATCACTTTAGCTGAATCTGGTACTGTTGTATTACTAAATAATCCAGGACAAGGCCGTTCCGTTAGTTTGTTACCAGAAAAGTATATTGCGATTATACCAAAATCGTCTATAGTGAAAAGAATGACTCAAGCAACAGATATAATAAATCAGCAAGTAAAAAATAATGAAACAATTGCTTCCAGTGTTAATTTTATAACAGGACCAAGTAACAGTGCAGATATTGAAATGAATTTAGTTGTAGGGGTACATGGTCCTGTCCGTGCAGCTTATATTGTGATTGAGGATCGATGATTGTTAAGGGCCTGGTTATGAGTAATCAGGTCTTTTTGCACGTTAAAAAGCATAATTTTTAACGATAGAAGTCATTCTAAGTAAATAAAAAAATTAGGCCAATAGGATGTTGGTTACGAAGGCACTTTCACAGAACGTGGCGTAGTTAGCCTTTGTACCGTACTGTATAAATCCAACAAAGCAATCGCCTGCGCAAGGCTTGGCGCTAGCCAAATTTTCTTTATGAGTTTAATTATTACTCCTAAAGGAATTTCAGTGATAAGATAAAACTATCACTAAAGTTTGAGGAGGTTTTCTTCATGAAAGTTTTAGTAATCGGTGCAAATGGCCAAATAGGTCAGATTTTAATTGACCAGTTACAACAAAGTGAATACTACGAACCAATCGCAATGATTAGAAATGTAGAACAACAATCTAAATTCGAGGAAAAGGGTGTCCAAACTGTTGTAGGAGATCTAGAAGGTTCTGTAAAGGATTTGGAGATGGCAATGCAAGGTGTCGATGCTATTGTATTTACGGCTGGATCAGGTGGTAAAACAGGACCGGACAAAACTTTATTAGTAGATTTAGACGGTGCATCGAAAACGATAGAGGCAGCTGAGAATCTGGCTGTCAAACGTTACATTATGGTAAGTGCCATTCAAGCACATAATCGCGAAAACTGGAGTGAGCAGATTAAACCTTACTTTGTAGCGAAGCATCATGCAGATAGAATACTTGCTAATAGTACATTAGATTTCACCATTGTTAGACCAGGTATATTAGTAAATGAAACTGCTACAGGTAAGATCAAGATTGCTGAGAATCTCGAACGATCAACCATTACACGAGCAGATGTTGCAAGTACGATTGTATCTGTCTTAAAGGCTGAAAATACACTCAAAAAATCATTTGACCTTATAAACGGTGAAACAGAAATAGAGGTAGCAGTTAAAGCATTTGAATAAATCTAAAAAGTAAAAGCACAGAAGAACTAGGTTGCTACTGGCAATTTGTTCTCTGTGCTTTTTGATAGTATAAGAATGAAATTAACAATTTTAGCTTTTTCAACTGTTGATATCAAAAATTCTTCGGTCTAATAATACTTAGAATGGACCGGGTCCAAACCCTGGCCCAAAACCAGGCCCAAATCCGGGACCAAATCCTGGTCCGAAACCAGGTCCAAATCCAGGACCATGGGGAGGATGAAACGGTCCGCCAAACGGAGGATAGCCATAAGGATAACCATATGGTGGATATGGACCTTGAATAATCTCATTACCTAAGAATCCGAGTCCAAATCCTAGTAGACCAGCTCCAACAGGTCCAATGACGCGTTCATCTCGAGTAGGAAACTGTTGAGGTGCAGCAGGATAATCATGAGTTGGATAATACATACTTTTCACCTTCCATACAAAATATTCATGTTACTGATGTTAGCCTATGCAGTAGGCTTTTGTTTGGAAAGGGCGTTTACCTATACTTTTTGTATTATTCAAAAACGGCTATATTTTATTAGCTTGATGGGTGTCAATATTAAAATTGTGATATAATTATCCATAATAGAAAAGAGGTTAAAACCTATGAAGTGGATAGATGGTAAAGATTATCAATGGGAGAGTAAGGATTTGAATGATGATTGTCCTGCAGTGATTTCTTATTTTTTGGCAGAATCAAAGTCTAGCCCAACTATTATCGTCTTTCCGGGTGGAGGATATGGACATCGCGCCTATCATGAAGGAGAGCCTGTGGCGAGGTGGTTGAACAAGCTAGGCTTTCATGCATGTGTAGCACGATATAAAGTAAAACCAATTAACAAACAAGAAACGATTCAACAAGGTTTAAAAATGGTTCGCTTCGTAAGAGAGAGAATGGATAATAAACACGATCTAAAGAACAAGAAGCTTGGAGTGTTGGGTTTTTCGGCAGGTGGCCATTTAGCAGCTATGGTAAGCAATTTAGTCGAACCTGGAGAAATTGACTTTCAAATTCTATGTTACCCTGTAATTACGATGGGGCCATCCACACATGAAGGTAGTCGAAATAACTTATTAGGAATAAATGCAACTACCCGTTTAATAGATGAATTCTCCGCTGAAAAACTGGTACATTCGGAAACACCCCCAGCTTTTATTTGGTCAACTGTAAATGATTCTTCTGTTTCTGTTCGGAATAGTTTGTTATACGTAGAGTCTTTACAGAAATATAGAATTCCATACGAGCTCCATCTTTTTCAAGAGGGAAGGCACGGTCTAGGACTAGCTGTTGACCATCCATCAGCTAAAGATTGGACGAATTTATGTGCTGCTTGGATGCAGAGATATTTTATGGATTAGCAAATATAAAAAGGAGTCAGATAAATGGCAAAAGTAAAAATGCTTGTACAAACAACCTATAATAAACAATTACTTAGAAAAGGTAAGGTATATGAAGTAGCCGATGACACTGCAACCCGATGGGAAATTAGCCGAATAGCCGAGCTAGCCGATAACGAACAAACGAATCAACCTGAATAAAGAAGAGAGCGTAATCTTTTACGGAACGTTTCTTTTTGTTCTTGTGTGAATTTTTTCGGTCCTTTTGTACGTTTCCCCGCTTTTCTTGCTTTAGCATGAAGGTGACGGTCCATTAGTTTACTGTCAATATTATCTTGTTTGAACTGATAACCTAGATGATGTAATACAATAGTCTTCTTTGCTAAGCATAGTGCAGCTAAACCGTAGTCTTGGGTAACAACAAGATCATGAGGCCATATTTGTCTAACGATTGCATAATCTACAGCATCGTTACCTGTATCAATATATTGAGTTGTTACATGCTCGGGATACAAATAGGTTGAATAATGAGCATAACTTCTTACAAGAAAAACGTGAAGATTAACCTTTCCTGCCTCTTCTACAATAATGTCTGTAACGGGACAGGCGTCTGCATCTATAAAAATGCGCATCATACATTCACTCACCTTATATCGTTTATACGGGAATTTTAACTATTAATTTTTAAAGAAAGATAGGTATTAAATTTGGATGATTATTTAATAAACAAAGAAGCAGAGATGATAGATTTATTAGAACAATTCGTTAATATGGACAGTGGTTCATTAGATATTCATGAAGTAAACCAATTTAGTCGTGAGTTACAACGTTTATTTACTTGTATAGGCATGGACGTTGTTGTTAATGAACAAAAAGATGTCGGTAACCATCTTGTCATTCGTTCCAAAGAGTGTGTACACCCTTCTATCCTTATTCTAACACATATGGATACGGTATTCGAAAAAGGGACTGCTAAAAATAGACCATTTAGTAGAGATACTCATCGTGCATATGGGCCAGGTGTTATCGATATGAAAGCTAGCCTTGTTTCTATTTATTATGTCATGAAAACATTGAAAGAATTCAGTCGCCAAAGTATTCACGAAGTAGAATTACTTATCACTTCCGATGAGGAAATAGGTTCTATTTATTCAAGAGACTTAATTGAAAAACATGCTCATAATAAAAGATATTGCCTTGTTCTCGAGCCGGCACGTAAAAATGGAGCTATCGTGTCTGCTCGTAGGGGAAAAGGTAATTTTACACTCGAGGTAAAAGGAAAGGCTGCTCATTCAGGTATCGAACCTGAGCGAGGGAGAAGTGCGATAGAGGAATTAGCTTATAAAATTATTGAATTACATGATATCACGGACGAAGAAGAAGGTATTAACGTAAATGTTGGTCTCATTGAGGGAGGGACATCCGCAAATACTATCTCTGATCACGCAACAGCCCAGGTAGATGTTCGTTTTCGTACCCAAGAACAAGCGATAGAAATAGAGCAGAAATTAAATGATATCATGGCTAATACGGAGGTCGATGGAACTAAAATTAGTTTTGAAGGAGAGATTAATCGACCACCTATGGAGAAAACAGAGCAGACAGAAAAATTGCTTCGGATTATTAAGCGTGTTGGCGATGAACTCCAAATTTTTATTAAAGATACTGAAACGGGTGGCGCTTCAGACGCCTCATTTCCTTCTGCATTAGGAGTACCTACAGTAGATGGTTTAGGGCCTGTTGGTGGCAATCCACATAGAGAAGATGAATACTTGGATCTTTCCTCATTCGTTCCGCGAACGTTATTATTACTGCATGTAATAGAAGAATTAACCAAAAGATAAAGACCAAATCGAAATCCGATTTGGTCTTTATTAAATCTATCAACCTACTTTAGTACCGTTAATCGATAGATTTAAAATATTCAATAGCTGTGTTTTTTCCTCATCATTAAGTGGGATAAGTGGTAAACGCACCGTTCCGACTTCTATCCCCATATAATTTAAAGCAGTTTTTACTGGAACGGGATTTGGCGCCATAAATAATGCATTCATCTTAGGTACGAGCCATTGGTGTAGTTCACTTGCACGTTTGTTACTCCCTTTAAAATGCGCCTCTGCCATTTCACGCATTTCGTTTCCATAGATATGACTAGATACGGATACTACACCAGCTCCACCGATAGAGAGCACAGGTAAAGTTAGTTGATCATCCCCGGAATAAAGAGAAAAATTATCATCTGTCTCCCTAATAATTGTTGCCATATCGTCTAAATTCCCAGTAGCATCTTTTACCGAAACAATATTGTCAATTTTAGATAATCGGATAATTGTTTCCGGCTCGATATTAACACCTGTTCGTCCAGGTATATTATAAAGCATAACAGGTAACGTTGTTGCATTAGCGATTGCTTGAAAGTGTAAATACATACCTTCTTGAGATGGCTTATTATAGTAAGGTGCAACTAGCATGACTGCATCAACACCTAGGCTTTCCGCTTCTTTCGTCATCTCAATTGATGCGCGTGTATTGTTTGACCCAGTTCCCGCAATTACTGGTACACGCCCTGCAACATTCTCAACTACAAGTTGTATGAGGTCTAATTTTTCTTTGTTAGTAAGAGTAGGAGATTCTCCTGTAGTTCCATTGACAACAATAGCCTCTGTACCATTAGAAAGTAAATATTCGACTAGATTTCTCACTTTACTAAAATCAATGTCACCATTTTCGTTAAACGGGGTTACCATTGCTGTAATAATTTTGCCAAAATTCATTTAAAACACCTCTATCCAAAGTATTAAACATTCCATTGAATAGAGGCTATCTCTATTCCGTTTCAACAAAAAACAGTAATGATAGGGTCTCATTACTGCTTCCGTAAACGGATGCGTGAGATAGCCCTCCATATAGTAATAACTATATGACAGCACTGCATTTATTCAATGCAGAACCAGCCTGAAAAAAGGATGTACTTTTTCCCGCTTCGGCAAATCCCCCTTTCCATTATCATCGTCGGATACATCTCCTCAGATAATGTACTAATGGTCTTTGCACCTCTATTCTCACTTCAATTTAAAATTGAAGTTTATATGTTTTTGATGTTACACCCATCATAACAAATATAAAATAGGTGTGCAAGGAATGTTTTTTATAAAACGATGATCAAATTTACTGTTGTACGAACATCTTGTTATAAATATGTTGATTGTAACAAACTTATATTGTAACATTAACCATATACTTATACGTACAAGAATCCTAACTAATAACTAACTGATGATTTGAGGCGATAGAGCGATATATTAAAAAGAAATTGAAAGGAGAGTATTTATTGAAACTAATTTATCGAAAGAGATTTTGGTTAGTATTGATTATTATCATAATGATACCGTTAACATACTTAAGTATTGAAAATACGAACGTAACGAAAACAGATAAGGAAGGACAGATAGCGATGAATCCAAATTTTAAAGAAGTTTCGGTGCACGATCCATCTATTTACAAAGAGGGAGATACCTATTACGTATTTGGTACTCACGTTGAAGCTGCAAAATCTAAAGATTTAATGTCTTGGGAGAGATTTACGAATGGTTATTCGACTCCTGAAAATGCTCTTTATGGTGATTTATCGAAAAACTTAGCAGAATCATTTAAATGGGCAGGGGAAAATGACGCAGATAGCTATGGGGGATTTGCTGTATGGGCTCCTGAGATTTTCTATAATAAGGATTACCTAAATGAGGACGGTTCGAACGGAGCGTACATGATGTATTATAGTGCTTCTTCTACCTATATTCGTTCTGCGATTGGAATTGCTGTTTCTCAGGATATAGAAGGTCCATATGAATACAAAGATACGGTTATTTATTCAGGATTCACAAAAGAAGAATCGTATGATGAAAATAGTGAAGTGAATAAAAAATGGGATAATACAAATATTGCCCAGTTAATTGCCGATGGAATAGTAGACGAAGTCAGTCCAAGATGGTTTGGTGCTGGTGGCACGTATAATAATACATTATTTCCAAATGCAATAGATGCTAATCTATTTTATGATACGGATGGAAAGTTATGGATGACATATGGCTCATGGTCTGGTGGGATTTTTATTCTCGAGTTGGATAAAAGTAATGGACTGCCAATCTATCCCGGAAAAGATGGTAAGACGGAAGATGGTAGAATGGTTGACCGTTATTTTGGAACAAAAATTGCTGGTGGATTTACAAAATCCGGCGAAGGTCCTTATGTTATTTATGATGAAGAGACAGAATATTATTATTTATACGTAACCTATGGCTGGCTAGGTGCAGATGGTGGGTACAATATGCGTGTCTTTCGTTCTGAGAAGCCTGACGGTCCTTATGTAGATGCTAAAGGAGATAATGCTGTTCTACCAGGTGATGTACCTAATCATATGTATGGTAATAAAATAATGGGTAATTTCTTATTTGATCGAAAAATTGGAGAGGACAACAAAGGTTTTGGTTTTGGATACCTATCGCCAGGACATAATTCTGTTTTATATGACGAAGATAAAGAAGAAAGACATTTAGTGTTTCATACACGATTTCCAAATCGAGGAGAAGCGTTTGAAGTAAGAGTTCATTCCATATTTATGAACGAAGATCACTGGCCAGTAGCATCGCCATTTAGATATACAGGAAAAAAACTTAAAAAAGTGAACAACTCGGATATAGAAGGTGTCTATAAATTTATTAACCATGGACAAGATTATTCTGCCGATGTTAACCGTTCCACATATATTGAACTAGAGAAAAATAATAAGATTACTGGTTCTTTTAAAGGTGAGTGGGATAAAAAGAATGATTATTTTGCAAATGTTACGATAGATAACACTTTATATAAAGGTGTCTTCATCGAACAATGGGATCCAACGCAAAAAGAATATGTAATGACATTTACAGCACAATCCGACCAAGGTATTTCAATCTGGGGTAGTAAACAAGCTAGATCATCTGACAAAGAAACTGTACATGCGATTAAGGAAGAACTTGATATTGGCTCTGAAGAAGTATCCAAGGATCTCGACTTACCTAAAGAGGGCGCAAATGGAGCAACAATCGAATGGGAATCCAGTAATCCTGAAATAATTTCAAGTGATGGTAACGTTACAAGAGAAGAAAACGATATTGGCATGGTAACATTAACTGCCACCATTAAACTCGGAGAAATCTCTGAACAGAAAACGTTTGAATTAACTGTTAACCCTACCGAAGAAGCCAGCATTTCTGCTCATTACGGTTTCGAAGGTAATTTGGAAGAAAGTTCAGATAGTTTTAGTGATGGTAAAGTAACAGGCATCGAAATTAATAAAGGAGACGGCACAATTAGCTTTGACGAAGGAATATTTGGAGAAGCAGTATACCTGGATGGACAATCAGGTATAAAATTGCCAGATAAATTAGTCAATAGTTATGAATACACAATTTCTTATTGGATAAAGCCGGAAGAATTGAGCCCATTTACAACGACATTTTTCGGTGGAAGTGAAACGAAATGGCTTAGCTTCGTACCGATGGGACCAGTAGACGATAAAACGATGCTTTGGTCTGGTGAGGAATGGTACGATGCTCCAACAAGTTACCAAGTAGAAGCGGATGTATGGACGCACGTTGCCTTTTCTGTTAACCATGGTGAAGTAAAGGTTTATCTCAATGGTGAGTTAGAGTTTGAAGGAGATAACTTCCCTAACGTACTTATTGGTAATAATGCTGACTTTGCAATTGGTGTCAATCATTGGGATGAGCCGTATAAAGGATGGATAGATGAACTGATGGTGTTTAATGGTGAGCTGCAATCAGAGCAAGTTGAACAGCTCGCAACAGTAAATTAAGGCTAGACATCTGAAAATTACACAATATGATGAATTCAGAAAATACTTTAAATAAAACACAGACCAATTATAGTAAATAATGGTTTTGAATAGTATAATGGAAACTAGCAATAGCGCCTTGGGTGGCAGTCACTCCGTTTTCCGACTCTACAAGAAACAGAGAAGGGAAGGGGGGTGATAATTTGTCTGTGTATGAAGCACTGGTTATCATGATTAGTTTTGCTAGTCTTATCGTGCTGATTGTAAAAGACAAAGAATAAGCCACCCAGCTTAGCAATTTTGCTAGCAAGGTGGCACACAACTAGTTTGTGACTGCCACTTGGGCAATCTATTGTCAGACCGTTAAGGTGTTACCAGCACCTTAGCGGTCGTTTTTACTTATAACTACTATTAGTATACCCTGAATTTTTGGAAAAATAAAGCTAAAGATCATCTTTAATTGGAGTAAGCACATGTATTTATTTAATATCTGAATTATTAGAATATTCCGGATTTTTTCTCGTTACTTCAATTTAAAATATCTATACCGATAAATTCAGGGAAGATATTTCTGAATCTTTAAAAATACCGGCTATAGAGAGGAATTAAAGGATGAAAAGATTTAGCTTATTTACAAATTTTAAGAGCGTTCGTGCAAAAATTTTATTTGGTTTTGCCATTGTGATGTTATTAGTAATTATATTAGGTTTGTTTACAATATATTCTATTACTCAAACGAATCGGGATCTTAGAACTGTATTTGACAGAGAGTTACCTTTATTAGTTACAGATGAACAACTTGCGTATAACATGACACATCGAATTAGTTTAATACGTGCCTATCTACTAACGGATAATGAGCAGTATCGTAATGAATTTGAAGCTGGTATAGCAACAAGTATAGAATTAGAAAATGATGCCATTGAGAATAGTGCCTCGGATCAATTACCTGTTTTAATCGATAAAAAAATTGAATGGGGTAATGCTACTGACGAAATGTTTCAAGCGATAGATAATGGAGATAGAGAAGGTGCAATTCGTATTATGGAGGCTCAAGTGCAGAGCCAAGGTGATGAGTTAGTACAAGGATTCCATGACTTAGCGATTAAAAAAGAACAAGAAATCCAAGAGCTTGCAAAAAATATTCAACAAAATAATGAAACAACAAAGTGGTTAGCAATAATCATTTCAATACTTGTAGTCCTTTTAGGGGTCATTATCGCTAATATTACTTCCATCTCTATTAGTAAACCTATTCGAACAGTGATGGACAGACTATCAAGTATTACAACTGGTAATCTAAACCATGAACCTTTGTTAATTAGTAGTAGAGATGAAATTGGTCAGCTTATCGATTCATCGAATCAATTAAACGAAGAACTGAAAAATATATTAACGCAGATTTCAACAGTGTCTTTAACGGTATCAGCACAGAGTGAAGAGTTAACACAATCTTCTAATGAAGTAAGAACTGGATCTGAACAAATATCTATTACTATGGAAGAAATTGCAGCAGGAACAGAATCTCAGGCAAATCATTCAAGTGAGTTATCTGACATGATGACATCATTTGCTGAAGATATCCAAACAACCACTCAATATTCAGAAAGTGCGCAATCAGACACCAACCAAGTTTTATCGATGACTAATGAAGGAACAACTTTGATGAATACTTCTTTAGAACAGATGGAAAATATTAATCACCTAGTTAAAGATTCTGTAGAAAAAGTTACTAATTTAGAGACACAATCAGTAGAAATAACGAAATTAGTAGAAGTAATTCAAGATATTGCAAATCAAACAAATTTATTAGCTCTCAATGCAGCAATTGAAGCTGCAAGGGCAGGGGAACAAGGAAAAGGTTTTGCTGTGGTAGCTGATGAGGTGCGAAAACTTGCCGAGCAAGTAAATCTTTCGGTATCTGATATCTCTCTCATTGTTGGAAACATACAGAATGAGATATCGGTCGTCACCGAAGCATTAAATGAAGGATATAAAGAAACAGAGTTAGGGACTCAGCAAATTCAACAAACAAATCAAAAGTTTGTACAAATTAATGATTTTATTAAACAAGTAGAAAATCGCATTTCAATGATTTCAAAAAACATGATAAACATTTCACAAACAAGCCATCAAATGACTGGTTTCATTCAAGAAATCGCCGCAGTATCAGAAGAAACTGCAGCAGGAATTGAAGAAACGTCTGCTTCAACACAACAAACAACAAGTTCTATGGAAGAAGTAGCAGGAAGTGCAAATGATTTAGCAAAACTATCAGAAGATCTAAATGAACTTGTTCAACGATTTAAGATATAAAATACAATCTCATAAGTTGGATAATTATTGCTATTCTAGAGGATTAGAATAACACGTTTTAATCAATCCAATCAGGGTATAAAATTAAACATAACAGGGCGTTAACAATGGTTGCGAGGCTTTTCGTGATAATACAATCAAGAAAATGGAACCTTCTACCAATCCTGTTTATGTTGAAATATGTGTAATAGAACATCATTTAATAAATAAGATTATTTGGTACTAGCTTTTCCTAGAAAGCTAGTACCTTTATTATTATATGTTTTTGAAAACCCCTAGCTATGCTAGGGGTTCCGGAAAGCTTTCAGCGTGTGGTAAAAAAATACCTCTCTTCATGGTAAGATAATGTTGGTTTCCCGACCACAAAACTCACACATGAAGGAGGTACGTCCAATGAAGGACAAGAATAGTTTAGCACACACAACATAGAATTGTAAGTACCATATCGTTTTTGCACCAAAATATAGAAGACAAATAATATATGGAAAATATTGATAGGTGAACGAATTTCATAATTCCCAGCCCTTGTGTGGCAAGGGCTTAAAAACATAAAAAAGGAAGCACCTCCCCAAATCTTGTATAATGAGTTTTAACCACAAAACCATAAAAAGACAGAAGGAGTGCTCCCTTTGACCATTATACGACAACCAAGTTTATTTGGCATCCGTGAATTATATAAGATGGAGCCTACCCATCGCCCGGAAAACGTTCAAAAGTACATTTCGACCTCGTAACGCTTGTTTATAATACTTCAAAGCTGGCTGCGGATCGGAGAATGCACAATTAAATCAGCAACAAACTGCACGATTTCTGTTTTTAAAAATACAATTTAGAAATTCTGTATGTCTCTGTATTTTTAAAAAGAGCAATTATGAAATTGACTCATATGAATACTTAATTCAATAAGTAAATTAAACTCATATAATTTTATATTCTTACAATATTATGTCCTTTTTGATTATGTCCTTTTTGGGAAAGGGGCATTTTTCACTTAAGATATTTGTTAAGATGGTCTACACTAGTAGAATAGAGTGTTAATAGATGATAAGGAAGGAAAGGAAAATGATGAAGAACATATTTCATATATACAAATTAGATGTAAAAAGTATCGTCACGAATGTCATGTCACTCGTATTAATTGGTGGGCTTATATTTCTACCATCGTTATATGCATGGTTAAATATTAAAGCCTCATGGGACCCGTATGCACAGACAAATCAAATTCCAATAGGGTTCGTTAATGAAGATGAAGGTGCAAATATTCGTGGAGAAGATATAGATGTCGGACAAGATTTGGAAGATTATTTAAAAGAAGATAATAATTTTAATTGGCAATTCGTTAATCGAACGGAAGGAATAGAAGAGCTTGAATATGGAACTTTTTATGCAATGATTGTCGTACCCAAAGATTTTTCTGAAACATTAGGTTCTGTCATTCAATCAGAGCCCAAAAAAGCGACGATGGAATATTTTGTGAATGAAAAAATAAACGCTATTGCACCGAAAATAACAGATAAAGGTGCTTCTGTTATTGTAGAGGAATTGAGTAGTGAATTTATTAGTACAGTTAATGGTGTTATTTTTGAAATGTTTAATGAAATCGGTTTGGAATTAGAAGAATCGATGCCAGACATTGAGCAGTTTGAGGAATATGTATTCACATTAGAAAAAGAATTACCGAATATCCATGAAAAACTCGTTGACATGGATGATCAATTAACGAAGGCGAGTAAGATGATTGAAATCGCAACAAACAAAATCCCAGAAGCGAAAGAAGTAATGCAAAAAGGCCTAAACGCGATACATAAAACAGATACCTTTTTACAAAAAGTAGAAAGTGAAATTAAAGCTATCTCACCAGCCTTAAAAGAAGAAGTAAAAGAAATTGAAACTGTTTTTACAGATGTAGAAACGAAAAGAAATGAAATAGAAAAGGCGATTGTAGCCGAAAAGGATGCTATTGACATAGAAGCAATCGAAAAAGAACTACCAGAAATGGCTGTGCAAATCGATGAAATGATTGTTTCTTTGCAAAAGATACAAGATGAATTAACAGAACCGAACAATCAAATCGAGGAATTAATAAACAACTTGCAAATGATAAAAGAGGATATCAATCATGTCGAAAGTAAAACAGTAGATATAAAAGCATTTATCGAACAGCATGAACAATTTTATCAAGATCTACAGGATAATATTAATGTCGTCACAGAAATTGATTTACAAAAATTTGTGCAACAATATGAGGAAGAAATCGAGCCGAATATGTTAGCAGAAATCCACAAAGGACAACAAACAGTACAACAAGCGAAGGATAAGTTAACAGAAATAAATGATACAGTTCCTGAAATTGAAGCGATGTTAGGAAATACGGAGACGAAAATCTCAGAGGGGCAAGAGGCATTAGATAAATTATTTGCATCATATCCACAAATCCAAGATCGTGTGAACAGCCTTGCTGATACGATTCGTAAAGTACAAGATGAAACAGATATAAAAGAAATTGTTGAATTACTTTTAAATGATTCGGAAAAAGAAAAAGGATTTTTCGCAGAGCCTGTCGTTTTAAATAGAAATGAAGTATTCCCGGTTCCTAATTATGGAACAGGAATGACGCCATTTTATACAGTGCTTTCTTTATGGGTTGGTGGGTTATTGCTGATTTCCTTACTTTCACCGAACGTACCAGAAACAGCATTAAATTCGAAAATAACATATACAGGAAGATTACTCACATTTATATCGATTGGGTTATTACAAACATTGATTGTGACGATGGGTGATATGTTCATCATTGGTGTAGATGTAAGTCATCCAATTTGGTTCGTCATATTTGGTTTACTTATTAGCTTTGTGTTTATGTCCATCGTTTATACAGCAGTTGCCATCTTAGGAGATATCGGTAAGGCGGTAGCTATTATTTTACTCGTCTTACAAATTGCGAGTTCTGGCGGTACATATCCAGTCGTACTTCTTCCAGAATTTTTCCAGTCGGTAAATCCATTTTTACCTTTTACATATGGTGTCGATTTAATGCGTGAAGCGGTTGGTGGCATCATTTGGAGGAGAGCATTGACAGACATCGTATTTCTTATTGGGTTTGCTACCATCTCGATTTCAGCTGGTGTATTTTTAAAAGGACCAGTACAAGCAAAAATGACAAAAGTGGTTAAATCAAAAGGTGGTAGGCTGTTTCACTAAATAGGGCGAGTTTGGAATGAAATAGTTAGGTTAGAGCACGAATAATCAATTGGTGTAACAATAAATGAGCCGGTTATTCTTGTTACTAAGTGTATGACTAACTTTTATTCCAACCTCGTTTCTTTATGTAGGGCTACAAGGCTATTACAGAAATGATGAACAGTTATCAATAATTCATTCAATGAATTATATGATCAGGACTTGAGAGGAAAAAATCTTGTTCTAATAATAATTAATTTTAGTTTACATAATATATATTATAGGAAGTTGTATCGAAATATATAATCACTATCTCAAATTTAAAGTAAACTTGAGATAGTGAGATAAAATGAAAATTAAATATCCATTTTCTTTAATGGTTCGATTGCTGGACCTTCTAAAACATCTCCGTCTTTATTGAATCTAGATCCATGACATGGACAATCCCATGATTTTTCTGCGTTATTCCAATTCACTTCACAACCAAGGTGTGTACATGTCGTATCAACTGCATGTAATTTTTCGTTTTCATCTTTATATACACATACAATATTTATATCGTCACGGATCTTTGTAGCTTCCCCAGGTTTCAATTCAGACAACGTTTCGTCACCAGTTCTTATTTTCCCAGTTACGAAATCCTTTGTTACCTTACCGGTATTTTTCATAAATTCTTTCACACCCGGGTCACCGTTGAATCTTGTCGGTTTGAACAAATCTTTGTATGGACTATGATTATCTATTATTAAATCAGTAATTAACTTTGCTGCTACTGTACTATTTGTCATTCCCCATTTACGGTAACCTGTAGCAACATAGATTTCTTCCTTCTCTTTCACTTTACCTATATATGGAATTTTATCTAATGTAGTATAATCTTGTGCTGACCATTTGTACTGCCACTCTTTGACAGGAAGTGTTTCTTCTGCAAAAGCGGTCAATTTCTCAAAAGGATTAAGAGTATCCTTATATTTCCCTGTATCATGGCTTTCTCCACCAAATATCCAAACCTTTTTATCTGTTTCTGAAAAGGATCTTAATGAATGCTTGGATTTATCTATACTTAAGTACATACCACTAGGATAGTCTTCGTCTGAAGTGAAAGCAGTAACATAAGATCGACTAGGGTACATTTTTGTACTAAACATTTTCATTGGATCGTATATCGGAAAATGAGTAGCAACAACAACATGATCACATTTTATATCATATTTCTTCGTTTTAACTGTTAGTTGTGGTTCATTTTTAATATCAACTGCTAGTGTATGTTCATAAATAGGTACATTCATTTTCTGTAATGCAGTGATAAGTGCATGGACATATAATAGAGGGTGAAATTGTGCTTGTTCTGGCAATGAAATGCCTGAAAGAATTGGTATTTTATTAAATGGAAGCTCATGAATGCTTGTAACATCTATTCCTATCTTGTGGTATGCTTCCAATTCTTTCTCAAGCTTTTTTACATTATCTTCTTCATTTGTATAAAGAATCGCATCCTGAACTTCATATGAGCAATCAATTGATTCCTTCTTGATAATTTTTTTGACTTCTTCCATTGCATCATACTGACTTTTTACATAAAGGTGTGTATTTTCTATACCAAAGTGGTTAATTAATTCATCATACACTAATCCGTGTTGTACAGTAAGTTTTGCTGTAGTATGACCTGTGGTACTCCTTGCAATCATATCTTTGTCTAACAGAATTACATTTACACCTTTTTTAGCTAACAAATAGGCAGCAGTAACACCTGTGATACCTGCTCCTATTACTACTACTTCTGTCCTAGTATCCTCCCTGAGTGAAGGGAAATTAAATGTAGTTGCATTTTCAGTCCATATTGGGGAATGTTCCATGACAATTCTCCTTTATTAGTTATTGTCAATATGATTCCCAATTTATGCTCTTTATTAAACATATAAAAAAACAAAGCAACTAGGGGAATAACAATCCACCTATACGCTTTGTTTTCTATTAATAAGTAATTTAACTGTCCTGCTTACTCATTTCTTGACGATATTTTAAATAAGAAGCCTTAATGCCAGGATTCTCTTCAAAGAATTTTACAAGGCTAGCAATACTAAGTGCCATTTCTTCACCAATATGATGCTCTAATCCTTCTATTTCATTGTAAATATTGTCTGACTTTATTTCGAGTACTCGAAAGAACTCCTCTAATATATGATGCTTGTATGCAATATCTTTAGCTATTTTAATCCCTTTTGGGGTAAGTATGAACCCACGATATTTTTCATAGACACCGAGACCTTTTTCGTCTAACTTTTGCATCATTTTTGTAACGGAGGAAGGTAAAACATCTAGTGAGGAGGCAACGTCTGTTGCTCGTGCATATCCTTTTTGTTCGAATATTAAATAGATTTTCTCTAGGTAATCTTCCATACTAGGTGTAGGCAAATGATTCCCTCCCTTTAACTTTGATATCTATTATATCTCAATTCAGCTTTTTATCCAATCTTCTCCTATACATACCTTTTTAATCTTTTCTAAACGTTAAGAAAATTGGAGCATCTTGTCTCATACAATAGCTAAAAATAAAAGACAGAGACTGTTTAATGTCTCCGCCCTTCATCCTTTATAAAATTATTCTGTTAAACCATTATATATGGTTTCAATATTCCATTCCATCATTTTTAAATACGTATCGCCATCTTCTCCTGGTTTACCTAATGAATCCGTAAACACTTCTCCCTTAATATCAGCTCCTGATTCATTTGCAACCATTTCCATACTTCGAGGATCGATACTAGTTTCTACAAATAACGCCTCTAGTCCATTTTCTTTAATAATATCTACAATTCTAGTAACTTGTTCCGGAGTACCTTGATTCTCCTGATTTATTTCCCAAATATACTCAGCATCAATTCCATATGCGTTACTAAAATATTTAAAGGCACCCTCACTCGTCACTAAAACATTTTTACCGTCTGGCAGATTACTAAATTGATCAATCGCTTTTTCGTGTAGTTCTTCGAGTTCTGCTATATAGGATTCAGTATTTTCGCGATAAATCTCTTCATTATCTGGATCGATGGAAATGAAAGCATCCCTAGCATTTTCAGCATATTTGATTCCATTTTGTATATCTAACCAAGCGTGAGGGTCTTCTTCTCCTTCATTACCTTCCGTTGTTAAATACATTGGTTCCACACCTTCACTTACTCGGAAAACAGGAGCATTATCACCAGTTTTACCTGCTGTCTCGACTAAGTTATCAAACCATGAGTTTCCAGCTTCTAAATTCAATCCATTATAAAAAATAGCGTCCGCATCTGTTGATTTTTGCACATCTTCAGGGAGTGGTTCATATTCATGTGGATTCGAACCGATAGGAGCCAAGCTATGAATCTCAACATGTTCTCCCCCAACGTTTTTTACAATATCATAGATAATCGAATACGTCGTTACTACAAGTAAAGTATCCTCTGAATCGTTTGTTCCTTTTGCTTCTGCTTTACTACTGCTATTATCGTTGTCGGCACATCCAACTAACAATAATAAGGTGGATATAATCCCTAAAAAAATAAAGAAACCTCTTTTTTTCATCCTATTACATCTCCTTTTTAATAGATATTGAATTTGCTTTAGAACGAAAGCTTCTCCAAAGTAATCCGTGTTTAGGTGATAAGAAAAACGCTAAAAGAAATATCGCCGTCGCTACTACTACAATGGCAGCTCCCGATGCTAAATTATAAATAAAACTAAAATACAAACCAATAATAGACGAACAAGCGCCAATAATTGCTGATAAAGTAATCATGGTCGATAAGCGATCTGTTATTAAGTATGCTGTAGCTGCTGGTGTAATAAGCATTGCAACTACGAGCACAATACCGACTGTTTGCAAGGATGCTACCGTGGCCATAGTGAGTAAAGTCATTAATATATAATGAATTAAATTCTTAGGAAGTCCATATGCCATGGCGATTGTCGGGTCAAATGATGTGAGTAATAATTCTTTATATAAGAAGTAAATGGCACCAATAACAATGACACCAACAATTAGTGTAATCCACATATCCGTTGTTCGTACTGCTAATACATTACCAAACAAGATATGATAAAGATCCGTACTGCTTTTTAATAATGTAATGAGGATTATCCCCAAAGCAAATGCTGCCGTAAACATAATTCCAATGGAAGTATCGTGTTTAATTCTACTGTTCTGACTTATAAAACCAATTCCTATAGCGGTTAATAAACCCGTAAATATAGCGCCAAAAAAGAAATTAATTCCTAGCATGTATGAGATTGCGACACCTGGTAATACAGCGTGTGAGATGGCGTCGCCCATTAGAGACATTCCTCTTAGAATGATAAAACTCCCAACTATCCCACAGATAATTCCAACCATTATAGAAGTAAGTAAAGCTTTTTGAAGAAAATTGTATTCAAGTAAAGCATCTAAAAATTCCATTATGCTTCCACTCCGATTTCTTTTAAGAAAGTTAATTCTCTCTCGTAAGCTTTTAACATAATGCTAGGTTGCAAAACAGTCTCTGTACTTCCCATATGAATAAGCTCCTTATTTAGTAGAATTAGTTCATCAAAATAATCATTTGCTTTACTTAGATCATGATGTACAACTACAATCGTTTTCCCTTCATCTCTTAACCTCTTTAATAATTGAATAATCATCTCCTCACTTGTCATATCAATCCCTACAAATGGCTCATCTAGCAAAAATATCTCAGCTCTTTGCGCTAACGCTCTAGCGATGAATACACGCTGTTGTTGTCCTCCTGATAGTTCACCTATTTGATGCTTATAAAATTTTTCCATACCCACTTGTTTAAGACATTCCATAGCCCAATCTTTTTCTTTTTTACCTGGACGGCGAAATAGCCCTAGTTCTGGATATGTCCCAATAAGAACAGTATCTAAGACGTGAATTGGAAAATCCCAATCGATTTCACTTCTTTGAGGCACATATGCCATTTTTTTGCGCATATGTTTCACTTTTTTTCCGAAAATCTTAACCTCACCCTTGTCAAAGGGAATCAAATGTAGAATGGCTTTTAGTACTGTTGACTTACCTGCACCATTAGGTCCTATAATTCCAACTAATTCTCCTGAACGAATAGAAAATCGAACCCCACTAACTGCTGGCTTACCAAAATAAGAAACAAATAAATCTGACACTTCTATAGAAGTTGTCATATGAACATACCACCTTTCTCCAAATATTTTTCCCTTAGGAAACTTTATGTTTAAAAAAATATATTAAAGCTTTAGAGATATTATATTTTAAGCTTAATTATTAAGAGTTAATTTTAATAAATAATAAAATGATAAGAGTAAAATAGCTAAAAGGCATAATCTTTCCTTTAGGCAACATTTCATATTAATCATTATATTACCTAAACGATTTTTTGTAAACAGTTAAATTTGTTTCCCTTTGGAAATTTTTCAGTTTACAACAAACAGTGATGGGAAGTGTGATTGGTTTTAGCTTAATTCTTCTAGGGAATTGTAAAATCGGAAGGCAAATTAATTTGATATAATTATATATATAAGTGGAATGGATATAGGAGTGAATGAAGATGAAACGTGTTTATATGAATATCTCAGGGCGTGTTCAGGGGGTTGGATTTCGTTATTTTACCCAACATTTAGCAATTCAGTATAACATAGTAGGCTGGGTGAAGAATGAGGAGGACGGAACAGTAACGGTAGATGCGCAAGGACATGAAGAAGAGTTGAATAACTTTATTGAGCAGATAAAAAAAGGACCATCTCGATTTGCAAAAGTTAACAATGTAGATCTTACATACTTAGATATTGAAGAAAAGACTACCTTTAAGATTAAGTAAAATAGCCGGTTTTCACCGGCTATTTCTTATCTGTTTTGGAAAAACAGACGATTTATCTCAATATATTCATGTTCCTCATCCGGAATTTCATCTTCCATAAAAATAGCTTCGACTGGACATACTGCTTCACACGCACCACAGTCTATACAAATATCCGGATCTATGTAGAACATATCTTCGCCTTCCTCTATACAATCAACAGGACAAACTTCTACACATTCGCCTGCTTTTTCTACTTTACAAGGTGAAGTGATTACAAAAGCCAAGATTGTTCCCTCCTTCATGCTATCTCTTTTACTGCCAATTGTTATTGTAACATAAATTATTGGACTAGTACTACTTATGAATAATTATTCATCAAAAATCTATATTTGACCGAAGACTTTATATGACTTCGAAGTATTCCTTACGAAAACCAGCCATTCTATTCGTATTGTCTACTACGAAATAAAATTCTTCTGTTTCATTTTTTACGTCATATATTTTTCCCTCAGTAAGAACAGAATTAACTTTATATTTTTTCGCATTTGTGTGAATACATTTTATTTGCTTGATTGTTTCATTGTTTTCCCATTTTAAATGTAACATATTGTTCCCTCCTCCTCTTCTTTATCATAAACATAGAAGAATTATTTCACAAGAAAAATACAGTTTACATAATATTATTATTGGAAACAAACAAATAATAGCTCCCTGTTGACTACAGGAAGCTATGCTCTTATTCAAATAGTTGCAAGTACTCTTCGTATCCTTCTTCCTTAAGTTTTTCTTTTGGTATAAAACGTAATGCAGCTGAATTGATACAATACCTCATACCGCCTTTATCTGCAGGACCGTCATCAAAAACATGTCCTAAATGAGAATCGGCTGATTCACTTCTTACTTCTATTCTCCGCATACCGAATGAAGTATCTAGATTTTCAGTTAAGCGTGAACGACTTAATGGTTGCGTGAAGCTTGGCCAACCACATCCTGCATCATATTGATCGGTAGAAGAAAATAGTGGCTCACCACTTATAATATCTACATAAATACCATCTGCGAAATTGTTCCAATACTCGTTATCATACGGTCTTTCTGTACCGTTTTCTTGAGTCACATGGTATTGAATTGGAGTTAGCTTTTTACGTAACTCTTCTTTTGAGAAATTATTTTTCCAATGCTTTTTAATAAAATCAGCCCTTCCAGACCCTTTCTTGTATAACTGGTAATGAAAAGATTGCTTTTTATAATAATCTTGATGAGATTCTTCTGCTACATAAAATGTTTTTGCTGGTAAAATATCCGTTACAATAGGATCATTAAATTTCCCGCTCGCCTCTAACTCACGTTTGGACTGCTCTGCTATTTGTCTTTGTTCGTCATTTCTATAGTAAATTGCCGTTTTATAAGATTCTCCCCTGTCATGGAACTGCCCACCATCGTCAGTTGGATCGATCTGCTGCCAAAACAATTCTACCAATTTTTTATAAGGAAAAATAACTGGATCATACGTAATTTCAACTGCTTCTCTATGACCAGTAGTTTCTGAGCAGACTTCTTCATAAGTCGGATTGGGCTTGTCCCCGCCTGTATAACCCGAAACAACTTTGATGATACCAGGTCTCTCATCAAAAGGCTCTACCATGCACCAAAAGCATCCACCTGCGAAGATTGCTTTATCCAAACCTTTATCTGTCATTCTATTATCCACTCCTTTGTAACGCTTCTTACTCCTCATTTTGTATCGTTCGACCAAAAAATGCAAATACTATGATTGAATTTGAACGGACTGCAACCCTTCGCTACAGTCCGATTCTTTGGTTAGATAAAGAGCTTTGGAGTAGATTCTCCAGAAGGATTTGACCGAAGTGACTTCGACCTTGTCTTTTTTATCGTTGGCTGTTCAACATGCTCATTTTCTGAACGTGTTTCAAAAAGATCATCTATATCCAATTCGTCATTGTGATCGGCATCGTCATCATCTAATATAAAATCTTCGATATCCGGTTCTTCATTCTCTTGTTCTTCGATTTCATTATCTTCTATAGATTCTTCATCATCATCCTGTATTTCACTCAATGCCTTTATCATACCCATAATTTTTGGTGCATTCTTTACCATTGGTCCATATTCTTTAATCAGTGGTGTTGCTTGTTGAGCAACCTTTAATACTTGCTGAACGTTACCAAGAGTATTTGCAAGGCCTCCTGTACTTTGTTGTGTTGCTACTTGACCTGCAAATTGACTGGCAGCCTGACCGGGGATCTGCATCGGTTGCATCATGGATGGTGCATTCGCAGTATTTTTTGAAAATATCCGTCCTAGAAGTCCTTGCAAACCTCTACTTTGGGCTGGTTGTGCAACTGAAGCTGGTATTTGTTGATACGGATTAGGTATATTAGAACCAAAGCCTGGATTAAAACCAGGACCTTGTTGCATGAATGGTGTTTGATTTGGTAGTTGGAACATATTATATCCCTCTTTTCCGTCTTTTATATACATTATATGTTTTAGTAGTAAAGACGGAATGGGCAATATTAATTTTTAACATTTCCCGGGTAAGCGCACAAACCGACAGTTCTCTTATTGATGTCATTATTAGTAGAAAATTATAATTTAAAATAGGCATTCGATCCGTCTACGGTACTTTCGACAAATAGTTTTGCTCTAATTTCTTCTTTTAGGCGTGGAACGTGGGAAATGATGCCTAAAACACGATTATTTTCTTGGAGTAGCTTTAAACAACTAATCGCCTGCTCCAATGAACGTTCATCTAACGTTCCAAATCCTTCATCAATAAATAACATATCAAGCTGAATTCCACCAGCATGTGCTTGAATAATATCCGCCATTCCAAGTGCTAAACTTAATGAAGCTTTAAATCCTTCCCCACCTGATAATGTTTTTACTGATCGCTGTTTGCCGGTGTAATGATCAAATACTTCTAAATCTAAGCCACTTTGTGCTCCTCGCTTAGCAAGTTCTTGACTTCTTATTAATTGATAACGATGATCCGTCATTTGCGACAAACGGATGTTAGCTTGGAGCAGAATTTCATCTAGGAAAGTAGAAAGCACATATCTTTCAAATGATAGCCTCATAGAGTTTTCCCCTTTTGCTAATCCAGCTAACTCTCCAACGTGATAATATTTTTCAGAAAGCTCCTTGCTAGTAATCGTTAATTCTTTGATTTTCAATACATTCTGCTGTAAATCACTTATTTTTAGTTCAATGAATTGAAGTTCACGAATCATTTCATCTCTTTGTTGTTCAAGCCTATTAATTTGTTCTTCTAGCGATGAAAGATTAGGTTCTTCTTTTCCTGCTGTCCATTCTTTTAAAGTTTCGATTCTTTTCACCACGGATTGTAAGGAATCCTCATATTGCTCTACATATTTTTCTAACCGCTCTCTCGTTGGTTGATTGATCAAAGCAGCTCTAAAATTAGTTTCATTGCCAAATCCGCTATCTTTCAATTGACTATAAAATAGTTGTTCTTGTTGATAGAATCTTTGGTAAAGTTGGGATTCGTACTGTGACGCTTGTTCGTATTGTACATTTACTTTTTCATATTCTACTCGAATTGTTTCGTAGTGTGCTTTTACATCGAGCCAGATTGTTTCTAATTGCTCGTATTGCTTACGAATACTCTCTGTTTCATGTAAAAAAGCTTCTACAGAGTGAAAATCTTTTGGTAAATAAGCTTCCATTCTAAAAAACTTCTTTTCTGCTTCGCGATGTTCCTCTTCAAGTTGTTCTAATTGCTGAATCGTTTCTTTATAGTGTATTTCCAAGCTATCTAATTTATCTAGTTCTTCTTTTACTTCCTTCTGTTTACCTATCATTTGTTCTCGTTCTTCTTCTAACTTAGTGTTGGCACTTAAGAGTTCACGAATCGTAAACTGAACGTGTTTTAATTGTGTCTGCAACGAATCCAAGGACAGAGGTAGCACGATTTCTGTAATTTTCATTGCCATTTGTTTAGCAAATTCATTTTTCACCCGAAGTTGTTCTGTGAGCAAGGTTACTTGGTGTTCTCTCTTCTTTAATTCTTGTTCTAGTGATGCGAGTTTTTCCATTTCTTGTTCCAGTTGTGCATCCTTGTACTCTTCTTGATGTTCATTCGATGCTTTCATTGGGTGATGTGTGGAGCCACAAACTGGGCAATGCTCTCCATCGATTAAACGATCCGCTAAGGCAACTGCCATATTTTGATCATATTGTGCCTGTACAGTATTAACTTTTTCTGTCTGTTGCTCTAGTTGAAGCTGTACGCGATGAAGAAGCATCTGTTCATTGGTTAACGATGTATCCAACGAATCTAATTCTTTCTTTAATGTGATCAAGTCTTGTAGATATTCTTCTTTCTGACGTATCCTTGTTAATTCATGTTGCGTAGATTCCATTGCTTGGGTGTTTGCATGTATGTTCGTAGCAAGTTCTGTTCGTAATTTATCTTTTTGTTGCAGCTGCTGGATTTGGTCATGTAATTGCTCTGATTCTTTACTTTTGTCCTGTATACTTCTTGTTTTTTGTTTTAAAATCATACGGTTTTTTTCATAGTCTTCTAGCTGGTGGGCTACTTCTTGATATTTTTGCCATTGCATTTTCTTTTCTTCTCTGACTACTTCTCTTTTTATCTCTTCTTCATACTGGAATTTTGCTTTTTTATAGTCAACTTGCAGTGCTTCTAAATTAGTAAAAAGTTTAGCAGTTGCTTTCTTTTGTTCTTCCCATTCTTTTTGTCGTTCATAATACAACAACGCATCAGGCTGAATTTTTTCTGCTCTATCAGCTAATTGTAGTTCGTTTACCCATTTTTGATATTCATCTTGTTGGCTCAGTAGCTTTTCGTGTTCTAATTGTCTTTCACGATATTCTTCAAAATAGAGTGCTAGCTGTTGCTGTTCTGTATATCGTTTCTGCTGAGCTTTTAATTCTTGATGGATCTCTTGACGTTTCTTTTCTAAATCTTTCTTATGCTTCGTTTGATTGCTAATTATCGCCTCTATATCTTCTACTGTAGGGTTTTCATGATCCTCTAAACCAGCTTTCTCATATTCCTGAATTATTTCATTTTCAAGCAATTGAATGTCATTTTTTAATGCGGTGGATTGTTCTTTCAATCGCTCCGTTATTTTTCGATAAAAAGAAGTATGGAATATTTTTTGTAATACTTCTTCTCTTTCCCGACTATTCTCCGATATTAACTTTCTGAATTCCCCTTGTGGAATCATAATCATCTTTTTAAACTGCTCGTAATCCAGACCAATTAAATGCTCGATTGCCTCGTTAACTTCATTAATCTTTGTCGCCTCTAAATTCCAACTTTGGTCGTGCGTTTGCGTATAAAAAGCTGCACTTGCAGGTTCCTCCGTATATCCTTCTCCCCTTGTCTTTTTCTTCCATTGTTTTGGCGATCTTTCTATCTTATAGTCTTTTCCTTTGAGAGAGAAAGTTAATTGAACATACGTATAGTCATCAGCACTAGAGAAATGACTACGAAATGCTTCTTGGTCACGCTCTGACCCACTCGCTTTGCCATAAAGTCCATAGCAAATTGCGTCAAAGATAGTCGTTTTTCCTGCGCCTGTAGGTCCAGTAATAAGAAAAATTGATTCTTCTTCTAGCTCCGTAAAATCAATCACTTGTCGCTTTCGATAGGATCCAAAAGCGTTCATTTCTAGTTTTAAGACTCTCAATCTATTTCCCTCTCTTCATGCATTAATCTCTCTGTCACTTCTTGAATGATCTTTTTCCTCTCCGTTGAAATAGCTTGGCCTTTTATATCGTTATAAAAAGCAGCAAATAGCTCTTCATGACTCATTTCTCTCTTTTTTCGGATCGATTCTTGTTCTGTTGTACGATTGTCGTTTTTCATTGTTCGTTTTTCTAAATGTAATAAGTTAGGATAAATAGTACGTAGTTTTGAAACAGGATCGATCAGTTGACCATCATCCAACAATTCGATACCTATATAATCCTCTGTTGGTGGTAAGATACTACCTGTTATAATCTCGTCAAAATAACCGGATATCCATTTTAAATCTCTTTTAGGTTGAAGCGGGATCTGTTTTATCTTTTTCTCTGCTTTTGATACATCAACAACAGTCACAGATTTTGTATCTTTTGCTTCTGAGAAGGAATATTTTAGAATAGAACCGCTATATCGTATTTTTTCATCATCAACATATTGGCTTCTATGTAGATGGCCTAAAGCAATATAATCAAAAGGTTGAAACAATCTTGAATCAATAGAAGGAGTATTACCTACCATTGTTAATTGTTCTTCCGAATCCGTCTCTGTCCCCCCACGTATAAATGCATGACTAACAAGTATATTAATAGCAGAGTAATCCATTTTGTTAGTTATTTCGTTTATAATTCGTTCCATTGCTTGCTGGTGGGTGGTAATGGTGTCGTCTTCAAAATATTGCCTTGCTTCAAATGGTTCTGTATATGGAATCGTATAAATGTGTGCTGTTTCAGAAGTGCCGATTCGAATAGGTGTAAAGGCTTCTTCTAAATGTGTAGTTAGGTGTAACTGATGCTTTCTAAATAGAGAGGAACCAAATCGCAATCTGTTCGGACTATCGTGATTACCCGAAATGGCAATGAGTGGAATCTCGAATTTCTTACTAATACTAGTAAAGATATTATCTAATAGATCTACTGCTTCCTTTGGTGGAATCGCTCTATCGTATAAATCACCAGCGACAATAACTGCATCTGGTTTTTCTTGCTTTACAATGTTAAGAAATTGTTGAAGTATATAGGATTGATCCTCTGTCATATGTAAGCCATGGACCATTTTTCCTAAATGCCAGTCTGCTGTATGTATAAATTTCACTATTATCATCCTTTCCCTGTCCCCTTATTTTAAATTAGAAGGAAGAAATTGTCCATTGTAAAAGAACATACGTTTGGTATACTATTAAAGAGGTGATGAAATGGTAAATGATCGCGGTAATATGAAATGGGCTTCCTTGATGCTTCCAGAGCATGTAGAAAGTTTACAAGAACTTTTTCAAGAAAATCGTATAAAAAAACCAATCTTATCTGAAGACAAAAAAGAAGAAATAGAATATAAGTTAAGAAAAGCGATTGATACAAAGTTAAGCGTGAATATTACCTATTTCACGCAATATAAGCTCGCTAAAGTAGAAGGAGTCATTACGTCTTTTCATCCTTTACAAAGGATTCTCCGTATACAATGCCTAGATAACGAGATTATAAACATCCCTATAACGGACATATGCGATGTCAACTATTGAATGAAAGACACTAAGCTAAAAGACCGCTAAGGAAAAATTTCTCCTTAACGGTCCAATATAAGGTGTAGAAAGAATATAAGTAGGAGTGAATGGTTTAATCCCCTTCAATCTCTATATATTCATCCCATAACCGATCGAACGTTCGAATGGCGTCCGGGAAAGGACTATTCCATTCTAAATAATCACTAACTTCATCGTATGTTGTGCTTTGTTTAGGGAAACTAGTATCAAGAAACATCCAATCTGCTAACTGTTTTTCCTCATTTTTCACTTTATTCCCTCGATAACGCATCATAAAATGATAAAAACTTTTCATTCACTAACAAACCTTTCACCTATGTTAATTTTCGTTCATATATTCTTGATGCTTTTTTTGTTTTTTACGATAAACCGTGTACGACATCGTAATACTTATTTCATAAAGAATAATCAATGGGATAATTACAACAAACTGAACGATAAAGTCAGGTGGTGATAACATTGTACCGATGACAACTAATATAAAATAAGCATATTTACGTGTTTTCCTTAGAAATTGCGGTGTCACAATATTTAAGCTTGTTAAAAACATTACGATTAGTGGTAGCTCAAAGAACATAGCAAAAGGAATCGTAATATTAAAAATAAATTTGAAATATCTCTCTACTGTGAATATAGTATCAAACATACCATTGTTAAGCGATAGTACGAATGGCAATATCATCTCTATGAATATAAAATATCCAAATGCTAGTCCACCGATAAATAGGAAAAAAACAGCTGGTATATAAATGAGCGAAACGCGCTGCTCGTGTTTCGTTAATCCTGGCCTTACAAATAGCCATAATTGAACACATAGAAAAGGCAATGTCCCAATCAATGCAACGATAAAAGCGATTGTGATAATAATCCAAAGAATTTCTTCTGGAGAAATTAAGTTTAATGTAAAATCAACATGGCTAAGAAAAAAATTTCGAATTTTATCTTCTATAAAGAAACCTATCACGAAAAAAATCAAAAAAACTAAAGCTGACCATAATAAGCGGTTCCTTAGCTCTGATAAGTGATCGAGATAGCCCATTTCCTTTCCATGCTCAATATTGTTCTCGTCTTTCATTCCCTAACGTCCCTTCAAATCAAAAAGTGCATATCTATAGTAAAGGCTTCTAGCTAAAAAATATAGATAAGCATAGAAAAGAAGTAAAAGAGAGAGTCTTTTACTTCTTTTTTGATTGGTCATTCGTATCATCATCTAGAATATCTTTGGTAGCTTTCTTAAACTCTTTAAGCGTGCTACCGACAGCTTTACCCATTTCAGGTAGCTTTGATGGGCCGAAGATAATTAAAGCAATTACAAGAATTAAAATTAATCCAGGAAACCCCATATTCTGGAACATTTATCCTTCACCTCTAATGCTATCGTAGCTTTTAGTCTTGTTTATTTTCCTGTTTTTCATCGTCAGTCAATTCTCGTGCGGATTTTTTAAATTCACGAATAGTTTGTCCCGTTGCCTTCCCGATTTCAGGTAATTTTTTCGGACCAAATATAATTAATGCAATGATTAAAATTAGTATCAATCCTGGAATACCAATACTTGCAGGCATATTCTTCACCTCAATTATGATTTACATATTGGCTAGCTTTATCTTAACATGTTTTTAACAGGTTGTCTTTATTAAACGCTCTATTTTTTTCGTTCATACTGAATAAAATAGTAATCAAACGGATTCTTTTCATTTTTCTCGCCTTTTGACTTCGATATTTGTTCCCATCCTGACTCATCCCATTTTGGGAAGAATGTATCCCCCTCAAAGGAATGATCGATATAGGTCATATATATTTTATCAGCGAAAGGTAATATTTGCTTAAAAATTTCTTCGCCACCAATCACAAACCATTCAGTACTTGGTTCTTTTTCATTCATTTGAATAATATCATCAATAGAATGAATGATTTTACAACCAGCTACTTCATAAGTTGTGTCTCGTGTTACAATGATGTTTTCTCTGTTCTTAAGAGGGCCATTCATTGATTCATACGTTTTTCTACCCATGATTACATGATTACCAGTAGTTAATTCTCTAAAGAATTTCATATCATTTGGAAGTCGCCAAGGTAGATCATTGTCTTTTCCAATAACACGGTTTTTGTCCATTGCAAAAAGTAAAGATATCATCATAAGCCTCCTATACAGCAACAGGTGCTTTAATTGCTGGATGTGGTTCGTAATTTTCTAATTGTATATCCTCTAACTCTATTTCAAAAACCGACTTATCTTTCGGTAATTGCAATGTTGGTAAAGCACGAGGTGTTCGCTCAAGCTGTGCCTTAACTTGTTCAATATGATTAGAATAAATATGAGCGTCACCAAGTGTGTGGATAAATTCGCCTACCTCAAGGCCACACTCATTAGCAATTAAACTAGTTAAAAGCGCGTAACTAGCAATGTTGAAAGGAATACCTAAGAAAATATCGCCACTTCTTTGATACAATTGGCAACTTAATTTTCCATCTGCCACATAAAATTGAAACATCGTGTGACATGGTGGCAACGCCATTGTTGGTATATCCTCAGGATTCCAAGCACTAACAATTAATCGGCGCGAATCTGGATTTGTCTTGATTTGTTCGATTACATCCTTTAATTGATCAATGGTATCTCCTTGAGAAGTCTTCCAAGCACGCCATTGCGAACCATAAACTAAGCCAAGATCACCAAATTGTTTTGCGAATTGCTCGTCTTCTACGATTAAACGCTTGAACTTCTCCATTTGTTGTTCATACTCTAATTTGAATTGTGGATCTTTACCTGCTCGGATTCCAAAGTCTTTCATGTTAGGACCGTTATATGCATCACTTTCTGTCCACTTTTTAAAAGCCCATTCATTCCAAATATTATTATTATGCTGTAACAAATAACGTATATTTGTATCGCCTTTTATAAACCAAAGTAGTTCCGTAACTATTAGTCGAAAAGGTACTTTCTTCGTTGTAAGAAGAGGAAAACCTTCTTGTAAATCGAAACGCATTTGATGACCGAATAGAGATTTTGTCCCTGTATTTGTTCGATCGGATTTATGTGTCCCCTCTGCTAAAACTTTTCTACAAAGGTCTAAATAAGCTTGTTCACTTGTCATGCTTTGTCACTCCAATGTTTTTGCCGTTTTTATATTACAATTCGTTAACATTATCATAAATAACTCATATTCTTATTATTCTATCAATAAATTTTTGGTAAGTAAAACTAAAATAAGTAAGGAGTGGTGAGATGTTATTAGAACAACAAATTTCCAATGCAATCAAACACTCCGTTGCATACAGTTTTGCATTTAGCCAACCTTTTTCTTTCTATGTAGACGCATATCCATTAATGAATGAGGAAATGGCAGAGTATCTAAACTATGGATCACAACATGAGACCGTGCGAGTATTACAACATAAATTGCAGCATTTATCTTATTATGATTCTTCTATTGATGGTAATTACGGTATTTTGACAGAGTACGCATTAAAAAAATTTCAGGAAGCAAATGGATTAGAAACTACTGGTCAAGCTAATAAACAAACCATTCAACAACTAATTACAATAGAAGAAGAGATGCTTGAATTACTGGAACAAGATAATTTACCAGATAAAGAAGAAAATGAATGGGATGATGTTCAAGAATCCTTGCAATATTTCGGTTACTACGAAGGCGAATTAGACGGTATATATGGTCCACTCACTGAAAAAGCCCTTGATAAATTTAAAAAGGATAGAGGGTTGGATGCCGTACATATCGAAGCACCTGCACCCGAACCACCACCATCTGTTGTAACTGCAGAAACACCTGTAGAGGTAGAAGTTAGTCTACAAAACGAGAATACAGAACAAGTTGAGCAGCCTAATGCTGTAAAGACAGATACGGTCTCAAAGAACGCATCGTCCATAACAGCAATTGCTACAAAATATATTGGAACCCCTTATGTATGGGGAGGTACTTCTACTTCTGGATTTGATTGTAGCGGTTATTTACAGTATGTTTTTGCAGAGAAGGATATTGTACTTCCCCGCACTGTAAGTGATATTTGGAATGTTACAAAACTCGTAGATCAACCATCAATTGGTGACCTTGTCTTTTTTCAAACATATAAAACCGGGCCATCTCACGCCGGTATTTATGTTGGCAACAATCAATTTATTCATGCAGGAGCATCACGAGGTGTTGAGATTAGCTCTCTTGATAACTCCTACTGGAACGAAAGATATTTAGGTGCAAAGCGCGTTGTATTAGAATGAGTCAAATAAATCCATCTGCTTAGGATTCAAGTTATCATATTCTATTTCTAATTTATTCATTAATTGTTTCGCATTATCGTGAGCATCTCCCCCTGAATTATTATTAAATAAAACAGTAATGGATTTAGCTTGCTGCTGTAGCTCGAGAATGTGCTCCTTCCATTCCTCGAGCTCTTGTTCATTATAGCGATACAAAAAGCGAACTTTACGCCAATCTTCTTGTCCATTGTTATTCCACCCGTAAACATTCCTCCCATGAAAACGTATTAGTATATGGTCGGAAGTTGGACGCATAACAAATGGAATAGATCCTTCTCCTGCCTGTGGTTCATCACATATAACATGAATCCAGCCTTCTTTTTGCAAAAATGCTACCGTTTCAGTTTCGAATGGTTCGTACCATTTTCGGTTTCGAAATTCGATCGCACTTGGTACGCCACCTAACCACTTCTTTATTTTCTTTAATTTCCCTATATTTTGTGTATTCGGTTTGAACCAAGGTGGAAATTGGAACAACAGACAATTGAGCTTACCTGCTTCCTGTACCGGTCGAATGGCATCCAGTAGTTGTTGAATCATTTCTTTCATTTCTGCATTCGTGTATACTTTACGATCATGCCCAGTTATGCCTTGATATGCCTTGATAACAAATGAAAAGTCATTTGGTGTTTTACTTACCCACTTTTGAAATTGAGTTGCTGTTGGAATTGCATAAAATGAAGTGTCTACTTCCACGACTGGAAAATGAGAACTATACGTATATAATTTATCTACTCGTCCAACTTGATGATTATATAAAGCTGGGTGATCCCCCCACCCGGTTAATCCAATCCAAATTGTCATTATGTATACACCCTCTCCGTTAGTTTGAAAGTGTTTTCTTTGTTGTTGTACTGCATATCTTTAGACTCTCTTCCTTGACTCCATATTTATAATAAGCTATAGTAAAAGACGAGTAAAGAAGATGTTTGGGTTCATTATTACTAGGTAGCTTCTATAGAAGTATTTGGAATGATGATCCTTTACTTTGCTATAGTCGCTACCTATTTTTGTCCTTTCATCTCCTTTAGACAATTTACCACGTTATTGCGTGAAAGTTTTAGGAGGAAGAAAATATGCAAAACGGTATTGTAAAATGGTTCAACGCAGAAAAAGGCTATGGATTTATTCAAGTAGAAGAAGGAAATGATGTCTTTGTACATTACTCCGCAATTCAAGGAGAAGGTTTTAAAACTTTAGAAGAAGGGCAAGAAGTAACCTTTGAAATCGTTGAAGGCGAAAGAGGTCCTCAAGCAGCAAACGTTGAGAAAAAATAAGTTCATTTGTTTAAGTGTATAAAGAAAAGTAAGGCGTAGAAGCTAGACAAATTCCATAAGAATATGCTATAAAAAAGGCGGTGACGTATCATCGCCTTTTTATTATGCATACATAGGATATAACCAATGTTATGAGGTGACGTTTAATTGATAGAACTTTATACAGATGGAGCTTGCCAAGGTAATCCAGGCCCAAGCGGTATTGGATTATACATAAAGATCAACAATGAAAGAATTAGGCTATCTGAATATATTGGCCATTGCACAAATCATGAAGCAGAATTTATAGCCATTTTAAAAGGACTTGAATATTGTCAGCAATATTATCCAAATGAAATTATATCCTTGCGCTCGGACTCCAAAACTGCAGTGGAAGCAATCGAAAGAAAGTTCAGTAAAAATGAGAACTTTCAGCCGTATATAACGAGAATAAACGAACTAGCTGAAACGTTTCCTTATTTTTTTATTAAATGGATTCCTGAAAAGCTAAATAAAAGTGCAGACCAACTAGCCAAAAAAGCTATTCACAATCCTCTTTAATTAATCTGAGAGGAGACCATTTTGCTTTAATATGGAAACTACCTCTCGATTAGATTGAACATTTGCTTTCACGAATAACTCCAACAAACTAATATAAAAACCCCTATCAAAAGCCATCTGTAACCGTAACGTTTGAGATAATGCAAACATAGCATGACTGGCGGATGCGTTTGTGTATTTTTGACAAAAGTAGATGAAGCTTACTTCTTCATCTGTAAGCTTAAAACCCTTTGCCCATAAATCTTCCAAAAAATGAGCCAGCAGCTCGCTTTCATTCATATTGTAATTCTTCTCCTCTTCTTCCCTCTTATTATCTATTCTATTTTTACTTAACCCATTTGCCGAAGTATTGATAATAGTCTGTCTTAATAAAACCGTTGAACAATTTTCTTTTCTTAGATGCTTGTCTTCCAAATAATGATTCAAAATTTTCATTTGCCGTAATCATATAGACACTCCAACTTGGATATTGCTTTAAAACCTTCCCTAAAGCTCTATACATGTCCTCGGTCTCTTTCTTATCTCCAATACGTTCTCCGTATGGCGGGTTGCTGATAATGTAGCCATTTACTGCTTTTGTATGAAAGTCCGTTGCTTGCATCTGTTTCCACTCAATTAAGTCTGCTAAGCCAGCTTCCATCGCATTGTTTTTGGAAATTTCAATCATACGATGATCGATATCTGTACCTATAATTTCTAACTTTTGATCATAATTTGCTAAGTCTTCCGCTTCTTCAAATGCTTTGTCCCAATTCTCTTGCTTCATAAATCCCCACTCTTCCGCAGCAAAGCTACGATTAAAGCCTGGAGCAATATTTTGACCAATCAATGCAGCTTCTATCGGAATGGTACCCGATCCACAAAATAGGTCATACAGCGGTAAATCTCCACGCCAATTTGTTAGTTGGACAAGTGCAGCAGCTAACGTTTCTTTCAGTGGTGCTTCCCCTTGGCCTGTGCGGTAACCCCTTTTATGTAAACCTGCACCAGAAGTATCCATGGTTAACGTAACTTTATCTTTTAGTAACGCAACCTCTACTTTATATTGCTCACCTGATTCAGAAAGTCTATTGGCTATTCCATGTTTCTGCTTTAAACGTTCTACTATAGCCTTTTTAACAATTGCCTGACAATCGGAAACACTAAAAAGTTTGGATTTATGTGATTTACCATTGACTGGTATAGCACCATTTTCCGGGACAAACTGCTCCCATGGTAATGCTTTTGTACCTTCAAATAACTCATCATATGTTAATGCAGTAAATTCACCAACTATTAGCTTTACCCGATCCGCAGTACGTAGCCATAAGTTTGTACGTGCAATTCCTAACGCATCTGATGAAAAGATTACTTTTCCATTCTCGACTGTTACATCTTCATAACCAAGACTTTTTACTTCTTTAGCGACAACAGCTTCCAATCCCATTGCTGCAGTAGCAATCAATTTGTATTCCGCGCTCATTACAACCCTCATTCCTAGTATGTAAAATCATTAGGTAAAGATACCCGCTCTAACCTACTGCTTTCTATTATAACGTGTGTTGGTTTATGACACAATAAAACCCTCTATTTCCAAATTAATAAAGGAAAAAGAGGGTTCACTATTCTATTTTATGTATGACCAGATGAATGTCCGTAAGCCATGTTCTGTCCTCCGTACTCCAAGCGGTGGTCAGCCTCGTACAAAAGGTGTAATCATCTGTCTACAAGCAAAATGCTTGTCCTTCATTCGGTTCCGTATTCCCTAATAGAAGATGCCCCTACCAATATTTGGGTTGCTCGCTCGTGGGGTTTACCGCGTTCCACCTAGATTGTTTCCAACCTAGCTACGTCACTGTGGCACTTTCAAGGTATTTTCCCCCTATCTCTTGAGAGACTTAGGGAATTTCCCTGCCGTTAGCTAAAATAGCTACCTTGACTTATGATTTCGTCAAGCACGAACACTACAAGCATCTCAGCTTGTGCGAGCATGGACTTTCCTCTGTATAGTTTAGACTATACAGCAATTACATCAACATTCATCTAAACAAACAATCTTTTCGAATCTATTATCTATTTTACTCTTTTCACTTGGAATATTCAATGGGAATTTTTTACAAACCTTCGTCTTCTGTACGTTTGCCAAACACTGCCTTCTCTAAATTAGACAGGCGTTTTAAAATATCATAATTGATTTGATGATTACTTGTTGTAGGACGGATTCGTGTTTCTGATTGTTTTTTCAATCGGTCATTTTCTTGTCTAAGTCGCTGTATTTCTTCTTGAAAGTATTCATAATCTTGAATAATCACATCTAGAAAATCATCGACTTCATCTTGATTATAGCCTCTCATCGTTGTTTTAAAATTTTTTTCTAAAATATCTTTCCCACTTAATTGATTTGCCATTATTTCCACCTCTACTTTATCATTACCATCATTTTTTCAGAAAGTCCTTAGCTTGTCAATTTTCTTCCGCCATCTCTCTTGCCACGTCTTCTAAATCAAACGGAGTAATAAAGAGAATTTCATAATTACCCGCTTCTACCGCTTTTTTAGCTTTTTCTGCAAAAAAAGTAACAGATCCTAAGTATTCTTCATCACCTAAAATACAAGCTCCATCTGTTTTATCGATCAGCCAATTATCTTTATTTTTTAATTGATAAGGTCCTTCGTATGTTTTTGGATAGAGTGGTTGATAAAAATCAGAAGCTTCTATAATTTCTTGAAATTTTGCTTGGTAAAAGTCCGGCCATCTAGATTCATATTCAAGAAATGGAGGAAATATGCCAAGCTTTATAGGATAACTTTCTTTTAGATCTAATATAATTTCTGCTGCCCATAATTCAACACCAATTTGACCAGTCATAATGACCCATTCCAAACCGTTATCAATCATACTTATTAATTTACGCCTAATTGCTTCTTTAATGATTGCAATTCTTTTATCCTCCGGGTGCTGAATCGCTAATTCCCATGGTCTATTTCCTGTTAATGTTATAGTCTTCATTTCATCAACCTCTATTCATTCTCCTTTAAGTATATGGTAAATCTGTCTTAGTTTCTACTGTTAACTTTTCAAACAAAAATTAAGGTAAAACTTGAAATAAAAACAGCCGTCAATAGACGACTGTTTTATGGTTCTTATTCGAATTTTTTGTTTAGAAAAATCCACCTTGATTAAATCCGCCAGGCCCGCCTTGATTAAATGGTCCAGGACCTGGGCCAGGTCCACCCGTGTTAAAAAATCCGCCTTGATTAAAAGCTCCTCCCCCACCTGGTGGGAAAGTATTTCCGCCAAATACGTTGACTTGACTAACTGTATTTTGTTGTGAATTCGTGTGCGGATAGAAATGCTTGTTTTTAATAATGTGATTATTTACATGGTTTGTGTGGGATGGATGAACATGATTTACAACACTCTCACTACAAGATTGCGTTTGATTACACTTAGTTGGATATACGATTGTCTTTTCTCCACAAGGTCGGCAACATGGTCTTCTAAAACTCATTTAAACTCACCTCTCTATTCATTTTCTATATTAAGATATGTTCGTTCAGTGAGTTTGTCTGAGGCAATGACCTAGTTCTTGCAATTTTATTGTTATTTTTTATTCATATCATCCGATTGGAAGGAAAAAGGTAATATTTCCTCCATCGTTGTTTGTTTTGTATTAAGTTGTAAATTAGTTATATAAATTTCTGTCTCTTCCGTGAAAAATTCACTCATAACTTGACGACAGGAGCCACACGGTGGGACTGGTCGATTTGTGTCCGCTACTACGGCTAATGCTTCAAATTCTTTTTCACCTTCTGAAATAGCCTTAAATATCGCTACACGCTCTGCACAAAGAGTGACTGGATATGCAGCATTCTCAATATTACAGCCTGTATATACTTTACCTGACTTAGTACGTAATGCTGCTCCAACATTAAATTTCGAATAGGGCGTATATGCCATCTCACGCGCTTCTATTGCTAGATTAATTAGTTCGTCTTGGTTCATTATCTATTCAGCCTCACTTTTTAATTTATTCATATCCTTTAACAATTGCTCCAAAACATATTTTATTGATGTATGAAGGTTCATATACCTCCGTAATCGAGCATCAATATAGTAGCTGTGTAAGATTACTAATCGCAAATTCTCTAATGTAGAGTCAATTTGTTGAGGATGAACAGATACCTCTCTATTTTTTACGAATTCCATTGATTCCTTTCCCCACTGTTCAATTTGTTCAAAGGGTTTTTCCGTCTCTTTTTTAACATATTCAAAAAAGTCCATGTCTCTTCTATTCTCTGGCTTTTCATTATTTTCATACCGGTTTTTACAATCTTCTATGAGTGTAAGCAAAGTAATGGTTAGCTCTTTCAGTTTCAGTGTAAGTCCTCCTTCTTAGCTCTTTATACTATTAATGTATCACTTTGCTCAATATTTTTCGAATAGGAATGATTAAGATATATCTTCTTTCAGCGTAACATGGTTTACTTGCCATTTATTATCGATCTGCATGTCGGCGTGTCGGAAATTCCAACGAACCTCCATTTCATCCACTATATTCATTAAATTTTGTAATTTGCTTTCTAATTCTTTTTTAGTAACGGTCATAATAAATCCCTCCAATTTTACTACTACTTCTCTTATTCCTTTTTTTATCGTTAAATCCTTCATGACTGACAAAACTAGAAACAGGGCGACAAAGAATCCTATATTTTTCATGTAAGAGTGCATGATATTAACAATGTGTGAAATACTGTTTTTAAGAGGAGGGTTGATTAATCATGTCAAAGGATATGTCAAAAGAACAACGTAAACAAAAAAATCATAATAAAAGAGAAGATGAATCCATTCCCACACAAAATGATAAAAAATTAAAAGGCCCAAATAAACCATCTGTATAACTATCTTTCATTAGGTCGTTGATGCGTATATTGCATGAACGACCTTTCTTATTAATAAGCATTATGTGTATGAATCTTAGAAAATATGTAAATAATGAAAAGACCGACAGAAAAATCAAGATGATATTCGAATATTAGACTATAGTTTGTCTTCTTGTGGTATAACAGTTAGTGACTACTCTTGCACTTCCGTTTATTAATAAACAAGAGGCTAGGCTATTTATTACTTGCACCTGCGCCTTCGGCTTGGTACTAGCTAAGTTTTCTTTTCACTTTGGTCCAAATCAATTTCTTGCGAGATGATTGATCGACGAAGATGAAATTTTATGTTCAAAGTATAAGGGCAACTAAAGCTATTACCTGCGCCTTCGGCTTGATACTAGCTAAGTTTTCTTTATTGAACTTATTGGTGAGGTGACGTATGATAAACCTAGCATTTCACTATATAATTCTCATGCATCAATGGTGAAATAATTGGAGGTAATATCATGCGCTATCCAAACGGTAGGCAAAAGAGGAGTAGTCTGACTCAAAGCAATCGAAAGGCACCAATTCGTTATGGTAACCGTGGTATGACATTAGAGGAAGATATTAATGAGACAAATGATTTTTATTTAGCTACGAATAAAGCAGTCATCCACAAAAAACCGACACCTGTACAAATTGTGAAGGTCGACTATCCTAGTAGAAGTGCTGCAGTCATAAAAGAAGCCTATTTTAAGCAGCCGTCGACGACAGACTATAATGGAGTTTATAATGGAAAATATATTGACTTTGAAGCAAAAGAAACATCAAATAAAACTTCCTTTCCACTGAATAATATACACGAACACCAAATTTACCATATGAAACAAGTGACTGCACAACAAGGACTAAGTTTTTTAATCATTCGTTTTACCTATCATAACGAAACATACTTTTTTCCTGCTGAACGCTTATTTTTTCATTGGCAACAGAAGGAAAACGGTGGAAGAAAATCAATAAGCTATGAAAATGTGAAAGAAGAAGGCATTTTAATACCGATTCAATATCAAGCAAGGGTGGATTATTTATCCGCAATGAATCAGTATTTTGTCTAGAACGGAGGAATGATGATGGCGAACGAACAATCATCAAGAAAAGCAAGAAGAAAACAGGCACAAAAGCAAAAAAGTAAAAATAAACCTTTATGGAAACGTATTTTCCGGATCGCACTTATAGCCATTTTACTTATAGGTCTTGGTGTTGGATCCGTATTTGGATATTATGTTGTGACAGCTCCAGACCTAGATGAAGAATTATTAGCAGATCCTGCTTCTACTAAATTACTAGATATAAATGGAGATATTTTTGCTGATCTAGGGGTAGAAAAACGTTCCAAAATTAGCTACAACGATATTCCGGATATATTAGAAGATGCAATATTAGCTACAGAAGATGTGCGATTTTTTAACCATATAGGAATTGATTTCCGACGAATTGGTGCTGCTGTGTTAGCGAACTTCAGTGATGGATTTGGTTCTCAAGGTGCTAGTACGATAACACAACAAGTAGTAAAAGGCTCCTTCTTATCCGACGATAAAACGATGAAGCGTAAAGTACAAGAACAATGGTTATCATTAAAACTCGAACAAAAGTATTCTAAAGAAGAAATTTTTGAAATGTATGTAAACAAGATTTACTATGGCGCAGGTGCTTATGGTGCCGCAACAGCAGCTGAAGTTTACTTTGGTAAAACAGATTTAAATGATTTGACATTACCAGAGGCAGCCTTGCTCGCAGGTTTACCTCAGCGTCCAAGTGCATATGATCCATTCGTTAATCCCGATTTAGCTAAGGAAAGAATGGAAACCGTACTAAATTTAATGGTCAGACATAATAAAATTTCACAAGCAGAAGCGGATGAAGCTTTAGAGGTTGATGTTACTTCCCTCTTAACAACAAAGCGAAAAGATTATGTGAAGTATGAAGGCTTTATCCAACAAGTAGAGGAAGAAATAGAAGAAAAAACAGGTTTAAATATATATGAAGACAGTTTGAAAATTCATACAACGATAGACCCTAAAGCACAAGAACATGTCGAATTCCTATTGAGTGATGATGAGAGTAATCCGATTAATTACAGTAGTGATCCGGAAATGCAAGTTGGATTAACGGTTGTAGATACGCAAACAGGTGCCATTCGTGCGGTTGGACCAGGACGAAATAGAGACTCCAATGGATGGAACTACGCGATACATGGGGATGGCAGACAGCCAGGTTCCACCATTAAGCCTCTAACTGTTTATGGTCCTGCAGTAGAACATATGAAAATGTCTACGTATCATCAGTTGTTAGATGATAAGCCATATCCTATTAAAGGTACAGACGATGTTATAAGAAACGCAGGCCGAAACTATAGTGGTTGGGTAACTGCTCGTGAAGCTCTTACCCGTTCCCTAAATGTGCCGACGGTAAAACTTATGGAGGAAGTTGGTTATGAGAACGCTAAAGAATTTGCGAAAGGTCTTGGACTCTCCTTCCATGAAGATTCATTAACAATTGGAGATGCAATCGGTGGTACAGCGTCCACTGCTACACCGTTAGAAATGGCTGGTGCATATGCAGCATTTGGAAATGGTGGAGTATATCACGAACCATATGCGGTTACTAAAATAGAATATCCTAATGGAAAAGTGGAAGAATTTAAATCAAAAGCAGAAATAGCTATGGAAGATTATACAGCTTATATGGTAACAGATATGTTAAAATCTGTAGTCCAAAGTGGTACGGGTAAAAGTGCGAATATAAGTGGATTACCTATGGCAGGAAAGACCGGTACAACAAATCTTGATGAAAAACTTGGTGGTGGGAATCCGGATGTATGGTTTGTTGGTTACACAACCAACTATACAATCTCTGTATGGACTGGCCACGATAAAGCAACAGAAGTGTTGGATAAGGATGTAAAAGGCATAGCCAGACAATTATATCGAGAAACAATGACATATATTTCCGAAGGCGTAGAAACAAAGGATTTTGAAAAACCTAGTTCTGTTGTCGAAGTGAAGGTGGAAAAAGGAACCAATCCTCCTAAGCTTCCAAGTGACTATACTCCTTCCTCTAACATTATTACAGAGCTATTTGTTAAAGGTACAGAACCAAGTAAAGTATCTGAAACGTTTGATGAGTTGGAGGCTGTTACTAATCTATCAGCGACATATAATGAAGATTCGGAAAGTATAGATGTAACATGGGATCATGACAATGAGGATGCTGAATTTAAAGTTTCCGTTGGTACATCTCAAGATAATTTACGAGAACTAACGACGACAGATTCAACTAATGTGACAATTGAAAGTGTCGAAAAAGGATCTAGTTACTTTATCCAAGTTATCGCCTTTACAGAAGAATTAGAAAGTGAACCTGCGTCAACTTCGGTGGAAATTGAATCAGATCAACCAGATAGTCTAGAAGCGGTAACTCAATTAAGTCAAGAACTAAATCCAAATGCCTTAAAGGCACTTGTCAGCTGGCAATATTCTAGTGAGTATCCAGTAGAATTTGAAGTGAGCGTCCAAATGGATGGTTCAACAATTGAGAATCTCACAACAAATAAAAATCAACTGAATTTAACACAATTACAACCGGAGAAAACGTACACTGTCACTGTTACACCGGTACTGAAAGAACCATCATTGAGAGGTCCTTCAAATTCAGTCCAGATCTCAACACATGGCTTATCAAAAGAGGAAGAAAATAATCAGGCGCCACCACCAGAAGATAACGAAGAAGATCCGGATGAAGCTGAAGAAAATGAACAGAATGAGGAAGAAAATAACCAAAATAACCAGAATAACGGAAACAATGCTTCACAAGAACAAGATGAACAAGAAGAGTAATTAATACCCATTAAAAAGACTGCTTATTCCTTTATATAAATGGAATAGCAGTCTTTTTTTCTACTATGCTCGTGCTTTTGCTTTCATTCTTTTTTGGCCTTCACGACAAATATCTAACAGTGGACATACTTCACATTCAGGGCTTCTAGCCTTACAGTGATACCTTCCAAAGAAAATCAGCCGATGATGAGTTTGACTCCATTCATCTCGAGGGATCTTCTTCATTAACGTCTTTTCCACTTCCAGTACACTATCTTTCCAACGACAAATACCTAACCTTTTTGATACACGTTCTACATGGGTATCAACAGCTATAGCTGGCTCTCCGAAAGCTACAGACGCTACAACATTTGCTGTTTTTCTGCCAACACCAGCTAATTTTTCTAATTCTGCCTTAGTGGAGGGTACTTCCCCGCCATATTGCTCAATTAAAGTTTCGCATAATTTTCTAATGTTTTTTGATTTATTACGATATAAACCGATAGACTTAATATCATTTTGTAATTCTTCGAGCGGTACATTTAAATAGTCTTCCGGATTCTTATATTTTTGGAATAAATCCTTCGTCACCTTGTTCACTAATGCATCTGTACACTGAGCAGATAAAACAACTGCAATTAATAATTCAAACGGATTTTCATGTGTTAATTCACAATGTGCATCAGGATACATTTTTCCTATTTCGTCTAAAGCAAATCGAATATCCTTCTTTGTAAGCATTCCTATTCCCCTATTCTTCTAACCAATTATAGTATAAGGATTTATCATATGAGTTCTGCTTGTTTGCTGGCTTATTCTCGACTTTATGAAATCCTCTACTCGTTTCCTTTGCTTGTTCTTCTGTTTTTATTCCCTTTCTTCTCCACTCACTTAAAATTCGATCAATATACTTAAAATTTAATTTACTCATTAGCACTGCTTCTCTTAGTGCGGCTAATATGATAGCAACATCATTTTGATCTTCATCTATCCACTGGTTGATAAGTTCGATTTCAAAAGGAGATAATGGACGACCGAATTCCGTTTCAAAACGTTGAAATAACTCCCCGAAGTCCTGTTTAATCTCTTTTGCTTCATCTTTTGGTTCGTTTAAAAGCTTATTCCATAAAGGTTCTAGTGAATAGATCTCCTTTCGAATTCCCCTATCCTCTTCATCAATAATCTCTAGATAGCCATGTTGTATTAATGTCTGCAAAATCATGGAGCATTCATCTTTCGACATGGTTACATGGTTTGCCAGTTCTTCCGGTGTAGGAAAATACACGTCGGAATACTTAGCAACTTGGATCTGCAACAGAATAGCTAGTTGTTGTTCATTTAAACCAATCTTTTTATAATCTGTTAGTAGTTTTTTGGGAAGATTAATCATATTAGCTAATAGCGTGTCTAGTTTTATTTCAGTCATTTTACTGCCACCTTATTACATACATTTTATTTAAACGTATTTTCGGTTGAATAAGACAAAAATCGACATTTCTTCTCGACTGTCCATTTTATTAATCAATTTACGTACAATTAACGAGAGTTTAAGCAAAAAGAGGACTGCCTAAAAAAGTTTGGCAACAATTTTGGACAGCCCTGTTTCTCTATATAATTTACCAGTGTTTATTGGTGAGTTTCTACAAACCGTCTGATTCGTTTTGCTGCTTCCTCTAACTGCTCGATAGAAATTGCATAGGATAATCGAACGTTATCAGGAGCACCAAATCCTGAGCCAGGCACGAGAGCAACTTTTTCTTCTTCTAGTAAAGCTGCAACCCAATCGTCTACTGAATCAAAGCCATTCATCGTAGCTGCTTTTTTCACGTTGGGGAATAAATAAAACGCTCCTTTAGGTTTTACACACTCAATTCCAGGTATTGCTGTTATCCAATCATATAGCTTTTCTAATCGTTCGCTAAAAGCAACTCTCATTTTTTCTACTTCTTCTTGATTACCAGTATAAGCCGCTTCTGCCGCTACCTGTGCAATAGATGTAGGATTAGATGTTGAATGGGAAGCAAGATTTGTCATCGCTTTTATGATTGTTTCATTACCAAGTGCGTAACCAATTCTCCAACCAGTCATAGAATGAGATTTTGAGACACCATTGATAATAACTGTCTGTTCTTTCAACTCATCTGACAGCTGAGCAATGGAATAATGGTCTGTATCTGCATAAATTAACTTTTCATAAATTTCATCTGAGACAATAAGGATATTATTCTCTAAGCAAATATCTCCCAAAGCCTTTAATTCTTCTTTTTCATACATTACACCAGTTGGGTTACTTGGTGAGTTAATAATTACCGCTTTTGTTTTCTCCGTAATAGCAGCTTTTAAGTCTTCTGGTGTTAGCTTAAAATCATTTTCTTCCTTTGCATTTACGATGACTGGGTTACCTTCTGCAAGTTTGATTTGTTCTGGGTAACTTACCCAAAATGGAGCTGGAACTATTACCTCGTCCCCTTTATCTAATAAAACCTGAAATAACGTATAAAGAGCATGCTTTGCACCAATAGTTACAATAATTTCTCCCATATCATACGTGAGTCCCTGATCTTGTCTCATTTTCGCTTGAATTGCTTTTTTAAGTTCAAGTGTTCCCCCAGAAGGAGTATATTTCGTGAATCCATCATACATCGATTTGGAGGCTGCATTTAAAATATGATCTGGTGTATTAAAATCAGGCTCTCCAGCTCCTAGTCCGATTACGTCATGACCTGCCTGTTTTAACTCCTTAGCTTTTGCTGTGATCGCCAATGTTGTAGATGGTGTTAAAGTTTGAACTCTCTGTGCTAAATTCATCCTAATTATTCTCACCTTTCTAATGTTCCAAAGAACGTTTTAACGTAAGTTTATAATGTGACAAATCCTCTAAAAGAATATGTTCCATTACATATTGTTGCTCCGTATTTTTATAATTTACTTCGAGCACGATATAACCATTATCTACCCCTATCTCATCATGGAGATATTGGCATCCATTACATCTACTCTTCCATTCATCCATTGCCTCTTCTCTGCTATGTAACTCATTCGTATGGAATGTATACATCTCCCAATTATCGTCATCCGGAGCAACTATATAATAATAACTTTCTTCACTCTTTATAGCCTCTATTATATAATACAATTGATCGCCATGATATCTATTAACTTCTATTATATCAGCATTTGGTTCCATTTCTTCAATATAAGCAATTACATCATCAAATTGCTCTCCCTTCGAACCCATAACTTCTTGATAAATCGTTATTGCGTAAATAAATAACAAGATAAATACTAGACTAACACTTACGGTTATAAAGATTTTTTTATGTTCGGTAAATAGAGAAAATTGCTTTATCATCGTCACCCTCATTTAATGACAAACCGAACATTAGATTTTCATTTTTTAATGTACGGTTCAAACTGTCAACAATTTTATATAAGTCATCTGAATATTTGACTTCGACTGTAGACAGGGTGGTAATTTTTGAATTGTTCATTTATACTACCTCTCCCTATATCGGTGTCTCTTTTCTTATTTTGCTAGACTTGCACTGATTTTTCAACTATTATTCCAATTTTTTATCATAAATATCTTTATACCTAAACACAGATTGATTTTTAGAAAGTATTTCATAGTCATCTTTCGTAAAGCGAATATAAATACTGCCTGTTTTATGAACAAAGTAAACGTCAATCCATCTAGAGTTCAATAATTTAATTAAATCATTATTTATTTGGTGACTTTTACTTGTAAATACAATACTAACATACGGATCCATCACAGCAAGTATTTGGTCAGATGGAGTTACTCCGCTAGCAAATTCAGCAATTTTTATTATATCTATATCTACAGTTTGAATAAAATTATTATCAATATCCTCTTGACCATCGTTTAAGAAAAATACATTCTCGTCCCCAAATTGGGCGATAAAAGATATATTCCCTCTCGCAGATATGTCCACGATACGAAAACTTAAATCTCCCCATTCAAGATCTTTATTTACATCATTCCATTGGTTTAGATTTGGTAAGTCCATTGTATTTAAACTTGATGGCCCGTAGACATCGACGCCGGAATAATTGTTGACGAGATACTCCAAATTCCCTGTGTATTCCTCATCTTTGTTTGTAATAAAGATTGCGTCAAGTTTTTTTATCGATAATCGATCGAGATGTTCTAACAGTTTATCACGACTCGACGGTGCGCCTGTATTAATCAGAATTGCCTGTTGATCCTCATAATCCACAATAGCCGTAGCTTCTCCATTAGGAATGTTGAGAAAAATAACATCTATATAATTATCCGAGAAATTCCAAGTCGGCACAGAAATAAGCAAAAGTGCACATGCAGGGATAAATAACAGGTACTTAATCAAATAAGTCAATTCCTTCCCAACCTTCTAAAGTTTTCGACATTCATTTCTTCCTATCGTTAGAATGGCTAAAAAGGAAACAAAATATCACAGCCAGTTATTGGCTTTATCGATTAGTTGATTAAGCGAATCATATTGGATATTTACCTTAGGTATAGAATTTAGGAAGTATTTACCGTACGATTTTGTCATTAGCCTGTCATCCATAACAAAGATGATTCCATGATCCGTTTTTTTTCGTATAAGTCTTCCAAATCCTTGACGAAACTGTAGTACAGCTTCTGGTAAAGAGAATTCCATAAAAGGGCTCTTTCCTTCAAGTTTAGCTTGTACGGACTTTTTCTTGAACAGTGGTTGACTAGGTGATTGAAATGGTAATTTCACAATAACTAAGCAAGTTAAATCCTCTCCTGGTAAGTCAATCCCTTCCCAAAATGCATTGGTACCAAATAAAATAGCTCGTTCAAATGATTGGAACTGTTTTATAAGTCTGTTCCTACTGCCACTTGTAATACCTTGTCCAATCATGACGTAATCAGAGCCAAGCTCAGTTTCTTTTAGCAGGTAATAGCATTTCTTTAGCATATCGTAGGATGTAAACAAAACAAGTATTTTTTTATGAACTTTAGCTGTAGCAAGAGAAAGTAATGCTTCTGTAATAGCATACGTAAACTCATCATTTGAAGGATATTGAATCGCTGGTAAGTCATTTGGAATCATTAATTGAATATTTTCCCCATATGGATAATTGTATGGAAATTGATAAAAGTCAATAGTATCGTCTGATAATTCTAATTTTTTCCGCATGTAGTCAAAATCATGATTAATAGTAAATGCTGCACTAATTAAAACAACTGTATTTTTCTCTTCTAGAAGTGCCCGGACATACGTTTTTCCAGCATTGATCGGTTCTCTATAAAGATAAACAGCATTTTCCGCACCGTTTTTATCGATTTCAATCCACGATACATCTTCATCTTTAGGGTCAAGTAATATTTCTCTTAATTCTTGAATATAAGCCTCAAGTTGTAGCAATTCAGATGATAGAAATGTTTCGGTAGGATCCTTTAATTCGTAATGAAACACTTTACACATAGCTTTTAAACGATCGATTATTTCTCTTAGATCGTCTCTTAATGACATGGAATAATCTTCTAACATAAATTGCAACCTACCAACATCATTCGTCTGCTGCTTCAAGCGGTTATTTTCTTTCACAAAAGTAAATAAGAAACGGAATAATCGATCTGTTTCATACTTTAACTCTTCTAAATGATGTTGAAGCTTTAAATCGGATTGAGACAGTATTTGTTTCTCAATTTGGTTATAAAGTATCGCGAATTGCACATAGGAGATAGTTTCTCCCATATGTTTTGTAACTGCTGTTTCTATATGATGTGCTTCATCCATTATTATTTTTTTATAAGGAGGTAACATTTGTTCCTTTTTCAATAAATCTAATGCAACAACAGCATGATTTGTAATAATGAGTTGAGATTCAGCAGCTCGTTGCTTCATCCGTTCATAGAAACAGATACTCTTAAAGCTTCGATTTTCACGTAATTCACTACCGACAAGTAAATTTTGAAAAACTGGGTTATCTTGTCTATGTAGTGCAATGTCATCAATATCACCAGTCTTCGTTTCTGTTAACCAAACTAGTATTTTTCCTTTAAGAATACAATCATATTCATTATTTGCATCTTTATCATTAAAATAACTATAAAATTTTGCTAGACTTAGGAAATGATTTTTTCCTTTCACAATTGTTACGCGAATTGGCTTAGGCAGAAAAGGTTGGAGTTTCCTAATTTCGTCATGTAGCAATTGTGTTTGTAAATTAGTCGTTGAGGTGCTAATAACCACTCTATCCCCATACTTAATGCTTTCATACATAACAGGTATTAAATACGCCATAGTCTTCCCAGACCCAGTGTCTGCTTCAATCATCGCATGTCTCTTACTTCTAAATTGATTAAATATTGTTTCGCTAATTTTTTGCTGACTTTCACGTTCTTCATAATCGTTATAGATAGTAGATAATATTTTCCCGTGACCATAAAAGGCATCTATAAACTCTTGGTAGGAACCCATATTTATAGAATGAAACGTGTTCGTTTTATCAGATTCGCGTTTTAAATAAAAACCATTATAGTAAAAAAGATCCTGTCGCTTCTGTTTTGGTTGGAGCATTCTTCTTAATGTAGCAAAATCTGTTTTAAGTCCTCCAAATAATTCTTCCAGCTGTTGAATCGTCTGATTCGGTAGTCTATTCAATTTATCTTTTAAATGAAGGAATAGATGCGCGGTTACAATAGCATCAGAAATTGCACGATGTGGTTGAGAATGTTCTAAATGCAAGTACTGGCTTAGCTCTGTTAACTTATATCCTGGTGCTTGGGGTAATAAAATACGTGAAAGCTCTACAGTATCAATCATTGGTTTCCGTCCTAATGAATAACCAGCATAGTCAAGCTCCGTTCGTAAAAAAGGGATATCAAATAACACATTGTGAGCAACAAGGACTGTTCCTTCAATAATCTCCATAACTTTTGGTGCGACTTCTTTAAATGTAGGTTGATCCAATACATCCTCATTCGTAATAGAAGTTAATTGTGTTATAAATGGCGGTATTAACTTACCTGGATTTACATATTGGCTATATGTTCCTATTATTTTATTGTTTTCAATTAGGACAATACCTATCTCAATTATCTTGTCCCCTCTTGTTGCTGACTGGCCAGTAGTTTCAATGTCAATAACTGCAATACGTGTCAAAAAAATCAACCCCATTAAATATATCAACTATTCTGGAACGAATGTTTATACTCATAATAATCCTATTACTCTCATCTTATACACGTACATGCAATTGCGCAAGAATGGTGAACGATCTATCACAATCCACATAAATGACGTAGACTATAAAAGACAAGCTGGCGGATATCAAAAGCTAAATAAACGGAACGAAATATTAAAAAACGAGAATTCAAAAACTGAGCCAAGTACAAGACTTCTGCATTAATATACTGTCCTAAATTATTTTAAACGTAACAAAGCGTCTTAAAATAAATTGAGGCGTTACATGCAAGAAGTGATGTACAGTGACCCAGTATTACTAATTATTACGATTAGAATTAACGATGGAACTCCTTTTGCTACAGCCTCTTAGTTGAAACTATAAAATCGATAAAGGTGGTTCTTGTTCAATGATTTCCTTAATGTTATTATTTTCATCCATTACTGCTACTTTTGGCTTGAAGTCTATTAATTCTTCTTCTGACAGGATTCCATAGCTTACAATAATAATAATATCATCGGGCTGAACAAGACGAGCAGCTGCACCATTTAAACAAACAGTACGACTACCTCTTTCACCAGGTATTACATACGTTTCTAGTCTTTCTCCATTATTATTGTTAACAATTTGCACCTTTTCATGAGGGAGGATTCCAACTCGCTCTATAATATCTTCATCAATGGTAATACTACCTACATAGTTTAAATTCGCTTCTGTTACCCTTGCGCGATGAATTTTCGCTTTCATCATCGTTCGTAACATGTTTCTTCCCCCTAAGATATCACTTCTATCATTTTCCCTGAAGGATCAAGAATAATATTATCAATTAAACGCGCCCCATTAAAATAGACCGCTATTGCTATAATAAATTGGTTATCGAAAGTTGTTATTGGTTCCAGCTTCGGATAACTAAGAATATCAACATAATCAATTTTACCTGACGTATGTTCTTCCAAATATTTCGTTACTTTCTCTCTTATCATATCAGTATTTTGATTCCCGTCAATGATAAATTGTTGAGCCAAAATTAATGATTGGTAAAGGTGAGTAGCTTCTGCTCGTTCATTAGTATTGAGATAAACATTCCGACTACTCTTAGCTAATCCGTCCTTTTCACGCACCGTTGGTATTCCAACTACATGAACAGGTAGGTTGAAATCTTTTACAAATCCTTTAACAATAGCAAACTGCTGTGCATCCTTTAAACCAAAGTATGCGTAGTCTGCTTTCGTTATATGAAATAATTTCATTAGGACCGTTGCTACTCCATCAAAATGTCCTGGTCTACTTTTGCCACACAAGCAGTTTGTACGTTTTTCAATGCTTACCTTTGCTATCGTATCATCCGGATACATTTCATCCACTGAAGGCATAAAAAGAATATCTACTCGGTGTTTTTCAGCCAGTTCAGTGTCTCTTTCCTCATCACGAGGATATTGATCAAAGTCCTCATTTGGACCAAATTGTAATGGATTTACAAAGATACTTGTAATGACAATATCACATTGTTGCTTTGCATAATCGATTAGAGCAGTATGTCCTTCATGTAAATAACCCATAGTTGGAACGAAACCGATTGTCTGTCCTCGTTTCTTAAACTCATCTGTTACACTGCTCATTTCCTTGACCGTTCGGATTACCTTCATTGTTTGTCCTCCAACCTAATCGAATCCATTATTTCTTCTTTTATTTTAAAGGAATGGTCAGATGTAGGAAACGAAGCTTCTTTTACCTCTTCATGATATTTCTTTAACCCACGCACAATCTCTTCCTCTGTGTTGGAATATGTTTTAACAAATGATGGTTGTAAGTCTGATCCATATTTTAACAGATCATGATAAACTAGCACCTGACCATTACAGTCTACTCCAGCTCCAATGCCTATCGTTGGTATGGAAATGGATTCGGTTATGTGTTTAGCTAATAAGTCTGGAACACATTCAAGAACAATCGCGATAGCTCCACTTTTCTCCAATGCCTTTGCATCCTTAATGAGCTTTAATGCGGTTTCTTTGTCTCTCCCTTGTACTCTAAATCCTCCCAAGACATTTACAAGCTGTGGCGTTAAACCAATATGGGCAACTACAGGTACACCTGCAGCGGTTAATTTTTCGATTAAGTGAAGGGTGTCATCCGTTACCCCCTCTAGTTTAAGAGCCTCAGCTCTTGTTTTCTGTACAATTTTTTGAGCGTTAATCATCGCTTGTTCGATCGAAAGATGATAGGACATAAAAGGCATATCTACAACCATAAACGTATCCTTTGCGCCTCGTCTTACTGCTTTTGCGTGATGAATCATATCCTCTACAGTTACTTCTATCGTTGAATCATAGCCAAGTACGACCATCCCTAATGAATCGCCGACTAATATAGTATCGATACCAGCCTGTTCTGCAAGCTTTGCTGAAGGATAATCATAAGCTGTAACCATTGATATCTTTTCATTAGCTTGCTTCATTTTCTTCCAATCATTTATCGTTTTCATGTTATGTCTCCTTACCAAATTATTTCACCACTATATAAAGGAACGGTTTCGTTTCCATGTTCAATAAGTAATGCACCATTATCGTCTATTCCTATAAGCTTTGCGGAATATGTCTTTTGTGGTGTTTGAATGGTAATCATTTCATTCATTTTGTAAGCCATTGACGCCCATTTCTGTTTATATGTATGAAAACCAGTATCCATATATTGCTCATAGTTTTTTTCTAAAGCTGTCAAAATATCTTGGACAATCTCAGCACGATTCCACGTTAAATTGGAAGCTATATTAATAGAGGTTGCTTTTTCTCGTAGATTACTAGAAAATTGATTTTCATTCTGGTTAATGTTAATTCCTATACCTATAATTAAATAGTTAATCGAATCCAATTCACCATTCATTTCCGTTAGTATTCCACAAACCTTTTTGTCATTAATGTACAAGTCATTTGGCCATTTCACTTTCAATGGTAATCCTGTCAATGTAGAAAGAACCTCTGCAATGACAACGCTCGTAAACAACGTAATTTGAGCAGCTTGATGTGGAGCCATTTGAGGTCTTAGAATCACACTCATCCAGATACCGCCTTTATTCGATTCGAAAGGCCTTTCTAGCCGTCCCCTTCCTAATGTTTGTTCATTCGCGATAACTACAGTGCCATGTGGTGCATGTTTCTTAGCTAGATCGTGAGCCATATTTTGGGTGGAATCAATGGATTCTTTAAAATACAACACGTTACCTAACCATTCAGTGGATAATCCCCATTTAATGGTCGATTCATTATAAGATTCGGGTATTCGCGTTAATCGATACCCTTTTTTAGGGGCTGAATCAAACTCATAGCCATCCTTTTTCAATTCGTTTATATGCTTCCAAATAGCAGTACGCGAAATATCTAATTGTTCTGATAATTCTTGTCCTGAAATGTATTGTTCACCATTTTTCGATAGTAACCGAATCAGCTTGTCACGTTTTGATGCCATTTTATTAACCACTCACCAATCACTTTTTTCTCATTTTTTAATTTCCCTAATACAACCTGCTTCTCTATTAACACTAACATTTCTTCCAACCATGCTCCAGGTCGTTTATTCGGAAACAGTTGAATTAAGTCGGTACCATTAATAACTAGTCCACGTCGGTTTCGTATCGGTAATGATTCCTGAAGTTCATAAAAGTCCACTTTTTGTAAATATCCCATTCTTCTAATCAAAGAAGAGAATGACTGAATTAAATGTGGAGAGAGTTGATATGCAATCCATTTTAATTTTTCTCTATCATATTGATGATAGATCACCACAAGATGCTTTGTGTCCTGTTTAATACGGTTCGACAGTTTCCACTCTCTTATCCAATCAGAGATTGTTACAGATGGACAGGAAAGGTGGATATAACTAATGCACTCTTCTAGGCTTATAAAAGGCTCTTTCTGGTTTAATAGTAATGCTAGTAAATTATTATGTTCCTTGAAAATGGGTAAAAACTCAGATAACTTAGTATTTTCTATAGAGTGAAGAGCCTGTCTCATCCCATTAGCTACAATTAACTTTCCCCATTCATCAGCTAAACGTTCTACTGATATTTTCTTTAAAAGGTATGCATGTTGTTTTATTGCAATCAATGTAGATTCATCGATATGAAAGTTTAACTGCGCACTAAAACGAATGGCTCTCATCATTCTGAGGCCATCTTCTTTAAATCGTTGCGAGGCTTCACCAACGGTTCGTATAATACCGCGCGCAAGGTCTGATTTACCGTTAAACGGATCGATTAAACGTTGGTCCTTCGTAAAAGCCATCGCATTAATTGTAAAATCGCGCCTTGCCAAGTCTTCACGTAAAGAAGTAACAAATTGTACTTCATCTGGTCTTCTGTAATCTGAATAACCTTTTTCTGTTCGGAAAGTAGTAATCTCAAATGATTCTTGCTCATATCTTACTAAGACCGTGCCATGTTCAATGCCAGTTGGAAAGGTTTTAGGGAATATTCGAATAATATCATTTGGAAGTGCGGATGTGGCAATATCGATATCATGTACAGCTCGATTTAATAGTTTATCTCTTACCGCACCTCCGACAATAAATGCTTCAAAACCAGCCTTTTCTATTTTCTCAATTATTTTACCTGCTTTTTTAAAGCTCGATTCAATCATTTGTCTCACCTAGAACTCTTTCATAAAGTGCTTCGTATTGCGAACCGATTTTTTCAGAAGCGAATTTGCGATAGACAGATTGATTTGCTGCCTCAGAAAACTGTTTCCATGTACTTGTATTAGATAATAGTTGATATGCATATTCAGCTGTAGCATCTGTGTCACCCAATGGGACAATAAAACCTGTTTCATTATGCTCAATTACCTCAGGTATACCACCAACCTCAGTAGCTATACATGGCACACCTGCTATCATTGCCTCTAGTAAAACAAGTCCAAAGCTTTCCTTTTCAGATAATAAAAGCAGTAGGTCAGCATCTGCCAATATCATGGGAATATCTTTTTGTTTCCCTAAAAAATGAACTTTCTCATTGATTCCTAACTCTTTCGTTAAAGCTTTCATCCGCGAATATTCAGGTCCATCACCAACGAGCAGAAGCCTAGCAGGTGTTTTATTTAGTATTTTCTGAAAACTCACTACGACATCTTCCACACGTTTTACTTTTCTAAAATTAGAGATGTGGACAATAATTTTTTCTTCAGCATTGATATTGTATCTTTCACGAAAACTATTGTGAAAAGGCTTAGAGTACTCATCTTCTATAACGAAATTATAAATTACTTGGATTTCTTTTTGTATATCAAGCATTTCTTGCGTTTGATTTACTAAACTTTCAGAAACTGCTGTCACAGCATCAGATTGTTGTATACCGAACTCAATTATTTTTTTTAATGATAAATCAATTCCTAAAACAGTAATATCAGTACCATGTAAAGTTGTTACGATTTTTACCGGATGTTTAGCAATTTGTTTTGCTAAGATTGCACAAATTGCATGTGGTATCGCATAATGCGCGTGAATAATATCAAGTTTCTCTGACTCAATTACTTCAGCTATTTTATTTGCTAACGTAAAATCATACGGTGGATATTGAAAGACGGGATAATGATTCATCTCAACTTCATGGAAATATATATTAGGATAAAAAGAATCCAAACGAAATGGTACACTGGAAGTAATAAAGTGAATCTCATGTCCTTTTTTTGCTAACATCTTCCCTAACTCCGTTGCAACAATACCTGATCCGCCTACAGAAGGATAGCAAACAATTCCTATCTTTAACATAAATTAATCCCGCCCGTTTTCGTTATATTATTTAAGTTGTCGCCAACCAAAGAACCCAGAATCCAATGCACGTATCATGACTTCTGCTCCGCCGATATTCGTTACTAATGGAATTTGATAAACATCACATAGACGCATTAACGCACTAATATCTGGTTCATGTGGTTGTGCTGTCAGTGGGTCTCGGAAAAAGATAACGAGGTCCATTTCATCGGTAGCAATCCTTGCTCCAATTTGCTGATCTCCTCCTAATGGACCGGAAGCAAAACGATATACCTCTAATCCTGTAGCTTCTTCAATCCTTTTTCCTGTTGTACCAGTTGCAAATAATTGGTGATCCTTAAGAATGTTTGTATAAGCGATCGTAAAATTCACCATGTCATCTTTTTTCTTATCATGAGCTATAAGTGCAATTTTCATTATTTTCACCTACTCCAAAATATTTTCAAGACCGTAAACAAGTACATCTAACTTCATAACCTGATCAACAGCTAATTTAACACCACTCATAAAGGATTTGCGATGCATGGAATCATGCTTTATTGTTAAAATTTCGCCTTCCCCACCAAAAATAACTTCCTGGTGTGCAACAAGTCCAGGTAATCGCATACTATGAACCCTCATGCCATCATAATCCGCTCCACGAGATCCTTTTAACGTTTCTTTTTCGTTCGGATGTCCTTGTTGTTTGGATTCTCTTACTTCTTTAATAAGAGCTGCCGTCTTAACTGCGGTTCCAGATGGGGCATCTAACTTTTGATCATGGTGCTTTTCAATGATTTCGACGTCCGGGTAATATTTTGCCGCCCATTTCGCGAATTGCATCATTAGAACTGCGCCTATGGCAAAATTCGGTGCGATAATAACACCCAATTGCTTTTCTTCTGCTAACTGGGACAGCTCCTCGATTTGCACGTCTGTAAATCCAGTCGTACCTACTACTGGTCGAACACCATGCTGTAATGCAGTTTTTGTATGTAAATAGCCAAATTCTGGTGTTGTTAAATCGATTAATACATCAGCGTTTACTTCTGATAAGCATTTCTCTATATCTGTATAGATTAACGCATCCAATGCAGGAAGCTCATTGAACTCAGAAATGTTCTTTCCATCATATTTATGATCTAAACAGGCTACTAAGTCTAAACTTTCTTCTTTCTCAATCATTCGTAGTGCTTCACTACCCATTTTACCTCTAGGTCCTGCTACAATTACCTTAATTTTATCCATTCAAATCCTCCTCATCAATTCGTGTCCAACGATCCTTGTCTCTTGTTTCAATTTTATCCATTGTTTTTGTGAACGCTTCAGCTAACGATATGTTTTGTGAATTAGCAAAACAAATCATTACGAACAAGAGATCTCCTAATTCAGCTTCAATGGAGTTATCTTTTTCTTCTTTCTTTTTCGGCTTTTCGCCATATGTATGATTCACTTCACGAGCTAACTCACCAATTTCTTCTGTAAAGCGCGCTAGCATACTAAGTGGAGAAAAATAGCCTTCCTTGAATTGTGATATGTATTGATCGACACGTTCTTGCATTTCTTTCATCTTTATCTCATTATACATTGCTTGTCCTCCTCAAATAAAGTAAAAAGACAGATGTACTAACCCATCTGTCTCGATAAAACATATTAATTATTAGTCTTTTCCTTAATCATCATTGGACAGGAATATAAGAACGAATCTTAATAGTTCTGCAACTGCTACTACTGCCGCAGCTACATATGTTAATGCCGCAGCATTAAGTACTTTTTTCGTTGAGCGCTCTTCGTTATTACGAATAATACCAGAAGAAACAAGTTGACCCATTGCTCGATTCGATGCATCAAATTCAACAGGCAGTGTGACTAACTGGAATAATACCGCAAACGCCATGAAGATAATACCTACTAATACAAGATTCATCGCGTCTAAGAATATTCCGGCTAAAATGAAAATAAACGACATTCTATCTCCAAAAGAAGCTACTGGAACTAATGCGTGTCGGAAACGGAGAAATGCATAAGACTCTGCATCTTGAATCGCATGCCCTACCTCATGTGCAGCAATCGCTGCCGCAGCTTGTGAATGACCATGGTAGTTATCACTCGAAAGACGTACTACCTTTTTTCTTGGGTCATAGTGATCGGATAATGTTCCTCGAACTTCTTCTATACCTACATCATATAATCCATTGTCATCTAAAATTTTTCTAGCAACTTGTGCACCTGTCATCATGCTACTATTACCTATTTTCGAATGCTTACGATAGGTGCTCTTTACTTTTCCTTGTGCTAATAAAGGAACAATCATTAATATGGCAATGTAGATTATATACGTTGTTAGTGACATTCTATACCCCCAAAATAATCTGATTATCTATGGTCAATTTTAGTCAACAATAAACTAGTTGTCAATAAATTAGTGTTAATTATCCTTTACTTCTGCTTTATATTTTACCCATCCTACATAACTTAAACTAAGGAATAAACAACCAACAACAATAAATAAAAGCCATTCCAAATAAAATTGAAATTGTTCGCTACGTATTTCGTGTATATCAAAGGAAGAGACCTCTTGATATACTGCTTGAAGCTGTTGGTGATCCATTGGTTTATCAGCAGTTAATACTTCCTGATTCCATGCGTTAATTTCTTCCTGAGAATAATGAATCGCCAAGATAGGTGACAGCACTTCTACTTGAATTGCAATATCTTCCATCACTTTCTCGTCCGACGGCGACCCTTCCATTATTCTAGATAAATTATGCTCTAGATTCTCCTTCCAAACATGCCATAACGAAGCTTCATCATTAATAGCTGCATCATAGAGAACGATAAATTGTAGAGTCGCTGTTATTTTATTCTGATGAGAGGCTTCTTCTGAAGCAAGTATCTCTTTATTTTTATCTAAGTATTCTTGAACCGTTTGCTTCATTGTTGGCCTTTCTCTTGTAACATTACTGATAATGATATCTTCTTTAGAGAGGAGATAGTCTTCAGCAAGATGGTATCTACCTTCATTTACAAATTGTTCATACTTGTACAAATCAAAACTCTCCGCACTCCATGTTACGGATGGAATAGTGAAACAAATTACTGCTATTAGAGTAAGAAATAGTACAATTCTATAAAATATTCGGTGCATCTATATCCCTTCTTCCACATATCTCTTTTTCACCATGATATGAAGAAAGGAAACAAGTTATGACTATGTACGTGTTGTTAAACTACTGTATTGTTTGGATCGATGAATAACGACGTAATAGGCAATAAGGATACAAATAATACTTAGCCAAAAAGTAAAATACCCTATATGATGTGAATAGGTAGATAAGCTGCCATAGGTAGGCATCATACCATATAAATAATCAATGACATCATTATGTAAGGTCCATATACTCGCAACGACTAAATGCCACATTTTAAACGTGTATAATCCTGCAAATAATAAAGCTTGCACGGCCATTAAGCCATGAGATGCAATTAGCATATAGCCAGTCCAATCTAAACCGCCATCCTGTATTAGAGTCAGAATATTCATTACAACTGCCCAAACACCATATTTCATCAGCGTTATCATTGCAAGCGCCTCAATAAGTGGAGCTCTTTTCCCTTGTAAAATAAAGAATAGAACGATAGTAAAAAATAAAGATGCGGTAGGACTATCAGGTACAAATAGTACAAAATACCACGGTGTTTCCGCTAACTGAAAACGATACCAATAGTAACCATATATCGTTCCGAAGAAATTAATGACAAATAGAGCGGATAATGATAGCGGGTGATAAAGTATCTTTCTCAAGCATGTTCCTCCTCTCATTTTCACTTGAAACGCATGTTATTTAGATTTTAACCCGTAAAAAGATAGAGAAAGCCCCCGCCTTATCCAAAAAGCGAGGGCAATCATGTTTATTCTTCAGCTGCTTGTTCGTTAACAGAAACGATAAAGTCTGCTAGTTGCTGAAGCTCTTCATCTGATCCTTGGAATTGATCAGCTGGCATTGTTCCAATACCATTCACAGCAATATCCATAATTTCTTCTGCTGTAAAGTCAATTCCTATTAAAGTAGGAGCAGCTCCAGTCCCTTCTAATTCACCACCATGACAAGCCATACAGCTATTCTCATATGGTGCATACCCAGGATCTGTAGTGTCTATTTCAACTGCTGGTTTATCATCTGGCCATACAGCTTTATTATTTTCTGCCTTTTCTTCCCAATTTACCGCGCTAGCAGCCTCATATGTTAACCAAAAAACAGAAATAAAAGCTAATAGCATTAACGAAGTAGCAATCGGTCTTTTATGTGGACGACGTTCTTTTCCTCTATCAAGGAAAGGTGCTAAGAATAAAGCTCCAAATGCCAGTCCAGGAATAATTAAAGCACCTAATACAAAATACGAACCACTTGCAAATTTATATTTCAATAATTGGAACAAGAATAAAAAGTACCAATCCGGTAATGGTGTATATGCAGTATCAGTAGGATCAGCTAGTTTCTCTAACGGTGCAGGATGTGCAATTGTTAGACATAAAAATCCTACTAAGAATACAGCACCAACTAACCATTCTTTTAACAAGAAGTTAGGCCAAAACGCTTCTGTTCTTCCCGGATATTCAGAGTAATCTTTTGGTGTGAATTTTTGTTGATCGGCGTTAATACGAGAATCGCCGACAAACTTCATTCCTTTTCCTCTTTTCACTGATCTCCCTCCTTGTTAATTTTATAGTGGACCAGAAATACCTTGTTTTCTAATCAATATAAAGTGAATAGCCATTAACACAAACAATGCTGCAGGAAGGAAGAAAACATGAATTGCAAAAAATCGCGTCAACGTTTGAGCACCTACAATGGAAGGATCTCCACTTAATAGTGTCTTAGCAAATTCACCGATAAACGGAACACCTTCTGCAATCTGAAGTGTAACTACAGAAGCGAAATAGGCTTTATTATCCCACGGTAATAAATACCCTGTAAGGCCTAGCGCAAGCATAACGAAAAATAGCAAGACACCGACCATCCAGTTTAATTCACGAGGCTTTTTATACGCACCTTGGAAAAAGACTCGTAATGTATGTAAGAATAACATGACAATTACAACACTAGCTCCCCAGTGGTGCATCCCTCTTACAATTTGTCCATGAGCAACTTCTGTTTGTAAGTAATACACAGAACGCCATGCATTTTCAATATCCGGTACATAGTACATTGTTAGAAACATACCAGACAATACTTGAATTACTGTTACGAAGAAGGTAAGTCCTCCAAAACAGTAAACGAATGCGGAGAAATGGTGTGCTGGATTGACGTGTTCTGGAACTTCGTGGTCCGCAATATCACGCCACATTGGTGTAATATCAAAACGTTCATCAACCCAATCATAAATTTTTTGAAGCAATGTTAAGCCTCCCCTCTCGGTTTAGGATTTCCTAAGTATAATGTGCCATCTTTAACCTCTAATTCAAACTCATCAAGTGGCGCATCTGGTGGCGTGTTAGGCACATTTGTACCATCTTTATAATATCTACCATCATGACACGGGCAGAAGAATTGGTCCGGGTAATCTGAATTACCTGCCCAGTTAACTGCACAACCTAAATGCTTACAAACAGGAGATAATGCAACAATTTCATCATTATCATCTAGATAAACCCAAGCACTTTTGGTTACGTCAGATGTATACCAAGCATCCACCTGCTCAATTGTCCAGTCAAATCTCTGTGGCTCATTACTTAATTCAGATACATCTACTACTGGACTCATCTCACTACCACTTGTTGCCTTCAATACCGGGTCAATCGCAAACCGTACCATAGGCGCAAGAATTCCGGCAGCCATAAAACCACCTACACCTGTTAACGTATAGTTTAAAAATTGGCGACGGGATACCTCGTTTTTCTTCTCAGACATCCTTTACCCCCCTCTACACTTATTCCGACTACTATGGAAATATTATTTCTCTTATATTACTAGGACATTACTATGATAGCGCAAACTATTGATAGGGTCAACAAAATGTAATTTTTAAAGACGAATTTCGCATAATAAAATACATATTTTACCAATAGGAACGAATAAGTTCACTCAATTCATTTGTTTGTTCCTTAACAAATAGTCTCGCATCGTCAGATTGAAAATTACTCATCGAAAAAGATGGTGTCCAAATAAAATGCGAGTCAAATTGTTTTTCGTACTTTTTCCACAAAATATCATGACTTATAATAAAGCGATGTTCAAATTGTTCTGCTAGCATCTCTTCCGTCCAACTATTAAGACGAGCTATTTCTTGTTCTCTGTCTACCGCGTGTTGATATATGTATATAGGACAAACAAAAATCCTACCTGCATAGTTTCTTTCCAATTCCTGAGTGATAATCTCTATCGATTTCTTTTGTATAGCTAATTTTTCAGCTTCTGCTTGATTCTTAAAGCTAATTGAAGTAATTGGAAGAATAACGGTATCAATATATTCTTTTGCCTTAAAAAAACCTTGTAAGTCATCTGGATGCCACTGCATGTCTTCCCTCCTTGTCCATTTTAAATGTAACATAAAAAATAACGAAATTCACCTCTTTTCGTTGTGAACTTCGTTATAATTTATGGCTACGATTGAGGGTAGCTTTGAAATTCTTTCTCTAGCTTACGGAGAGCATTACTATATTCCATAAAATCCTCAAAGTTCTTTGAATCTAACGCACGATTAATTAAATCTGTTAATTTCTCTTTTTGATAATAATAAAGAGAATGATCAAGTAAGTCTTTTACGATTTTTTTATCTTGTTTCGTTAAAAAGTAATCGTCTGGGATAAATGGATTATCCTCGAGCACCTTCATATAATGTATATTTCGATTGGCATCACGAAAATTGACTTGAATATATATCGGTTCATCTTTATGCATTCTAATATCATGAAACGATTTGTCTGCATCTGTTGTTACAATATGTTTCTTATAAAATCTGAATGGGACCTCTGATGAACAATGAGTAGAGATGATGATGGCCCGAGGACAAAAACGAGCTTCCAAGACAAAATGTACCTGTGATAATAGACGTTCATCATTCAGTAAATAATTTAAAATCCATACACTTTCTCGCTTTTTAAGTTGATAATTTCCTAAAAACCACTGAATGAATTCTTTCTTATCCTTCGTTTGAACAGACGTCTCCATTTTCACCCCTCCATTTATATTACGCTTTTCAATGTAACGTTCGAGATGGAGTTCTTTTAAGTGCGTATCTGACACACTCTTTATTCCAAGCTAATCGGAAATAACTTCGTCATCCTCTATAATACGTTGCAACAACTCTGCAACGGAGAAATCGGCAGGTTCTAACTTGATATAGGAACGTAAGATGGACGTAGCCTCTTCTTTCCTCCCTTCCTCTAAAAGAAAATAACCGTATTCCTTAAGAAACTCGGAATCATGCTTCAATTTATTATATGCATTCTGATAGTGATTTAATGCCTGGTCAAAAACTTCTTCCTCCGCTAATGTTTTAGCAAGTTCCCACTCAAAGATTCCATTTAATACATCTATATCCGTTTGGTGCGTTAATAAATCAATTAGTGCGTCTGTATCTCCTTGGTTTTTATATGTTTCTACTAGGAAAAGTATTGCGTCCTCATACTCATTATCAAGGGAAAGTGATTGATTAGCATACTTAATGGATTTATCGAAATGATTAAGCTTCAGAGCTAATTTTGCTGCCTCTAAATATAGCTCCTTATTTAACGTATCCACTTGCATTCCTTCTTCTAGTGTTTGAAATGCAAGATCTTCTTGCCCTGTTTGTTCATAAGCATCAGCTAAATACTGATAGAGAGAAGTGTACTCAAATGCTTCTTCCTTTACTTGTTCCCAAATTTGAACAGCTAATTCATAACGTTCCAATTTATATGCAATAAAGCCATACCGAAATAATGTATCTGGATTATCAGAATCTAATCTTTCATAAAAGAGCAAAGCATTTTCAAAATCACCAATTAATCCATACGATTCGGCTAGTTTTGATAGTATATTTTTGTCTTCTCTAAAATCAGGGTCGTGGCTAAGTTTTTGAAAATAAATAGATGCTCTTTGATAATCACCTAAAGCAAATGTTAATTCACCTAAAGCCAAGTCAATTAGTGGTTCGTTAGGATCGATATTTTTCGCTTCTAACATTTTTGATAACGCAACTTCATTTAGTCCTTGCGCTTGATATACATCTGCTAATTGTAACAGTGCTTGTAAATAATAAGGATCTGTTTCTCTAATTTCATTTAACAATAATATCGCTTCGTCATCTTTTTGTTCATCCGTATAAATCTCTGCTAACATTAATTTAGCTACCGACAAGGATGGTTGTTTATCAATTATTTTAGTTAATAGTTTTTCCGCTCGATCAATTAAACCAAGTTCAATATAAATTTGCGCAATATCCAATCGTTCTTCGTCATTCGCATTCTTTGCTTCAGAAGCTAATATTTCAAGAGCTTCCTCTGTTTTACCGTGTTGGATTAATGCAATAGCGTTATCTATAGTATTCATAAATAACCATCCTTTCTGCTTTAGCGTCGTATTCTATTATTCCATCATATCTAAATTAAAATCTCCAGGCAAGTGAACAAATTGTATTGTTTTGTCGTAATAGCCAGCTAAAATAAAAACCGAATGATAAACGAATACAAAGAATCGATATCATCCGGGATACTATTTATTACTTATATAATTAAGAATGGAACAGTTTTTCTAAATCCGTAAAAAATTGCGGATAAGAAATATTGATACATGATGGGTTTTCCAATTCAACCCGATCTTCTGTCAATAATGAAGCAATAGCTATCATCATTCCAATTCGATGATCACCATAAGAATGAACATTCGCTCCTTTAATGGAAGCACCACCCTCAACAACCATTCCGTCATCCGTAGGTACAATGTTCACTCCAAGTGTTTTTAAAGTTGTCACTACTGCTTCAATTCGATCGGTTTCTTTAAATTTTAATTCTTCTGCATCTTTAATAATTGTTGTACCTTTTGCCTGTGAGGCAACTAATGCGATAATAGGTATTTCATCAATAATTCTTGGGATAATTTCGCCTTCTATTGTAGTGCCTTTTGCTTGTGAATACTTGACAGACACATCACCAATTGGTTCACCGCCAACCGTTCTCGTAACAGTAGCTTCAATATCGATACTCATCATTTTTAATACGTCAATGATTCCCGACCTAGTAGGATTCAAACCAACATCTTTAATCGTTATATGACTACCAGGGATAATAGCAGCTCCTGCAAGGAAAAATGCAGCAGAGGAAATATCCCCAGGGACTTCGATATTACACGCCTGTAATGGCTGGTTGCCAGTTATACGGACAGTAGTGCCCTCTGACTCAATCTCCGCACCAAATGCCTTTAACATATTTTCAGTATGGTCTCTCGTCTTACTCTCTTCTACTACAGTTGTTGTTCCATCTGTCATGAGTCCAGCTAGCAAGACACCAGATTTAACTTGAGCGCTTTTCATTGGCGTTTGGTAATCAATTGGTTTCAAATTTCCGCCTCTTAAAGAAATCGGTAATAGTCTTCCTGAATCTCTACCATCAATTTTAGCACCCATTTGCTTTAAAGGTATCGTAATACGGTCCATAGGTCTATTAGACAAAGAATCGTCTCCGAATAACGTAAAATGAAACGGTAAACCAGCTAATATTCCCATTAGAAGTCTTGCAGTTGTCCCTGAATTACCTAAATTAATAGGAATCACTGGTTCTTTTAGTCCAGCTACACCAGTAGACTTAACAATGACTGTCTGCTCATCTCTCGTTATATTGACGCCCATTGCCTTAAAAGCATCGATCGTTCTAATACAATCCTCACCAGCTAAGAAATTCGTTATCTTCGTTTCACCACTAGCCAAGGAACCAAACATGACAGCACGATGCGAAATTGATTTATCACCTGGTACAGCAATTGAACCTTGTAAAGATTGTTTCCCATAATCGAGTTGTTTGGTTTCAACCATGTTTCCACCTCTATTCTTGTATAACTGTATCGTACTTATTTTTTCTTAAAATGGCATGACTAAGTTGACGGTCGTTATCGTTTTGAAAGCTTAATCTCAATACACCTGTGATTCCTTCTCGAATCTCTAGTATTTCAATATTACTAATGCTAATCTCATGTTCTGCTAGAAGTTCAATCACTCGAAGAAGTGCACCTGGCTGATCAAAAATATCTACATAGATATCGTATGTTGTGTAAAGAGCGCCCCTTTTAGCACTATCCAACCCATCCCGATAGTTTTTTGCTAACTGGAGATATTCTTGCATTTCATCCTCAGAACCTTCATCAATTAGTTGCTTTAAATGGTTCATTTCCTCAATCCAGTCCGTAAGAAGTCGACTCATTTTTTGTTTATTTTGAAAAAATATGTCTTTCCATAAGGAAGGATTACTTGAGGCAATTCTTGTAATATCTCGAAATCCACCTGCCGCTAATTTAGGTATGTATGGGTGTTTTTGTTGCCAATTTTTTGCCTGCTGTACTAGGGAAGAAGCAATTAAATGAGGAAAATGTGAAATAACACCAGTCATTTCATCATGTTCTTCAGGTTCCAAAATTAAAAATTTACATTTCGTTGGAGTTAATAATGCCTTTAATTTTGCGATGTGTTCCTCCATATTTTCGTTTGAAGGTGATAACACATAAATTGCATTTTCGAACAGATGTTGTTTGGCTGCCTGTATTCCCTTTTTATGTGAACCTGCCATTGGATGACCACCAATAAAGGAAATCCTTTCATTAGTAAGGTTCTTGGCAGCATCCATTACTGGCCCTTTTACAGAACTTACGTCCGTAACAAGAATATCTTTATTTAAAGCAATAGTATCTAACTCCTTAATAAGGCCTACCGTAACGGAAACAGGAGCAGCAAGAATACAAATATCTGCTTGTTTGACAGCCTCTGCGAAATTATCATACGTTTCATCTGTAATTCCATTCATTTTACAGTATTCTAATGTACTTTTATTTGCATCATAGCCGATAATTCGCATATTATCATGTTCTTTCATATTTAAAGCTAGCGAGCCACCAATTAATCCAAGGCCCGCTATTAACACTGTTTCCTTCACGAGAATTCTCCTTTATAACGAACAAACTTTACTTAACTTAAGAAGTAGTTTGGACAGCACTTAAATATTCTTTAATAAGCTGACTTAATTCTGTCATTTGTTCTTTTGTACCAATTGTTATTCGTACACCATTTGGGTGACCAAGTGCCTCACCCGAGCGAACGATATATCCTTTTGAAAGTAAATGTTCAAATAATTGATCTCCGGATGTAGGTAGTTTTACAAATAAGAAGTTAGCTTCCGATTCATAACATTCTAAACCGAGACTTTCCATTTCTCTTTTGAAATAGGATTTATTTTCAATATTTTGTTCATAGCTATACTTAATAAAATCTTGATCTTCTAACGCGTGAATTGCCGACATTTGTGAGATAGATGTTGTATTAAAAGGACCTCTTGTGATGTTTAATAATGTTGCTATTTCTTTAGAAGCAATACCATAACCAACACGTAAGTTTGCTAAACCATATGCTTTCGAGAACGTTCGTAAAACAATCACATTCGAATACTTTTCTAAGAGATCAATGGTGTTTGGATTAGTAGCTTTATTTATATATTCATAATATGCTTCATCTAATACAACTAAAATATCTTTTGGACATTCATTTAAGAAATCTTCCATTTCATTACGTTGAATTAGATTACCTGTAGGGTTATTCGGAGAGCATAACCAAATAACTCTCGTATTTTCATCCACTTCAGCAAGCATACCAGCTAAATCATGGTCACCGTTATTCTTTAGAGGCACTTCTTTTACGTCTGCTCCTTCAATTTTTGCACAATGTCTATATTGAGGAAACGTCGGCCAAGCAGTAATCGTATTCGTTCCTTCCTCTAGGTAACTACGGCTAATGATTTCAACGATTTCATCTGACCCACAACCAAAAACCAACTGGTCTGCGGAGACATTTAAATGTGTCGACAATTTATTTCTAAGTAATGTAGCGTTACCGTCAGGGTAAATCTCCAAATGATCTAACATTGATGGGATCGCTTCTTTTACCTTTTTTGAGTAACCGAAAGGATTTTCATTCGATGCTAATTTAACAATCTTTGTTAACCCGTATTCCTTTTTTACATCTTCAATTTGCTTTCCTGGTGTATATGGTGACATAGCATTAAACACTTTTTTTGCTTGCAAATGAAAAACATCCTTTCTTATAATTTATGAATCTTTTAATAAATCAGGTCTCAATTGAACCGCATCATTTAAATAAACGTGTTGAACGTCCTTTTGATTTAAGTTGGTATTTACAGTCATCATCACTCGTATACATTGTGGTAAACTTCCAGGAACCTCAATTTCTGGCATACACATGACTGGAACATACTTCCAACCATCAATTAAGCGCAATGCTTTAGCAGGAAATGTCGCATCTAAATCTTTTGTAACGGATATAAGTACAGAGGCAATCTCTTCTGGTTTTATCTCGTTTTTTACTGCCATTTCCTCAATCATTCGTTTCGTTTCTTGAATAATCTCATTCGCATCGTTTTCACGGACAGTCGTAGCCCCACGAATTCCTCTCATCATAGTCATCCAACCTTTTCCGCAAATTTTTTTAACTGTGTTAGCAATACGTTGTCGTCGATTGTATAAACGGATGGTTTACCGATATCTTGGAGGAGAACCATTTGAATGTTGGCATTTTCCGCTTTTTTGTCCATTTTCATTCTCTTAATTAGTCGACTCATTTCAAATCCCTTTACATGTACAGGGTATTTGTTACGCTTCATCCACTCGTATAATGAGTCAAATGGCATCGGTTTATGATAAATGGTTTCACTAAGCTGAAGTGCAAATAGCATACCAATAGCTACTGCTTCCCCATGGGTCATATTGCCATATCCAGCCTCCGCCTCAATTGCATGACCTAAAGTATGGCCAAAATTCAGAAACTTTCGAATATTTGATTCCTTCTCGTCCCTTTGTACGATGTCAGCCTTAACCTTTATCCCTTTAACAAGTTGATCTTTTAGGGTCTGATCGGACAACGTATTGGTTAAGTCCGTATTTAAACATTCTTCAAAGAAAGAATGACTACTAATCAATCCGTGTTTCATAATCTCTGCATAACCGGAACGTATTTCTCGTTGAGGTAACGTACGTAATGTATTTATATCATAAATTACTGCGGTCGGTGGATAAAAACTACCAATCATATTCTTTCCTTTTTCATGATTAATAGCTACTTTGCCTCCAACACTACTGTCATGAGCTAGAATTGTTGTAGGTACTTGAATAAAATCTATACCTCTCATATAAGTAGAGGCTACAAAGCCTGCTAAATCACCTATCATTCCACCACCTAATGCAATGATTAGTGCCTTACGATCAAGTTCTTGATTCAAAGCATTTGTAAGTAATTTATAATAGTTATTAATATTTTTCGATGCCTCTCCAGCTGGAACAATCGAATGTGCAATCTTTCGATTACCTAGACCATTTTTGATTCTTTCTCCATACTGTTCATAAACGGTTTCGTCTGAAATCACTAGAATGTTCGAATAGTCTTTAGGTAAGAAGTTAGAAATTTGTTCGATAAGACCATTTCCCACCACAACATCATATTGATTCGTACTTGTTCGTATCGATACCGTCTCCATTAGAATTGTTTAATCTCCTCACGGTATTGATCTAGAGCTTCTTTTAATTTAGGAAATTGGTCATTTGGGAATTGTTCCAAAATAGCTTTAGCAATTTCAATAGCTACTACATGTTCCATAACAACTGCTGCTGCAGGCACTGCACAAGAATCGGAACGCTCAATACTAGCATTAAATGTCTCTTTTGTTTCAATATCTACACTTTGTAGTGGTTTGTATAGGGTAGGAATAGGTTTCATTACACCTTTAACAACAATTGGCATTCCTGTAGACATTCCGCCTTCGAATCCACCTAGTCGATTTGTTCGTCGATAGTAACCTTGTTCTTCAGACCATAGAATTTCATCATGGACTTCACTACCATTTTTTCTTGCTGCTTCAAAACCAATACCGAATTCTACACCTTTAAATGCGTTAATACTTTGGACTGCTCCAGCAATTCGGCCATCTAGCTTTCTGTCATAATGTACATAGGAACCAATTCCAGCAGGTAAGCCTTCAACATATACTTCACATACTCCACCGATGGAATCTCCGTCTTTCTTTGCTTTATCAATAGCGTCCATCATTTGTTGCCCAGCATTATCATCTAAAGAACGAACCGGAGATTCTTCTGAAATTTCAATTTTTTGATCTATCGTTAAATCCGGTCTTTCTTCTGCTTTAATTCCTGCAATTTCTTTAACATATCCAACTATTTTAATATCTAAATGTTTTAATAGCGTTTTTGCAACTGCTCCAGCTGCTACACGTGCTGTAGTTTCTCGTGCAGATGATCTTTCTAAAATATTTCTCATATCTCGGTGTCCATATTTAATAGCACCATTTAAGTCCGCATGACCTGGTCGTGGTCTAGTTACAACTCGACGGATCTTTTGGTCGTCTTCAATCGGATCTTCTCCCATAACATCCGTCCAATGTTTATAATCATCGTTTTTTACAACTAATGCAATCGGAGAACCTAACGTGTAACCATGTCTTACGCCACCTGCAATGTCCACTAAGTCCTTTTCAATTTGCATTCTCTTCCCTCGACCATGACCTTTTTGACGTCTTAGTAATGATTCATTAATATCGTCTTGAGTTATCGGCATTCTTGCCGGGATTCCTTCAACTATTGTTGTTTGTTGCTTACCATGAGATTCTCCCGCTGTTAAATAACGCATGTGTATCCCCCTTATTTATTTTTTACATAATATCATAGCACAATATATATATCTGTTGTTACATTTTTTGATAAAAGAATGTATCATGTACTTTTAAATTGAAATTCTCTGGATTAAATATTTGTTCTGTACTTCCGACAAAAAATATACCATCCTCTGATAAAGCGTTACTAAACTTATTGTAAAGTTCCTCTTTCGCTTCATCAGTAAAGTAAATCAGCACATTTCTACAAACGATAAGATCCATATTTTGTGGAAAGGTATCCGCCAATAAGTTATGTTTCTTAAAAGTTATTGGTTGTTTAATATCGTCACTAATTTTATATGTATCTGCTACTTGATTGAAATACTTCTTCTTTATGTTAGGAGACACTTCCTGTAATGCACGTTCTTTGTATAATCCTTGTTTCGCATGCGAAAGAACATTATCATCGATGTCTGTAGCTATAATGGAGATATTCTGTTTATCCCAAAACTGTTGAGCTAAGATGGAAAGAGTATAAGGTTCTTCACCTGTAGAACAAGCAGCACTCCATATTTTAATTTTATCTTTCTTTTTCTTTAACGCTGGGAATATAGAATCTTCTAATACTTTCCACCGATTTGGATTACGATAAAATTCAGAGACATTAATCGTTATTTTATCTAGAAACTCTTCCATTAAACTTCTATCTTCCATGATAGCGTCAAAATATTTTTGAAAACTATCAAATCCCCTTCTATTGCGTAAAGAGGTTAATCTCCTCTTCATTTGCGCTTCCTTATAAAGGGAGAGATCTAAACCTATGCTTTTGTTTACTTGCCGTATAAAAGACTGATACTCCTGCATTATTTCCTACTCCTGTCAGTTATTCATCATTATCGTAACCAAGAATCGATTTCCTTTTGATAAGAAAGTATTTCTTCCTCTTTAAAAAACAATCCAATTTCTCGATCAGCGCTTTCTTTAGAATCAGATCCGTGAATAATGTTCCGGTGGGTTACAATTCCATAATCCCCTCTAATAGTACCGGGGGCTGCTTCTAGAGGGTTGGTCTTACCAATTAATTGGCGCGAATTTTCAATGATATTTTCACCCTCCCATACCATTGCAAATACAGGTCCGGATGTAATAAATTCTACTAGTCCCTTAAAAAAAGGTTTTCCAATATGTTCTTTATAATGCTCTTCAGCTAATGTTTCGTTAACCTGCATGAGTTTTGCTGCAACAAGCTTGAAACCCTTTTGTTCAAATTTCCCAATAATTGTACCGATTAAATTCCGTTGTACAGCATCTGGTTTTATCATTAAAAAAGTTTGTTCCATCCTCATCACCTCATTATGTTTTTCGTTGGCCAATGTAATTTGCTATATATTGGAGTGCTTCCTTCGCATCATTATCCGGAAGTCGTTCAAGAGCTTCATATGCTTTTTTTAAATATAGATTACTTAACTCTCTTGATTTAGTAATCGCAGAAGACTTGGCAATTTCCTTCGTGATACTACTAACTTCTTTTTCATCAATTTTAGCTGTATCCTGAAAGGCGAACGCTAATTTTTCTTTAAGTGTAGGGTCTTCCATTGCATATAACACTGGGAGGGTGATATTACCCTGCAACAAATCACCGCCGGCAGGTTTTCCTAAGTCTTTTTCTGTACCGGTAAAATCTAATATATCATCGATAATCTGATAACTCATCCCAATATAATAACCATACCGGAACAATGATTCTTCTACCATTGGTGAAGTTTTCGTCACTATGGCACCAAGTTGACAACTGGAAGATATTAAAAGTGCTGTTTTCCTTTTAATTCTACGTAAATATGTACGTAGATTTTGATTGATTACATATTTATCTTTAATTTGTTCAATTTCTCCTATTGTCAATTCAATCATTGTATCTGCCAAAATTTGATGGAGTCTTGGTTCTGATATAGCCGATAATTGTCCAATAGCTTTGGCAAAGATATAGTCACCTGTCAGCATGGCGACTTGATTGTCCCAACTAGCTTTTACAGTTGGCTTTCCTCTCCTCATGTCTGAATCATCAATCACATCATCATGAACCAATGAAGCCATATGTATTAATTCTAAGGAACTAGCAACTTTTTTTACATGATCAAGGTTAAACTCGCCAAAACGAGAAGATAATAGAACAAAAAGCGGCCTTAACCTCTTGCCACCTGCTTTCAACAGCTGATCACTAGCCTTATGAAGTACCGTATGGTCAGAGTATACTAACTCTTCTAATATACTCTCAACTTCTATTAAATCTTTTTTTATAAAATTATATGATTTAGTTAACCTCATTTCTGCCACCTAACTTTATCTACAAACTTTTTTCACCCATATGCATAGCAGCTACGCCACCAGTATAACCTTTTATTTCAATATTAATGAATCCCGCTTGTTGGAACATTCTTTTAAGTTCATTTTTATCTGGAAAGTCTTTAGCTGACTCCTGTAACCACGCATACTCTTGGTAGCTTTTTGCAAATAACTTTCCGAATAAGGGCATGATGTTTCCAAAATAAAAATAGTATAGCTGCTTATAGATCGGGAGAGTCGGATGTGAAGTTTCTAGACAAACTACTTTTCCACCTGGTTTAACAACACGGTACATTTCTTTTAATACTTGCATATAATCTGGTACGTTTCGTAAACCAAATCCTATCGTAACGTAGTCAAAATGATTATCTTCAAATGGCAGTTCCATTGCATTACCATGTATAAAGGATAAGTTATCGTAGTTGACTTCTTCATTTCTTTTTTTAGCTATTGAAAGCATATTTTCACTAAAGTCAAGACCTATTACTGTCCCTGATTCACCAACAGCTTCTGCTAAAGAAAAAGACCAATCACCTGTGCCACAGCAAACATCCAATGCAGTAGAACCTGGTGTAACTTGCATGCGGCTCATTATATCCTTACGCCATTTAATATGACGTTTAAAAGATATAATAGAGTTCATATGGTCATAGTTTTCGTAAATTGTTTCAAAGACTTGATGAACTTTCTTTTCTTTTTCTAATTTATTCATGTTAACTACCCTTCTCCTGCATTTTGCTAATTCCTATATCGTCAATATTAGGAGAGATATTGCTTCAGTATCGAATTAGATTCTCCAAGATACTTCTCCCTTTTTTGAATTTCATCTTTTAAAAACGTTTTATAATCAGTTTTTTGCACGTTCTTGTGGAACAACTGAGAAAACAATGTCTCCTTTTCTTCTTCCATAAAATCTGCTTCTTGCAATAGCCTTCTATAGAAAAGCCAATTCTTCATATAACGATGATCTTCTTCACTATGCCAATTAGAATAAAATGCTACATGCTTAATTAGTACAAAGTCGAGTTCACAAAAACCTTCTGCAAATTGAGTAGCCTCTTGAGGGCTTGTATAAAAGAAATCCATCTTTTGTTCGGTTATATCTGATATACCGTTTGCAAGGACACCCGTTAAAAGGATATTGTCAGCCTCCGATAATCGTTTATAGTATAAACCAGAATAAAAATCCCCTGCAAGAACTGTTAGTTGTTGGCTTTTTCTGTCACTTGAATCGACGGTTGTTTTTTGTGCTATTAAATCATGCGTATTTAATGCGATTTGTACGAGCATTACCGAAACAATAGAATCCTCGATATCCTCATAATTCATCAATAAAATATGTAAAAGCTTTAATTTATCTTCTTCGATAATAGGCTGTTCAATATGTAACGTTAAATAGGTGTGTTCTATTTCATTTTCAATTAGTTTACGATAGCTAGGTATCGATTGAGTTAGAGTTTCCACTTCATTCACCACAATCCTATAAGCACAATTTATGTATACTACTTCGACAATATCGATTTAGTTACTATTCACTTCTTCTGAAATAAAATATCCATTGTATTTCTCATTATACTAACTTAGTATAGCATATTGTATCGATTACTGAATAATGAAAACTCTCTTTTTGCCTAAGGACAATCTTTTGTTTAGTAGGGTAGTAAAATAATGCTCTATCTTATATCTCGGTAGATTTCTTTAAGAGGGAAGGATTGAGAAGAATGGGAATGTTTTGAACATGGATGTAGTCATACGTTTTTTTATACTTGCAAGCGTGTCGTTCATTTCCGTTACTGTTAATAGGAATATGGATAGATATAATATTTGATAAGTTTCATAGGTTAAAAAAGAAAAAAAGGGCGACGATGCACCCTTTTTTTGCCCATATGTAATATCATATTATTTTACGATATCTTTAAGGGCTTTACCTGGTTTAAACGCAGGAACTTTGCTTGCTGGAATTTCGATTTCTTCTCCAGTTTGCGGGTTACGCCCTTTACGTGCAGCACGCTCACGTACTTCAAAGTTACCAAATCCAATAAGTTGAACCTTTTCACCGTCTTTAAGTGAATCCATGATAGATTCAAAAACTGCATCTACAGCTTTTGTTGCATCTTTCTTAGAAAGTTCGCTTTTTTCAGCAACTGCATTAATAAGATCTGTCTTGTTCATGATATTCACCTCCTCCCATTAAACTACTAGCAATAATTAAGAATGATAAACATCATCTATAGCTAAGGTCACCAATTAATGATGACAAGGCTAATAATAACCGAAAATCTCTGAGAGTTCAACAATTTACAGTGTTTTTGAGACTTTTTTCTTTAAACAATGTGTAATTTTGTCAATTTACAAAGAATCTTATCATACAGATTACTAGGTTGCAACTGTTTTCAAGACTTTTGTAAAATCATTCTTATTTTGAGTATAGCTCGTTAACTCCAGTATTGCCATACTTTTTTTATCCTATTCTTTAATATATAACATAATGGTTAGAGTAAGTGTAGATAGTTTCATAAATTCTATTAAAAGGTTGTTAAACACGAAAAAACCTGTTCACATCCACACAACCACAACGTGTAATGTAAAACAGGTTCTATATCTAAGTAGTTTTTTTGCGGTTATTATAAAATGATCGCAATTAAACCGCCTGATCCTTCGTTAATAATTCTTTCCAATGTTTCTTTAAGCTTAAATCTCGCATGCTCCGGCATTAGCGCTAGTTTTGCTTGGATACCTTCCCGCACAATAGAGCTTAAAGACCTACCGAATATATCCGATTGCCAGATTGATAATGGATCCTCTTCGAAATCCTGCATCAAATATCGAACTAGCTCTTCACTTTGTTTTTCTGTACCAATGATTGGAGCGAACTCTGATTCAACATCTACCTTAATCATATGAATCGATGGTGCAACAGCTTTTAGCCGTACTCCAAATCGACTACCTTGGCGAATGATTTCAGGTTCTTCTAAGGCCATATCATGTAACGTTGGAGCCGCCACTCCATAACCGGTTTGTTTCACCATTCTTAATGCTTCCTCTACTTGATCATACTCTTTCTTAGCTTTTGTTAAATCTTGCATTAATTGCAAGAGATGATCTTTACCACGGATTTCTTCTCCGACTATTTCTTTTAACACATGGTCGTAAAGTTCATCTGGAGCATGAAGATCAATATCTGCTACTCCTTCTCCCATTTCTATTCCTGCTAATTGTGCAAGTTCAATAAAATCATATTGATCGAAGTGACCAATGACACTATCAACGTCTCGCAATCGTTTTATATCTTTTACCGTATCTTCAATCGCCATTTGATAATTCGCTCTCAGCCAGTGATCTTCCTCTAAAACGAGTACCCAGCTTGGGAGATTAACATTTACTTCTAATACAGGAAATTCATATAGAACTTCTCTTAATACATTATGAACATCGTGTTCCGTCATACTTTCTACACTCATAGGAAGTACCGGGATGTCAAACTTTTCTACAAGTTCCTGTCTTAGCATCTCCGTTTCTTGGTGATAAGGTTGGACTGTATTAATAATCATAATGAATGGCTTGCCAACTTCTTTAAGTTCTTCAATTACCCTTGCCTCAGCTTCTAAGTAATCTTCTCGAGGGATGTCACCAATCGAGCCATCGGTTGTAATAACAATTCCCATAGTGGAATGCTCTTGAATTACTTTTCTAGTTCCAATCTCTGCAGCATCATGAAAAGGGATTGGCTCTTCATACCACGGTGTATGAATCATCCGTGGTCCATTTTCATCTTCAAACCCTTGAGCGCCTTTTACGGTATAGCCTACACAATCTACAAGCCGTACATTAACATCTAAACCATCTTCTACTGTTAATGAAACAGCTTGATTGGGCACAAATTTTGGCTCTGTTGTCATAATTGTTCTACCTGCAGCACTCTGTGGTAATTCGTCCTGTGCCCTTACCCTATCACTTTCGTTCTCGATACTTGGTAACACCATTTTCTCCATAAACTTCTTAATAAACGTTGATTTTCCTGTCCGAACCGCTCCTACAACTCCTAAATAAATATCCCCATTTGTCCGCTTAGAAATATCCTTGAAGATATCGACTCTTTCCAAGAGATCTCCTCCCCATCTTTCCTCGTTCATTTGACAATTCTATTCTATGATGTTGTCCTACTGAAATATGCAATTGTTTTTCAAAAAAGAAAAACTCATTGTCTATCACATAGTAATAATGAAAGTAAATTATTTCATTACTAATCTATACGCAATAGTCAATGAGTTATTCCTATTATATATAAGAGCTTAAAAGTTTTTATAAATCATTAGCAAAAACCGGCTCACCCTCTTTTATTGTATACGGTACACTATACGCTGGCACAATCGGGAAATGGTCTGTTAAGAGTTGACGTATGTCATCTCCTTCTTCGTATTCATAATCATTTTCTTGCATGATTCGATAAATATCAGAGCGATAATCAATGATTAGATCGCCTTCGGTAGTAATGTATACAGGTAAGTTATCCCCCGTATAGGGGCTTTTCACATAAGGGTCTGTGTCTAAATTTAATTCTTTATAGTCTAGTGAGTACACATATTGATCAATTTTCTTTCCGTAAGGTGGGTATGTGTGCTCTGCTCTAAACATCGATAATCGTTGTTGTATTTCTCGAAGTTCATTTGAAATGCGTAGGTCTATCACTTTTACCGTTGGGTCCGTCTCAACGTCTATTAAAACGTATTGATAGGTACCACCACTTTCAAATGCCGAGCCAGGAATTTCAGCTAGTAAACTTCTTTGTTTTAATAACGAAAAGTCAATCACATATTTTTGATATATCGGTGTATCACTATCCTTCGTTACAATAGGTAGGAGTCCACCTGTTTGTTCAGCGTATTGATTAACAGCTTGTTGAACGATAACAAGTTGTTCATCGTTAGTGATTTGGTTTTTAGATAGATTTTCTTCAGGGTACATACAACCTGCTAGTAGTAATAGGCTTAAAACTAGATAAGCTGTAACACTTTTTTTCGTCATGATACATCTTTCCTCCTAAACTATGCGGTTGGTCCACTAAAGACTACGAATGCAATAATTAAACTACCAACTATTAAGAATAAATAAGCAATTAAAGCGGTTATATTAGCAAGTACACCTTTCAATTTATACCTACTTAATAAGATTAAAAGAATTGCAAAAATCAAGGCTCCCATTCCAGCAAATGAGACCCACATCATCATCATGGAAACAGACAATATTTCTCATCCTTTCTATTTATATAAAAATTAATATGTAAGTATCATTTCCTTTTAAAGCTTGTTAAGAAAAGCAATTACACCAGAGTATTCCTAGTAATTCAAGGTACTGATCTGATATTTATAAAATGTTCAAAATCCTATGCTATTATAACATAGATATTAGTAAAACTCACTCTGCATCTTGTCGAATCAGTTACAATTATGTAGGTCTTCCTATACTGGTTTAACTGAATTCATATTTTTGTCTATCCGAGTAAAAGTCGTAGTTAATATCTCGTATAAATAAAGAAATAACCGGATAGAGAGGGGGGCTCTCTCATCCGGTTTGACTAAATAAATACCCTAACACCCTAATATGAATAACTCGTGCGTTTTATCATATGCATTGCAATGGTTGCTTGTATCCTCAAGTGCCTAGATGATTTATTGTTTAAATAACTTAGTAAGAGTATTCATGTCTTTTGGAAGATTATTATTTGTTATAGCTTGAACAATTTTATCTTCTTTTTGTTTGGAAACAGGTTTACCTGTCATTTGAGATAATTGTTTTACAAGCTGCCGTACTGTTTTCTGATCCGAAAAATCGGCATTTTGTACAGACTGAGCAACTTTTAAAATATCATCCGGCTTCATATTCGTTTTTTTAGAAATTTGGTCAAACATTTTATTATTCTGGTCCGTCACTTTGTTTTCCTCCTTGCATAATATCGTTCTATTTATGTTATGCAAGAAGAAAGTAAACAGTTAATCCGAAAGTCGTGTTCGAAGCATTTCGGATATATCGTCCATTTCATTGGTGGGAGCTCGCTTCATAAGATAATCTACTACTTTTTTCGGTTCCTCATCATCAAAAATAATAGTATGAATCCCTTGTGTAATTGGCATTTTTACATTTATCTTGTTTGCGAGTTGGAAAACAGCCTTGGTTGTCCTTATTCCTTCAGCAACCATACCTAATTCTTCCTCTACTTCATCAATATTCATACCTTTTCCAAATAAATTACCAGCACGCCAATTTCGACTATGTACACTCGTACATGTTACGATTAAATCGCCTACTCCTGAGAGACCGATAAATGTTAACGGATTAGCTCCGAGATTGGTTGCAAGTCGTGTTATTTCTGCTAAACCTCTCGTGATAAGTGCTGCTTTCGCATTGTCTCCATACTCTAGTCCATCAGATATACCTGCACCGAGTGCAATAATATTCTTCAGTGCGCCCCCTAGCTCTACTCCAATTACATCTGTACTTGTGTAAACACGAAAATAGCTATTCATAAACAGCTCTTGAGTTGTTTTAGCTGTATCCTTGATTTCTGAAGCAGCGGTAACTGTAGTTGGGTGCCGCAATCCAACCTCTTCCGCGTGACTTGGTCCAGACAATACAACAATATCCTTTATTTGGCTCTCATCAAGTTCTTCCCGAATCATTTCTGAAATTCGTAAGTGTGTATCCGGCTCAATCCCCTTTGAGGCATGGATAATTAATGTAGGTTTATCTAATATTGCGTTTAACTGTTTACAAACGTTGCGAATTGCTTTCGTAGGAACAACTAATAAAATGGCATCTGCCTCGTCAACAGATTGATTTAAATTATCCGATATGTGCAAGGAATTAGGGAGAGAAACACCTGGTAAATATTTATTATTCACTCTATCCTTCTCGAGCTGTAACTTTTGTTCAGAATTATGTGTCCAAAGTGTAACTTGGTGTTGATTATCACATAAAACAAGTGCTAGAGCAGTTCCCCAACTTCCAGCACCGAGTACAGTTATTTTACTCATTTTCCATCTCCTCTAATTACGTTTTCTAGCAAATATTTTAATCGGGGTTCCCTCAAAACCAAATGCTTCTCGTATTTTATTCTCCAAAAATCGCTCATAAGAAAAATGCATTAATTCAGGGTCATTAACAAAGACAACGAATGTTGGCGGTTTTACAGATACTTGTGTTGCATATAAAACCTTCAATCTTTTACCATGTTTCGTTGGTGGAGGACTAACTGCAAGTGCATCCATAATGACGTCATTTAATACGTTTGTTTCAATTCTTTTACTATGATTTTCACTAGCGATGTCTATTTCCGGTAAAAGGGTGTGCAATCTCCTCTTTGTTTTCGCAGAAAGAAATACAATAGGAGCATAATCAAGAAACGGAAAGTGTGCGCGAATTTTTTCTTCAAATTCTTTTATTGCTTTATCGTGTTGATCAATCGTATCCCATTTATTCACAACGATAACGACTGCTCTACCCGCTTCATGAGCATATCCTGCAATTTTTTTGTCTTGTTCAATAATTCCGGTATCCGCATCAATTAAAGGAAGAACAACATCCGATCTTTCGATAGCTCTTAACGCGCGTAGTATACTGTATTTTTCAGTAGTTTCATAGATTTTTCCTCGTTTTCTCATACCTGCTGTATCGATGATAACATAATCCTGGCCATCTCGATTGAAGCTTGTATCAATCGCATCACGAGTTGTACCTGCAACATTACTTACAATCACTCGTTGCTCGTTTAAGAGAGCATTAACCAATGATGATTTTCCGACATTCGGCCTTCCAATTAGGCTAAAATGGATCGTATCTTCCTTTTCATCTTCATTCTCATGCTCTGGAAATAGTTCAACAACTGCGTCTAATAAATCCCCTAACCCAAGTCCGTGTGTACCTGAGATTGGATATGGATCACCAAAACCTAATGAATAAAACTCGTACATTTGTTCCTTCATTTCAGGATTGTCAATTTTATTAACCGCTAGTACAACTGGTTTATTGGATTTATATAATATTTTTGCAACTTCTTCATCTGCAGCTGTTACGCCCTCTCTACCGTTAACTAGGAAGATAATAACATCTGCTTCTCTAATTGCTACAGATGCTTGTTCTCTAATTTGAACAAGAATAGGCTCATCACCTATTTCAATACCGCCTGTATCGATTAGTCGAAAGCTAACGTTTAACCACTCAGCGGAAGAGTATATTCTGTCCCGCGTAACTCCTGGTATATCTTCTACAATTGAAATTCGTTCACCTACTAGCCGATTAAATATAGTGGATTTCCCTACATTTGGCCTTCCAACGATGGCAACAACAGAGTTTCTCATGAAGGCACATCCTTTCTATCTCTATCAATGAATTGATATACTTTGATACGTTATTAAATTACCATAACTATAGATAATAAAACAAGTTATAGCCTAAACAAACAATGCGTATCGTAGCATTACGTTTTTTATCGCTTGTTTACATAATAAAATTATAGTCGATTAATGCCTAACAATTATATAAATTTCATCACTTAACGCATGACTTATCCCATCTAGAATTGCTTCCAAATTAGCAGCCACTTTATCCATTTCGTCCTTTGTTTCACAAACAAAAATTGGTGAGCCCGGCATTACCTTAGTCGAATTAGTAGTAATGGTAGCTAAAATTGCTTTATTTAGCTCCATTAGCTTCCCTCCTTTTTGTGCGCTTTCGATTCAGACGGCATGCGTATAGCATTTTCAAGTACTGGTACAGCACTAATAACTTTCATTGCCTTTTCTACATCTTTATCTTGCGGTAAAATAAAAACACCAATTCGTCCATCATCTAAATCACGCTTTATAAGTGGCACTAATGCTGGTGTACCTGAATCTCTAAAAACTCCAAGTGACACAGACACGTCATGCAAAATTGCCTGTCTCTGACCTAAATTAGCAATGGTAGACCTTACATCAAATGATTTTGGTTTTAAGATAAAGCCCATCCCATATTTCAAGATCTCCTTCTGTCTCTCAGGTAAACCAATATTCATAATATATATATTATCTACATACATTCCTGCACCATCGAAACTAACATCGGCATGTTCTATATCCACAATTTGACCGATAGTGGAACCGCTCATTAATCGTTGGCATAAAAAGAAACAAATAACAGCTACGATGACGGTAACATATATGCCGAATACTAAATAAGCTAGGGTCGTAAGTAGTGATGTGAAAATCACTAAATAATTTCGACTCTCGAAAGCAATTGCTATTCCTTCTATATAGGTCTTCCCTCTAGGTACTAGCTCAAAGCTGTCCATTTCTGAGAGCGTATTTCTTTCCATATTTCGCACTTCTCGAAATTGAGAAGCTGCAATTGTTAAAAAAGTAACTGCTGTAAACTCTTTTTCCATAATTGCTGGTACAGCAACTGCTCCTAGACTAGCCGCAATAAACCCTAACGCAATATGAATAATTTTACCATGTAGGTATGTTGGGTATTGTCGATAGTCCGTTTTTAACATAAATATCCTAAAAAGAGTACCAACTAAGACACCGATTAATATAGGGTATGTATATTCATTCATTGATCACACCTCTTTTTTTCTGTTTAAATTTCTCTCTAGTTGCTCGATTGCTTCTAATCCTTTTAGCCAGAGACTGTGCATGGCTAATAACAGTAATACAGCTGTGTGTAGATTCCAAAAATATAAATCATTACGGTTCAAACCAAGGCCATAATAATTTAAAACCACACTATATATAAAGTGTCCGATTAACAGCCCGATATTCCAGATAATTAATTTTTCAATTAATGACTCACCAATATATTGTAAATAGAGAAAACCTATTGCTATTCCAATAATAAAAAAAGTTAATATATCAAAAATAGGACTTAGCAAGGCCCATAACATATAGGTAGCATATAAAAGTGATAAGAGTATTAGTTGAATATACTTTCGCCAGCTTATTCGGAATATCCATAATAAAATGAATGAATAGATCATTAATATAAGGAAAGGCAATTCTACAGCAAACAGATGATTATAACGAAAGCTGATTAGTAACAATAATACACTTACAAATGAAATCGTACGAAAAACACTTTTTGGCAAATAAAATGCAACCATTACCCACAAAATCCAAACTGCCCAAAGATAAAAATAACTGTACATACCATCACCACCACTATTATTGCCTTCGCGCTCACGGAATAGACCCATATATGTAAAATATTTTTGGAAATGATCATGTACTAGGACATGAAGCAAAAAAAAGACTTTGCCTATCAGAAACTGATAAACAAAGCCTTTAATAGTCGCAATATATAGTTATTAGTTGTTATTTCGATACTTGCTTAACTGATCGCCAATCATATCTCCGAGTTGGAATCCGCTAGAATCTTCATCGGATTCATATTGTTTTCTTTCTGCTCTGTCTTGCTCTTCTTCTATTTCTCTTATACTTAGAGATATACGTTTTTCACTCTCGTTTACCTCTAATACTTTTGCTTTTACTTCTTGCCCTACTTCAAGTACTTCCATAGGTGTTCCGATATGCTCTGTAGATATTTGAGAAATGTGTACCAATCCTTCTACTCCAGGGAGTACTTCAACAAATGCGCCAAAGCCTACTAAACGTCTTACTGTTCCTTCAACAACGTCATTCACAGAAATTTTTGACGCGACATTATCCCATGGACCTGGTAAAGTAGCTTTATGCGATAAAGAAATGCGCTCATTGTCTTTATCAACAGATAATACTTTTACTTTAAGGGAATCCCCTTCTGATACAACATCGGAAGCTTTCTCAACATGGTTATGTGCAAGTTGTGAAATATGTACTAAACCATCAATACCGCCGATATCAACGAATACACCAAAGTCGGTAATTCTTTGGACTGTACCGTTAATCTCTTGTCCTTCTTCTAAACTATTTAAAATTTCTTCTTTTTGCTTTCCTGCTTCTTCTTCAATTACCGCACGATGCGATAAGATTACTCTATTTTGTTCTTTATCTAGTTCAACTACTTTTAATGTTAGTTCCTTGTCTTTATAATCACTAAAGTCTTCTACATAGTAGTTTTCAACAAGTGAAGCTGGTATGAATCCTCTTACACCTACATCAACTACAAGTCCACCTTTTACAATATCTTTTACAGTTGCTTTTAACGTTTCGTTGTTATCGAAGATTGTTTGTAGTTCTTCCCATGCTTTTTCAGCTGCAACTGCTTTTTTGGAAAGAACAATCTCTTCATCATCAATTTTTTTCACAAAAAGATCTAATTCATCCCCTTCTGAAACAACGTCGCTTGCTGTCTCAATTCTAACAGGAGAAAGTTCACTAATAGGTACGATGCCTTCAACTTTATATCCAATGTCGACTAAAGCATGTTTTTCTTCTACTTTTACAACTTTCCCTTTCACTATGTCTCCTACTGAAAGTTCTTTGATATTAGACATTTCTTGATTCATTTCTTCCACGATAAAGACCTCCTTCAATTTCCAACAAAACTGTTAAAGTACTTTTTTCTAACTTCTTACATTTAGCTACATTTGTCAAGTTATATTGTTTCGAACGGATGATTCTCTTGCAATTTTTTTATTTCAGCCATGATAGCATCCGTTACGTCTTGTGCATTTGCCTTTTCTTCTCTGAAAGCGTCCATTTCCATTGCTTTTCCATACACAACCAACAATTTTTTTGATTCGTAGCTACCAATAATTGCACATGGTATTATTTGTGCTTTGGAGCGAAGTGCAAAGAACCCTGCCCCGGCCAATCCTCTTTTTAATTCTCCTGTTTTACTTCTAGTACCCTCTGGAAACAGCCCTAAAACATTTCCCTCTTTTAAAACTTGTAAACCTTGTCTTAAAGCATTTCGATCTCTCATTCCTCGTTTAATAGGAAATGCATTTACTTTCTTTAAGATTGCGCCTATTATTTTATTAGAAAACAACTCTTCTTTTGCTAGGAAGTGTATGTGACGAGACGTTGTTATTCCAACTAATGGTGGATCATAATTAGAGATATGATTTGCACAAATAATAACAGGACCTGTAGATGGTATATTTTCTTTACCTACTACAGTGATTTTGAATTTCATTTTATACACAATTGCTACGAGACCTCTCGCAAAACTATAAAAACTCATAATGTTTACCCCTTGTACCTCTTTATAATTTGCATGATTTCTTCTACAACTTCCCGAATAGATAAGGAAGTAGTATCTAATTCGATTGCATCGTCACCCTTTTTTAAAGGTGAGACTTCCCTCTCCATATCCAAACGATCACGTTCTTCTATTTCCTTTTTCAATTGGTTAAAGTCGGATGGAAATCCTTTTTCTTTATTTTCTTTATGTCTTCTTTTAGCACGCTCATCTGCGGATGCAATCATGAAGATTTTAACCTCTGCATCTGGAATTACATGTGTGCCGATGTCTCTACCATCCATAACTACCCCACGCTTCTTGGCCATTAATTGTTGCCTTCTGACCATTTCTTTTCGTATGCTTGCATAGGATGCTACTTTTGAAACATTTCTTGATACCTCTTCCGAACGTATCTCATTCGTAACGTCTCTTCCGTTAATAAACACTTGCAGTTTTTCATTCATTTCTAAATCCATTTGATGTAATACGTCTAATAGCTTCTCTTCATTATTGAGATCTGCTTTTGATTCTAATGCTGCGAATGTAATAGAGCGATACATCGCACCTGTATCAATATACGTATACCCTAATTCTTTAGCTACCTGCTTAGCAACCGTACTTTTACCTGCTGCTGCTGGACCATCGATAGCTACTGCGATTTCTTTCACCATTGTTGCACCTTCCTTTTAACAATAACACGTCAAACGAGACCCTTTTTATGATCTGCCAGTTGTTTTTGAAAGCAATATTGAATGATTTTTTGCTGATCCTCTTGTGTCATGTTGTTAAATTTAATCGATAAAATATTTTTTTCCTCTTTACGCTCCACAATTCTCACGGTTTCTCCATAAACAGGAACGTATTCTATTTCTCCCTTTAAAGGCAGGATAAATAAGAGATCTACCTCGACCTTTTTAGGTATTTTCATACTCTTATCAACTAATAGTGCCGATCCACCCCCACTTAAATCATGTGTAACAGTTACGAAGTCTGCTAATTCGCCATTCGGGAAATGGACAGACACATCTAAAATGGTTTCTACCCGTATGTACTCTCGCCGCTGTATTTTCTGTAATCGATCTGGAAAGTAGGAAAGAGCCATCCATGGTACCTTATCTGAAATATTCTTTTTTAAGATGATACTAGGAAATCTATATACGGCATCTTGGTGAGAAAAACTTACATCGACAATGGAATTGATATCAAAAATTGATTGCCGATTTGTTTCTTGGTTAATTGGAATGTCTACTATTATAGTTTCATCTCTCAAGTCAATGACCCTACATCTATAGACGGTTTCTAAATCATTAGATAAAGTTAATTGAAGTGTTTTTCCAACAGTTATCAACGCGCCTTCCTCTCTCTCCCCGTTTTATTATCTGTCTTTATATTATCACAAAAAATAAAGAGAGGGGAAAAAAATCCCCACTCATCGATTAAATATTATATTAGTTGCGTTTTAAGAATATTTCATTTCCGCTTTTTTAAGTTTTTCTACTCTCTCTTCGCTACCGTCAGAAGCGTTAATGAATATTTTATACGTATCATCGTTTAAAGTTCCAAGGAAAACATAGGCTAGTATTTCTTCCCCCATATCATTCTTGATTATGCCCATATGCTTATCTTGTATCTCTAAATTCGGATTCACCTGCTTTAATGCCTCATCTTCTGACACACCTGGTTCAGGTATTTCTCTTTTTTTATAGTTTTGATAGTAGTCTTTTGCTACAAAACCTAGTACATCACCATTATCTAACGCCACTTTAATTTGAATTGCATCTGGATAGATTAATACATTGTCTTCCTCCGGTATATAATGAAAGACACCAACCGTATCGTATTGATTACTAGCTAAGAGTGAAAAATTCGAGAAACCTTGCTCTTCCATATACTCATCTGCCTTATTTAGAGCATCATGTAGGCTGATTTCTGCATCATTTAATTCCCTACTAACCATTACGGTAAATGGATGACCACCCTTTTTACTAATATCTACATATCCAGATACTCCATCCTCTTGAAACGATCCAGAATATAAAGCAACATTTGCTCCCTCTCCTGTTTCAGTTACCGTTATATCTGTATCACCGTTAACAGAGAGTAGTTTTTGAATTTTACGCTCTGCTTCTTTCTCGGTTATTTCTTTACCAGTTAGTGTTTTATAACCTTCATCTGGCGCAGTGCTTACACCTAACAACGTTTCATTAAAGTTTGCTTCAGAGTATCCTTCTACAGTTTTCTCCACTGTTTTAAATCCGTCAATGATTGTATTGTCAGCTGTTTCATCATTGTTTACTAACGCTAGCTGAACGTCCATCCACCTTAAGTTATTTTCCAATGCCATATTTTGAACTCGTCGTAATTCTTGCTCAATCTCACCGGACATTTCATATAAGGAATGTAATGTATCAATTTCCTCATCAGATAACGGGGATTTATTTAAATCTCGAACAGCAACCTTATAACTAAAATCGCCCATTTTCGACAAAAATTCTTCCGTTTTATTAAAAGGTATTAACGTTAAAGGCAACTGACCGACATTATTATGTGCTAGGGATGTAATTCTCCATATCTCTGCAAGTTGTGGAGATAGCTGTTCACTGGAATTCATCGCCAAAGAAGAACCTATCGTATCATGTAGCAAATCAATATTGTAGGTTAGTTCATGAAAAGAACGCTGATACGTGTTTTCCGCTTGAATTAAAATAGCATTCTTATCTTGATGTTCTTGGTAACCCCAGACTGACACACCGGCAATACCTAACGATAACACTCCAATTAATATCCATCTAATCATTGTTTAGCCCCCTTCTACATACAGAATATATGCTTACCAATTCGCTTAATCTGAGGTCGTGACCATATCCATGAATTGGTCGCAGTATCTGGATTAAAGTAATATACTGCTTCACCGGTTGGATCCCATCCATTAATTGCATCAATCACTGCTCGTCTTGCAGAATCATCTGGTGTAAGCCATATTTGACCATCTGCAACAGCCGTAAAAGCTGCTGGTTCGAAAATTACACCTGAAATCGTGTTAGGAAATGTAGGACTCTCCAGTCTATTTAAAATAACTGCAGCAACTGCAACTTTGCCTTCATATGGCTCGCCTCGAGCTTCCCCATGCACAGCATTTGCCATTAAATTAATATCATTTTGTGAGAATCCTTGAGGAACGTTTACCGCAGTTGGTTCTAAATCAACATCTTCGTTTGCATTTTCTCCAGTCTCCTCTTCTTGAGGTGCAGGTGGAGCCTCTTCTTGAGGAGCTGGTGTAGCTTCTTCTTGGTCTCTAGTTGGTTGTTGATTTCCTTCTTGATTTTGTTGTTCTTCTGTTGGCTGATTTTCAGGAGGAGCTTCTTGTGTCTCTTCCCGCTTTTGTTCAGGTTGACTTGAACCGCCCTTACCTTGTTCTCCTTGACCTGCTTCTTTTTTTGGATCTTGCTTTTTTGTTTGATGTTCAAGCGGCATACCGCCATAATGTGTAAACTTATTTCCTTGTTTAAGCTGCTCGTGAACATAGCTTTTATTGTATTCACTCGCTCTTTCTAACATTTCTTTCGTCTTTTGACCACCTAAACCATCAATCTTTTCTAATCCAAATTCATATTGGAAATTACGTAACGCCCAATAGGTACCCCAACCAAATACTCCATCTATTTTACCGTTATAGAAACCTAAATATTGTAGTCTAGCCTGTAACTCAATAACATCTTCTCCGACAGCACCTTGTTGGATGATTTGATCAGAGAACGCCTCGACTTGATTATCATCTTCTCCAATTACGAGAAAAGATAGTAAGACACATATAAGTATGAAAAAATATTGTTTTCGTTTCATAGTATCCCTCCACTAATTCTCAACCATATATTTCATTGTTTAAAATTAGAATGAAATAAATCACCCTTTTTTATGCACAATTATCTAAATTCAGAAGTTCAATATGGAAAATGGTGTTTAGATGCTGTTCATAATTTATTTTTTCCCACAAGGAAATTCTAATCATTTTCATATCCGAGATAGACCAGCTCAAGAGGCTTTGCAACATGAACTCGATCAATTGATACGATTCGTATTTTTTCACAAAAAAACAAGTTGTTTGGACTCTTCCTAGAGTTAAACAACTTGTTAAATATTGTTTCTAATTTCATTTGCTACTTTTACTTTTCTTAAACTATACACCCATAAAAAAATCATAAATGGAACAATTCCATATATCCACTTATTTCCTATCCCGATTAATATGTAGTCGTACGTACCATGTAGTAAGAATGGTAAAATGAACGCAAGAAATAAATAAAAATACTTATTCTTCGCTCGAATGCTAGCTTTTCCCATATAATACCCCATGATAACACCAAATAAAGCATGAGCAGAAACAGGGAATAGAGCACGTGTAAAAGCAAATTCAATGCCATGCGCTAAGAGATATAATATATTCTCAAAGGTTGCGAATCCAAGACTGATAGAGACTCCATAAACAATGCCATCATAGGCTGTAAGAAACTTTGTGTTTTTAAAGGTAACAAATAAAAATAAGAACCATTTAAAAAATTCCTCTAATAATCCATATAATAAATAAGACTGTAGTACAGCATCCTGAATTAATTGCTCTTCTATCATCGCAAATTGAATAAACATAATCGGAAACACTAATAAAAAACCATAGAGAAAGTTACGAAATATATCTAAAATAGGCTCAAGCTCGTATTCATCCTTTAAGTAAAAAAAAGATAATAAAGCAAAAGCTGGCGCTATTGCCGCGGATATTAGTGCTAACATAGTAATAAACACCTACTTTTAACAATAAAAAGAATATGGCATAATAATTGTACCATAAGAAATAGAAAGCAGGTCATACATTAAATGAAAAAATTACTAATTATTCATACAGGTGGAACGATCTCCATGGAAAGAGATGAAATGGGGAAAGTAAAAGAAACAGAAGAACACCCACTACATCAAAGTCTAGAAAACACCGACTCACGTTATTCAATCGATGAATGGAATTTCTTTCAAATACCTTCTCCGCACATCACATTTCAACATATGTTGAAACTAAAGCAAGCAATTGAAAAAAATGCGGAAGAATATGACGGAATTATCATAACTCATGGAACGGATACGATGGAGGAAACAGCATTTTTCATTGATTTAACTGTTGCATTATCCATTCCTATCATTTTTACCGGGGCAATGAGATCGAGCAACGAAATTGGTGCTGACGGACCTTACAATTTGCAATCAGCTATTCATGTAGCGCTTCATGAGCAAGCACATCAACAAGGCGTGCTAGTTGTAATGAATGATCAGATTCATCAAGCTCACTATGTGATGAAGAAATCCTCGAGTAATCTGGATGCTTTCAAGAGTATCAATTATGGACCAATAGGGAGAGTTCATCAACAAAATGTTCACTTTTTCGGGGTTGCAAAGCAGCAAGTAACATATCAAGTTAGTAACATAACGAAAAATGTACTACTCATCAAAACTTACGTTGGTATGACAACAGATTTGTTTGCGAACTTAGATTTGTCTAAAATTGATGGAATTGTAATTGAAGCATTAGGACAGGGGAATGTTCCACCCTCAGTTGCACCGATTATCGAAGACTGGATTCATAAAGGAATACCGGTAATAATTACCTCAAGATGTCCGGAAGGAGTTGTGTTACCTACTTATTATTATGAAGGTGGTGGTGGTGAGTTAGAAGAGAAAGGGGCTATATTCTCAACTGAACTAAGCGGACAAAAATCAAGAATAAAACTACTATTACTTTTAGAAATTAACGCTAGTAAAACAGAAATAGTCCAAGCATTCCAATAGCACATAAGAAAAGCGAAGGCGCCTTGCTCACCCCCGACAAGCTTAAGTAAGACTTGACGTGGCACTCTTTGCCACAAAGCATAGATACCGAACCGATTCTAACAAATCGTTCGGTATCTTAATTTACTATGATTCAATGCTTCTGTCTCGGCCTCATATCCATAATTTATAAGTTATGGAGCAAATCACAAACTTTTTTCTTTGTTCTTTATAGATTGTGCAATTATTCCCCCGTGGAAACGACCATTTTCAATAAATATCTCATTATTATCGTAGCCTGCAGCAATCACTCCTGCTATATAGGCATTCTCGATGTTGGTTTCCATTGTTTTCTCATGAAATGTAGGACGTCCCGTCTTTCTATCAATCGTTATCCCAATATTTTTTAGAAATTCTTGATCTGGCTTATAACCAGTCATCGCAAAAACAAAATCATTTGCTATCGTAGTTTTATGTTGATTAACTGTATACGTAATATCATTTTCAGTAATTTCATCTACTGTAGCATTAAATTCGAGTTTGATTTTCTCATGTTTTACAAGAGATACAAATTCAGGTAATATCCAAGGTTTTACACTTGGTGAGTAGTCAGATCCTCTATATAGAACCGTAACGTGTGCACCTGCACGCTCTAATTCAATTGCTGCATCTACTGCTGAATTTTTACCACCTATGATGGCTACATTTTTACGAAAATAAGGATGGGCTTCTTTGAAGTAATGACTCACCTTTGGTAGCTCTTCACCTTTTACTCCCATCATATTTGGTTGACCGTAATAACCTGTTGCTAAAATAACATATTCAGCCGTATACAATTGTTCCTCGTTCCATTGGTTTCGTGTTGTAAGCTTAAATTGGTTCTCATTTTTTTCAATGGATTTAACTTCTTCAAAATTATGGATACGGAGATTTTTACGAACAGCAACAGTTCGATAATAGGACAATGCCTGGTTTCTTACTGGTTTAGGTTTTTCAGTAACGAAAGCGACATCCCCTATCTCTAGTTTCTCGCTTGAACTGAAAAAGGTCTGATGGGTAGGATATTGATAGATAGAATGAACAATATTCCCTTTTTCAATAATTAATGGATCAATACCAACTTTTTGTAATTCGATGGCCGCAGACATACCACAAGGCCCTGCTCCAACGATAATTACCTTCTCATGTTGCACAATATTCACTCCTCTAATTTTTGCATATTAACGCAAACTATAAATCATATTATCACTTTTCATTCATCTGGTGAAAGAAGTTGCCTGCTTCCTGTAATACGTTAATTAAAAATAAATATAAACAAAATAATAATGGCTATGAAAACCGAAAGTAAAGTAATTCTTATAACCGGGAATGAGAACTTAACATGCATTTTCCCCTTCTTTTTAGCATGGACTTCACTTCGAGGTGGAAGGTTGACTATCTCTTCATTTTTTGTTTGTTCTACTTGGTTACGTAATGAAGAAGCTTGATCTTGTTTTTCGTATTTCATCCCCATTCTCCTTTACGTCTTATTCTTAATGCTAGTGTTACATCTAATACAAAATGTAATGCGATAACGACTAATAAATTTGAGGTATAGATAAAAATATACCCTATCCCAAAGCTCAAAAATATAATAGATACTAATAGTAGAGGCTTCTTTAAATAACGGAAATGAACAACTACAAATAGTAAACTCGCAATCCAATATCCAAATACAGATTGAATGATTCCACGAAATAAAATCTCTTCCATTACCGCGATTACAAGACATAGTAATACAATTTCTAGTTTACTTCCTTCTCGAAATACTTTTTCATTTATTCCTCCATCATCCCATGTTTCCTTAGGAAATACTTGAATCATCCAACTATTAATAATGGAAATAAGTAGACCAATTAAGCAACCATATAATACAATTTCAGTTAAATCCCAATCGAATAGCGCAATGAATTCCGCTATATCTACTAAAAAAATGAGTAATACTGTATTAATTATTACCCAAATCATTTGAGTTAGCCATACTTGATTTTTTAGTTCTCGACTCGTCATTTCTTGAATGATAATTCTCTGTTTATTCATTTGTTAATACATCCTGTAGCATTATAAATGATAGCCTTTGCTCCCATGAGTATTTTTGGACCACCTTTAGTTTTCTGTTAACTGGTTTCCATTTTCTCCAATCAAACCCACAGTTATTACAACAGTTCTTATCAGGTTTTTGAACGGTTTCTTGGAAGGTTTGAAATAGTGCTTCTCGTCGACACTTATCGGTTTCTACTAAGCTAATCATCTCTATCAACTTTTCATGCTTATAATCCATGCGTTCCTTAATAATAGTCTCAAAATAAAGAAAGAGTTCTTCCTTTATAACATCACTAGCATCTATTTTCTTATTTTTTAAGATACCATATTTTTCAAGGTGGTAAAAAAGAAATCGTTCATGAGTTTCTTTTAAATCTTCATTGTTACGAATATAATCTTCTACAAGTTGATAGGAAGGTCTGTTTGTAAAAATAAATTGAATGAAATGCTTAATAGAAGGAAGACTAGGTAGTTCGTTCATTAAAAGATTTCTTGAGACGTGTATATCAGACGGATGATAAAATGCAATACTTAACGCTGGTAAACCGTCACGTCCTCCTCTACCGACTTCTTGAATAAAGGACTCCACCTGTGTAGGAATATGATAATGAATTACTTGACGTATATCCGGTTTATCAATACCCATGCCAAAAGCACTTGTACAACAAATGACAGTTAATTCATTTCGCATAAATTGTTCTTGTATGAGCATTCGATCCTCTGTTGATAAACCCCCATGATAGTATCCCACAGCTATATTCAAAGAATGTTGAAGAACAGCTGCAGTATGTTCCGCTGCTTTCCGACTTGAAAAGTAAATCATCGTAGGCACGGGATGCTCTTCTAGTAGGGCAATCAGTCTATTTATCTTATCATTAGGATGGTTTATCTTTTCTACTACAAATGATAAGTTAGGCTTGTCGATTGGAAATATAACCTTTACTGGTTGATTCATTTGTAGGTAATCTACAATATCCTTCTGAACATCTGGTGTTGCAGTAGCGGTTAACGCTAATAATGGTGGCTTACCAATCGATTCATGAATGTGCTTTAACCGTAAATAGTCAGGTCTGAATTCATGGCCCCATTGAGAAATACAGTGGGCTTCATCAATAACTAGTAGGCTGGGCTGAACTTTTTGTACAGCAGAGAGTACTTCTTGACTTTGAAATATTTCAGGCGACACATAAATTAGCTTATAGAATTGTAATTGACGTAAGACTGTTTTTCTTTGCTGATAGTCCATCATGCTATTTATCGCAACTACCTGTTTATACCCTGTTGCTTTTAATTTCTTCACTTGATCAAACATAAGTGATAATAAGGGAGAGATTACAACTACGGGATTTGGTAGTAATTTCGAAGGTAGTTGATAGCAAAGGGATTTGCCTGTTCCAGTTGGCATTACAGCAAGTACATCTTTACGATTCATTACATGCTCGATTACCTCTCTTTGTCCATCTCGAAATGACGTAAGATTAAAATGTTTATATAACTCTGTCTCGAATTGAAAGGTCATATTATCTTTCTCCTTTATGGTACAGTGCCAGTCCAAGCTTTATTTGAAAGTAAGTAAAATCTTCAGGTAATTGATTTTTTAATAGTTTTAGTTTCACTGTTTGTGTTTTATCAATAACTGTGGAAATCATGCTAAGCATTTCTTCCGACAAAAATTCTGCCCAATTAAATGAATCGTTACAATAGATAATTTCGATAATATGATCTTCAATCGTTGCAATTTTAAGCTTTCGGATATGAGCTACTTCCGTAAGGGAATAACCTTTCTGTAGCAATGTTAGAGTTTGTTTGGCAGAGTATGTTAATACCTTTGTACTTTGTTCCTTAGCGAGAAAATATGTTAAATATTGAAATAATTGACCAGAATGAGATTGCTGTACGATATAATGCCCGAAATGCATGATATGTAAATGAATATCATCTGTAGACATTGAATACTTGTCTGCTAATTGAAAACTAGTTAGCCCCGTTTGTCTCGGAGTGGTCAATGTGTCTACTATCATTTCAGAAGTAGTAGTAGGAAAAATAGTTAGCGCCTGTTTTAAATCTTGATAGATGTTTATTACCGTCTCTTCCATCGAGATATTGGTTTCTTTAAGATATTTTTTCACTGCCTTTTGTGCATTCATATCGTCTATGATAGGCAGAAAGCGATTTTGGTTTGAAGCCAAGTAGGTAGTTGTTTGAGTTAATAAATAGATAATTTGTAATAACTTTTCTGGTTGTTTATCATACTTCATTCCATCAAAATAAAGTGGGGTATACTTACGTTCAAGTTGTTCTAGATACTTTGCACCCTCATCTGTTAAAGTAGCTATATTCTCATTATCTAAGAAAAGCAAATAGTGACGTTTATGTAATTGGAGGATTGCTTCATCAAAATCTCTTCGTTCTAGTTTGGAATAAACGCCAAACAGAAAGGAGAGGTTAAATAAATAGCTGTCTTGAATTGTTTGAATAGATTTTTTACCCTTTAATAAATGATAAATGCTAGATATAGTGCGCTGAGCTTGTATTTTCTGTATACTTAACAAAAGTAAATAATCGAACAATTACAAACACCCCAAATACAAAATAGTAAACTAGTATACCTACTATTACTATTCTAACAGTATTTTAGTAATATCGAAAGTTGCTTCATTTTGGTGAACATACAATTACATGCTAAAATATAGGAGGTTAACAGAAAGGAAGAAATAGTATGGCTTTATACACATGGATCAATCAAGAGACCTGTATTGCTTGTGGTGTATGTGGCGCAACAGCACCTTCTATATACGATTATGACGATGAAGGAATTGCTTTTTCTTTGTTAGGGGATAATAAAGGTACAGAAGAAGTACCATTTAAATATGTAGAGGATGTCATAGATGCACAGGAAGGCTGTCCAACGGAATCAGTAAAAATTAGATGGGAACAGACAGAATAATTGATAAGCACTAATTTTTATAATCATATAAAGTGCCAGCTAAAAGTTGTGATTGCTTACTGCTGGCACTTTTTTTCTATCCAAAGTTGGTGATGCAATAATACTTCTAATCATCGTATCAATTGATCGTTATTCGTTCGCTAAAGGTATATAATTTAACACCTTTTTCGTATGAATTGGTTTTGTTAAATCATATTTACCTACGAAATCAATACCGATATCTAGGGTGACAAGATCATAGCCAAAAAGAGCAGCTGTTGCGATAATAGACTCTATCATCCATACAGTTTGTTGGTTATTCGTTATGTCTTCAGTAAAAAGCTCGATTTTGACGTGTTGATTACTAATTTCATTCGTGTCTATCGTTGCTTGCTTAGGGATAGTATGGTAAATATGAAAACTTTCTTCGTCCTCTTTCATTTCCTCTAAAGCTTCGTTTATTGTCGTAAAGCTCTCATGTAGCACCGGCACTAACAGAGAATTTAATCCACTTCTGTACACTTTAACCGGATGATTAGTTATTTGTCTAATCGGCAACGTTCCATGATTATATTGATCTTTAACAAATTGATTTCCTTCTATTTGCACATACTCCACATTACTATGTTGGTAAAAATAATGTAATGCTTGTTCAAATAGATATAAATTCGTACTTGTGTACATCGATTTAGAATCCTCTGTTAAATGAATGTTAACCTTAGTATCATTATTAGTTAGTGGGATAGAAATCCCCTGTAACGGAGATGGATTAACTCCATATTCATCGAATTTCATATCTTTGTTAAGTCGATCAAGAAGTTGAGTGATTGTTTGTTCATCTGCTCTAGCAAGGATATGAATAGGAATAACTGTCTGTTGTTGATGCGTAACAAAAGGTATTGTTACGATAGAAGTCGTATCCAATTCCGTCATGTCCATTAATAGATAGTTGAAATCGGTAACTTCCCTTAGGTCTGCTACTTCATCATCTTCTATCAGATTTTCTCGAATTTCATTAGACTCAAATAAGTCAATGGATTCTTCTATTTCAATGCCTTCACCACTATCATATGCTTCTGACGTAACTTCTCCAGAAGAATTCGAGTCTAACTGTTGGAGGTTGACCGTTTGAACGATAATAAATAAAATTACTATCGGACTTAGAACTGCTACTATCGGTATCCATCTTTTCTTTTTCCATAAAGAAGACTTATTTTTCTGTTGAAGTTGATGTTCCATTCTATGATATATTCCAGATTTACTCCGTTTATCCTTAATAGTTGGAAGTTGAGTTAGATACTTCTCCACTTGAGATTTGTCATTCGTTTGTTTTCTCATTGTGGCCACTCCTTCCCTCATCTTGTAGTTGCATACATTTCTCTAGAGCTTTAAGCGCTCTATGTTGAGTAGTCTTCACATTACTCTCCGTCCATCCTAAAATATCTGCAGTTTCCTTGATAGATAATTGCTGTAAATACCGTAAAATAATTACCTCTCTTTGATTTGCTGTGCATGTGTCTAGGCAGTGATACATTTGGATAATCTCATCAGATAGCACCACTACTTCTTCCGGTGTCTTATTAGAAGCTCGTATATGATTACCTTTTTCACTCCAATTAAAAAACTCTACAATCCGATTTCTCTTTCGTTTTAACTTTCGAAAATAATCATACGTAACATGACGCGCAATCGAGAAAATCCATGTTTTCTCAGAGCTTTCATGGTTGAAGCTATGATAAGAGCGAAGTACACGAATATAAACCTCTTGAATTATATCTTCTGTTTCCTGTTTGTCTTTCACCATATAAAAAATATATTGATATATATCTTCATGATATTGATGATAAATTTTTTCGAACATGGTCTCCACTTTATAAGACCCCCTCATTCGATTAATTAGTCGTGTATGTCTTCAAAAAGTTACATCGATTTATTTAAAGATAATAAAAGACTGCTGAGATCTTAAGTAAGAGATTTTCAGCAGTCTAAAGTTGGGTATATATAATTGTCCATTCAAATTACATGAATGGATTATTGTATAGTTTGTAAATAACGTGGCAAAATTCGCTTCAAGATAGGACCTAATACAATAGCAAATCCAATATTACCGATTGCGTGCATTGTATCAAATGGGAGACTAGCTAAGTAATAAGCGATAAAATTTCCTGTATAGCTAAATGTTCCAATTTGGATAACAAGTCCGTAAATATAGGCCATTATTCCACAAAATAATGCAAACACATATATATTCGCTTCTCGTAATAGTTTCGACAATAGACCTGATACTAAACAAACAAGTACCCAGCCTAAGATTTGCCAAATTGCCCAAATTCCTAGACCTAAGTAAATATTACTTACATATGTACTTATAATCGCCAATAATACAGCAGACCTTGTACCAGCAAATATTGCCAAACAAATCAACATTACAGTTACAGGTTGGATATTAGGTAGAAATTGAAACATAATTCGACCTACGACAATGAATGCTGCAAACACGGATAAAAAAGCTATTTGTGAAGTTTTCATTTTTTTACTCAAATTGCATTAATTTAAATTCAATATAATCCTCATCCTGTACTTCGTAACTAGATGCTCCTTCATTAACAACTTCCTCATTCACTTCAAAAACCCAAAAAATACTGTCCGATTCGTTTTGTGAATGACCTTCAATAGAAGTGATAAAACCACCTTGTTGAACTTCAACATCATAGTTAGCTTCTAGTATGTCTTGTAGTACTTGTCCTTCTTGTACTACCAAATCATCACTTGCAATCGTTGTATCATTTACTTCATCATATAGAGTAATCGTAACTTCTATATCATCTTCAGTAGTAGTATCAGAACTACACCCTACTACAAATACACTAGTCAGAATTAATAGCAAGAATGCTATCGTACGGAATTTCATTATTTACTACTCCTTTTTGTTTTGTATTATATGTAAAGTATTAGTTTTCACTTAATGGAACTACTTTCTTACTTATCATCAAACTAGACTAACACTAATTAGGTTAGTCTAGATTAATAACAAAGCATATTTTCAGGAAAAGAGGATGTATATTACCCGTTAATTAGGAACTCCTTCAAATTTGTACCCTACTCCCCAAACGGTAACAATCATTTTCGAAGCTTCAGGGGATACCTTATTTAATTTTTCTCTAAGTCGTTTCACATGAGTATCTACCGTACGTAAATCCCCAAAAAATTCATACTCCCATACCTCTTTAAGCAATTCTTCTCTATCAAATACCGTATCTGGAGATTTAGCTAAAAATAAGAGTAGTTCATATTCTTTTGGCGTAAGATCGACTTCTTGATTGTTAGCCATCACTCGATGAGCATCATTGTCAATCATTAAGTGAGAGAATTGGATAATATCTCTTGGTCTATTTGTAGAACTTGAAGAGTGAATCGAATTCGTTCTTCTTAACAATGCCTTTACTCGAAGAACTACTTCCCTTGGACTGAAAGGCTTTACGATATAATCGTCCGTACCTGCCTCGAACCCATGGATCCTACTAATTTCTTCACCTTTTGCCGTAAGCATAATAACTGGAGTAGATTTTTTTGCTCGTAACTCTTTACATACCTCTATTCCATCCATCTTTGGCATCATAACATCTAATAGTATTACATCAAAGTCTTCAGCTAATGCATAGCTTAGTCCCTCGTCTCCATCAGCTGCTTCAGTTATTTCAAAATTTTCTCGTTCTAAGTACATTCTTAATAGTCTTCTAATTCTATCTTCGTCATCAACAACTAGGATTTTTTTTGACTCTTCTAACATAATTTAATCCCTCCATCAACCCTGCTTACTCAAGTATATATGGAAAAAGCACAAGTGACAATTCTCACTTGTACTTTTCCCGGAAATCGACTATGCATACGAATGAAGACCAGCTAAAACGAGATTAACTACAATGAGGTTAAACATAATAATAGCAAATCCTACAACAGCTAACCAAGCAGATTTCTCTCCATGCCATCCCCTTGATAAGCGTAAATGTAAGAATATAGCATAAAAGAACCAAGTAATAAGAGCCCATACCTCTTTTGGATCCCAGCCCCAATATCGATTCCAAGCTTCTTGAGCCCATATTGCAGCAAATATTAATCCACCTAAAGTAAATAAAGGAAAACCTATTGCTACTGCACGATAACATACTTCATCTAATAGTTGGAGATTAACCTTCTTCAACGTTGGTTGTAGAGCTGCACCAATTCGCTTTCTAAGTATGAGTCTTGTTAGTAGGTAAAGAACTAATCCTCCTGCTAATGACCAAACAAGTGTATTCCACTTACGAGGTGCCTCTGCTCCTCGCATCCATTCTGGAGTCGGAAGCCATGCATCCATACGGTCTTCGGTCAGTAGTTCTCCATCCTTAGGTCCAAAAATAGCGGGGAGATGATATTCAATTTCAACTTGATTGTTATCAACTTCATATTCAAACGTTGCTTCATAATCTGCAATATTGAAAGCAGTTGTAATAATTACAAAGGCTAGTGTAGCAAAAAGAGAATACATAATAATTTCTAACCACTTAGTTCTTGCAGTTGACTTAGATTGGTTAATATTTTTAATAAGATACAAAACACCTGCAACAAAACTAACTGCTAATATTGCCTCAGCTAAAGCGACTGTTGTCACATGAATCCATAGCCAATGACTCTTTAACGATGGTACTAGTGGTGTAATATCTCTAGGATACATGGCAGCATAGCCAATAATTAGAAGAGCTACTGGCAACGTGAACACACCTAGTATATCCAGTCTATAAATAAAATAGATGATAATAAATGCTAAGACAATCATCATACCGAAGAATGTAACAAACTCAAACATATTACTTACCGGTGCATGACCACTGGCCATCCAACGAGTAATGAAGTAACCTAGCTGTGTTAGAAAACCAAGTATAGTAGTTCCTATAGCTAGTTTATTAATTAACGAGAATTTTTTTTCTTTACGCTTATCTCTTATCGTAGCGGCAAATAAAACTGTTGCAATCAAATAGATTACAAAAGATGCATATAATAAGCCACCACTTATGGAAATTAATTGTTCCATAGGCTTCCTCCTTCTACTACCAATGACAATTACTTATCAGGTTCCATTTCTGTATCTGTTTCTTGATCTACGACGTTCGCAATTGGTGTGCCATCCGTTAATTTTTCGAACTCTTTTGTTAATCCATACCAATTTTTATTCGTATGACATGCTATGAGTAACTCATTTTCCTGTGGATGAATCCACATTCTTCGATGTGGCCAATACATACCTTGAACAACACCAATTAGAAAAATTATCGCTCCAATTGCAACAATCGGTAGAGTTAGATCTTTTTTCACACTTAATCCTGATACATCCCTTACATCAAATCCTGTTAAACTGAGCTTGTAGTTATTAGTCTCATCTCCGGGTATGTTTTGCCCAATAGCGAGAAAACTAACTTCTGGGTCTGTTTCACCGGGTGGATATACAAAAAATACAAATCCAGGATTTCTTGGAAAATTCGTTTGAGATCGTGGTACACCATTTTCCATCGTATAATCAGGAAAATATTCGTTTAGCATAATCGTATATCCGTTATCAAACTGGTATTCTTTATTAGGATCTGTTAAATCTACCGTTAATTCAGCAATTGCTACTTCATCCGAATCTTCTACTTCATGTAATTTAAATGACATCGATTGAAATTCGTTCTGCTGATAACTATCCTGATACAAAGTGAGTCCTGCAACTTTTATCGGTTGATTTACACGAATGGAGCCTGATTGCACCTCTTGTAACTCAGGCTGCGCACCTACAACGTCTTTTGCATCATCCTTGTAAATCGTCACGTCTGTTTGAAAATTCTTAGGAACTAATGAACCTGTTTGCTCTAAGGCATCTGCAAATTTTTCATCTTCTTCGTCTTGTCCATAAATATCCATTATGAAGTCATGGTTTTCTATGTAATACTCTTGATTCGTTGCAGGTATAACAGCTGTGTCACCTTCTCGTATCCATAAAAATTCGTCTACGTACATACCTGGTACGAAGCGAAGTAGCGTTCCTATTAGAAATACGATAAGACCGAAATGATTCACATACGGTCCCCATCTTGAAAAACGTCCTTTTTCAGCTAAGATATGACCATCTTTCTCATAAATTTTATATCTTTTCTTTTTTAATCTCTCAATGAATTGCTCTTTTTCTTCTTGCGTCACATGTACCGTGTGGCTCAAAAGTTTTTGGCGTTTTATGAATGATGGGTGTCTTTTCGGATTTTGATTTTTCAACGCTTTGTATAATGGTACTCCTCGATCAATACTCACGATAAATATAGAGATTCCTATTAGAGCTATGATTAACATATACCACCATGAACTATATAGCTCATGAAATCCTAATTGGTAATAGATAAGTCCTGTTATCCCGTATTCTTGTTCATAATATTCCGATGGATTCACAGTTGGTGGTATGTACATTTGTTGCGGGTAGACTGTCCCTAATGCAGACGCAATTAGGGCAATTGCAATTAAGGTTACGCCGATTTTGACCGATGAGAAAAAATTCCATACTTTATCAACGAACGATTTATTTCGAGTCTTAGACCGAATTGCCGCTCCATCATATCGCATATTTAATAATTTTGTTTCATTTTTATTATCAAGAGGTTGACCACAATTGTTACAAATTGCAGTACCTGTTTGGTTTTCAGTTCCACAATGACCGCATTTCATATAAATTCACCTAATCCCCTTTTGTTAACTAGGTTCGATTTGTTGTAAGTAACCTTCAAGCTTTTCTAATGTTAATTCACCAATAACACGCTCCACTACAACTCCATTTTCATCAATAAAATAGGAAGTTGGTAATGGAATTACTCCGTAATGATCTAGCACAGCACTTCTATTATCATGTAAGATAGGAAACGTTAAATCATATCGGTCAACAAAGTTTTGAATTACGAGCTCTGTTGCATCTACACTCACAGCGACGATTTCTACTCCTCTTTCCTTATACTCAGGATATAGAGACTCCATATAAGGCATTTCTTTTTCACAAGGTTCACAGTAAGTTGCCCAAAAATTAAGCATTACCCCTTTACCTTCAAGGTCGGAAAGCTGTAAGACCTCTCCTTCTACATTTCGAACTTGAGGTAATTCAAAGTTAGGTGCCTTGTCCCCTACATCGACTGCTTTACTGTCTTCTTTAAGATTAGATACAATAGCAAATACAAGCGCTCCAAATAAAACACAGAGAATGACCGTTCGAAAAATAAACCTATTTCTTTTTTTACGCCGTTTTTTAACGTTAGCAGCATTAATCTTATCCAAAGTTCACTCACCCCTTGCCCATTGTACCATTCAAGATGTTAGGAAAATGTGACAGATATCCAACATTTATTTTGCTAAATTAAGTAAATCCGCTACTTCCTGTGGAGTTAATTCTCGATATTCTCCTGGTTGTAGCCCTTCAAGAGTTAAAAAACCAAATTTTTCACGTTTTAACTTCATCACGGGTGTATGAATCGCATCAAACATTCTTCTCACTTGGCGGTTCTTACCTTGGTGTAACGTTAGCTTAACAATAGCAGTGTTTTTCTTTCGATCTACCGATTTTATTTTTACATAAACCGCCTTTAGAGTTTCCCCTTCACTTCTAATTCCTTTTTTAAATAACTCCAGACCTCTTTTGTCTGGAATACCTTTTGTTTTCACAACATACTCTTTATTAATACGACGACTAGGATGTAATAATTGGTTCGTAAAATCACCGTCGTTCGTTAGTAACAGTAAACCGGAAGTATCATAATCTAGCCGTCCAACTGGATAGATTCTTTCCTCGATCTCTGGTAAATAGTCAAGTACGATTTTACGATTACTTTCATCCTTTACGCTCGAAATAACTCCACGCGGTTTATATAATACATAGTATACAAGCTTTTCTTTTTCAATTGGTATACCCTCAACGCTTATTTCGTCTTTTGAAGTGACCTTTGTCCCTAATTCTGTCACTTTTTTACCATTTACTACAACTTTGCCATCCAGAATAAGTTGTTCTGCTTTTCTTCTTGAAGCCACTCCACTTCTAGCAATCACTTTCTGTAGTCGTTCTTCATTCATAGGTATACGCTCCTCATTTCTGAGTATTCTATAAGGTCTATTAATAAATAAATAGTAGCGTTCTAAAACGCTACTATAAAAATAGCCAGGTAACGATAATTACCGACATTATTATACCAATAAAATCTGCGATCAGTCCAACTTTTAACGCTTCGCCCATTTTCTTAACGCCTACTGCACCAAAGTATACGGTTAAAATGTAGAGAGTAGTATCCGTGCTTCCTTGCATAGTAGAAGCTAGTCTGCCAATAAAAGAGTCTGGGCCATACGTTTGAATGATTTCTGCCGTTACTCCAAGTGCAGCTGTACCCGATATGGATCGTATCAACGCAAGCGGCGCTACTTCTGAAGGAAAGCCTATTTTATCAAGGACTGGGTCAAGTAACCCGATAAAGGCATCCATTGCCCCTGAACTCCTTAATATACCTATAGCAACCATCATTCCTAATAAAAAGGGAAGTAAAGAAACTGACATTTTCAGTCCTTCCTTCCCTCCTTCAACAAAAGCCTCATAAGCAGGTACTTTTTTAATTAGAGCGATAATCAATATAAAACAAATCGTAACCGGAATTATCCATATACTAATAGTAGTTATCACTTCAACCATTGCGATGCTTCACCTTCCTTTTGGAACGGAGGTATCTATCAATCATAATAGCGGCTATCGTCGTACAAATCGATGCTAGAATAGTACTGCCTACAATCTCAGTAGGATTAGCAGAACCGTACTGCATTCGTATTGCAATGACAGTAGTTGGTATAAGTGTAATGCTTGATGTGTTAATAATAAGAAATGTAATCATTGAATTACTAGCTTTATCTGTACCTTCTAATTTCTTCAATTCATGCATCGCTTTGATTCCCATTGGTGTTGCAGCATTTCCTAAGCCGAATAAATTTGCACTGAAATTGGCCAATATATATCCCATAGCCGGATGATTATCAGGAATTTCAGGAAATAGTTTCTTTACAATTGGCCGAAACAGTTTGGACAATCCATTCAATAATCCTGCTTTTTCGGCTATTCGCATCATTCCTAACCAGAAAATAAGTACACTACACAGACTAATGACTAATGTAATTGTGTCAGCAGCACTGTCAAAGATAGCCTCATTAACCTGGTCCATCGTCCCATTGACCATGGCATAAAGAATTCCAATAATCGCCATCAACGCCCAAACGATATTAACCATCTTTATCACCAGAAGAATGTTGGAACATATTAAATAAGCGATCTATCCAGCCTTCTTTTTCCTCTTTCCCTCGATTTGCTCCCTCTACTTCATAAATAGGCACTTGGGCAATTTTTTCCCCATTTAAATAAAATACTTTTTCACCAATTTTATTAAATGGCAACGTATTCTCTGTTAAAAACGTCTGACTTTCTACTTGTTCTAATTCTTCATTCGTAAGAGGATAGTATACCATCTCCTCTATTTTACCCTTCTGAATCGTTTCCGTATCATCAACTTGCCATGGGAATATCCCTTTCTCTTGTATCTTCTGTAAAGGATAATGGTCAAACCCGTATTCAAACATAGATATGTGATCGTTCCAATCACTCGGAGCATCAATGGTTACAGCAATTAAAGTTTGGCCACTTTTTTCTGCTGTTGTCACTAAGGTTCTACCAGCAGCTTTTGTAAAACCTGTTTTGCCACCAGTGCAATGTTCGTACAGTTGAGTTAGTAACTTGTTCTTATTAGTCCAAGAATAATGCTTTCCTTCTGGTTTATAGTTCTTAGTCGACGATATTTCTTGAAATATCTCATTTTGTGAAGCATAACGCATTAACAGAGCCATATCATAAGCTGATGAATAATGCGTTTCGGAGTCTAAGCCATGTGGATTATCAAAATGTGTATTTGCCATTCCAAGCCATCTTGCTTTCTCATTCATTAAATAAACAAATCCTTCCTCACTTTCACCGACATGTTCACTAATTGCTACTGCTGCGTCATTTCCTGAACGAAGCATGAGACCATATACTAATTCTTCTAAAGTATATTGATCGCCTTCTTGTAGATATATAGAGGAACCCTCTGTATAAATTGCATTCTGGCTGATTTTCACTTTTTCGGCTAACTTCCCTGATTCAATCGCAATTATTGCAGTCATGATTTTTGTAATACTTGCAATTAATTCAGGGTTGTCCGCATTTTTTTCATACAATACTCGGCCTGTAGTTTGGTCCATTAAAATAGCACTTTGAGCTGAGACGGATACAGAAGCATGGGATATAGGAGGAACTAAATTAAAAACAAGGAGCATTAAACAAAAAGAAACTATTAAACGCAAAGGCTCACCTCTTTTGCTGACATACGATTTTTTAACATTGTATGCGAAAAAGACAAGCATATGCATTTAATAGTTTATTTCTCATAACGTAAATATCTCTTTATTAATTCCTTGTGTAACAACCGACACTAAGAATTTTCATCACTCTCAGGTTGATTGAGTTTATCCAATCGATCAAAAAACAAATCTGCTTCCTCCACCATATCCAATTCTGAAAAATTATCTGGTAAAGGAGGTAAATCTTCTATTGAACGAAGTCCAAAATAAGTTAGAAAATCAACTGTAGTACCATAAAGTATTGGTCTTCCTACACTATCTTTCCTTCCAACTTCTTCAATGAGTGCTCTTTGAATCAATGTTTGGATTGGTCGATCGCTCTTAACTCCCCTAATCTCTTCAATTTCAATTCTCGTTATTGGTTGTAAATAAGCAATGATGGCTAACGCTTCTAGTGCGGCTTGTGATAATTTGGAATTAAGTCTTGCTTCTTTGAATTTACTATAATATTCACTATGCTCTGGCTTAGTCGTTAGAAATAGTAATTCTTGAGATTCGATAAGCATAAAACCTCTGTTTGTTTGTTCGTATTCGTATTTTAATTCTTCTAGCAAATGGTGTAGCATATCCTTGTCTAATTCTAAGACTTTTTGAATATCCTTTTTCGTAATACCTTCATCACCAGATGCAAATACTAATCCTTCTATAACAGCTTTAATTTCATGTAGTTGCACTTCCGGTTCCTCCATCATTTCTCTAATCTTTCAAGCGCACTATAATATCCTCAAAATGCTCCGCCTGGTAGCATTCTACCTTATGTAGTTTCATTAACTCTAACAATGCGATAAATGTTGCCACAATATAGGTTCTCGTAATGACTGGGAATAGCTGATAAAAGGAGATGCCTTCACGCTTTGTTTTAACTTGTTGTAGCACCTCATCCATCCGCTGTTCAATTGGAATTTCTTGTTTTTGGACAGATGTTTCTAATGGTCTCGTCCATTTTCTTCTTTCTGTAATTTTAGCTATCGCACCTATGATATCATAGATGTCTGCTGATTGACGTTGGACGATTCTTTCATCTGAATCAACTTGAATAGGCGGGCGTGTCCAAATTTGACTATGTTCCAGTTCTCTACCTTTGAGATGCGTAGCGGCGTCCTTGAATTTCCGATACTCGATTAGTCGATTCATCAATTCTTCTCGTGGATCTTCCTCATATTCATCATCTAGCGTTACTTCTTGTTTCGGTAGTAACATTTTACTTTTAATCTCTAAAAGTGTTGCTGCTATAACCAAATATTCGCTTGCGATATTTAATTCTAACTCCTGCATTGCGTGAATATATTCCATATATTGTGCAGTAATTTGTGCGACAGGTATATCATATATATCAATCTCATATTTATTAATTAAATGAAGTAGCAAATCTAAAGGACCTTCAAAACTGTCTAACTTTACTTCATATCGCAAAGTCATTTTCCCTTCCCCTTTACTAAAACAGCCATAATTTATTACAAACGCCTATACATCCTAACCGTTTTCGGCATACATTAATTGCGAGATAAGATTTCTCAAAAAAATTTAGGAGGTATATATTATGGGTTACTCATATGGCGGCGGCAGTGGCTTTGCCTTAATCGTTGTGTTGTTTATTTTATTAATCATTGTTGGTGCTGCTTGGTTATAATCATCGACGAATCGGAAAAAGAACCTTTGCTACTGTTGCAAAGGTTCTTTTTCCATTTATCCGATCATTCTGTACTAGATCCATTGCATTTTTCTAAAAAACGCGCTGTCTGTTCGTTTGGTATAATCTCATAGGTTTCATCGTAAAAGTTGGATAAGGCTTTTACCATGTGTGTTCCAATACCTAAGTTACGGTGAGACGGATCTACTGAAATGTGTTGAACCGTAATTTCTTTATGATCACTGTCTATTTTTAGCCCAATTGCACCTAGAACATCATCATCTTCTTTCCAAAGGAATAACTGCCAAGCATCATTTTCTTCGTACTCTTTAATGATATCTTGGAGTTTTTTTACTTCCTTCGCATCTGGCATGAAAGATAATAAACCCATCGCAATTTTTTCAAATCTTTTTTTAAAACGTATTAACATACTAAACCCCTCATTATTTCATAACATAAATGTGTACATATACCTATGTTATGTTATTGACAGCAAATAGGTTAATTAAACCTCATTTGAACCTAGTCAACCATAAAGAACCAATAATATAAGCCCCATAAAATACTAGCTGTCAACAAAACGATATACAGGATAATGTTTTTCTTACGCATATATCTAACTTCCTTATATAGTTTTCCCTATTATTAACAATAGTATATAACATGACTACTGTCAATTAAGATTTTTATTTATTAACAGTCTAATTACTTTCAGACACACGAACCGATTTCATTGCCTCACCTTGTTTAATGGATAGTGCAGTATCCAATCCATCTGTTACTTGTCCAAAGACAGTATGCACACCATCTAAATGTGGTTGTGGTTCATGTACGATAAAGAATTGACTTCCCCCAGTATCCTTACCAGCATGAGCCATGGATAGCGCACCTGCTACATGCTTATGAGGGTTTCCTTCTGTTTCACATTTAATGGTATAACCTGGACCACCCATTCCAGTACCTGTAGGATCTCCACCTTGAGCTACGAATCCAGGAATGACACGATGGAATATAACCCCATCATAAAATTCACTGTTTGCTAATTTCTCAAAATTTGCTACCGTGTTTGGAGCTGCCTCTTCATATAATTCAATCTTAATTTGCTTTCCATTTTCCATTTCAATAATTGCTTGTTTCATTTTTCAGTTCCTCCTAGTTATAAGATAAATCATTGTCTAGCATATCTTCAAAAGATTCACGCTTAACTACTAGTTTATCTACTCCGTTTTCAACGAATACAACAGCAGCTTTCGGGAATCTATTGTAGTGATTCGCCATTGAATAACCATATGCTCCTGTGCTGAATACAGCTAAAACATCATCTGGTCGAATCTTTGGTAGATGTATATCCCAAATAAGCATATCACCTGACTCGCAACATTTACCAGCAATCGATACTTCTTCTTCTTTATTTCCATTTACGTTTGCAGCAAGCACTGCGTCATATTTTGCATCGTATAAAGCTGGACGCAAATTATCTGTCATGCCACCGTCAACAGATATATATTTTCTTACACCTGGTATCTCTTTCATGGAACCTATCGTATAAAGTGTGATACCAGCATCGCCAACGATGGATCTACCTGGTTCAATCCAAATTTCTGGGAACGGGATATGGTATTTTTTTGTCTGTTTTTCTACTTCGTCGATTAAAGCGTCGACATAATTTTCAAGTGGTAATGGTTGGTCTTCTTCTGTATATCTAATTCCAAAGCCTCCACCTAGGTTTAAGACTTCACACTCAAAATCCTCTTCTTCCTTCCAAGTATTTAAAGCAGTAAATAGCTTTTCGATTGCCATTATAAACCCATCTGTTTCAAAAATTTGCGAACCAATGTGGCAATGGATTCCTTTTAAATGAAGGGAAGGTGTTTCTTTCAACTTTTTCAATGCTTGGGTTGCCTGTCCGTTCGTTAGGTCAAATCCAAACTTAGAATCCTCGTTTCCAGTTAAAATATAATCATGGGTATGTGCCTCAATTCCCGGTGTAACTCGAATCAATACATTCATTGTAGTATTCATTTCGTTAACAATTTCATTTAATAACTCTATTTCATAGAAATTATCAATAACAATACAGCCAATTTGATATTTTACTGCCATCTTCAGTTCTTCTCTACTCTTATTGTTACCATGCATATGGATTCGTTCAACCGGAAAACCGGCTTTAATCGCTGTGTATAGTTCCCCTTGTGAAACGACATCCAGACTAAGGTTCTCTTGCTTAGCAACTTGTGCCATTGCAATAGAAGAAAATGCTTTACTAGCATAAGCAACCTGAGCACGTATATTTCGTTTTTTAAATGTATCAACAAAAGCTCTTGCATTTTTTCGAATTCGTTCGACATCATATACAAACAATGGGGTCCCATATTTTTCTGCAAGTTCTAATGTATCAATGCCCCCAACCATCAAATGTCCTTCATCATTTACTTTAAATGGATGCTTCATATTTAATACCTCCAAGGACTGCCGTAACTATTTAATCACTATTTCAAGAGATTATTTTGACAAAAATCGAGTTTTGAGCAAAGAAAGACCCCTTATCCGCTTTTAAATTGGCAGACAAGGGATCAGCGAGCTTTCCCGATAAAAAAGTCTAAAAATAATGTACCATATGAACCGCGTCAATTCAAGACTTTATACTTACATTATGATTGACTTTGTTGATTTTTAGGACGTACAATGCTCGGTCTTGTTTTTGCTAATGGCATGGAAACTCGGAATATGATTCTTCCTAGAGCTTTGCCATTAAAAGGTATAAGGGGCCACAGATAAGGAGTTCTTAAAGAACGTATACTGATTAACCAAAGAATATATATCGTAATTCCTATCATAAACCCCTTCACAGAAAATATCGCTGTAACAATAACAAGAGCGATACGTACTATTTTATTGGCTACACTCAACTCATAACTTGGAGTAGCAAATGAGCCAACCGCGCTTATTGCAACATAAAGAATGACCTCTGCACTAAATAGACCAACATCGATGGCAATTTGTCCTATTAAGACAGCTGCAATTAGACCCATTGCTGTAGATAGTGGCGTCGGGGTATGAATTGCTGCCATTCTCAAAAATTCAATACCTATATCTGCAATAATCATCTGGATAAAAATAGGTACATTACCTGTTTCATTTGGTCCTATAAATTGAAGCTCTTCTGGTAATAACTCAGGATTCAAAACTAATAGTAGCCATAAAGGTAGTAAAAATAAGGAAGCAAAAATCCCTATAAACCGAACCCAACGAACGAAAGTTCCTACAGCTGGTGCTTCTCTGAACTCTTCTGCGTGTTGCACATGATGGAAGAATGTAGTAGGTGTAATAATCATACTAGGCGAAGTATCAACCATAATAACGACATGACCTTCAAACAGATGGGTTGCCGTAACATCCGGTCTCTCTGTATACCGCACAAGTGGGTACGGATTAAACCCTTGATGGACTAGATATTCTTCTATTGTTTTATCCGCCATAGATAAACCATCTACATCAATTTTATTAAGTTCATCTTTAATATACGTTACTAACTGTTTATCAGCTACGTCTTCTAAATAAGAAATACATATATCCGTTTTAGATCTTTCACCAACTTGAATGATTTCGTTTCTTAAACGCTCATCACGAATTCGTCGTCTCGTTAAACCAGTATTCTCAATAATATTTTCTGTATACCCATCTCTTGAACCACGAATGACCTTTTCAGTATCAGGTTCTTCTGGGGCTCTACCCGGATAGCTTCTAACATCTACCACGATAGCTTCCGTAATACCATCCATAAAGATTACAAGTAATCCAGATAACAATTGGTCAATTGCCTCATCTAAAGTTGGCACCGTTTCTACTTGCTGATGAACAACTCTATTTTTAACTACGGACAAAATATCTGTATCTGTGTTTTCGTCATCATTAATGGTGATAAGCTTTTTCATGATTTCAACGATAAGAACACTATCTACTAAGCCGTTAACATAATATAGTTGAACATCTTTTTTCAGTATTTTAACGGCGCGAAAACCTACATCAAAGGAAACATCTACTCCTACTTTTTCTTTAAGAAACTTTTCATTCTTTTCTAAGACAGAATCAACTTTTTTAGCGTTTTTTAATTTAGACATTCACGACATCCTTTATAAGCTTCTTTATCTTTTTACGGCATCCAATCAACAAACACTATCCAGTGGAATAATGAACCGATTATTTTCCCAATAACAAGAGACATAATTAACCACTGTATAAAATTATCTAATCTAATTCTTTTCATTAGGATAGGGAAGACATTCAATATTTCAGTTAGTGCTGCAGCGAGCATACCGACAAACATACCTTGTATTAATCCCCATATAAGAACCAAAACATACGGAAGCGTAAGTGTGTAGTCAGTAAAGGTAATAAATAGACCAAGCAACGAACCGATTACCACTACATTTTGACATCCTGTTAACGAGGCTCGAAACTTACTTATTTGTACTAATCTAGGGATAATACCAAGAACAGCCAAAAACGCCACAAAACCTGCACCAACAATTAAACCTGAACCAAGACCGATAACGATTTGATACAAGTAGTTAAGACTTAGGGTCATTATCCTTCTTCATTAATTCATTTTCATGGTGAATGACATAATTATCTAAATCTTGTTGATAGTTAAACATCTCTATTTCCATCGGACTTGGTTCTTCATTAAATTTTTTCTTGAAAACGTGATTAAAAAATAAAATCATCCCTGCCCCTAAACCGATAGAATAAGGTATTTGGATCCAAAGTGGTTTGTCTACCTCCTCACCGGTTAAAAAACGGTATAATCCTTGATGAACCTGGGGCATATTTACATCATAATGAAAGTTCATAATGGCCATTGCAGACCCTATGCATAAAAGAATCCAAATTGGCAAAACAACAAAAAGTTTTGGTTGTTTCTTTTTAATTTTAATTTCAACGATTACTTGTGTTGTACCCAGTACGTCAAAAGTAATGTGAGGAAATTCATCTGTTAATTTCTCTAATAAGTAGAAACCATCTATCACTACGTAATTTTTATCGCTTTTTGTAATCTGGTAAATAGGGAAATTTTTTATTCGCTTAATAATGGATTTGTTTCCAGTTAAATACGCCAGATCCTCCATTCGTATCAACTGGTATGGGTGAAGCGAAACTTTTTTCTTTAAACGTATGTAGATTTTTTCCTCCGACATAATTTCACCTCTTCAGTTGCGGCTGTTGTATTAGTATGGATGAAAAGAAATGGCTTATACGTGAAATGTACCAAAAGGCATATTAGTAATAGTGTGAATCTACACAAAAAAAGAATAGATACAATCAGTTTTTATAACCTGATTAGTACCTATCCTTTTATTTAATATCGATTAAGATTATTTATTGTATTTCATCCTATTAATTAAGCATTTCAATTTTTATTTTTTCGAGTATTTTTTTCTCAATTCTAGACACTTGTACTTGAGATATACCCAATCTTACTGCAACTTCTGTTTGCGTGAAATCTTTATAATAACGTAAATAAACGATTAATCTTTCTCGATGGTCTAATTCGTTAATTATTTGTTCAATTGTCAGTTTATCAAACCAATTATCGCCTTCGTCTGCAATTTGGTCTAATAACGTAATAGGATCACCATCATTTTCATAGACTGTTTCATGGATAGACTGGGGCTTTTTCGTTGCCTCTTGAGCATGAATGATTTCTTCAGGGTCTAAGTGCAAATATTCTGCAAGTTCATTGATTGTTGGCGAACGTCCGTAACGTTTTGTTAGCTCATCAGATGCCCGTCTAATTTTATTGTTAATTTCCTTTAATGTACGACTAACTTTTACTGTGCCATCATCTCGGATAAATCTTTGAATCTCTCCAATAATCATTGGAACGGCATAGGTAGAAAACTTCACATCATAATTTAAATCAAATTTATCAATAGATTTTAATAATCCGATACACCCTATTTGAAATAAGTCATCCTGATCATACCCTCGATTTAAGAATCTTTGTACGACAGACCATACTAATCGTGTATTCTTCTCTACTAATAGACTTCTAGCCGAATTATCTCCGGCCTGACTATTTCGAATTAGCTTTTTTACTTCCTGATCAGTTAATGGTGATGAACTAGTATTTGTCTTCATCTGCATCACCCTTAATTACTCAACGTCTTCGTAGTTTGAAACTCTTTGATTAGTTTAATTGTTGTACCTTTACCTATCTCAGATTCTATTTCTATTTTATCCATAAAATTCTCCATAATTGTAAAGCCCATACCTGAACGTTCTAATTCTGGTTTTGAGGTATAAAGCGGCTCTTTTGCTAAATCAATATTATTTATGCCTACCCCATGGTCGCGGATTTCTAAATGCAGAACGTGTTCATTTATTTCACATGTAATATACACTTCTTGATTCGGGTCCTCTTCATAGCCGTGTATAATCGCATTCGTAACTGCTTCACTCACTACTGTTTTTATTTCTGTTAATTCATCCATAGTAGGGTCTAATTGAGAAACAAAGGATGCTACAGTTACTCTAGCAAAAGCTTCATTCTGACTCAGACTCTTAAATTGCAGTTTCATACTATTATTCATGAAGCCACCCCCAGCTTGTTTAATGCAAATTTCTCATCCTCCGCTAAACGAATAATTTTGAATAACCCGGACATATCAAACAAACGCTTTACTGCATTATTGACCGAGCACACTACCATTTCTCCACCTTGCTCTGTGATTTCTTTATATCGCCCCAGTACTACACCTAACCCAGAGCTATCCATAAACGATAATTTGTCTAAATTTAATATTACATGTTGAACAGAATGCTTTCTCAAATGTTCTTGCCAATCTGTTTTAAGTTTAGTTGCTGAGTGATGATCTAATTCACCTTCCAAACGCACAATCAATACATTTTCAACAATAGAAAAATCTGATAGAAGCTGCATGCCTTTCCCTCCCAATTTTTTTCACATAGTTAAACTTCTATATTTCTGTTAATGATTCCTTTTTAACGACAAAACTAGAAGAGATTCGCCTTCAATACTCATAAATTGCTAATCTTCCGTAAGTAGAGATTCACTAGAAATGCAAAAAAAGCGGTTAACGGCTCATAGGAATCTTTAACTCCTATGAGCCTTTTCATTACATACTATCTGGATAGAAACTTACTAGCCGTTCGTTGAAACAATTGCCATATACTTGCATTCTTTACATCATCCTGAATAATTAAGTCGGTTTTTTGCACTACTTCATCATCAAGAAGTACTTCAAGCTCACCGACTGCTTGATTTTTTTTAAGTGGCAACTGTATATCTTGATTAATTTTTATTCTAGTTTCTAAATTGTTTAAATCTGATCCCTTTTCATAAAGTAAGGATACGGAATCATCCGTTACGACATTAACTTTCTCACGATTTGCTTTCATCCATTTGAATTCTGTTACCTTTTCATTTTTTTGAAATATTGGCTTTGTCTCAAACTTGCTATATGCATAATCAAGTAATTGACTAACATCGCTATTTCTATCCTTGGAAGTTTCTGCCCCAAATACAACAGCTATTGCACGCATTCCATTCTTTTCAGCTGTAGCAGTTAAGCAATATTTAGCTTCATTTGTAAAACCAGTTTTTAGACCATCGACTCCATCATAGAATCGCACTAACTTATTTGTATTAACTAGCCAAAATTCATTTTCTTCGCCTTTCCTTAAGTAATCTTCATAAATACTTGTGTATTCTGTAACCATTTCATATTTAAGTAATTCTTTCGAAATCATAGCCATGTCATATGCTGTACTATAGTGCTCTTTAGCTGGTAGTCCTGTTGTATTTTGAAATAACGTATTCTTTAAACCTAATTCCTTCACCCTATCATTCATTAATTGCACAAAGGCTTCTTCACTCCCAGCAATTCTTTCAGCCATAGCTACACTTGCATCATTCGCGGAAGCAATTGCTATTCCTTTGAGTAATTCATCGACAGACATTTCTTCCCCTTCTTCAAGGAATATTTGAGATCCTCCCATGGATGCAGCATATTCACTAGTCCTAACCTTCTCATCCATCGTAATTTTACCATTTTCAATGGCCTCCATAATTAACAATAATGTCATTATTTTCGTCATACTTGCTGGAGAAAGTTTTTCATGAGGATTTTTGTCAAATAGAATCTGACCTGTATCCCTTTCAATTAAAATAGCTGATTTTGAATTACTAGCTAACTGCGGGCTTGCTGTCTCAATAGCTGTTTCTTCAGTACCTATCGATTCTTCATGATGGTGAGCCATTACTGGGGATGCAACAATAGACACGAATAGAAATATCAAGATAAAGAGTTTGAAGATTTTTTGTACCAATACGATCACCTCCACATAATAACAGCTCTAGTATTCCCCGAACTGTTTATTTTTATAACTTACATTTCTAGCTAAATTAAAAAAGCTGTTGATCTCCAACAATTAGGAGACCAACAGCTTGAAAAACTAAATTTTTATCTTAATAGAATAATTCCTGTATTGCTTCCTCTCGATATTGATTTGCTTTCTCTGTTAAATCTTGCGCAATATCGTGAGCATTTACTTCGCCATTCGCAGTTGCTGATTCAACATCACCATATTCTCCACCAAAGTAGACTTCATCCAAGAATGTTTGGAAGCCTGGCTGAGCTGCTCCGCCAAGTGGAATCGGATGCTTTGCTCTTGCTAAGAAGTCATCATAATAATGACTTTCCGGTAGTAATGCTCGTAAACCATCCCAAATTTCTTGATCTTTTACTAATGGTAGACCATCTGGGTGTTGGAATATCAGTTGACCGTTTTCATCCTGTAATGTTTCAAATGCTGTTAACTTGTGTTCCCAGCCTTCTGAACCCCAACCAAAGAACTTTAACAATTCATATGCTTCCCTAGGATGCTCTGTCGCTGAAGAAATTGCACCAAAATCTATAAATGCAGGCTTATTTTCTGTTGAGGCGTTGTCTCCTTTTGGAACTACGTATGGCACCCATTTAATACCCTTATCTACAAATTCCGGTTCTGCAAATAAACCTACTGTCCACCAAGCATCAAGTTGCATCGCTAATCGGCCTGTATTCGCAACCCACAATTCACGATCACCAAATGCAGCTTCTGCCTCATCGGTATCAAAGAATGGAGCGTGAACTCCACTTCGAACAAACTCTGCATGTTGCATTGCGGCATCTGCCCAATCAGCTGTTAAATCATAGGATTCCCCATCCCATCCGAACTCGCCATAGCCATCTGGATTTACGATAGGAGCAATTGTTACTAGTTTTGTAAATGTATTATAACCAAATATACCTTGTTCTGGTACCGTCATCTGTTGCATTAAATCAATCATCTCACTATATGTCCAATCGGGAGATGGCATTTCAACATTTAGCTGTTCAAATACATTTTCATCAAGAAAGACAGTATAAGGGTAATAATTAGCTGGAGCTGCAAGCTTTCTTTCCCCATCAAAATATCCTGCATCTTTGATTGTGTCTAAAAGATTTTCATTCTCTGGATCTGCTTCAAAATATTCTGTCATATCTCCTAGCCAAGCATTCCGAATTGCAATATCTACATTTCCTAAATACCAGAAGACATCCGGTAGCTCTCCAGTACTTGCTAAGTTAGTTAAATGATCGTTCCATCCTTCTTGCTCTAACTGAACCAGTTCTACAGTAATATTCGGATATTTTTCCATGAACTTATCTGCTAAATATTGGTTTAGCTCATGGTTTGCCCAGGACGCATAACTTAATGTAATTTCCTCATCTGTAATGTCTACTAATTCATTCGTTTCATCTGCTCCTTCTTCAGTGTTGCTTTCCCCTCCCTCATTTACTTGATCATCTTCAGAAGCACTATCAGAAGAACAACCAGCTATGACAAAAATGAAGACACTTGCTAACAACAATAACCACCATTTCTTACGTAACATATTTCTCCCCCATTCCTATTTTCACTAATTAATTTATATTACGGTGAACTATTCACCGGTAATACCAGTACGATCTACACTCTCTACGAAATACCGTTGTAGAAAAAAGTATACGATTAAAAGTGGTAGAATACTAATAAATGTTCCAGCCATTTTAATTCCTTCATTAATCTTATTAGGGCTGTTTTCGGTTACTGGGTACATTGCTTCATAATTTTGTTCAAATTGTTGGAGTTGAAGCAATATGGTTGTAATATCTGTTGATTTGCTTGTCAGATACAGCGTTGTTAAATACGTTTCATTCCAATACCAAACAAAGGAGAATAGAAAGGACACAATAAAAGCAGGGACAGCCATTGGAATTGCTATTCTAAAAAATGCTGTTAACTGACCAGCACCATCTACTTCTGCCGCTTCATATAAGGATGTCGGTGTCTGTTTGAAAAATTGATAAAAAATTAAGATGAAAATGGTACTGTTAATCCCCTGTCCTAATGCCGCTGGAATCCAGAAGGCATTGATAGAACCTGTCAATCCTATCTCACTAAACAAGCGGTACGTAGGCATCATTAAAATTTGTGGAGGTATGATGAAACTGAAAATCATCAAACCAAACAATATCTTTTTAAATGGGAAATCAAATCTAGCAAATCCATAACCTACTAATGAAGCGACGATTACTTGAAAAATAGTAGGTATGAAAGCAATAATAAAACTGCCTAGTAATGACTTTCTAATATTCATTACTGAAAATGCTTGTTGATAGTTATCTGTATAAAATACAGAAGGTATCCATCTCACCGATGAATCTAGTAAATCCGCTAATGACATCATACTCGTTACAAACATATGCATCATAGGATATAGATACACAAAGCCAATACAAAGTAAGAGCGTATAAATAACAAGCTTCATTAAAAAACCTTTCTTATCATTCATACCAAATAAAAAACGATTGACTTTTACACTGAATAATCGCCCTTTTTCCTTGAAGGAGAGCGTCGGATCTTTAAAAACTTGTATAAATCCACTTGGACTTTTCGCCATTAACCTCTCTCCTTTCATTAAATAGTGTGCTTGGTTTTTCTTTCTCGAAAAGCTAAGAAAATTAGAAGAAGTAATATTCCTATGATGACGGAATACATCCATGCCATGGCTGAAGCAAACCCATACCCTCTCGTAGCATTAAACATATTTGCATAAATTAGGTCAATAATTGGATTTTGACCACTATTTGCAAGAGCCACTAATGTATAGACTGTATTAATTAAAATAATAGGTTTGATAGTAGGTAACGTTATCTTCCAAAAACATTCCCAGCTCGAACCACCGTCAATTTTTGCTGCTTCATATAAGGTCGGGTCTATTTTTTGTAGTACTGCTAAGAATATTAATATTTGAACGCCTGAGAACCATAGGATAACAATAATCTGCCCAAATAAATCTGCAATTGCGCTTGTCAAAAACATCGGGAAAATTTGACTCAGTAAACCTACTATAATGTCCTGATTCACCATAGGAATGGAAGTGGCTCCCTGATCAACCAATTGGTTAATTACAGGACCACTTGCCACTATTACTGGTAAAAAGAAAATCGTACGAAAGGTTCCCTTAAATTTAACATTTTGATTTAATAGCATTGCGATAATTAAAGCAAAGACAACTATTACCGGCACTCTTAATAAAGCGCTTACTGAGAAGTTTAAAAGCTCCTGTAAAAAGAACATATCTTTCAGCCAAACGTCTAAGTAATTATTGAATCCTACGTATCTAAACTGTAAGCCCACTGGCGTTATTCGCATACTATTCAAGCTATAATAAAAAGATTGTCCCATTGGCCATAGTACAAACAATAAAAATCCAATTAACCACGGCATTATAAAGAGGTATCCATATACAGTTTTTCTTTTTATTTTCATTAGTTGGTCACCACCTTATAACTTAAACCGTCTAATGTATAGCCATCTATTTCTTGTACTTCGTCAGCATAATTCACATAAATAATAGTGTCATTACTAAAAGTAACTTTTGTGATTGTTTCCTTCTTTTCATGATTTATTATAACAGCGTCCCCTACAGTTTCATGTATTGCTTGTAATTCTTCGTGATAACTCGGAATCATTTCCTCGTAACGCTCATATTCTGAGCTATAAATGTCAGAGGAATTTGTATTTTTTAAAGCGGAAGGATTCTCATCTGTTATATAGAATGACGGGTATAACCCTTGCTCTACAAGTTGTAGAAAAAACTCTTCTTGATTTGCTTGAAAATTCGTGTATTCTGCATACATTGGTACTAAGCCTCTTAGAGTAAGCGAGATAAATGGTATATCTTCATCTGTGAAAACATAATTCGACGAGCTTATTGGTACATCTATTAGTGCTTCTGTTTTATCCCATAAGTAGGAGAATGGTTGTTCTAATAATAGATTGAAGCTCTCATCGTAATCCGTGATCACTTCTTCATAAATACTCTTTGTTTTTATCCTATCCTGCTCCTTGTTTCCATCACTATAAGAGAACAAGTGATTCGTAATTCCACCGAGCATCACGTTATCAATGTTAGCTTTCTCATATTCCTTGTTCATTCTCTCTAATATTTTCATAGTAGACTCGGGATGTAGAAACTGAAAGCCTTCATAAACGTTCCCATACACTTTCTCTTCATGTGTTCTTTTGTTAAATTTTTTCATCAGTTTATGACGGTTACTTGAAAACTCATCTGAATTAAATCTTAGGGCATTATGATAGAGATACATGTCTATGTTGTTCTCTTGGCTAAATTGGATGAAGTCTTCTAATGTAACTTCATTTTCAAGAGATTTATCTGCAGAACTAGAGAGAATTGGTAATCCACCATGTATACCTTTATTCTGCCAACCTTTGTATATGGATAAAATATCGTTTACTCCACGGTCCTGTAAGTCTTCCAATATCCTTTTCCCCGAATCAAAAGTTGTCATTGGGACCTCTTTCTTCCTTATTAATCCTTGTTCTACTTCTGCTCCAAGAAAATCAATCCTTGATTGAAATCGTATGTCCTTCTTTTCGACTAAGTTATTGTCAACCAAATATTCACGATATAACGAGGCTAATCCCATATAATTCGCATACTCTTCCTGTACAAATTGGTAATGTACTTTTATATCAAAATTGTTTCTATTTTTTTGACGAACGACCATTGTTCCTGTATCTTGACTCGTTGGTTGATTATATACTTGTCGGTAGATAAATTTGGATGTGATCCAATTGTATGGAAGGATAGCACCGCTTGGATAGGCTTCTATTTTTGCACTAAATTGTCCTTCTTCGATAATTCCTAAGTAACCAAATTCTGAATCCGTATGTATCATTCCAAATACTGGCATTAATATATTCTCTGGATCATTGAAAGGATTCATTCGATTAAATAAGGAAAGTACATACGATTCATCAATTCCTACATTTTCTCCATAAACCATATTAGAGTATGGTTGCTTAAATTTTCCGTTATTATCCTTTAGATGAATCAATGCACCCGACCCGTCCGGAATGAACATGTAGCCGTTACGCTCACCTAATATGGAGTAACCTAGAAAAGGATAAATGTACAGTGATGCCATTTTATATTTATCGGATTCTTCTATAATGGTTTCTTGTGGTATCTCTACCGTGATGCCTTTATCCGTTAACTGCACATGCACATCAAAAGATATTTGTAGCTCTGGATAATGAATCGAAGCAATAAAACCAGATTCGGTATTCGTAATTTTCTTTTCTGGATTTTCAGAATACATATCTGCTTGATACACTACGATATTTGTGTCCACCAAGTACTCCATAACGATTCCGGATTGAGTAAAATTCTTCCAGGATTCATTGCTATCGATTGGATCTTGAACAGTAGAATACATCAATGCACCTGAATGTTTATTTCTTAAAATAATAGACAAATTCTCTTCATTTAAATAAAGTTCATAGTGGTCGTTTTCTATTAAAAATGGATGATTATCAATTTTCTCCTGTTTTGAATGGAGAAACAGCGGACGTGTCTCCTCTAAGGGTGCATCTTCTACCACCTGTTCAGGGATTACTTCTTCAGGGATTGTATCTCCTTCGCCTTCTTCTTCTACAGGTTCTTCTTCCTCTGCCGGCACTTCTGGAGCTGCAGGAATATCTAATACCTGATCGGATTCTTCCGTCTGAGAGACAACATAGATAAAACTTCCTACTACTAGTAAGAATAAGAGTAGTTTAAAAATGGTTGAAATTCTCCATTTACCGATTTTCAATTCGATACACCCCCTCATTGAAGACAGAAACAACAAACTGAATCATTTGGACGATTAGCACATAGACGATAAATAGAAGTAAAACCGTAATCAGTATCATAAATAGAGTTAAAAAGATTATTTTAAATGTCCCCCGTATGCTGTAGCCGTTTATTTCTTTAATCATTAGAAAGAGTAATATCCCTACCCAGCAATATATAATAAAATTTGCTAAACTTAATAAATAGGCCTCATTATACGTTAAAAAATTACTCAAAATAATTAAAAGTGGTTTAAAGAAAACATAAGGTGCAAAGGCATAGATAAATCCAGTTAGTACATGCTTGAATTTACCTTCCCCATCATTAATCGTACAAATTAAATAGTGACACGTTATAACTAATAGAAATATAGCAAAAAAACTAATTACATCATTCGCAAAATTATATTCTCCATCTTGGACAATTCGAAAAATAAATCCAGAATAATATTTATCTGCTACGTAAATAGCGAAAATGATAATGAGCCAAAATAGTGCGGCTGGAACGGAAGCTTTCTTTTCATGCTGTATACTGTAATAACTATCGATTGGGTGACGAATTAAATTTTTTATAAAAACTATTTTTCGTAACCAATTCCATCTTTCGCTTTCATTGAATCGCTGTCGGAAACGTTCCTTCCATTGGAACTTTTTATTTAACCGCTTCCATACTTGAGCAGCTATGAGCCAAATAATCACGATATAGAATAGATAAATAACATTTTCTCTCATCCAAACGTTCCGAACTTCCCAAAATGCATCTGAATAACCATCTTTATACTTCGCTTGCCGGAATGCATCCATTGCTTCTTGGTAATTTTCTTCCTTGAAATATGCTTCACCCAATCCTAGCTGAGCAAAATCGAATAATCCATTTAAACGAATAACCTCTTTCCATGGTTCTTTACTTGCCTCATAGTCTCCATTTTGATAAAGATTCAGACTCTCATGAACTAGGGATGCAAACTCTGTTGGCTCGAAAATTTGTATTTGGTTTTTTTCCGGATCAAGCGCATAAATATTGCCGCTCTCATCTACCGAAATAGCAGATATCTTACTAAACAAGCCCACACGCTGTCGGCCATCATCCCGACCACCAAACACAAATAATAGATTACCTTCACTTGTATATTCATAGATAAAACCATTTTCGCTTGCTACAAATATATTTTCTAGAGAACCTATCTCTACGGATATGGGAAATTCATCAAACACCTTCGTATCCAATATATTTCTTCCTGCTACATTCAGTTTACGTATCCCCTCCGCGTTCTCTCCTTGTGAGACTGCGTAAACAAGACCTTTCTCGTCAATATTAATGTTTTTCGCTGTAGCTGGTACCATATCAATCATTCGACTTAACTGTTCTTCTGTAAAAATTGCTCTTCTAAATGCAGTAAGCGGACTAACAACGGTTTGATTAGGAGCAAAATAACCGATAAACTCTCCACTATTTGCATTGATTTGGATAATACCATTCGAATTTCCACGAGAGATAATGTAAATATTATCTCTTTTATCTACTGCAACTTTTTCAGGAACAAACGTGGCTTTCTCTCCAAAAAGTATACTTTCTGGACGTTCAAATTCTTGAAGTAATTCACCATTTTTGCTAAATATAAATATCTTTGCAGCAACTTCATCTGCAACATATAACTTTTCATCATGTGATATAAAAATACCTGTTGGCTTTTGAAGAATCCCGTCTCCAATGATTCGTTCTAAGGATCCGTTTTTATTTCCTACCAAGATTCTTTTATTTCCAGTATCCGCTACGTAGATGAGACCACTTTCATCAACCTTCATATCCTGTGCTTGTAAAAATACTTCATCATCAAATTGAATGATAGTCTCATTCACTGTGTAAGCAGTTTGCGTTTCTACGTATTGCCCATACCCATCCTCTGTAAATGTTTTATATGCCGTTTCTGCCTGTACCGGGATGGTGTTGATAAGCCACATTGCAGACATTACAAGCAGAATGACCAGTATTCTATTCATCTTCTTCATCATTACACCTACTTTAATCCCGAATGTGACATCGTATTCATTACTTTACTTTGTAAAATAATGAATAGTAATAAGTTCGGAACAAACATTATCAATGCTGCTACAGCAGCCATCCCTTGTCCAACTACTACATTTGTCTCTATAGCCAAGGTACTCATATAAAATGCTAGCGTTCTCATATTCTCGCTCGTTGTAAATAATGTGGATGTTTCTAAGTCATTCCAAACGAGTTGAAAAGCGAGTATTGCAGCTGTTGCCACAGCGGGTCTAATTAATGGCAAGATGATCTTCCAGTAAATCTTAAAATTACTTGCGCCATCTATAACTGCTGCTTCTATTAGAGTATCTGGTATTTGATCAATAAACTGTTTGATTAGAAATAACCCAACTGGCATGGCAATTAGCGGGAAAATATGAGCAAAATACGTGTCCTCAATCCCTAGAATAGAAACAGTCAAATATCTTGGAATCATTACAGCAATCGGTACAAACATTAATGCTGCATTATTAATCTCGAAAATAGCATTTTTACCACGAAATTGTTTCTTCGATAAAACATAGCCCGCTAAAGTAGAAATAAATACGGATAAGAAAACAACAGCTCCTGTCACTAATAAACTATTAAATATATATCTACTTAGTGGAATACCAGATGTATTTGCTAAATCAAAGAGGTTTTCAAAATTCTCTACGGTTGGCTTAATAACAAAAAATCTAGGTGGAAAAGCGTATAACTCATCTAAAGGTTTAAATGCATGATTAAATATGAAAACAATAGGTAGTAACATAAAAATAGCAAATGGTATCAGGAAGACATAGAATTTTAATTGGCTTCGATGAAACCTTTTTGGATTAACTCCACTGCTTTTAAAAGCCATATCAACCTTCCTTTCTAAGACTCACTAAACAGTTTCTTTGATACATAGGAAAATAAGTAAATGATTAATAACAGAACGACGGATAATGCTGCGGCATAGCCCATTTCAAAGCGGATAAATCCGTAGTCTTCTATATGGTTCACCATTAATTGACCAGCATAGGATGGAGTTGGATTAGATCCTGTCAACTCCACTCCAATTGCACCAGTAGAAAATGTACCAACTATCGCCATAACTGCTCCAAACAACATCTGTGGTTTCATTGACGGAATAGTGATATAAATTAATTCTTGAAAACGGTTTTTTATCCCATCTATTGCTGCTGCCTCATACAACGTTTCATCTACATTGAGAACACCTGCTAGCATTGCTAAAAACCCTACTCCCATACTGCTCCATAATGCTACTACAATCATTATTAAAAGGATAAAGCGTGTGTCTTGAAGCCAAATCAAAGGTTCGTTTATGAAACCTATTTGCATCAGTAAGCTATTTACATAACCTGATTGATTACCACTAAATATAACTTTCCATACTACTGCCATTGCGACACCTTGGGTCATTGAAGGTGAATAAAATATTAACGCCAAGATAGTTCTAGGTATTGCGGTTAATTGCGCTAATGACCAAGCCAAAACAAAAGACAATACATAACCGCCTGGTCCAACTATCAAGGCAAATAGTACAGTGTTAGGTAATACATACTGCATAAAAATCTCGTCTTGTGTTAGTAAATTTATATAATTGAGAAAACCAACAAAATCAGGCATTTCAATCGTATTAAAATTGGTGAATGATAATACAATAGCCATTACCACTGGTACAATAATAAACAACATAAACATTGATAAATATGGGAGCAAGAATAAATAGGAAGTTCTATTATCTTTTTTCATGTTTTGCCCTCCGTTTATTCATAATAAAGCTCCGGATTAAAATAAGGTTTTATTAACTCGCCATTTTTCCAGAATCCGAATTCTTCAAGTTTTCTTTCCGTTTCCCGGTTAATTCGCTTACTCGAAAGATCTATCGCTGTTCGTAAATTTTCGCCATCTAAAACGATCGAGTTATAAGCATTTGATAACTCACGCTCAAGCATATAGCTTCCTGGAACTCTTGGAACCTCTGTTATCCAATCGGCCTGTGCGAAAATTACATCCTTATGGTCTTGAGACCAAGGTAATCCGTTATATGCTTCTATGTTTGCTGTATTCCACATATATTCTTTTCCATAAGTGATTTGTAGCGCATTTCCAAAGGCTGACTGTACCTCCGTACTAGACCACCATTTTAAAAACTCCCACGCTGCATCTTTCTTATCGGAATCACGGAACATAATATTACTTTCTGCTCCTCCTGCTGACCAACGTTCAATTTCACCTGATTCATTTTGGACACCCGGAATGAGTGCGATTTCCCATTGATTCTGAATTTCAGGAGCTGCGTTTAAGATTAAGTTGTACATATAGTAATCAGATATCCCAATCGGAATGGACCCATCACGGAATTGCTGATAAAAACTTGGTACATCATACGGCGCATTATAAATAGTAAATAGCTCGGTTAATTCTCTCATTCCGTGAATAGCTGTATTGTCGTTAAGCAATGTACGGTCAATGGTGTCACCATAAAACCGACCATCATTCTGATAAATAATTGGCATTGTCCCGGCAAATATTTTCAATCCTTCCATTCCGGCAGTAGGATAAAAGAAATTCATACCCTTTCTTTGTAATTCTGGTAAGTAACTTCTTACTTCCTCAATAGTATTAGGGACAGGTAATTCTAATCTTTCTAAAATATCTCTTCTATAGAAAAGCACCCAAAAATTCATCGTGTCCGGTAATGCATAAACACCCTCCTGTACGGTAGCTGGTACTAACATACCTTCAGGGAAGTTGGATATTGTATCATCAAATTCATCTAATTGACTTAAATCTACTAACGCTCCACGTATCGCCATCTCAAAAGGAAGAGCATAGTTAACTCCTAAAGCGACATCAGGTGCTTCACCTGCAGCGTTCGCTAATATTAATTTATTTTGATCCGGCATTAGCGATAAATCGACCTTCATACCTGTTTCAGGTGTAAACTGTTCATCTATCAGCTGCTGCATTATTTCGATATATTGTCTTGGTCGATTAACCCAAACTTGTAAATTATTTGGATTCACATTGTTAACTGCATAATCTTGACTACCAAATGAGTTTACAAGTCGTTTCACATTCCCCCACTGTTTCTCAAAGAAGCCTGTACCTACTTGAATGTCATCTTCATTTTGATATAAATAGATTTTATCTATTGAAACACCATTATTATTTATATCTTGTAGTAAATTACCTAAATGAGCAGTTATAGAATTAGTACCCGTAGACAATTCCGATTTCCTTACAACTAATTTATCTACTTCTTCTGATATACTTCTTAGTTGTTCCGAAGCAATCACAAGTGATGAAAATGCACCAATTTCATTTGTATCTTTGTTAAACGCTTTTATTCGTGCGTACAAGTTATCGAGACTGTCCGCCCAATCGTTTAATAGTTGTTCCGTTCCAGGTAGGTATCCTTCAATGTCTAAATCTCTATTGCGATCAGGATTAGGACCAATTAAATTGGTAAGTTCTAAAGACAACGATTGAACCTCTGAACTAATTTGTTCTATTTCTTCAATTGCTTCTTTTATCGGCCCTAAAGTTAGTTGAAAGCTTAGTGTATTCGTTCCCTGTTCAAGGTATAAAGGAATCTTTTGGTTGTCTGATTGGAAGTGTAAAAGTTCATAAGATGATTGATAGGGAATTGTGTAGTGTTGGAGTTCTTTGTATGGGATGCTTTCGTTTATCAATATATCCATAAATACCGGAAAGTCAGCTTTTGCTTTCTGTTGGTAATGTGTTGCTAAATAATAATATCCACTGTCCTCTACCTCTATTTCAAAAGTTATTTTATGACCTGCATTTTTGAATGAACTACCATCTATATGGTTTAGTTTTATATTCTCAGAACTATACGGAGTAATCTCAGGGTTATATACTCCGGCTGACCGGATGGATGAATCATTTTTATATGTATGGTTCTCTGCCTCTATTTCGATATAAGCACTTCCGCTTACTTCTTCATCAGGCATGGTCGGTAGGTCTTCTTTACCTTTTAAGTAAACACTTTTTATATTTAAATTTCCTTCCGTGGACGTTAATGTTAGTTTATTTTCACCTTTTTGTAATGGAATAAAAAAAGGTTCTGATTCACGATAACTCGTATCGATTAAATATTTTGTTTGCCAACTATCCATTTTGATTGGCTGGGGAATAATTTCATTGCCATATTTATCTAAAGATAAATCTAATGGGTTTTTCCATTTGCTTTCGAATACAATGTTTCGTAATTCGTAAAACATAATTTCATCGTTTACCTTGACCTCGGTTTGAGTAGGTAGAACTTGGTTGCCTTCAATGAAATACTCTAATCCTATTTGATAAGCACCATCTTGCGGAGCGTTGATATAAATGTCAACCGTTTCACCATGTTCAATGCTTGCTGCTATTTCACCATCTACATTTTTCAACTTAGTAGAGTCCTTAATTAAATCGCTTACATTTTGGGAAGCAATAATATCACCCTTATAGAAGTTCAATCCTTCTTCTTGAAGTTTACTGTACTTCTTTTCTACTAGTTGTTCACTACGTATGGTGTCTAAAATCTCTGAAGTTGGTTCTTCAGCTTGTACGTTCAATTTAGTTACATTGAGTAGGATTGTGACGCAAGCAATAATAGTAACACTAGTAATTAAAGGCTTTAACCCCATGCATACCACCTCGTTAACGTATATATTTTCATAAGAGTTATTTATTTTTTTAATTTATTCTTAAATTAAATATACATACAAGTTAAATAATAGTCAATAACATTTTTATATTTTAAGATATATTTTTTGTTCATTTGATTAACTAATTTGTTTACTACTTGCTGAAATAATGATATATTAATTAATACACCCGATAAACAAAGTGTATTTTTGTAATGCTTATCGATGCATATATTTAAATTTCTGAGAGTTTTAAAAACATTAAGGAATGGGATGGTTGTATGCAGTTAGAGATAGATAAATCTTATTTACCAGTATATGAGGCATTAGCTAGTGAAGTAAGACTAGAAATTATTCAGTTACTTTCTAAAAACAAAATGAATCTTAAAGAATTAGCAAATGAATTAGGGATTAGTAGCCCTATCGTTAAAAAACATGTAGAAAAATTGGAAACTGCAGGTATTATCAAAACGGAAAAAATACCAGGAAAGTCTGGTATCCAAAGAATATCTATTTTAAAAGTAGATCATATTGAAATTAATTTCCCTAAGAAAATTTATCATTCGTTTGCTACATATGAAACTTATATTCCTGTCGGACATTATATAGATTATCACGTCGTTCCAACATGTGGAATCGCTACAGGTAAGGATTTTATTGGGCCGGTTGATGATCCAAAGTATTTTATGGATCCTAAACGTGTGGATGCTGGTATACTTTGGTTTACACAAGGGTTTGTAGAGTATAAAACGCCTAATTTCTTAAAAGAAGAAGATAAATTACAGCAGTTAGATTTTAGCTTTGAAATTTCATCAGAATTCCCGTTTTCTAATTCAATCTGGCCATCCGATATCACCTTTTACTTGAACGATATCGAATTAGGTACATGGATTAGTCCTGGTGACTTTGCGGATACAAGAGGAAAATATACACCCGATTGGTGGCCACATAATGTCAATCAATACGGTCTTCTAAAAACAGTTAGAGTTACCTCTCATGGTACATATATCGATGGTGATCCAATATCTACAATCACAATCCAAGATTTAAATTCAAACACGGATGTATGGAAGTTACGCTTTGAAGTGAAGGAAGACGCGAAGCATGTAGGAGGTCTTACGTTGTTCGGTAAAGGTTTTGGTAATCACGATCAAGATATAAAATTTAAACTATACTATATTTAATAGTTTCCTGCATAAAATGACTCAAACCGGAGCACTCTTCACAGAGCCGCTCCGGTTCATTTTTTTATAGTTGACTACTCTGTAATTATTTCATAGATCATAGGTGATTTTTCTGGTTTAGTCTCAGAAATCGTAATCGCTTCTAAACATAACTTTTTTGATGATTCCATATTGTTGGAATTACTATGAAGCTCAACTATAACTTCTCCTTTCTTCACATAATCACCAATCTTCTTTTGCAATGTAATCCCTGCTGCATGATCAATGGAGTCATCCTTTGTTTGTCTTCCAGCACCTAAGTGCATAGCCGCTAAACCAATTTTTTCTGCTTCTATTTCAGAAACATAACCTTCTTTTGGTGCCTCTACTTCTAGTTGAAACTCCGCTGATGGCAACTTCGTTAAATCATCGATTACCGACGTGTCCCCATGTTGAGCTTTGATAAACTGCTTAAACACCTCGAAAGCCTGGCCATTATCCAATAATTTAGCTAATTCTTTCTTTGCTGTCTCTACATCTGAATAGACGTTTGCCAATATCGTCATATGTGAAACCAATTCAATTGAAAGCTCACGCAAGTCTGCTATTTTCTCACCTTGGAGGACTTGAACAGCTTCTTTTATTTCATTTGCGTTCCCTATCTCGAAACCCAAAGGCTGATCCATGTTACTAATAACAGCTGTTGTATTTCTACCTAGCTTATTGCCGATTTCTACCATACGTTTGGCTAATTCCCTGGCATCTTCAATTGTTTTCATAAAAGCACCCGAACCCGTTTTCACATCTAATACGATGCTATCTGCGCCAGAAGCTATTTTTTTACTCATTACAGAGCTTGCTATAAGTGGAATCGAATCGACTGTAGCTGTAACATCCCTTAATGCGTATAATTTTTTATCTGCGGGTGCTAAATCACCAGTTTGCCCAACGACAGACAACTTTATATCGTTAACTTGTTTCATAAAGTCTTCATTGCTTATTTCCACTTGAAGGCCAGGAATTGCTTCCAATTTATCAATCGTCCCACCAGTATGACCAAGTCCTCTACCAGACATTTTAGCTACCGGAAGACCTGCCGCCGCAGCTAATGGACCAACTATAAATGTTGTTTTATCACCAACTCCTCCGGTTGAATGCTTATCAACCTTATGACCTTCAATGGAACTTAAATCAATTATTTCTCCTGATTGAACCATACTGTTTGTTAAGTGAGCCGTCTCTTCTTCAGACATCCCTTTATAGTAGATAGCCATCATTAATGCTGAAACTTGGTAATCTGGAATTTCATCTTCCATATAACCATTGATAAAGAACTCTATTTCATCTATAGATAAGGATTCACCGTTACGTTTTCTACTGATAATATCTACCATTCGCATCGTGTTATCACTCCAAACTGTTTATAGTGGATAGGTCTCTACAATTTTCTTAATTAGTTGAATAAAATCTACCTTCACTTTCTCAGTTGTCTCGATGACTTCTGTATGAGATAGTGGCTCATCTAATATCCCAGCAGCCATGTTAGAAATACATGAAATACCTAACACATCCATGCCTCCATGGTTCGCTACTATTACTTCAGGTACAGTAGACATTCCAACTGCATCCGCTCCTAGCGTGCGTAACATTCGGACTTCTGCAGGCGTTTCGTAAGCCGGTCCTGTGTTAGCTGCATAGACACCTTGCTTAACCTTTAGATTTAATTGTTCAGCACAACGTAATGCATGGGTTACTAAATTAGTAGAATAGGCATTAGACATATCAGGGAATCGTACACCTAATGCTGAATCATTGCGACCAATTAGAGGATTATCTCCCATCTGGTTAATATGATCTGTAATAATCATCAAATCGCCTGGTGAAAATTCCTCGTTTACACCACCTGCTGCGTTCGTAACAATAAGATTCTTAATTCCGATATATTGCATGACGCGAACTGGAAAGGTAACTTCCTGCATCGTATATCCTTCATAAAAATGAAATCTGCCTTGCATTGCTACAACTTTTTTATTATTTAATTTACCAAAAACTAACTTTCCTTGATGTCCTTCTACAGTAGATACTGGAAATTCAGGAATGTCTTCATATCGTATTGCAATAGGAGACTCAATTTCATCTGCAATAACACCTAAACCAGAACCCAATATAAGTGCAATATCAGGTGTATCATTCCATTCATTCATTAAAAATTCAGCTGCATTTTTGATTTTTATACTAGTCATATACATCTCCCTTTAGTGTAACTTAATCATTTTTACTAATTTCATGAAGGAAACTTTCCCCATACTCAGGCATTGAAACGTTAAAATTGTCTGCTATGGTAGCACCAATATCGGCAAATGTCTGTCGGATTGGTAATTCCTTGCCTTGTTGAATTCCTTTATGATGAACGAGCAATGGCACATATTCACGTGTATGATCTGTACCTGGGAAGGTTGGATCGTTTCCATGGTCTGCCGTAATGATTAGTAAATCATCATCTCTTAAACGTTCTAACACTTCCGGAAGTCTTTGGTCAAATTTTTCTAATGCAGCAGCATAACCGTCAGGATCGCGACGGTGACCGTATTTGGCATCAAAGTCAACGAGGTTTATAAAATTCAATCCATTAAAGTCATTATCCATAGATTGAATGAACTTTTCCATTCCATCGTCATTATCTTTCGTCCGGATAGACTCCGTAACGCCTTCACCATCATAGATGTCAGAAATTTTCCCAATCGCTATGGAGTCTAAGCCACCATCTTTAAGTGCATTCATCACTGTATATCCGAATGGTTTTAATGCATAATCATGTCGGTTAGATGTTCGCTCAAACGCGCCTGGTAGTCCTATAAATGGTCTAGCAATTACTCGACCGATTAAATATTTCTCATCTCGTGTTAACTCTCTGGAAATTTCACAAATTTCATATAATTCTTCAATCGGAACAATCTCCTCATGTGCTGCAATTTGTAAAACGGAATCCGCAGACGTATAGACAATTAAATTGCCTGTCCGCATGTGTTCTTCACCTAGCTCTTTTATAATTTCAGTCCCTGAGGCTGGTTTATTTCCAATAATTTTTCTACCTGTTTTTGCTTCAATCGCATGAATGAGTTCATCCGGGAATTTTTCGAAAGTTTGAAATGGACTTTCTATATACAGCCCCATTAACTCCCAATGCCCAGTCATTGTATCTTTACCATTCGATTTTTCTTGCATTTTGGTATAATGGGCTAATGGATGCTCAGTTTTTGATATACCTTTTATTTCACGTATATTACTAAGACCTAATGCACCCATGTTCGGCATATGTAAACCATCTCGATGCTCTGCAATATGACCTAGTGTGTCTGCACCTATATCACCAAATTTTTCTGCATCTGGCGCTTCTCCAATTCCCACCGAATCTAGAACGATAAGAAATATACGATTAAATTGTTTCATTACTATCACCCTCCTACTTTCAATTACCCTCATACTATCAGTATTATGCCCAATCTTTATTAATTTAGGCTAATTGTCTCGTATTCGTAATTTTTTTTACTCCATACACATGAGTGCAGAATCAAATCTCCTTATTAAACCTCACTGAATTATTTTGACGTGTAACCATTGTTTAAAATCTCTTTAGTCAGAGAGAAGAACAAACCATCTAATTTTGTCCTTTAAAGAAAATAAAAACTGTCAAACATTCCTAATCAAGGAGATTTGACAGCATTATTCATAACTATTTCGCCCGTGGGTGGAAATTTTGATAAATATCTTTAAGTCGAAGCTTTGAGACATGTGTATATATCTGTGTAGTTGAAATATCTGCGTGTCCAAGCATTTCTTGAACTGCACGTAAATCTGCACCATTTTCAAGTAAATGAGTAGCGAAAGAATGGCGTAGCATATGTGGCGACAAGTCTTTTTGTATTCCAACTTCTTTAGAAATTTGCTTCATCACTTTCCAAAAACCTTGCCTAGATAATTGTCTCCCATGGTGATTTAAAAAAAGGTAGTCACTCTCTTTTTTATTAAGCAAGCTTTCCCTACTATCCGAAAGATAGTTCTCAATGGCATCCTTTGCCATGTCTCCTAATGGCACAATTCTTTCCTTTGAGCCCTTACCAAAACATCTTACAAATCCCATATTTAAATGTAAATCATCCATTTTCAACGAAATAAGTTCCGTTACACGCAATCCAGTAGCATATAACGTCTCTAACATTGCTTTATTTCTAACATCAAATTTATTCGTTATTGGAAAACTTAATAAACGGTCAATTTCTTCACTCGATAATACTTTCGGAAGTTTTCTAGTTGCTTTAGGTGTTTCTATATGTAAACTGGGATCAGTTGTTAATTGATATTCCCGAATTAAGAATTGGTGAAAATGTCTTAATGTCGATAACACTCTAGCAATGGTTGTTGACGACTTTCCGTGGTCGTTTAACGAGTAAATAAACCTCGTTGTATCGTTACGATCTACATTTTCCCATTTTTGAATGTTCCTATTTTCTATTAAAAAACTAGCGTATTGTTTTAAATCACGTTTATACGCTTGTAATGTATTTTCGGATAGCCCTCTTTCTATTTGAAGATAATGAAAGAATTCTTCCATCGGTTCTTGTAACGGTTCCATCCTTACTCTCCTAACCGAAAAAATATCCCAATTCTATCAATAATATCGTTCTCTTGCGAACTAGATACCTTCATTGCTTTACCTTGTGGTGCATCATATCGGTCTAAATTCTGATACTCATGATCCAATGCTTTTAACACATAATAAAATAAAACAGTACATAATATAAATATAATAGCCATTTTCGCAATTTCATAGCAGAGCTTTAATATATGTGTCATATCATCTTCTCCTAATAGAAAATATACTCTATTAGAATTTATACCAGAAATGATACAAAATATACCTTTTTTATTCACTTCTCTCTTCATTATCTTTCTCTTGGCAATTTTTACAAATACCATGGAAAGTTAATCGATGATCCTTTACAAGGAATCCCCATTCTTTTGCAACAATTTTTTCTACATCATCTAATAGATCCTCGATAATTTCTTCTACTGAACCACAATCTGTACAGACCAAGTGGTGGTGAGAATGCTTTGCACCTTCTTTTCGAAGATCGTATCTCGAAACACCATCACCAAAGTTAATTTTATCTACTATATTCAATTCCGTTAAAAGTTCTAACGTTCGATACACAGTCGCAAGGCCGATTTCTGGAGCTTTTTCTTTAACAAGTAGATAAACATCTTCTGCACTGAGATGATCTTCCTCACGTTCTAATAATACACGTACCGTAGCTTCTCGCTGAGGCGTCAGTTTGTAGCTTTTGGCGTGTAATTCTTTTTTTATACGATCAAGTCGATGTTCCATACAATGGCCTCCCTCACTCTCCTAATTATAAATAGGGAAAGTAAGGGTGTCAATTAAAATTATTATAAACTAAATAAAATACTAAATAATAATAATTATAACTTAATAATCATTACATTATGTTGGCTACCCATCGCATCGCCTCGAACGATACAATCGATTCTAAAAATGCAGCAACCCCTGCAATGGCAACTAGAATCACAAATGTTGCTACATAGCGTGTAAATGTTTGCATGATAGAATGTTTATATCGTTTAGAAACAATACTTTGAATTAGATTAAGTGAGAAAATCATTGCAATACTACAAGCACCAATATAGAGCGGTATTAAAATTAGGTTTTGTGGTGCTATTGCAGAAAAAGCAAACAAAAGCCCTTGTGTTCCTAATTGATTAACAAAAAAACCAACCGTAAATCCAATAGCTACCCCTTTTAAAAACAAAAGTACCCAGATAACTGGCATACCGATTACCGCAAACCCTAAGAAAAAGAGAACTGCTAATGTTTGAATATGATAAATAAAAGAATTTTTAAATATATTATTATTGGTAAGAGCATCCTCTTGTAAATAGCCATGAAAAAACCTTTCTAGATAAAAGAATAAATCTTGTTTTTGAGGAAATGCCATACTATTCACAATAATCGCTCCGAATATTATTCCTGTAAGAAATAATATAATCGTAAATATATAGATTGTATGGTATTTTTCCATATGAGTTATCCAATTGCTTTGTCTAATCCGCATCTATTTCCACTTCCTTCACTTAGATTGTTAGTTCAAATCTATGAAAGAAATGGTAGAAATAGAACTAGCCATTTTTTATTACTTTTCCGTATTTCCCCCCGCCTCCTTGCTGTATAGCAAGATTTCCATTTCGAAGGGCCAAAATATTATCCGTTATTTTTATATCAACCACTCTCTTTAAATCTTCTTCTGTCGCTTGGTGGATAATGCTCATTTCCGTCCCAAACGTATTCAGAAGTTTATCTAACGTTTTCGGTCCAATCCCTGGAACAAAGTCTAATGGGACTTGATAAACGTAAGGTGGTCGCTTTCGTATTGTCTGATCACTTGTTCTTAATTCTTCAATTCTCTGTTTCACACCCTTAACCATTCGCATGCTGCCACACTGTGTACAAGGTAATTCTGTAATAGGATGGAGACATTTTTCGCAAACTGTTGTATGATATTTTCCTAATTTAGGATTCATACCATAATTCGTTCTAATACCACGCCCGTCTTTTTCATGTAATGCGAGCTTCAGTTCTAAAAAGTTCGCCTCTTTCATTGCTATCGTTTGATATTCTCTTGCAATTTTACTTGCGGAATGGGCGTCTGAATTCGTTACAAAGGTGTAGGAGTGTAATTCTCCGATTTGATCCGCCATTACGGTATCCGAACTAAGCCCTAATTCTACTGCGTCTATTAAATCCGGCAATAGAATTTCAGTTAGAGTCGATTTTACACCTTTACCGTATAAGCTCTTAAAAGGGGTGAAAATGTGGGCAGGAATAAAAAGCCCGTTCAATTCTTTAACTTTATCTTGTAAATCATGAGCACTTCCATAAAAACGCTGTGTACTCAATTCTATATTTGTTACACGATCTCGTAGCCATTGCGAGAACTTTTTCATACTTTCTAAACTCTCAAAATAACTTAGCACATGTATCGGCCCTTGGCAATTTGAGTCGTATATTTCTATTTCAGAACCGAGTATTAACGTAGTATTTCGAAAACGTATCCCACCTTTTTCTAAAGGTATTGCAGTTCCTTTCTCTATATGTTCTTCTAGCTCACTAAGAACTGCTGGTGCATGACAGTCAATTACCCCAACCATATCCATACCTTTTCTATCACTAGCCTCTTTTAGTAAGTTAGTTAACGTAAAATTTTTTGAGGCTGTAATCTTGACAGGTTTATTGTATTTATTTCTCCCTATATGCATATGTAAATCTACATAAAAATTTTCCATTTATCTCACATACCTTTTAGCTTAAGATACATTACTGCAAATACCGTTTTTGCATCATGAATTTTCTCTTCTTTTATTAGTTGTTCTGCTTCCTCTAATTTTACTTCCATTAATTCAACAAATTCATCTTCATCTAAAGAAGCTTTCTCTGTCATAGCTTTAAGTTCATTTGTCATATATACATAAAGAATCTCATCTGCAAACCCTGGAGACGTATAAAAAGATTGAATATACTCTAATTTATTCGTAGTATATCCAGTTTCTTCTTCTAACTCCCGTCTTGCGGTGACCTCAGGTAACTCACCTTCTTCAAGTTTTCCTGCTGGTATTTCGATAATTTCCTTTTCCAACGGTTTTCTAAACTGTTTTACCATCACTATTTTACCTTCTGATGTTATTGGAATAATTGCGACTGCACCTGGGTGCTTGACAAGCTCTCTCTTAGATTGTTTCCCGTTTGGTAATTCAACATCATCTACTTGCACAGAAATAACTCTACCCTCAAATATTTTTTGCGTGGACAATGTCTTCTCATTCATGCTCATTCAAATAATCCTCTCTATGTTTCCTATTTTAGAAATTTATTATTCGTATCTTCCACTTTCATTGTAATTCTTTCTAACGGTTTGTACAATGAGGTAAGAATCATATATGAAAGGACAGATATTATGGAAAAAAAGCAATTAGGTACATCGGATTTATTTGTTTCCCCTATATCTTTAGGTTGTATGTCATTAGGAACAGACGAAAAAAAAGCTTCCGATATCATTCACCGTGCCTTGGATTTAGGTATTAATTATTTAGATACTGCTGATTTATATGATAAAGGATGGAATGAAGAAATTGTCGGAAAGACCATAAAGGAACGTAGAAATGAAATTGTACTAGCAACCAAAGTAGGAAATCATCTTAACAATGATGGTACTTGGTTCTGGGACCCATCAAAATCCTATATAAAAGAGCAAGTTAAAGAAAGTCTACGTAGGCTTCAGACGGATTATATTGACTTATATCAACTACATGGTGGTACGATCGATGACCCAATCGATGAAACAATCGAAGCATTTGAAGAGCTTAAACAAGAAGGTACTATCCGCTATTATGGGATATCTTCCATTCGTCCTAATGTAATACGTGAATATGTTCAACATTCTAGTATTGTAAGTGTTATGCTGCAACATAGCTTGCTTGATCGACGACCAGAGGAAAGTGTTTTAGAATTACTTGCCAAAAATAAGATTAGTGTCGTTACTAGAGGTAGTTTAGCAAAAGGAATACTTAGTAAAAATAGTTTAGAAGTTGTGAAGAAGAAAGGAACAGAAGGCTATCAATCCTATTCTTTCGAGCAACTTAAAAATACAGTTAAAAAATTAGAAGGAATTCTACATGAAGGGCAGACATTAAACGGTCTAGCAATTCATTACGTTTTGTCTCAACCTGCTGTTACTTCCGCTGTGATTGGAGGTAGCTCCATTCAGCAGCTCGAAGAAAATTATGATGCATTCAATGAGGCTTTTAGCGAGGACCAGTTAGATGCAGCTAAAGCACTAACTATGGAAAACTATTATGACAAACATCGATAGTCAGGTGATCATAACATAATGCGAGTAGCGTTATATAGATAGGAGCTGAGCAAATTAGTTTACCAGCTCCTACTTTTTATCAGGAAATCAATTGTTAACTAAGTCAGTTCTCGTTATGTTTTAATTCTAAAAATACGAAATTACACATACAATTCAATTAGGCTTAATCAAAATCTTTCTCCAGTAAACTTTGCACAGATATTATAGGATTTAACATTTCATTTGGACTCGATAAACGAAATGTTGCCCCATTATAATCTAACTTCATCTCTTTAGCAAAGAAGGTTTTTTGTTGGTAGTGGACAATAGTATCCATTTCTTCACAATTTACAGGTTGAAAGGATGAATCCTTAGTTTCTTTTAAGCGAATGGAAGGTAACCCATTAACACCACAACCACATCCATCCGCGTCGTATGCAAGTAGTAAATAGTTTCGGTCTTCCTTATTAACTTCGGCTATTTTTTCAAGAGCTCTATCTGTTATTGTAAGTTCCATTACGATTCCTCCTCTATTTTTTGCGGAACATCGGTTCAAATAATTTCTCCATAGCTCGAGGCATGAAGTAAAAAAAGTAGCTCCCTATTTGCATCCAAAAGGGTAAATTAATTTCTCTTTTGCTCGTATATAAGGAGTGGACGATTTTAGCAGCTACTTTGTCCGGGTCTAACATATATTTTTCTACACTTTCTCGATAATTACCAGATTGATCCGCATTATCGAAAAAGCCTGTTCTCACTGGCCCTAAGTTAACAGTTGTAATCTTTACATTGCTACCTTTCATTTCCATTCTTAATGCATTCGAAAAATTAATGATAAAGGCTTTTGATGCTGCATAAATACTTGATTTTGGCGTAGGTATTTTTCCCGCCATTGAAGCAACTTGGATAATATGCCCTTCATTTTCCTTTATACTAGGAAGAAGACCCTTTGTTAAATTTACTACTGCGTGAATATTTAATTGCAGCATCTCGTCAATTGCTTCTTCTGGCGTTAGTTCTAATTTTTCGAATAAACCAATTCCTGCATTATTAATAAGAACATCTACACGTTGAACACTTTTCACAATCGTATAAACAAATCGTGGTTCTTTTAAGTCTCCAGTAAAACATATAGGTTTCACATCATACATAGTTGCAATTTTTCTCTTTAGCGCCTGAAGTTTTTCTTCGTTTCTACCTATCAGAATAGGAATTGCTCCTTGTCTAGCAGTATGAAGTGCAAGCTTTTCTCCAATACCTCCTGTTGCTCCAGTAATCAAAACATTTTTATTTTTTAACCTTTTCCCCATTTTATCACCTATCTCTATTCTAACAAAACAAAGGAGCTTTTTAATAGAATAACGGATATTTTATTGACAATTATATCTAAATAACCGACAATCATGATAAATCTTTTTAAAGGGGTGATATATTTGAAAACACTCATTTATGCGCACCGCGGAGCTAGCAAATATGCACCCGAAAACACGATGCCTGCTTTTAATTTAGCATATGAACAAAAAGCAGATGGAATTGAAACAGATGTTCAATTAACAAAAGACAATGTTCCAGTATTAATTCATGACGAGATGGTAAATAGAACAACAAACGGTAAGGGATTTGTCCATGACTATACATATGAACAATTACGAGAATTGGATGCTGGCTTGTCATTTCATTATCGATTTATAGGCACTAGAATTCCAACACTGGATGACCTATTAAAATGGAATCAAAAAAAACGACTTCGTTTAAATATTGAATTAAAAAATAGTAAATTATCCAGTAACTCACTAGAGGAAATTGTCATAAAGAAAATTAAAGCATTTAATATGGAGAATTTGTGCATTATCTCGACTTTTAGTATGAATTCTATTAAAAATTTATGTGAGTTGAATTCGCCAATCCCATATGCTTTTCTCACGAGTAAAAACATACCTGGCTTTATTGAGAAATCTAAAGAGCTACGTGCTTCCGGTATTCATATCCGTTACCGTTTATTAAACCGAAGATTATTTCGTAGCGCAAAAAATAACAACTTATATATTGCCGTTTATACACTGAATCATCCCGTAACGCTAACTCGTGCATTTCAATTTCCTTGCGATGCTGTAATCACTGATGTACCGGATATAGCCGTTCGGTATCGAAATAGAGTCCAACAAGAAGATTGACTTAATATCTAATATACACTAGACAATTTACGAAAGGAATCATACAATATGCAACTGCACTTTCTCGGAACCGGTGCCGGAATTCCTAGTAAACTCCGCAATGTTTCTTCTGTCCTACTAGACCTACTACAAGAAACAAACCAGATGTGGATGTTTGACTGCGGAGAAGCTACCCAACACCAAATTTTATCTACATCTATACGACCTAGAAAAATTTCTAAAATATTTATTACCCACTTACATGGTGATCACATCTATGGGTTACCAGGTTTTTTAAGTAGCAGATCCTTCCAAGGTGGAGATAGCCCTGTGCAAATTTATGGACCAAAAGGACTTGAAAATTTTGTGCAAACTGCTCTCCATGTAGCCGATACAAAACTTAATTATCCGCTTGAATTTTTTGAGACAAGAGAAGGAGTTATTTTCGAGAATTCCCAATTTATTATAGAAGCAAAGCAATTAATACATGGTGTTGATAGCTACGGTTACATTATTCAACAAAAGGATTTGCCTGGACCTCTATTAGCAGAGAAGTTGATTGCAGAAGGCATTCAACCAGGACCAATCTTTCAACTAATTAAGGAAAATGAAGAAGTTAAATTGGCTAACGGACGAATAATTAAATCAAAGAATTACCGGGGCCCAGTAAAGAAGGGTAAAAAAATAGCCATTTTCGGTGATACGAAATTTGATAGTAGCGTGATCCCTATTGTAAGGAATGCGGACGTATTGGTCCACGAAGCTACTTTTTCTAAAGAGAGCCAAGATCTAGCAATGGCTTATTACCACTCTACTACTGCAGATGCAGCCACGATAGCTAAAGAAGCAAATGTTAAAAAACTAATACTGACCCATCTATCGTCTAGATATCAATCTCAAGATGTGGCGCATCTTCTTGAAGAAGCAAAGCAGATTTTTGATAATAGTTATATTGCGAATGATTTTGACACGTTTCCGATTCTCTAATACGAGATAAAATTGTTCACTGCTATTTACGGATCAAATATGAAACTACCAAACCAGATATGGAATAAAGATATGCCTCATAAAAATAACACGAGTAAGCCTGTACCATTTGGCTTAACCCGTGTTATTTTTTCATTTTTATTTTGTCTCATCAAAAAATTCTAATTGATAGGTTGCTTGTTCTTTTGGTATTACTTCCTGCAATGTAATACCCAAAAGTCTTACTGGTCTTTCGTTCCAGTGCTTTTCTAAAAGTTTACGTCCATAGTAGAATATATCTTTTGCCTCATAAACGTATTGTGAAGCACTAATTCGACGAGTGATTGTTGTCCGATCTTCATAGCGAATAGTAAGTTGGACCGCTCTTCCAACTACACCGCTCTTTATGATACGTTGCTCCGTTTTTTTAGCTAAATCATTTAATTTGTATGTGAGTTCCTCAAGGACACTAATATCCTGTGCAAATGTTTGAGAGCTTCCAATACTTTTATATACCGAAACACTGTTCGGATCAACAGGTCTTGGATCTTCACCTAAAGCTCTTCTCCTTAACTTTTCTCCATTTATACCGAAGACTCCTTTAATAAGGAAAGGATCTGCTTTGGCTAAATCACCTATTGTCTTAATATTTCTCTCTCTCATTCGCTCTGCTGTTTTATACCCAACACCATGCATATCATCTATAGGTAGTACCCAAAGTTTATTAGGTATATCTCTTTTTCTTAGTATTGTAATCCCATTTGGCTTTTTCATATCTGACGCCATCTTTGCTAAGAATTTATTCGGTGCTATTCCAATACTACAAGGTAAATCTAGTTTTTCCTTAAGTTTCATCTGAATCCTATTTGCTATCTCTAGCGGAGTGCCTTGTTCGTAACATTCAGAGATATCTAAATATCCTTCATCGATCGATATTGGTTCAACAAAGGGAGTGAACTCCTCAAAAATAGCAAAAATCTCCCGAGAAATCTCTCGATACCTATCCATATTAGGCCGCTTAACGATTAAGTCTTTACATAGCTTCTTCGCTTGCCATAATGCCATCGTAGTCTTAATACCATACGCCCTTGCCTCATAGTTACAAGTAACGATAATTCCTTTACGTTCATCAGGGTTACCCGCAATAGCTAGAGGTTTGCCTCTTAATCGTGGATCATCTGCTGTCTCTACGGAAGCATAAAAACTATTCATATCCGCATGTAAGATAACTCGTCCCTTTTTAGGATACCAGCTTTTTTTATGATTCATTATGATTCGCTCATTTACTATTCGCTAGTTTAATTATTTCCTTAATTAGCGATGGAATTAATTCTAACTCACTCAAAGCTATTCTTTCTTGTTTTGTATGAATAAATTCATATCCAACCCCCAAATTAATGGTAGGCAGACCTTTTCTATTAAAGTGATTAGCATCGCTCCCACCACCACTAGGTTGAACCTCTGCTTTTCTTCCTAGATTAGTAACAGCTTGCATCGCTGTTTTGACAACTGCGTCAGATTCTGTATAGCTATATGCATAATACATTTGCTTTTTATCTATTTCAGCAGCTCCACCCATCTTCTCTGTTACTTCCATTATTGCCTCTTCCATTGCTTGAATTTGTTTTTCAAGCTTGTCTTGGTTTAAGGAACGTGCTTCGGCAATAATAGATACTTGATCACAGACAATATTCGTTGGGCCTTTTCCTTCGAAACTTCCAATATTGGCAGTCGTTTCAGCATCAATTCTCCCTAGTGGCATTTTCGAAATTGCCTTTGCTGCCATCGTAATTGCGGAGATTCCTTTTTCAGGACTAACACCTGCATGGGATGACTTCCCCTTTATAACAAAAGACATTCGCGCTTGGGAAGGTGCTGCAGAAATAATTTTACCTATCTCTCCGTTACTATCTAGTGCATAGCCATATTGTACTGGCAAATCTTCTTGGAAAGCGCCAGATCCGACTAATCCAGTTTCCTCGCCACTTGTTAGTACGATATAAATATCATCATGATCAATTGCATCTTCTTTAAGCTGATGAATCGTCTCAATTATCCCTGCTATTCCAGCTTTATCATCCGCTCCGAGAATCGTTTTACCATCTGAGTAGATATACCCATCTTTTATGATTGGTTTAATATTATTCCCTGGAACTACTGTATCCATATGAGATGTGAAGAAAATGGGTGTTCCTTTACTATTACCAGGAATTTTAGCTATGATATTTCCCGCACTATGTCCAGTTATTTCTGCTGTCCCATCTTCATAAGCCTCAATTCCTAGCTCTTCAAATAAGGATAGAAGATAATCCGCGATATCTCTTTCTTTACCTGATTCCGAATCAATTGTTACAAGATCAATAAATTGCTTTACAATTCTAGAATGTTTTGACATGCATATACTCCTTTTTTATACTTGTTGAAAAACCGCAATCCGTGTACAATATATTATATCATCTGCCAATTAAAGGGGGAATTTATATGGCATCGAAACGCCAGAAACGAATGAAGCTTATTATTTATATTATGATTGCAGCTATGGTTCTATCTACCATCACTTATGGATTGGCAATGTTTATTTAAAGAAATAAAATGAATGTTACCGTACTCCCGTACAATCCTATATAAATTGAAAAGGTAACCATATCTTCAACTTAAAGATTGTTGGTTACCTTTTCTGTTATATATATTGAAAATTCTTTATACCTCTTCGCAATACTCATCAAAAGCTTTTTGCAGTTTAGAAACTACTTCTACCGGTGAATGGCCTTCAATTTCATGTCGCTCAACCATCGTTAAGATCTTGCCGTCTTTTAGTAAAGCAAAAGAAGGTGAGGATGGTGGGTAACCTTCAAAAAACTCTCTAGCTCTTTCTGTTGCTTCTCTATCTTGACCGGCAAAAACTGTAACCAGTTGATCTGGTCTCTTATCATAATGAATCGCTCCTGCTGCTGCCGGCCTAGCCACTCCACCTGCACATCCGCAAGTTGAATTCACCATTACAAGAGTAGTCCCTTCTTTACTTAACACTTCATCTACTTCTTCAGGTGTCGTCATTTCTTCATACCCTGCTTCTTTTATCTCACGGCGTGCTGTCTCTACAACATCACCCATAAATATATTGAAATCCATGTTTCTCCAACCTTTCGCAATGTATATTTGATAGCTTTATGATACCATTCGAACTCCAATAATCGCAACTATTCAATCTATGAAGATTAATGCGACTATATGGAATATCATATGATGGACAAGGCATATAGTTTATAGAGTATATTTGATTCTATGGGAAAGGGTTGAACGGAATGGACCTTCAATTTCTACAAGAGTTAGACTGGATAAGCCTATTACAAATCATCCTTATTGATATCATTCTTTCGGGAGATAATGCATTAGTGATTGCTTTAGCAACAAAAAATCTCCCAAAACAACACCAACATCGAGCAATATTATTCGGGGTGGCTGGAGCAGTAATTCTAAGAATTGCTTTTGCTAGTGGAGTCGTATTTTTATTAAAATTACCTATGATTTATTTTATTGGTGGACTATTATTAATTTTTATTGGGTATAAATTAATCCAAAAAGAAGAGGAAAATTTGGAAGGGATTCAATCTCATTCAACCTTATTCAGAGCTATAACAACAATTATTACAGCTGATGTTATTATGAGTCTAGATAATGTTGTAGCTATAGCAGGAGCGGCAAAAGGGAATCTTTCCTTACTTGTATTCGGTGTAGCTATTTCAATACCTATTATGATTTTTGGTGCTAAATTTATTGTCGTTTTACTTAATAAATATCCAATATTGCTTTATGCAGGCGCAGGTATTCTGGTCTATACTGGGGTTGAAATGATGGTAAAAGAGAAGTGGCTTATGGACCTTTTACAACTTGAAGGAAAATGGATTGTGATTACCGTTAGTATTATTATTACAGCTGGAATTATTGCAAATGGTTGGATACAAAATCAAAGAGTCAGTAATAAGACATAACACCACTTCTAATAGTAAAAAAACAAATGGTATAGGTTTTCGACTAACCTTCATACCATTTGTTTTCTTTACGTATAATTAATAAATAGGTGTTGTGTCACTAGATATATTTTCTAAAATGGATTTTACGTGTGACATAAACGCCCCACAAATTACACCATCAAGTACACGGTGATCAAGAGATAGACATAGATTAACCATATCACGTGCAGCAAACATATTATCAATAATAACTGGCCGCTTAACAATCGACTCAACTTGTAATATAGCAGCTTGTGGGTAATTGATTACACCCATCGATTGAACAGAACCAAACGAACCTGTATTATTTACGGTGAAAGTTCCACCCTCCATATCTTGTTGAGTTAGTTTACCTGTACGTGCTTTATGGGACAATTCAGCAATTTCCTTTGCGATTCCCTTTATACTTTTCTCATCTACATTTTTAATTACAGGGACGTATAACTCTTTACCGTGAGCTACTGCAATAGATAGATTGATTTCTTTTCTTTGAATAATCTTATCTCCTGCCCAACAACTATTTAACTCTGGGAATTTCTTTAAAGCTTTTGCAACTGCATTAAGAAAGAATGCAAAATAAGAAAGATTGTAGCCTTCATTCTCCTTGAATGCGTCTTTCACTTCGTTACGATAAGAAACAAGCTCTGTAACATCAACCTCTATCATCATCCAAGCATGTGGGATTTCGGTTTTCGACCTTACCATGTTGTTTGCTATCGTACGTCGAAGTCCTGTAACTGGAATCTCCGTATCGCCAGGATTCGGTTTAATCGGCTTTCTTCGTGTAATTGGAGGAATAAACTCATTGAAAGCATTACCATTCTCTGTAGAAGAAGCTGCCTGACTATCAGTTGTAGCTGCTACAACTTGCTTAATTTCTTTCTTGGTAGTATCTTTTTGTCCTTCAGAAATCCTCTTTTCAATATCTTTTCTTGTGACCCTACCATGCTTACCTGTACCAGTTACTTCTTCTAAATTAATGGCATGCTCTTGTGCTAATCTCATAACAACAGGTGAGTACCTCTGCTTCATAGTAGACGATTCATTCGATGTTTTAGTTGTTATAGGACTATTCGTTGTAGGGTGATTCGTTGAAGGTTCGACCACCTTATCTTCTTGGGTGTTTGATTCTATATAACACATAAGCTCACCTACTGCGATTGTTTCCCCTTCGTTAGCCACTATTTCTTTTATCGTTCCAGAGAAAGTAGACGGTACTTCAGCATTCACTTTATCTGTCATCACTTCCGCAATGGCATCATATTTTTCTATATAATCGCCTTCCTTGACTAACCAGTTACTAACAGTTCCTTCCGTCACACTTTCCCCTAATTGTGGCATCGTAATTCGACGTAATTCCATTGTATCTCCCTCCCGTCTCTTAAAATTCTGCTAAGTCTCTAATCGCTGTTTCTACTTTTTCGGCATTCATCATAAATTCCTTTTCTAATGGAGGAGCATAAGGCATCGCAGGAACATCCGGGCCTGCTAGTCTTTGGATTGGTGCGTCAAGGTCAAACAAGCAATTTTCCGCAATAATCGCAGCAACTTCACCAATAATTGCTCCTTCTTTGTTATCTTCTGTTACTAATAGTACCTTCCCGGTTTTAGAAGCAGCTTCGATAATCGCTTCTTTATCTAGTGGGTAGACAGTTCGTAAATCAAGTATTTCAGTAGATATTCCTTCTTTTTCTAATTTTTCAGCTGCCTCTTTAGCAAGATGCACACACAATCCGTATGTGATTACAGTTACATCGGTTCCTTCACGCTTAATATCTGCTTTACCTATCGGAAGAACATAATCTTCTTCTGGTACTTCTTCTTTCAATAAACGATAAGCTCTCTTATGTTCCAAGAAGAGAACAGGATCTTCATCTCTGATAGATGCTTTTAAAAGACCTTTTGCATCATAAGGACTAGACGGCATTACCACTTTTAATCCTGGCTGATTCGCAAATATCGCTTCAATCGATTGTGAATGGTATAAAGCACCATGTACGCCACCACCATATGGGGCACGTATTGTAATGGGACAATTCCAATCATTATTGGATCGATACCGTATCTTAGCAGCTTCGGAAATAATTTGATTTACTGCCGGCATAATAAAATCTGCAAACTGCATTTCAGCAATAGGTCGCATTCCATACATAGCTGCACCAATTCCAACTCCCACTATTGCAGATTCCGAAAGTGGTGTATCAATTACTCGTGCTTCTCCGAACTTTTCGTATAAACCATCAGTTGCTCGAAAGACGCCACCTTTTATACCAACATCTTCTCCTAGCACAAATGTTTTTGAATCTCGTTCCATTTCCTCATACATTGCTTCCGTAATGGATTGGATATAATTCTTTACCGCCATTATTTAACCTCCTCACCATACACATAACTCAGTAATGACTCTTTATCCGGGTATGGAGCCTTCTCTGCGTACTCATTAGCTTCGTTAATCACATCTTTAATTTCTTCTTCCATCGTGTTTTCCTCGGACTCTGTTAAAATACCTTCATTTACTAAATATTCGCGGAATGCTACTACTCCATCCTCTGATTTCGCTTTATCAACTTCATTTTTTGTTCGATATAACATATCATCGTCATCACTAGAATGAGGGGTAAGTCGATCGGCATTCGCTACTACAAGAGTTGGTCCTTCTCCATTTAGAGCTCGTTCATGAGCGTCACTAACAGCATTGTAAACCTCAAATGGATCATTTCCATTCACTTCAATACCTTTTATACCATATCCAATTGCTCGGTCAGCGATTGAATCACAAGCTAATTGCTTAGCTAATGGAACACTGATCGCATATTTATTATTTTCTACAAATACAATCAACGGTAAGCGGTGAACACTAGCAAAGTTTAATCCCTCATGGAAATCTCCTTGATTCGTTGAACCTTCTCCCAATGTCACAAACGTAACTTCGTCTTTCCCTTCCATCTTAGAAGCTAAAGCAAATCCTGCTCCGTGTGGTATTTGAGTTGTTACAGGAGAAGAACCCGTCACGATACGTTGTCGTCGATGACTGAAATGGTTCGGCATTTGTCTTCCACCAGAATTCGGATCCTCTGCTTTCGCATAAGCAGATAAAAAGATTTCTTTAGGAGTCATACCGAAATGCAGAACAACACCGATATCTCTGTAATAAGGTAAAATATAATCTTTCTCTTTGTTTAAAGCAAATGATGCTGCAACTTGCATAACTTCATGTCCTTGACACGAAACGACGAACGGAATACTACCAGACCGATTTAAAAGCCACATTCTTTCGTCAATTCTTCTAGCAAGTAGCATTTCTCGATACATATCCAGTAACAATGTTTTGTCTTCTTTTTTTAAAGTAGTTGTTTTAACCATGTAATTTCCTCCCCTCGATTGCTAAAGCCACTTCACTGTAAATTTCGTTCATTGAAGGATGCGGATAGATGACTTCGGAAAGCTCAAGTGGTGATGCATCGAAGTAAAAAGCCATACTACCAGGCGTGATTAACTCCGTTGCAGTACCTCCAACGATATGAATACCGATTAAATCCTTCGTTTTTTGATCACTAATCATTTTAATGAAGCCATCTTCCTCCCCATTCACAAATGACTTACCTACAGATGGAAAATACGTCTTTTTCACTTCAACCTGATAACCTTGATCCAAGGCTTGCTGTTCGGTTAATCCAATCATTGCAATTTCTGGGTTACTATAAACACACGAAGGTATAGAACTCTCCGTCGGTAGAGATTGACTTGCTGTAATATGACTTATTGCCTTCCTAGCTTCATACATTGCTACATGTGCAAGCATGTTGCCACCTGTAACATCACCTATCGCATATATATGACTTTCTTTTGTTTGGAGATGTTCATTCACGATAATCGAACCGTCATCATCACATTCGATTTCTGTATTTTGTAAACCAATGTTAAATGTATTTGGCTTTCTACCCACAGCGACCAATACTTTTTCCGTTGTAATAACTTGGTTTTCTTCATTTGTTTGTATATGTACTTCAGCAGAATTTTTATCCTTTTTGACATCTTCTACTAATGCATTTTTTAGAATGTTAATTCCTCTTTGTTTTAGCCTTTTTTCTGTAAATGAGATAATATCCAAATCAAATCCTGGCAATATATTTCCTGATGCTTCCACAATTGTGACATCACATCCTACATCAGCAAAAAGAGATGCCCATTCGATACCGATTACTCCTCCACCGATAATGACCATATTTTGTGGTATGTCATCTAAATCAAATAAGTGATCTGAAGTAATAACAACTTCGCCATCTGGAGCAATTTTAGAAATACTATTAGCTGATGATCCAGTAGCAAGAATGACATTTTTGGGAATAAGTATGTCATTTTCTTTATCGTCCTCATACTCAACAGATATAGAGCCAGCCATCGGAGAAAATATAGATGGACCTAGTAATCGACCAAATCCATGATAGACATCGATTTTGCCTTGTTTCATTAAAGACTGCACTCCGTTATATAAACGATTGACTACCTCATCTTTTCTAGCAATCACTTTGGACCAATTAAATGTTGGATCAGCTGTCTCTACTCCAAATTGCTCGGCATGTTTCGTCAGCTGATATATTTCGGCACTCTTTAGTAAAGATTTAGTAGGAATGCACCCTTTATGCAAGCACACGCCACCTATTTTGTCAGACTCTACGATAGCTGTTTTTAATCCAGCTTGACTTGCACAAATGGCCGCGACATATCCACCTGTTCCGCCACCTAAAATGACTAAATCATAATTTTCAGCCACGTAACCACCTCTTTTCTTAATATTGGATTGCTTGTTCCTGCTCTGTCAACACACGGTAAGCAGCTTGATAAAGTGAAGATAAAACATTTTCACCTGGCATAATGTACACATCAGCTATCCAGCTCGTTTGATTGATAATTTTATCTGTTAGATAGGAGTAATTTGCAAGATTTCCTGTTAAGCCAATAGCGTTAACATTACCAGATAACGCTGCACTCATCTTTCCTATCTCTTTTGAAACTTGATAAGCTAAAATATCAAATACTTCTTCGGTTTCTTTTTGTCTTTCAGCATAAGCTCTATCTAATTCATCGAAATCTTGAATTTCTAAATAGCTCTTCAATCCGCTCTCGAAAATAATTTTTTGTTTGATCTGCTTCTCCGTTTTTCCTTCTAGAAAACACATATCGATTAAATGATGATTAGGAATACTACCCGCTCGTTCAAAAGACATCGGTCCTTCTCCGTCAAATCCATTATTCACATCAATTACTCGACCATATTGATGGGCGCCTACCGTCACACCACCACCTAAATGCGCAATTACGAAACATAAATCGTCGTAATTAGCATTTAATTGTGAGGCAATTTCTCTTGCCACTGATTTTTGATTCAATGCGTGAAAAATACTTTTTCGCTTTCTCTTTGGGAGACCTGTTGATTTTGCTAAATCCATCATCTCATCTACAACAACTGGGTCCGCAATATAAGAAGGGATATTTAGTTTTTCTTCTATTTTATTTGCTATTAATGCTCCGAAATTGGAGACATGAAAACCGTATCGTGCTTGCTCTAAATCGTTTATCATTTTTTCATTGATACGATAAGTTCCTCCGCTAATTGGTCGAAGAAGTCCTCCACGCCCACAAACTGCATCAATTGAAGTAAGTCCGATTCCAATATCCTCTATATGATTGATAATCGACTTTGTGCGGTATTTCGCTTGTTCATGAATGGATAGCTTCTCCCATTCCTTTTTAACCGGAACGTCCCATTCATAAAGAGATGTATCATTCTCAAAGATTCCATATTTGGTGTAATCTATTAAGGGATTAACAACCAGAATTCTAAAGCTATCTTTGACTATTCTAATCTCCTCCATCAATTTGATATTTTTCCATCTTGTAATATAGACTTCTTATAGAAATTCCAAGTAGCTTTGCTGTTTTCGTTTTATTATGGTTGCATTCCTTCAATGTTTGAACAATAAATTTTTTCTCAAATTGATCTACCGCATTTTGTAATGTGTCAGTTTCTACCTCTACAGAATCATTTGTTGTAAAAACTTTTAAGTCTTCAATATTTAACTTCGTCTGATTACTGGAAACAGCGTTCATCATATTGCCTACCGTTATTTCGAGTTCTGCTACGTTTCCAGGCCATTCGTTTTTCATCCACACTTTCATTAAATCTTCATCTACTTTTTCAATATTTAAATTGTATTTGTTATTGAACAACTCAATAAAATAAGTAACTAAAAACGGAATATCGTCCACACGCTCCCTTAGTGGTGGTAGGCTAATGTGGTTTTTCAAGCTATTAAACGTTTCGATATTGGTGCTGCTAAGAATTAGTTGAAAATCGGTATACTCTTCTAATGTTCTTAGTAAGTTATCTGCGGAAAACAAATTGCCAACGTTATAAATAAATGCCGTTCCTTTTTTAAATTGTGCTAAATGGATTTTTATCTTATTCAATGAAAAACTCGGATGATTACAATCAAATGTTAGAAAAGCTTCGTATTGAAGCTTACTTTCATTGTGAATTGCTTTTGCAAGAGTTCTCTTACCTGTCCCTTTCTCGCCCGATATTAAGATTGGTCTTGCTGTTTTCAAATAAAGCTTTGCTTGTTCTCTTACTAATTGCATTTCTGTTGTTTGACCGATAATATCGACTAACTTGTAATTATTCTCTAATTTACGAACTAATTTGGTCATCACTTCTAATTTTCTTTCGGTATCTTGATTCTGTTTCTTAACTTTTATTTCTTGTAAGCAACCTGCAATTTTCCCATTATGAAATATTGGTTCCGTTATTAATATCAAACTTTGATTTATAATTGTTTCAGTATTTATGACAGTTTGGATTGTTCTTCTTTTATTCATTGCTTGCGTAAATTGCTGTTCCGTATATTCCGTCAACTTCTCAGTATATTCGATTATCTTACTCCAATCGCTACTTGCTACGTCTGTTTGTCCGGATTTATTTACAATGCGAAAAGACTTACCTGGAAAGTGCGCAATTTTTTGCATAGCAGAACGCCAATACTCTAGTTTTGTAAAGTCGTAAACCATATCATTAAATTCGTTAAAACTTTGTAATAATAGAATAACACCTTGTAATTCATGGTTTTTACCTAGCAAGGGAGAATATTGTGTCACAATTTTTTGGTCTGTTTCTATTGCATAATCGACTTGTTTAATAATCCGTCGTAATTGCTGTACCTCTATATTTTTCGACTCCACAAGTACACTATACAACTTTGTGCGTGTTGTCAGTTTTTTATCTTTTAAGAGAAGTTGCTCTGCCTTTTTATTTGCTAATAGTATATGACTATCATTGCTGATTAGAACAACCCCAATTGGTAAATTGTGCAACAACTCTTCATTTAATATGATATTTTTTGCAGACAACTTCATCACATCCTGCATTTATTTGCATGATACCATCATAAACTTTTCAAGGAATTAAATCAAGGAAATATAGGTTATAATGAATAGTACGTAAGAGCAAAGTATCGTGCAGTTGATTTCATTAGTTGTATTATCATGTACTCAAGTATCCTCTTTCCAAATACCGAAAAGATTATGATATACTTATCCTAGATGTTTTAGGGATACTAACAGGGGGAGATTACACTGAGACTTGTTGCATTAGCAATTCTTGTTATACCAGGAATATTGGCTACATATGGCATAAAACTAATGAGAGATGCATTTTTTGGAGAATTGGTCTCCATCTTCTTTCATATCTATATACAATTCTTTATTGGATTGGTTTTATTTATTGGAGGATTACTTTTTATTGGTGGGTTTATTGTCCATCGTGATCGTAAAAGGCAACTTACTAAGGGTGGTAGAAATAATCGATATAAACACCACCATGACTCTAACGAGACGAATTAGAGCGCAAATTAATAAAGCATAAGATCGTTGAAATATAACTCAAACAAAAAGACAGTGGACTTTTATAAGTATCCACTGTCTTTTTCTAGTGTTATTCTCCTTCAAAGAATATCTTATATAACGATCGAACTGCCTCATCTACTTTATCCGTTTTTATACCAAACATCATCGAGACTTCAGAAGAACCTTGGTTGATCATTTCTAGATTAACATTAGCTCGTGCAAAAGCATGAGTTGCTTTATCCGCTAACCCGATTGTGCTGTTCATCCCCTCACCTACAACCATGATTAATGCTAAATCACGATCTACATGCACTAAATCAGGGTTTAGTTCCTCTTTAATTCGTGTTATTACTCGTTCTTCTTTTTCCTTAGTCAATTGGGATTGCCTTATAATTACTGACATATCGTCAATTCCTGAAGGTGTATGTTCAAAGGAAATATCCTCGTCTTCTAAAATCGTTAATAATCGACGTCCAAAACCAAGCTCACGGTTCATCAAATATTTACTAACGTAAATACTTATGAATCCAGTATCACTAGCAATTCCTACTACAGGATTAGGTTGTGGTTCTTTTTGGGAAACAATGATTGTCCCCATTCCAGAAGGATTATTAGTATTTTTAATACATACTGGGATATCAGCTTTAAAGGCTGGAATTAATGCTTCATCATGAAACACTGAAAAACCTGCATAAGAAAGCTCTCGCATCTCCTTGTATGTAAGTGATGTAATTTTATTAGGATTCTCTACAATGTTCGGGTTAACACTGTATACAGAGTCTACATCTGTAAAGTTCTCATACAATGTTGCTTTAACACCAGCAGCTACAATAGAACCCGTTATATCGGAACCACCACGAGAAAATGTAACTAATTTACCACCTTTTGTGTAACCAAAAAATCCTGGTATAATTACAATTTCTTCACGTTCATTTAATTTATAGAGGTGCTGATAACTTTCTTCAAGAATTCTTGCGCTTCCTGGCTCGTCACTTAGAAAAATTCCTGCATCCTTTGGATTTAAGTAGGTTGCATTCACGTCTAATGATTGTAAATATAAGGCCAATATTTTTGCTAATGAGTCTTCTCCAGTAGCTTTTAATGCATCCATCTTCGAAATATCCTCTAAGTTTGACGCTAATATATCCTCAATCCCATTTCGAATTTCTTCAATAACGTGATTCGAAAGATTTAAATCATCCGTAATATTTTGAAATCGACCTAAAATGACTTCCAATTTATCTTCATATTTTTCATTTTTGAAATATGTTTCACCTAGATCAATTAAAAGGTCTGTTACCTTAATATCTTCCGATGATCGTTTTCCTGGTGCGGATACTACGATAACTCGTCTTTCTTTATCATCTTGAATAATATTTGCTACCTTTCTTAATTGTTCAGCATTTGCTACTGAACTTCCACCAAACTTTGCTACTTTCATGTTTTAACCTCTCCAATATAAATATTTGCAACAATAAAATATTATCATATTTTTCAGAATTTTGTTATCAGAAAGTAGCATACTTAATTCTTTTTAATGGAAGGAACTCCTTGTATGATTGAATGTTAGTCTTCAGGCAACATATTTTAACTAAATATACGTGAATATCGGGGATTACAATCAAAACAATAAGAAAAGAGTATGCGTCTTGTTGACCAATGAATAGCATTACTTAAGGCCTTGAGGAGGTAGGATGCTTGTACTAGACAAATTCAAGCAGAATTTTATACTTCTTTATTGGGAATGAAAAACCGAACACACTTGAATTGTAGAAATTTTCAAGCGGTTCGGTGACGTTAACAATTATAAATTATCCTATTAAGAGGCACGATGCTCGAGTCTTAGTCGATCTGCTACCATCGCGATAAATTCTGAATTTGTCGGTTTTGCTTTAGAGACATTTACTGTATATCCGAATAAGGAAGATATAGAATCAATATTTCCTCTACTCCATGCAACTTCTATTGCGTGACGAATTGCTCTTTCCACTCGGGAAGCGGTTGTGTTAAACTTAGTAGCAATATCAGGGTAAAGCACTTTGGTTATTGATCCTAACAATTCAATATCATTGTATACCATCGTAATGGCTTCTCTTAAGTACATATAACCTTTAATGTGTGCCGGTACACCAATTTCATGAATAATGTTCGTAATACTTGCTTCCAGATCAAATTTCTTTTCAGGAGCTTTGGAGGTGATTAATTGATCATGAAACGGTAATTCATTTGTTCGCCCTTGTGTTTGGCGAATCTGTTCCGCTAAATGTTCTAGATCAAATGGTTTCAGAATAAAATAAGAAGCACCAAAATTAACTGCTTTTTTCGTTACTTCCTCTTGTCCAAATGCTGTTAAAATTATAACGTTAACATGTTTAGTTTCAGGATTACGTTTAATTTGAGATAACACAGCAAGACCATCTATATGAGGCATGATGATATCTAGGATAATGACATCAGGAATGTCACTTTCTAAAAAGGAGAGACAATCTTTCCCATTAAAAGCTGTCCCTACAACTTTCATATCGTCTTGTTCATTTAGATAACTTCTCATCAATTCAATTAATTCTTGATTATCATCTACCAATAAAACTCTTGTTTTTTCCACTAAAAGTTCCTCCTTCAATCAATGTTGAAATTTATCTGTCCCTTTTACTTATTCGACATAGGAAAAGAAAATCCTTCCATATATCTCAAACTTATCTCATAAATCATTCTTTCTTTTTACAAATATATATAGTAGAAAGGTCAAATATTCGAAAACTGTCTAGATTCTACAAAAAAATAAAGGACGCCTGCATTTTATTATGCAAGTGCCCTTTATTTTACAATTAGCTCGCTTGTTTTTTCTCTTTTTTGTATATGTCGATACCCGCTTCTTTAAGCATCCATTCAATATGAACACCGTATCCACTTGTAGGGTCATTAACAAAAACGTGAGTGACAGCTCCAATAATCTTATTGTTTTGAATGATAGGACTTCCACTCATCCCCTGTACAATACCTCCAGTTGCTTCCAGTAAACGTTCATCTGTAATCTCTATGATCAATCCTTTAGTTGCAGGTGAACTTTGATCCACACTATTTACTATATTTACATCAAAGGTTTCGATTTTTTCTCCATCTATTACCGTTAAAATTTCTGCCTCTCCTTCTTCTACTTCATGAGGAAAAGCAATGGATAGCGGCTTTGAATAATCGGTAAATTTGTCCGTTTCATCAACTTCGCCAAATATCCCAAATGGAGAGTTTTTCGTTATATTACCTAATTCAGCCTCATTCACAAAATCAGCTCTTTTTTCACCTGGTATACCGTTAGAACCTTTTTGAATCTGAGTTATTTTTGAGCGCACAATTGAGCCATCATGTATATCAACAGGCTTTTGTGTGTCCATATCTGATATTACATGTCCTAAAGCTCCATACTTTTTCGTGTTTGGATCGATAAATGTCATTGTTCCAATCCCAGCAGCAGAGTCACGTATAAAAAGACCTATTTGGAAATTCTCTTTTTCCTTATTTAAAATGGGGGTTAATTCTGTTTTAAATGTTTCTTTGCCACGTTTCACTTCCACATCTAAGGCCTTACCACTTTCACCAGCTTCTTTTACAATCGGAGTTACTTCATCCATTTTCGTAATTTTATTACCATTAATGGATAAGATGCTATCTCCAATTTTAATTCCCGCCTTCTCTCCAGGGGAGATCTCACCTTCTTCCGTTTCTACTAGGTGAAACCCTACTACCAGCACTCCCTCAGTTTGCAAATTAATTCCTATTGAATGACCACCTGGGATTAATTGATAATCATCATAAACATCCACATTCACTTTCTTAACAGGAAAATTAGAAACCGTATAAGTTAATTCCTTTTCTCCGCTTGAATGAACAGGTATATCAGCAAATTCTGCTGCATATTGAACTTCTTCTGTATCATTCTCGTGTTGGACATTTATGCTGTTTTCACCTAAAGTAGGGACACTGAATGCTTCTGCATTATTAAAAGTTGTAATCTGATTAGGTATGGAAAGATATATTTGAAATGGTGAATACCATGGGAGTAGAAATAAAACGACAAGGAGTATAGTTCCAATCATTCTCCTTACAACATTCTCGTTCACAACATCACCCTCCTTGTGTTATACAGACTTCTAATCTGTATCCTTAATTTGACCTTATCGGGGTTTTTTTAAACCCGTTAAACATAACAAATTAGGGTGATGTTTTCCACTTCTTCTAAAGTTTTAGGAATGGGAGGATGACATATTGCGCTCGATTAATTCTCGGGCATGTATCTTAGAAGTTTCTGTTAATTCAGCACCGGTCATCATTTTACCAATTTCCTCTATTCTGTCTTCAAAGGCTAATTCAGAAACAGTTGTATACGTTCGATTATTTTCTAATATCTTTTCAATTTTCAAGTGTGTATCCGCCATAGATGCTACTTGTGGCAGGTGTGATATACAAATTACTTGGGAACCATTTGAAATGTTATATATCTTTTCAGCCATGGACTGAGCAACTCTTCCGCTTACACCTGTATCTACTTCATCAAAAATAACGCTTGTAATCCGCTGATGTTTAGCAAATATATTTTTTAACGCGAGCATAATTCGAGACATTTCTCCTCCCGAAGCTATTTTACGTAATTCTTTTGGAGGCTCACCTGGGTTTGTAGAAATGAAAAATTCTACTCGGTCCATTCCTAGTTCATTTAAGTGTACATTTTTACCTCTATATTCCAAACCATCTAAAGACTCTTGCAGGTGGATATTCACATTAAAAACAGCTTTATCTAAATATAAATCCTTTAATTCATCTTGTACTGCTTTTTCTAATTGCGATGCAGCTTTCAATCTTTTTTTATGAATATCCTCCGCTTCAATTAAGAGGTCATCAGCAATTTCTTCTAATTGCTCAGCTAAATTGCTTAGATGTTGATCTTGATTCGTAATTGTTTCCATTTCTTCTTCCACCTTAGCACTAAATTCCATAATTTCATCAACCGAGTTACCATACTTTCGCTTAAGTTGATTAATCTCATCAAGTCTGGCTTCCACTATATCTAATCGCTCCTGATCAAACTCAAGCTGATCGAGATAGTCTCTAATATTAAATGAAAGTTCTTCTAACATATAATAATGATCGATATATTTTTGATGGATAGTTTTAATATCCTCTTGATATTCACCAGCTATTTCCAAATAATTAGAAGCATGGGATAACCAATCCATTGCTCGTTGTTCTCCTCTTAAAGCGTTATAAGACTCCGTAAGATTTTGAAATATTACTTCAAAGTTACGTAAATTATTTCGCTCGCTAATCAAATCTTTATCTTCATTTGGCTGGAGGTTTGCTTCTTGAATCTCATTAAGCTGAAATTGCAACAAATCTAATCTCTGTGCTAATTCTTTTTCGTTTTGACTAAAATTTTTATACGCTGTTTTTAGCTCTTTCCATTGATTATAAAGTGAATGAAAGTTATCCATGAAACCTGGATTTTCCGCTTCGACAAATTGATCCAATAAATTAATGTGCTTATCCTGATGGAGTAATGATTGTGTTTCATACTGACTATGGATATCTAATAATGTTTGACCTATTTCCTTTAAGATAGCAAGGGTTGTCAGCTTACCATTAATACGACAAACGCTTTTTCCAGAAGCTGATATAGCACGGTGAAGAACAACCATGTTATCCTCATCAATATCAAAACCTAGATCCAGAGCTTTCTTGTAAACAGGGTGTTCAGGGTTTTCGATAATGAATAAACCTTCTAACTCTGCACGTTTTTCTCCATGGCGAACAAATTCACTTGACCCACGCCCACCGACCAAAAGTCCAAGTGCATCGATAATAATGGATTTTCCAGCACCTGTCTCACCAGTGATTATAGTTAATCCTTCTTTCCATGAAATTGATAATTTATCTATAATAGCAAAGTTTTTAATCGATAGTTCGGTTAACATGTCCTCACCGTCCTTTTAAAGCATGTCCAGAAATTTTTGTTTTAAATCATTTGCGTCTTGTTCAGTTTTACAAATAATTAATATGGTATCATCACCACAAATGGTACCAACAATTTCTTTCCAGCTTAAATTATCTATTAAAGCTCCCATTGCTTGAGCATTTCCTGGCAACGTCTTCATAACGATAAAATGTGTAGCTATGTCAATACTAACAAAAGCATCGACAATAAAGCGCCGTAGTTTATTTAGAGGATTAAATTTTTGATCTGCAGGTAAGCTGTATTTATATCTTCCATCGATTGCTGGAACTTTCACTAAATGTAGCTCTTTAATATCCCTTGAGATGGTTGCTTGTGTTACATTGTATCCTTGGCTTTGCAACTCATTTACAAGATCATCTTGAGTTTCAATAATACTTTCCGTTATAATTTCACGTATTTTAATATGACGCTGAGCTTTATTCATATTATCCTCCAACTTTCATATGAAAATGGACTACAAGGATGTAGTCCGAATAAATTTATTTTATCAACGTGTCATGTGCTTCGTCCACTACAGTTTTTATAAGTTGCTGATAGGATATGTCTACAGTCTTTTCGTCTGATTTTTTTAACCAAGCTAAAAATTCTATATTACCATCTCCACCTGTAATTGGAGAATATGTCAAACCAGCAATTTGAAACCCGACAGATTCGGCGAACGATAATATCTCTTTAATAACTTCTTCATGAACATTACGATCCCGAACAATGCCTTTTTTACCTACTTGATCCTTCCCTGCTTCAAATTGAGGTTTAATAAGAATCAAAGCATCACTATTATTAGTAAGAAGCTCATATAGTGGGGGCAGAATTAATTTTAGCGAGATAAAAGATACATCTACACCGGCAAAACTAGGCAATTCATATTCTAACTTGTCTGGAGTCATGTAACGAAAATTGGTTCGTTCCATGACAACCACTCTACTATCATTTCTTAACTTCCAAGCTAATTGATTATATCCTACATCAATTGCGTAACTTCTTTCGACCCCATTTTGAAGGGCGCAATCCGTAAAACCACCTGTCGACGCTCCTACATCTACCATTGTTCGATTGGAAATATCGAGATTAAAATAGTCTAATGCTTTTTCAAGCTTTAAACCACCTCTCCCGACATATGGTAAAGGATTTCCTTTTACTTCTAATGGGATCTCTTCATCTACTTTCGTTCCGGGTTTATCTATTCGCTGACCATTCGAAAAGACATGTCCTGCCATAATAGTCGTTTTGGCTTTTTCTCTGGACTCCAACAGTCCTCGATTTACTAGTAGTTGATCTACCCTGATTTTCTTTCCCATTTACTCATGCCCTTTTTCTATTGTTTTCAACTTTTCCTTGAGTAAGGAGCTGATTAATTTCGATAGCTATTTGTTCTTTAGTTAAATTAATTTCTTCTAGTAGTTCATTCACACTACCATGCTCAACGAATCGGTCTGGTATCCCCATACGTTTTACTCTTGGCATATAATGGTTTTCCTCTGCAAACTCGAGGATTGCACTCCCAAATCCCCCAGCTAAGGCAGCTTCTTCTACTGTAAGAATCGGGATGTTACGTTGCATACATGTATGTAAATAGTCTTCATCTAATGGCTTGATAAAGCGTGCATTTACAACTTCTATATTCTTCCCTTGTTTCTGAAGTTCTTTCGCTGCTTCCATTGCCATCGGAATGGTTGTCCCAAATGTTAATATAACAGCGTCGGTACCTTGTTTAAGAACGTCCCATTTACCAATTGGAATTGTCTTCAAGTTAGAATCCATTGGAACCCCTAACCCATTACCGCGTGGAAAACGGAAAGCAATTGGGCCTTCATTATAGCTCAGTGCAGTATGAACCATGTGTTGCCCTTCATTCTCATCTTTAGGCATCATTAATACAATGTTAGGTAAGTGGCGTAGAAAAGCAATATCGAATACTCCGTGGTGTGTTTCACCATCAGCTCCAACTAATCCTGCTCGGTCAATTCCAAATACTACATTTAGATTTTGACGACAAATATCATGTACAACTTGGTCATAAGCTCTTTGCAAAAATGTAGAATATATTGCGAGGAAAGGTTTCATGTCTTGTGTAGCTAGTCCAGCCGCCATAGTTGCAGCATGCTGCTCAGCTATCCCTACATCAAAAAGACGATCAGGGAAACGCTGTTGAAATTTCTCAAGCTTGGAACCCAAGATCATTGCTGGAGTTATAACTGCAACTCGTTCATCTTTTTCCGCAATCTTTTCGACTGTATCACTAATAACTTGACTCCATGCAGGTGCACTATCAGCAGGTTTAATTTTCTCACCTGAATCAATTTTATACGGACCGACTCCATGCCATTTATCCTTCTGATCACTCTCTGCTGGATAGTAACCTTTCCCTTTTTGAGTAATAACGTGTAACAATACAGGTCCTTCCGTTTTCGTTGCATATGCTAAATGCTCTTCCAAATCTTTAAAATCATGACCATCAATAGGTCCATAATACGTAAAACCAAATTCTTCAAATAGCATACCTGGAACCATAAAATATTTCATACTATCTTTTACGCGTTCAGCTGTGTGTGCTAACTTGCCACCAACTGCTGGGATTTTCTTTAAAATATATTCTAACTCGTCCTTAACTCTCCGATATTTTCCAGCACTTCTCATTCTACCTAAAGCATTGTGAAGAGCGCCAACGTTCCCAGCAATCGACATTTCATTATCATTTAATATGACAGTGAGATTTCTTTTTTCATGTCCAATATGGTTTAGAGCTTCTAAAGCCATTCCACCTGTTAACGCACCATCCCCAATAACTGGAACAACATGATGTGTCTCCTTTTTCATGTCACGTGCTAATGCCATTCCCATAGCAGCAGATAAAGATGTAGAGCTGTGTCCAGTTTCCCAAACATCATGCTCACTTTCACTTCTCTTCGGGAATCCACATAAACCTTTATATTGTCTTAGCGTGTCAAATGCCGCTGTTCGACCTGTAAGTATTTTGTGAATATACGACTGGTGTCCAACATCAAACAAAATCTTGTCTTCTGGACTGTTAAAATGTCGGTGTAAAGCTAAAGTTAATTCGACAACTCCTAAATTTGCACCGAGATGTCCTCCAGTCACTGACAGCTTCTCAATAAGAAATCGACGCACCTCTCCTGCAAGCTGTTCTAATTCATAGTTGTTTAAATCTTTTAAAAAGCCTGGGTTTTCAATCTTGGTAAGGTCCATGGAGGACTCCTCCCTATAGTTCATAAATATTTTTAGTAAATAAGCATTATTAAGGAAATATTCCCATTTCCGTTTATTTCAAACATTACTTAGAATTGCTTAACACTTTAATTTTAAGTTTATCTTCAAAAAAAGCAATCCCTTTGCCTGCAAAGTGGATTATTTTGGTAGAAGAATGAATAGCGAAGTACTTTCCTACCGCTTTTCCTCCTACTGTTAAAGCTGCAACAAAGCTCGTTAATACAACTGATATAACAATAAATACAAGGCTACTTTCTGAATATCCAAATCCGTTAGCAATTTGTATAACAACAACAGCTGAAGCAGTACCACTTATTATACCAGATATGTCACCAATGACATCATTACAAAAGCTTGCAAATCGATCAGCATTTCGTATTATGATTATCGCTTGTTTGGAACCGCTTACCTTTTCTGCTGCCATTGCATGAAATGGAGTTTCATTTGCAGCAGTTGCTGCTATACCGAGCATATCGAATACTACCCCAACCAAAACAATAACTAAAACAATAACTAAGCCCATTATTGTACTTGCTTTACCTAAAATAGAGGATGATACTATTGAAAAAATAGCCGCTAACACAAACGTGATAACGGCGATACTTATACTGAATCTTATTGATCTTTTCAACTTTTGCTTTTTCATATGTACATTTCTCCAATTAAAGTTCAACCGAACATTCATGTAATATGGAATGGTCATTTAAAAGGTAAAAACTATGGCTTAGGTCCAGTAGGTTTTCCCAAATAGGTACCATGTGTTGCCACGATGGCGGTTCCCCTTTAAACCTATTTTAGCTACGTCACCGTATGCTAGACTGGATTACCACTTAGTCCATACTATAATCCCTTTTAAATGTCCATTGAGAACAGTCTAGGAGATTTCCTCAACAATCTTTGACCGCTTCCTATCCTCTTTTGCAGTGCGAATTTCATACATAAGATTGTACTCCATAGTGGCCACCTATGAGGGTACAATTTAATACCTGTATTCCCCCTCGCACCACGCAAGGCAGGCTACGCTGTGCATAGGAATCCCTAACTCCCATAAACACAGGTTCATACCCCATTCCGTCTTCCTAACCTGGCTAAGTTAGAAACACAGAGATGGGCCTCCACGGAAGAAGGGTCGTCGCCCACATGCCTTTGTGGATCGCCCTTCAACCTTAACTCCCAGCATAGACCCAAATCTGGGCGATTCAAGCCTACACAAGGAACTTCATCGATGTGCCCTTTAGCGGATTTTTAGGCCCGCCTTCAGAAACGGAGGATTGACTAGAATACTGCACCATTCCATATTTTTCACTATATAATATAACATAAATAACAAAATTCTACAACCAAGTATAGTTGACTCAAATATTCTAACTTATTTATTTCGTTGAACCAAATAGGTAGTTAATTGAGCTAACATGGAATTCGTTAATTGCAATTCTTCTAGATAACTTAATGCAATTTTGTAATGACTATCTCGTTTTTCAATTGCACCGTCCAATCCTAGAAGGCTAGGATATGTTGACTTCTCGTTTCCTTTGTCACTACCCACTTGTTTCCCCATGATTTGTTGGTCTCCGATTACGTCTAATATATCATCTTGAATTTGAAATATTAAACCAATTTCATTTCCAAATGACTGTATTAAAGACAATTCTTCCATAGTTACATCTGCCAAGTATGCACCTGCCGTTACAGCATAAGTTAAAAGCTTGCCGGTCTTCAATTGATGGATTTTTTCAAGATTCGCAATATCAACTGGCTTCGTTTCTGCTATCATATCTAGATGTTGACCAGCAACCATACCTTCTAATCCACTAGCTTTTGAAAGCTGATCTAATAAGAAAACTTTCTGATCGGCAGTGTAAATGTCCGAGCTTGAAATCATTTGAAAGCTATTTGTTAACAGACCATCTCCAGCCAGTATTGCAGTGGCCTCTCCAAATTTTATATGATTAGTTGGCATTCCTCTTCGATACATATCATTATCCATCGCAGGTAAGTCATCATGAATAAGGGAATATGTGTGAATCATTTCTAAAGCTATCGCAGCAGGATATACTTTATTTAACTTTCCTCCAAATGCCTCACAGGCTGCTCCCATTAGTATTGGTCTTAATCTCTTACCACCAGCATTGATCGAATAATAAACGGATTCGCGTAGCATGGATGGAATATGTAATTTATCTAATGTAGCATTCATTTCAACCATAAATTTTTCTTTTTCTTGATCAAGCCAATTAGTAAACTCTTTATTCACTATTCTTCCTCCTGGATTATAAAAGACTCTTTTTCCCCGTTCTCATTCATAATTTCTTTCAATTGTTTATCTGCTTTTGTTAATTTATCATGACATAATTTAGATAACTTCGAACCTTCAGCATAATATTCAATTGCTTGTTCTAACGGAACATCCCCAGCTTCTAGTTTATTAACAATGTCTTCTAGTTTTTCCAATGCTTCTTCAAAACTAATATCATTCGTCATTATTTGTACCTTCCTCTCTAATATTTTCCACCGTACATTCTGCTCTTCCTTTTGATAACTGAATGTAAATCGTTTCCCCGGGTTTGACTTGGCTTGTACGACTCACTATTTCGTCATTTTTATTATAAACTACAGAATAACCTCTTGACATAATGTGAATCGGATTGAGTAGCTCTAATTGTTCCAGAATGTTAGAAAAATTATCTTTTTTGGCTTCCAATTGGCGATTGATTACTCGATTTAGCTGAATCTGTAATTCCTTATTTTTATTACCGTGTTGTTCAATATGATAGTGAAGTGGCACAGATTTATATCGCTGATTTAAATGAGAAAAAGCATCATGTTTTCTCTCGATAATGCTAGAGGATATACGATCCAATCGCTCCACTGCACGATCCAGTTTTTGTTCTTTTTCAAGTGCATAGCGGTGTGGATATTTAAATACATATGTTTGTTCTAATGATTTTAGTGTTTCTTTCTTTTGGCGAACTGTAGATGAAAACTGTGCAACTAATCTGGTATTCCACTGTGTAACGCGATCCAATAAATCTTGCTTTGACGGTACTGCCAATTCTGCTGCTGCAGTAGGAGTGGGAGCACGTAAATCAGCTACTAAGTCACTTATTGTAAAGTCTGTTTCATGCCCGACAGCCGATATGATGGGAATTTTAGATCGATATATAGCTCTTGCTACTTCTTCCTCATTAAACGACCATAGTTCCTCTAATGATCCTCCTCCTCTACCTAAAATAATCGTATCGACCTCAGTGTTCTCATTCACGAAATCAATTGCTTTTACGATGGACTGCTTTGCTTGCGCACCTTGAACATAAACCGGTACAACTAGTAAATCAACAAGAGGATATCTTCTTTCTATGGTTGTGATTATATCTCGAATAGCCGCACCAGTAGGGGAAGTTAGGATAGCGATTCTTTTTGGATACTTTGGTAGTTCTTTTTTAATAGTACTATCAAAAAGTCCTTCTTTATTAAGCTTTTCCTTAAGTTGTTCGAATGCTAAGTGTAACGCTCCAATTCCATCTGGTTCCATATCCGTAATGTAAAACTGGTACTGCCCTTGAGCTTCAAAAACACTAATATATCCTTGTACCAGAACGTTCATCCCATTCTCAACTTCAAATGCTAATTTTTCATTATAACGATTAAACATTACTGCTCGTATACTCGCATTATCATCCTTCAAGGTTAAATACATATGTCCCCGTGAATGGTGTTTAAAATTAGAAATTTCAGCACGAAGCCATACATTAGATAAATGCTTGTCGATATCAAATTTCTTTTTTATATATTTTGTAAGAGCTGTAACGGATAAATATTTATCATCCACTTCCAACACCTTCTTTTAATTTCTAGTTTCATCATGACGATGACAATTACTTTATTTAATAAGTTGTCATTAATATGAGAAAAACCGCTAAAATTCGTCATGCATTTAGCGGTTTTTTAAACAGCGAAGATATATACAATTCCTATTTTATACTATGTTTAAAGGTTGTTTTTGGCAGACTTAATTGTGTTACCCATAAGCATTGTAATCGTCATCGGTCCAACACCTTTTGGAACTGGAGTTATATAGCTAGCCTTTTGTTTCGCTGAAGCAAACTCTACATCACCTGTTAAACTACCATCCTCTATTCGATTAACACCTACATCTATTACGACAGCGCCAGGTTTAATGTGGGTACCATCAATAAAATGTGGGATTCCAACTGCAACAATTAATATATCAGCCGTCGCAATGAACTGTTCCATATTCTTAGTACGAGAATGACAATATGTAACCGTGGCATTTTCCTTTAATAGAAGCTGACCAACTGGTTTTCCAACTATGTTACTTCTACCGATTACAACTGCATGCTTTCCTTCTATTGGGATATTTTTTGATTTTAACATCTGAATAATCCCATAAGGCGTACAAGGAAAGAAAGTATCTTGCCCCGTCATCATTCGACCAATATTAACCGGATGGAAGCCATCCACATCTTTGTCGGGTGAGATTGCCTCAATAACAGATTGTTCATTTATATGGTCTGGCAGTGGTAACTGTACTAGAATTCCGTGTACATTTGGGTCATTATTTAATTGTGTGATAAGTTTCAATAACTCATTTTGAGATGTTTCAGATGAAAGTTCGATTAGATTGCTTTCTATACCAATGTAATCGGAAGCTTTTTGTTTACCTCGAACATAAGACCGCGAAGCAGGATCATCACCTACTAATATAACCGTTAAGTTTGGGGTAACTCCTTGTTTTTTTATTTCAGCAACTTCATTTTTCATTTCATCTTTAAGTTGTTGAGATAATTCACTTCCATAAATAACTTCAGCAGACATTTGTTTCTCCTCCTAGTTCTTAAGCATTTTAGATAACACACCATTAATAAATTTACCTGATTTTTCATCCCCAAATTTGTGTGCAATTTCTATCGCTTCATTAATTATCACTGTTGGTGGTGCATCCTCTAAATAAAAGAGTTCGTATGTAGCAATTCTCAATAACGTTCGTTCCACACCTGCTAATCTTTTTAATGACCATTTTTCAAGATATTGCGAAATTCGCTCATCAATTTCATCCTTATTCATCACTACACCATTTAATAGGTCTAATAAAAAAGGATGATGCTCATTTTCTTTTAATATTTCTTGTTTCGTTAATTCTAAGTTGTATTCCTCTGTATCAATTGAATATAAAATTTGCAAAGCTTTTTCTCTAGCCGTTCTGCGTTTCATGCATTTGTTCTCCTTATGTGAAGATGTTTATTGGTTTAACTGTCAAGCACCTAGCTGCCACACCTTACCTCAACGAAATCTTACAATAAAACGAACGATCAATGCCTTTATTAGAAGCTTTCAATGAGTCACTAAGGTGCTTATCGCTTTTCTTATGTAACAAATATAACATACTTAATATGTGAATGGCTATTATCAAGAAATTGGACTTTTGAAACAAAAAACCGAACTAACGATTCAAAGATATAAAACACCTACATCTTTGAGTTTGTTCGGAATTTTGGTCAATATAAGCTCTATGTTTAGTGATTCATCAAGCAATCTTTATGCTTCAAGCTTTCCGTCTTGTTCTGTATTCACACCAACTACATGCACGTTAATCTCTTTAATATAGATCGCGGTCATATTTTCAATTGCTTGTCTAACATTTTGCTGGATCTTATGTGCAATCGTAGGGATAGAATGTCCATAATCAAATACAATAAAAACGTCAACTTGTACACCATCATCTGTTAATTCAACTTTAATTCCTTTACTGTGTGACTTTTTACCAAGCTTTTCAGCCACACCAGCAGCAAAATTACCTCGCATACTGGAAACACCAGCAACTTCCGTAGCTGCAATCCCAGCAATCACTTCCAGAACTTCCGGCGCAATTTCAACTTTTCCAAGAGGCGTTGTATCTCCAACCTTTAGCAATTCGTTTTCAGCCATTGTTTTACCTCCTTTGTTCACTAATCATTGTCCATTATACTATAATTCTCTAAAAATCTCGTATTAAACTTACCTTCGTTAAATACTTCGTGATCCATCATCTTTAAATGAAAAGGTATTGTTGTATGAACCCCTTCTATTACATATTCACTTAATGCACGTTTCATTCTATCAATTGCTTCCTGACGTGTAGCACCATATGTAATCAGTTTTGCAATCATTGAATCATAAAACGGTGGAATGCTATACCCAGGGTATACAGCAGAATCAACACGAACTCCTAATCCTCCGGGTGGTAAATACATGTCGATTTTACCAGGAGATGGCATAAAGTCTTTTTCAGGATTCTCCGCATTTATCCGACATTCAATCGACCAACCTTGAAAGGTTATATCTTCTTGTTTATAGGATAGTTCTTCATCATTAGCAATTTTAATCTGTTCTTTAATTAAGTCTACACCAGTAACCATTTCTGTGACTGGATGTTCTACTTGGATACGTGTGTTCATTTCCATAAAATAGAATCGGTTATCATTTAAATCAAAAATAAATTCAATCGTACCTGCACCAGAGTAATCAACAGCCCTCGCCGCTCTTACTGCAGCGTCACCCATTTCTTTTCTTATTCCAGGCGTTATAGCTGGTGAAGGTGTTTCTTCAATTAATTTTTGTAATCTACGTTGAATCGTACAATCTCTTTCACCTAGATGAATAACATTTCCATGATTATCGGCTAATACTTGAATTTCCACATGGCGGAAGTTTTCTATATACTTCTCTAAATAAACTCCAGGGTTACCAAAAGCTTTCTCGGCTTCATTCTGTGTAATCCGAATGCCCTTAATAAGTTCCTCTTCATTTCTAGCAACTCGAATTCCTTTACCTCCGCCACCTGCAGTCGCTTTAATAATTACCGGATAACCGATTTCATTAGCGACTTCAGCTCCTTCTTTCTCATCTTTAATAATCCCTTTTGAACCTGGAACTATTGGTACACCCGCTTCTTCCATCGTTTCGCGCGCAACATCCTTCGTTCCCATCTTTTGAATAGCGTATGGGCTTGGCCCTACAAAAATTACATTACATGCTTGGCATATCTCTGCAAAGTCAGCATTTTCAGCTAAAAAACCGTACCCTGGATGGATAGCGTCAGACTGAGTGAGTGTAGCAACACTCATTATATTCGTAAAGTTTAAATAACTTTCACTACTTGATTTTGGTCCAATACAGTATGCTTCATCTGCTAACTGCACATGTAGCGACTCTTCATCTGCCTCTGAGTAGACAGCTACTGTTTCGATTCCTAACTCTTTACAAGCACGAATAATACGTACCGCAATTTCTCCACGATTCGCAATTAAGAGTTTCTTAATCATAGCGTCCACCCCTTACTTTGTCTTTATGCGGAATAATGGCTGGCCATACTCTACCAGTTCTCCGTTTTCTACTAGAATCTCTGTTACAGTTCCTGAAACTTCTGCTTCAATTTCATTAAATAATTTCATTGCTTCTACAATACATACAACCGTATTTTTATCTACACTGTCTCCCTGTTGCACGAATGGCGGTTTTTCTGGCGATGGTGCACTATAAAAAGTTCCAACCATAGGTGATACGATTTCGTGATCGTAGCTTGCTGGTGCAGTAGATTCTTCCTTTGTATCTTGCTTTGTTTCTGATTGTGCTACAGATTGAGATTCCTCTACTTGAGGAACTGTTACTGTACGGTTTGATACGGGTCTTGATTGTACCACTTCTTGTTCTATTATATCTACTCTATTCTTTTTTAAAGCAATTTTCATTCCATTTGATTCTAAGCTGAATTCATCAATAGAAGATCCATCTAATTTTTCAATTAATTGTTCTATTTCATTAAAAGATAACATGTCTTGCACCCCTTCTATTACTTCGCATTTAATAACAGGTACTAATAATACCTACTAACATTTTACGCAAACATTAAGAAATCTGCAACACTTGTTATAAAGATAAATGGATTAGAGGTTATACGACGACCATTAAGTTCTCGTAATTTCAAGTACATAATAGAAAACAAGAGCAGCAATATAGGTGAATACATGTAAGAAAAAACAAACCGGGCAGAGACTGCCTGGTTTGTTAACTTGTATGATATTGTACTTCTATATTAATTTCTCCAAATTCTTCTTTTGCTTTCTGAATAATTTGATTTGCTTCTTGGGGTGTTAATGTATCTGTTTCTACAGTTACCACTACATTGTCATCCGAAACATTTCGTACCAACACCTCATTATACCCTTGAATGGATTTTAAAGTCTCTTCTACTATACTCTCTTTTGACTCTACTAATTCGATATTTTTCATTGCTTCATAGGCTTCATTTTTCTCTGTTGATGATGCTTCATTAGAGGATAAAATAGTATCTAACCTTTCTTTTTCCATGCTTCTTTGATTCGTTAATTCCATTCTCACTGCAGTGAAGTGTTCGCCTCGATTTTGTGTAGCAGTTTCAACGTTTTCTTCCGAATTTTCTTCAGTATCTCCTTCTGTCTCTTCACTACTTACCTCTTCACCTGTAAATTCTTCTAATGATTTTGTTGTTAACGCTTCATCTTCATTTTGATTACTATCAACATAGGCGAGATCTCCTTCTGTAGGTGCATTTATATAATACACGCTGAGAACAATCATTAGACTTAACATTGTTAGTAACCATACTGTCTGCTTTTTTAACATAATCATTTCCCTCCTAAATAATTAACTATTTTTCGGCATAACTGATATTCGGTGTTCCGGTACATCTAACACTTTAGCAACAGCATCGATAACCCATCTTTTTATTTCTAAATTATCTACACCTTTTGCAACGACTAACACTCCTCTCACGGAAGGTTTTTTCGTTTGAATAAGTAAAGGTATTTCTTCATCCCCCTTGCGAATAATGACTACATTCTGCTCACGAGTTTCATCGTCAATTTTTCTAGTTCCGCCGTTTTGATCTTCCTCACTCGTCACTTGGGTTCCAACGATTAAATTTGTCTGATATACCTGTTCGGCAGTAGCGTCTATGTTAATCATTACTTCTGTATCTGAAACCCCTGTAATCATATTCAATAAGTTTTCTAATTCTTTTGCATAACTTTTCTCTAATTCTGTAATTGAGGCAGTTTTATCTGAATCAGGAGTACTATTTTGTTTCCATGCATCATTCTCCATTAAATCAGGTTGCTCATTTATAGGATTCGGAGAAGATGGAGAGGTATTTTCCTTCGAGTCGAATAACTGACTTACTAGCAATATGAATATACCAACTAAACCTATCAGTACAGCGTATTGAACCTTTGTTGGTTTCTTACCACCACTACCTGTTTTTTCAAAAAGGTTCTTAAGCCATTGGAGCAAAATCATCCCTCCTTCCATCCGATGCTAATAATGTCTTCTTCAACTCCCCATTTCTCTGCTAGAAATTGTTTTATTTCTTTAATATTGACAGCAGGGTATGGAGTTACTTCCTCGGATTCACCGATCGAGATTTCTACATTTTCTACGTACTCGCTTCCTGTTTGATCGGAGATATCTTTTAATCTGACATAAATGCTGGAAAATTGTATGTCATCAGTTGTTTCCTCATCAATGGTTATCTCTATATGCTCTATTTCATGCTGGTAATTTTCAATCAACTCCTTTTCAACTACGTTTTTTAATTGGACAACCATTTCTTCTAATACATATGCACGATGTATCGATTCTATTTCTTCTTTTTGTTCGTTTACCTCATTTTCTATATTTTTTTCTATAAAAGTAGAAGTATCTGTATTCAGCATTCGCTCCACTAAATGAAGATCCATATTAAATAGCTGCAAGACCGGCTGAATGATGATTAATATAAGAAGCAAACCAATGACAAGTTTGACATATTGCTTTAATTTATTTCCTGGTATCACTAAATCTACTAACATCGCTAATATTATAAAGACGATAATCTGGAGCATCCAATTCATAAAATATTCAATCATTTTTGGTCCCCTCTACCTTACCATCATCGTGACATTACTTAGCATCATTAAAATGACTATTGTAAAGAAAAACATAAATGTAACAAGTAAGAGTGCTGCAAATAGATACAAAATATGTTTGCCAATGATGTCTAAACATTCAATAATCGGACCATCACCAATTGGCTGTAATAATGCAGTTGTTATTTTGTACATAAGCGATAATACAAAAATTTTAATAGCTGGGAATAAGACAATTGCAATTAAGATAATGACACCTACTACCCCGATTGCATTTTTCACTAGCATTGTTGCACTCAGAACAGTATCCGTTGCATCTGTGAAAATCCTGCCAATAACGGGAATGAAATTACCAGTTACGAATTTTGCTGCACGCATTGCGATACCATCTTGTATGGCACTAACGGTACCTTGCACAGATATAACACCTAGGAATACAGTTAACAAAATCCCCATTAAACTAATTGCAAGATTTTTTATTAAATTTGCTAATTTAGTTGCTTTATGCTCTGAGCTGATGGTACTTACCATCTGTAAAATAGCTGACACGAGAAATAGAGGTATAACGATTCGAGACACAGTGAAAACGGAAACATGGATAAGAAGGATAATCATTGGATGAAAAAAAGATACACTTACCAAATGACCTAATGAGGCAAGTACCCCTAAAAGTAGAGGTAACAAGGCGATTAAGAAATTCTCTGTTAGCTTGATCGTATCAACTACATAGGTAGCCGCCAGATAAAAACTTTGCATTGCCAAAATTATAAGCATGATATAGACAATGGAATAAGCAACCTTACTAACTACCTTTTTTTCGAAGGCATTTTGTATCGTCTGTAAAAGAATACAAAATAGAGTTAATAATAAAAGTGTAGCTAAAAGCTTGCCATTCTCCGCTATTTCATAAAATAAGTAGTGTAATGCTGCTACAAACCATTCTTTCATTGAGATTGTTGTATCCCCTTTTACTGTGGCCCATAACTTCTCCTTATCCCAATCCGGAAGTACATGACGATATTCTTCTCCAATGTAATCCCAGTATTGTTCAACTTCTGAATTATCAATTAGCGAATCAAAGCCTGCCGGTAAACCGTCTGTTCCAGAAACATTAACCATTGGTAAAAAGATGTAGAGCATACAAAGGCATATAATAATTTTTGCTACATTCATTTTAACCGTCCTTTTCAAGATAAAGGGAAAATTCCCAATATGGTTTCGATTAGTGAGTGAAAAATTGGTATGGCTAATATTAAAATGAATAGCTTTCCTACCATTTCAATTTTGGATGCAATCGAGTCAAGACCGGCATCTTTTACAATGTTAGAGCCGATTTCGGTTAGATAGGAAATCCCAATAATCTGGATGATGGTTTTAATATATACTTGATTAATATTTGCCTTGTCTCCTAAGTGTTGTATTAAAGCAAGTATTTGCTGAATGTATTGCATGAGGTAAAGAAAAAAAAGAAGAACAGCAATGAATACGATAAGAAAGGCAATCGCTGGCTGCTTGTCCTTGATTAATAAATAAATAATAGTTGTCACAATCCCTAAACTAACTATTTCGATTATTTCCATCTCTTATTATCCTTTTAAGAAGAACACAGATTTGATTTGTTGAAACAGATCTGAAATACTATTTAATACAAAGAGTAAGACAATGATAAAGCCAATAAGACTAACAAATTGTGCAAACTCTTCTTTCCCCATCTGCTTCAAAACAGTATGAATCATTGCTACTATGATGCCTATTCCAGCTACTTGAAAAAGTATTCCAGTATCTCCGATCATCCTATTACTCCTCTCTACAGCAAGAGTAAAGCAATAAATATTCCTGATAACACGCCAAGAGCACGACTCATCTTGCCAAACTTAGCGTTTTGCTCATTTGCTTCAGCTGCTTTTCTATCCAAATGTGTTAAGGTTAACTGAATTTGCTTTTCATGCTGCAAAATATCGTATTTTCCCAACGTTCGACCAAATTGTTTCAAGATTTCTACATCCTCTGTTTTTAAATGAGAGATTTTCGAAAAATCTTCTAACTTTTCACTCCAAATTTCATATAAGTCGCCCCGCTCATCAGCCACTTCCTTTGCTAGTTGAGCAAAAAGCTCTTTCATTGGTTTTGGAAGTTGCTTACTCAATTTTTGAAAAACTTGGATAATCGGAGTCTGACTATATACAATTTCGGCTTCTAAAATTCGTAATGCATCTTTCCATAAGCGAAGATTTTTTGTTCTTCTAGCGAAACCATTTGATATTTCAAATCCAACCACACTACACGCTGCTATGATCATTAGAATAGCAATTACTTTCATACGCTAGGCACGCTATGCCAATGTATAGCTTGTCCTTTACTATCAAGAACTTCGATAATCTTTCTATGTTTAACAATGACATATCGATCAAAAACTTGATTTTTCATTAATCTCTTCATACTTGGTCGTGTTTGAATATCTTGGTAATCTTCCCCATGAATTGTACAAAAAAGACTTGCACCGGCTCTTACAGCTTCTTCTACTGCGTAAACATCTTTTTCTCCGCCAATCTCATCTACAACAATTATTTCCGGAGACATCGATCGTATTAGCATCATCATTCCTTCCGATTTAGGACAGCGATCAAGTACATCCGTTCGATATCCTAATTGCATCTGGGGAATTCCATTAACAGAGGCAGCAATTTCGGAGCGCTCGTCAACAATCCCTACCTTTGTCGCTTCTCTATTAACAGAGCCTGTTGCACCCACGCGAGCCATGTCTCTTAACAAAGTTGTTTTACCTGATTGAGGTGGACCAATAATTAATGTATTTAACCAACGATTATCCCAAAGTACTGGTATAAGAGAATGACTGACACCAATTTGTTCTCTTGCAATCCGAATATTAAAAGACGTAATATGTTGTATCGATCTTACCCTGCCATTTTCCACATTTACACGACCAGTAATTCCAATCCGATGACCGCCGTCTATCGTAATATATCCTTGTCGTAATTCTTGTTCTAAACGATAGATGGAATGTTCCGAAATACTACTTAGAAAATTCTCTGCATCAATCTGACTAAATCTACTCTTTGATAACCAATACACCCGAAGACCATCATTAATTTCAACCGGACGATTAACCCTTAATCTAATTTCTTGGGGCTTTATACTTCTATGTTTAAAAAATTCATCTAGTTCCCCTCTTATACTATCCGGCAATAAACGATAGATAATTTGCATATCATTCATTCCTTTACCTATGACATCTTCTCTATCAACATTCTATGCTTGCAAACACAAGATATTACCTTAAATAATAGGAACCAAATAGTGAGATGATATATCTTTAGGGAATCCAGTCTGAACGAGGGTTTACAGATAGAATCTATTTTTTATTATCTCTCCAAATTAGTCTAATTTATGGCGAGGATAAAACGATTTATTTTATTTTGTTGATTGGAGCATACATCAACAAACAGAGTTCGTAGTATTAAATTTTTAAAATCCGATTTTTCTCGTAGGGATACTTTATACAGATTTTTAATTATTAAATAAAAAAGATGAACTCTATTCATATAACTATGCTTTTTCGTAATGTAGTGCATAGTATATATATGAGTTCATCTTTATATTTCAATTATTTAATTTTAAGCACGTGATACATATTTTCCTTCACTCGTACTAATTACTAAAACATCTCCGACATTTACAAAGAAAGGAACTTGAACAGTTAATCCTGTTTCTAGTGTAGCTGGTTTAGAACCTCCACTAGCTGTATCACCTTTAATTCCTGGTTCTGTCTCTACTACTTCTAATTCCACGTTATTTGGGAGAGATACACCGATCGTTTCTCCTTCATAACTCATTAAACTAACTTCCATGTTCTCTTTTAAAAACTTTAATTCATATTCAATCTGACTCGTTTGAAGATCTGTTTGTTCATAAGATTCTGTATCCATAAAGGTATGAACATCACCTGCTGAGTATAGGTATTGCATTTTTCTATTTTCAATATGTGCTCTATTTACTTTTTCACCTGCACGAAAGGTTTTTTCTTGAATGTTACCGTTTCTCAAATTCCGTAATTTCGAACGCACGAATGCAGCACCTTTACCTGGCTTAACGTGCTGAAACTCGATCACCTGCCAAATATCTCCACCAATTTCTACTGTTAAACCCGTTTTAAAATCGTTTACCGAAATCATTTAATTCCTCCTCGTTCATCGATAACTTGTTAGGCTGGGAGTATTATTAACTCTTTACTTGATTTTGTTAATCGTTCTGCCCCATTTTCTGTAATAACGACATCGTCTTCGATACGACATCCTCCTACATTAGGAACGTAGATACCTGGTTCAATCGTAACGACCATGCCAGGAACTAACATCTCCTCAGAACGAAACGACAAGCCTGGCATCTCATGAACTTCCATTCCAAGCCCATGTCCAGTAGAGTGACCAAAGTACTCACCATAGCCTTTTTGTTCGATATAATCTCGTGTAAGACTATCTGCCTCTTTTGCACTCATACCCGCTTTAATACCCTCTACACCTGTAATTTGTGCTTGTAAAACGATATCGTAAATGTTTTTTAATTCATCACTAATCGAACCTACAGCTACCGTTCTAGTAATATCAGAGCAATAGCCTTGATACAGAGCTCCAAAATCAAGTGTAACTAATTCCCCAGCTTGGATTTGTTTCTCTGACGCAACACCATGAGGTAGACTGGAACGAACACCAGAAGCTACTATCATATCAAAGCTAGAAGAAGTTGCACCTTGTTTTCGCATAAAGAATTCTAATTCATTCGCAACATCAATTTCTTTCGTGCCTGGTTTTATGTAAGATAAGATGTGTTCAAAGGCATCGTCAGCAATTTTACACGCTTTCTTTAATATATTAATCTCTTCACTATCTTTAATCAAGCGGATTCTTTCGATGATATTGTCAGCAGGTAGTAAAGGAGCATTAATTTTATTTTTGTATATTTCATACTGTCCATAAGTTAAGTGGTTTTTTTCGAATCCAATATGGTCTAAAGCAAGTTTTTTCACCAAGTTCCCCACTTCATCTTGGATTAATCCTTTGTGTTCAATAATTTCAAACCCTTTTACTTGTTCATTTGCTTGCTCTGTATAACGGAAATCCGTTATGAAATACGCATCTTCTAGGGTAATAACAGACACACCAGCAGTTCCAGTAAAACCTGTCATATATCTTCTGTTGATATCACTTGTAACAAGCATTGCTTGTAAGTTCTCTTTGCGCATTGCTTCGCGTAATTTTGTTACTCTCACGTTTCTCACTCTCCACTTTTTCGAATAATATGATTTATAAAATATTGTAAAGCTAACTCGTACCCCTTACTTCCTAAGCCAACTATTTGACCTGCACAAACGGGAGCAAGCATTGACTGATGGCGAAACGTTTCTCTTTTATGCACATTTGATAAATGTACTTCGATAACAGGAATACTAATCGAACTAATTGCATCTCTTAAAGCAATACTCGTGTGCGTATAAGCACCAGGATTGAAAATAATTCCATCATAAGTACCTTCCGCATCATGAATCCAATCGATAAGAACACCTTCATGATTCGATTGTTTGGAGTCCAAGGAGATGTTATCGTCTTTAGCTATACTTTCTAAACGTTTTACAATATCCGCTAATGTTTCTTTACCGTAAATCTCAGGCTCTCTTTTTCCAAGTCTGTTTAGGTTTGGGCCATTTAAAACTAACACCTTCCCCATACTAGCCACCTCTTTACTACTTTTAAATTCCTCTCCAAACAATACTAACATAAAAAGCGGAATTTTTATAAACAGGCGCTATTAATTTTACATAAATATTTTCCAGACTCTACTGTTCCGTATCAGCTTGATTTACGTACTGTTCATAACTAAAGGAAATCGAGTAATGAATAAAAACACTATATAATATAAATAGGCATATGGTTGTAACTACAGTATCACTATCTAACTCATAAAATGCAGGGATATTAGGAAAGATCGGGTTAAGTAACCAAAATACCACAAACCATAACAAGGCTCCTAACACTATGCCCGGCAGTATGCCCGTGAACTGTTTCATTAATAAATAAATTAGAAAAGAGAATAGTAAAGATATCAAACATAAGACAAGTATAGATATTAGTTGCCCCAGCCAAGTATCAGTCCATTCATTCTGCAACCAGGAACGAAGAATAAAGCTTTTGGGGGTAATTGATGTAAAGTGAAAATAACCAGTTATCGCCCCAATCACTCCCCATATTAGTCCGCCAAAGATACCAACGCTAAAAACTCTAGGAATAAAAGATGGATTTTCATTCTGGTTTGTTTGAACAATTTTTCTCCTTGCTCGCATTATCATCACCTCATTGGCTAGCTTATCCTGAACAAAAAAATTCATGCAAAACATATTCTCTCACAACTCAAACTTTCATTATCTAATACTTGTTTTTCTCCTCTTCCATCAGATAATATAAAGGTAGACTCTCATGTATCTATAAAGATTAACTTAATTTCCTTTTATTTGTATAAAAAATGACAGTAAACGGGTATAACTATATACAAACAACAAGATGACAAAAGGAGGTTTATCGAAATGCAAACGAATAAAATGCCCATTATGATTTACGCAGTTATTGTATTAGCGGTTATAGGATTTCTATCTGCTTTGTTTTTAGATACTGCAGGACTTATTACTAGCGTGGTCACTTCATTATTGATCGGTGCATTATTATTTGGAGCAATCTATTTAATTTTTATAAGAAGAAAACGTTCAGATGAATTAACGAAATATAGAAAAGCAGTGAAGCAATCGAAAAGAAAATATCATACCCAGAGCAAACGAGCTCCAAATCCGTCTAATTTCAATGTTTCCTCTATGAAGTTAACTAATAACAGTCGAAAAAATGCACCTCACTTACGTGTTATTGAGGGAAATAAAGGTAAAAAGAAAAACAGAGCTTCTTTATAACAGCTCTGTTTTTGCTTTTTAGATCGCTTATCTTTAGCAGAGATTTTTCTTTATTTTAAACAAAGTAATGATATAATTCTAGTAGTAGCAATTTCTAACTGTATTGGGGGATGTAACGTGACAGACTTATATATTTTACTAGGAATAATAGCTTTACTTATCCTATTTGGACTTTATCGTTTTTTCAAACAAAAAAGAATACTAACCTCTTTACCTGAGGAAGATTTCAGACAGGGTTATCGTAAAGCCCAATTAATTGATGTAAGGGAACCTAATGAATATGACGGTGGCCATATACTTGGTGCAAGGAATATTCCTCTTACTCAATTAAAACAACGATTAACCGAATTACGCAAGGACCAACCTATCTACTTGTACTGCCAATCAGGTTCGCGCGCTGGACGTGCTGCACTGATGTTAAATAAAAATGGTTATAAAGACCTTTACCAGTTACAGGGTGGCTTTAAAAAATGGACTGGAAAGATTAAGAAAACGAAAAAATTAGATTACTAAATTTAAATGTAAACTGCTAACTTATTTCAATGAGTTAGCAGTTTTTTTGTCTCCTTATGTATAACGATTCAATTTGTTGCAAACACTATTTGAAAATAACTATTCCACATTTAAAGGAAGAGTGAAAATGAATCTACAGATAAATAGAGATACCGATTATGTAGAGCAATTTCAAAATAAAATAGAAGATCCAACTAGTCTAACAAGCTGGGATTTATTTAAACAATCCTACCAAATTGCTGAAACCGTTAAAATTGATAGTTTTACTGATTTAGTCTCTTTAAAATTACTACCCGATTTAGAACTTCTGCCGCATCAAAAAGAATGTGCCGAAACTGTAATTCAAGAAATGAACGGAAGAGCACTACTCGCAGATGAAGTTGGCTTAGGGAAAACGATAGAGGCTGGAATCATTTTAAAAGAATATCTCGTACGTGGATTAGTAAAAAAAGTATTGATTCTTGTTCCAGCATCTCTTGTTAACCAATGGACCGCCGAACTTAATCAGAAGTTTTTAATACCTGCAAACCCTGCTACTAAGCGAGTTAATTGGGAACACACTGATATCATAATTTCTACCTTAGATATGGCAAAATCCGAAAGACATCGGAAAGCTATTCTTGAGCAAGATTATGATCTTGTTATTGTTGATGAGGCACATAAATTAAAAAACCATAAAACAAAGAATTTCGCATTTGTGCAACAACTGAAAAAGAAATATTGTCTATTACTTACCGCCACACCCATTCAAAACAAATTAACGGACATTTATAACCTTATCTCTATTTTGCGACCTGGTTATCTAGGTAGCTATGACGAGTTTATGAAAAATTACCGTCAACAAAACAAACATGTGAGCGACCCATATTTAAAGCAGCTAATTAGTAAGGTTATGGTAAGAAATCGCAGAAAAGAAACGGGTATAACCTGGACAGACCGTAAGATAGAAACAGTTTGGGTAGATTTCACCGAGAAAGAACAACAAACATATTTAGCAATTGAGGATTTTTTCAGACAAAGAACGGTTATCTCTTCTCTTACCTATCGTCGTGAATTATGTAGTTCCCGTGAAGCTTGTTATTTGTCATTAAAAAAATGGGGAGAAGCAGATGAATCTAAGAATAATGACGTCCAATTACAGCAACTTTTACAAAGTATAGGAGAGTTACCACACCATTCTAAAGCCTTAAAATTAATCGACTTAATTAAAAATTCAAACGAAAAATTTATTGTCTTCACTGAATATCGTGCCACGCAAATCTATTTGCAGTGGTTGCTGCATCAAGAGAAGATACCGACCGTTATTTTCCGGGGAGGATTTAAAAAAGGTAAGAAGGACTGGATGCGCCAGCTATTCCAGAATCAGGCCCGTGTAATGATTGCGACAGAGGCAGCTGGTGAAGGGATAAACCTTCAGTTTTGTCATCACTTAGTAAATTATGATTTACCATGGAATCCGATGCGACTAGAACAGCGAATTGGAAGGTTGCATCGATTTGGACAGGAAAATGATGTGCATATATATAATTTTGCTATACGTAATACGATAGATGAACATGTGATGAATTTACTCTACTCGAAAATTAAATTGTTTGAGAATGTTGTAGGTCAATTAGATGAGATATTATCGGAGCTACAAGTTAGTAATTTAGAAAAAGAAATTGAATCTATTTTTAAAGAATCAAAATCAATAGGTGAGACAAAAATCAAGCTAGATAATTTAACAGCTGTTATTTCCTCACACAATACAGATACTGAATTGGAGGAAAAATCTATATGATAAATAATTTACATGATTTTCTACATGATTTTTTCGAGCTTCATGATTGTGAAGTTCATAAAACGGACGAAGGGCTTTTACATGTAAAACTAACTAGAGAATTAGACGAAGCATTAATGAATCGCCCCTTTTATTGGCACTATATGGACAAATTAAATCAAGTTGGAGAGCCAACCACACTACAATTAGATATTAATAAAAAGCAATCAGAATCAAATGGAGAGTGGATTCATTTTGGTAGTCCACGTTTACAACAAATATTTAATTTTATTGAAAAAAAAGCTAAATATACTGTGTTATACGAAAAAAGGGAGTCTACGGTTCAAGAACCACTTTATCCATGGTTAATCTGTAATCTCCGCGTTAATTACTGTGGACTTCAAAAGAAAGAAGTAATTTATTCGATTGGTCTTCATTTGATACACGGTGCAATCTTATTAGATATGATGAATCGACTCGAATCTCTATCATTTGATCGCATGATGAGTGACTATACCTACACGATATCTCCAATCATTCGACCAGTTAGTGGATTAAAAAGAGTATACGATTTTATAGAAAGTAATATAGAGCAAGAGGATTTAACCTGGGCGGAGCAAGCAATGCAAACATTGAATGAGGAAGTGGAATTACTTCAGCATTTTTATTATGAAGAGAATGAAGAGGAGTTATTTCAACAGGAGAAAGAAGACTTAACAAAACGGCTCTATCCTACCATTTCAATAGAGATTATTAATGCAGGAATTTTTTATATTTCTAATGACTCCACATCCAAATTGATGATGGATAAATAAAAATAGCTGCGTAAGGATATCCTGCGCAGCTATCATTTCTTTCGTTGAAAAAATAGGCGGAATGCAAACGGCAATATCCCAAACCATTTGTTAGAATAGGTAACCGTTTCTTCTGACTTGTCTTCTCTCTGTTTCTTTCTTTTATCTTTTGGTGTATCCATGTACTTTACAATTCTCTGTGTCATGTATTTTACATAATCTTGATTTGCTATTGGTATCACATCCTTTTATTAACTAGCTTTACCAAGGATGGATATATTATTCTAAATGAATGAAATAATTTCATTCGCTATTTCGTCAACCGACTTACCATCTGTTTTGACAATAAAATCAGCTACTTCTTTATATTTCGAAATGCGAGCCTTTAATAATTCTTTTTTATCTGTATTTTCGTTGCTCCAAATTGGACGTGTTTCATCATCAGACAAGCGTTGATTTATTTCTTCCCATGAAGTATCTAGATAAATAACCATTTCCTGTTGTTTAAGAAATTTTCGATTTTCTTCTCGTTCAATAATTCCTCCACCAGTTGCTACGATTGTTTGCTCTAAGTTCGTTTTCTTAAGTACAGATGATTCGTAATCTCTAAAAACTTGTTCTCCTCTTTCCCTAAATATCTCTGGTATACTTTGTTTGTATTCTTGAACAATCATATCATCTGTATCCTGCAATTTCCAACTGAGCTTCGTCTGCAAAGCCTTGGCGATACTTGTTTTTCCACTCCCCATAAATCCAACTAAAAATACACTTTTCATAAACATGACTCCTCTAAAAAAATTATCAAAAAAATGAAGGAATAGTAACATCCTTGTCGAATTATATACTATAGCGAAGTAAAAAGGAGGTTAACTAAGGTATTGGATAAAGCAATTACCCTTACCAACCATATTATTGAAGAAGCTATTAAACATTTAGCAACTGATATTCATTTTATTCCAGATGAAGAAAATGTCAAACTATATTACAGAATTAATGGATATCGACACAACTTCTCCTCGCTTAGTCTATCACAATATCAAACATTGCTCTCTTATTTAAAATTCACTGGTAAAATGGATATTGGACAAACACGTAAACCTCAAAGTGGGACGATTCCATTTAAATTAAAAAATTCGAACTACTCTCTCCGTATTTCTACCCTTCCTTCCCTATCTATGGAAAGCCTAGCTATTCGAATCCTCGAAGAAAGCATTCATTATAGCCTGCAGCGCTTGTTCCTATTTCCTAATCAAACAAACGCTGTGATGCGATTGCTAGAGCATTCATCTGGAATCATTCTGTTTACAGGACCAACAGGATCAGGTAAGTCTACAACTATGTATGGAATTGTTGCGGCTGTAGTTGAAAGAACGAACTGCCAAACGATAACGTTAGAAGACCCTGTGGAAAAGAAATTAGACAATGTATTGCAAGTACAAATTAATGAATCTTCTGGATTCACCTATGATACAGGTCTAAAAGCTGCTTTAAGACACGACCCTGACATTATATTAGTCGGGGAAATAAGAGATAAAGAAACGGCACAATTTGCTTTTCGAGCAGCTAATACTGGACATCTCGTTATCTCGACGCTACACGCTAGGAACACTATAGGAACTATCCATCGATTGAAAGAAATGAATATATCGAACACGGATCTCGAACAAAATCTTATTGCTATAGCCTCCACAAATCTTCTACCTCTTACAATCCCAAAATATCACAATGAACGAGCAGCCATTATTGAATTATTAAGTGGGAATGACCTACTGTCCATTATTCAATTTGGGGATAACGACCAAAATAAAATTCCAAATCCTTCATTTTTAAAATTAAGGAGACGTGCATATGCGTATGGTTTCATTAATGATCCGGTTCGCCCGACGCCTCCTTCCGATTAGTCCTATGCACATAAAAAAAGAATATATCATCATTCGGTCTATCCATCAATTGTTAGCAAATAATTACTCATTAAAAGAGGCTCTTGACATACTCCATTGGGATAAATCGATTCAACCCTTTATAGAAAAGATGGTTCATTCTTTAAAAAATGGGCAAAGCTTTTCAAAAACCTGTCAATCCCTTGGTTTTTCAAGTCATACTACTTCTTTATTAAGCTTAGCTATCGAAAATGGCGATCTATTTCATAGTATTTCCTTATGTAGACAACTACTAGAAAATAAATTAAACTTTTCGAAAAAACTTTCTGCCATCTCAAAGTATCCGTTATTTTTAATAGCCTTCTTCTTTTTTCTGTTAATCATGATTAAACTTGTAATACTCCCCCACTATACCTCACTATTCCAATCAGAAATTCCTTATTTACACAACGCTTATATCATTATCGATAGTATTATTTACTTGATTATAGGTACATTATTTATTGGACTTCTATGGACAAGTACTAGTAAATGGTTCATCCCACTTATAACCCCGCAAACTAAGGTTACGATTATTCGCTTTTTTCCTATTTATCGCAAGTACAAAACGTTAGAAACAACATTACTTCTTTGTTCTCATCTACTATCCTTCATGCATACAAATTTGTCTCTGAAAGAATGTATGCAGTTATTGAAAGCCGAGGAGAATGATTCTCTCTATAGCTATTATGCACACATAATAGAAAAGCATTTGGCTAGCGGTTATTCGTTCTCAACCGTTCTTCCGACCTGTTCCTTATTAACAGAACAATTACAGTGGATTTTACAGGATAACAAACATCATGCACAGGTAATGAAAGACCTTGAGATGTATACTGCCAATTTATTAAACGAAATAAATTTGTTTCTAGAAAACACGTTAAAATGGTTCCAGCCTATAATATTAGGTATTATAGCTATTTTTATCGCGATTATTTACTTATCAATGATGTTACCACTTTACGAATATATTCAATATTTATAAGGAGAGATACTAGTGATTAATAATGACAAAGGATTCACATTAATTGAGATGTTAATTGTTCTTGCTGTTATCACAATTCTACTTGTAATTATGGTTCCAAATTTATCTAGTCAAAATTCAGAAATCCAGGCAAAAGGCTGTGATGCATTACTAAGCATGGTAGAAAATCAGGTATTAGCGTACGAGTTGGATAAAGGTAATAAGCCGCAAAATTTACAGTTGTTAGTAAAAGAAGGATATATCAAAGATCTAACATGTGGAAATGGCGCAAAGCAAATAAGCATAAAATCAGAAAATCCTTACGAATTGGAAATAGTAGATGTTTAAATCAGAACGTGGGTATACATTAACCGAATTATTACTTGTGTTAAGCATTGTTAGTTTCTTATTAAGTGTTATTGGGGGCATTACCTATGTTACGTATGAAAGATGGATGTTTCAGCAATTTTTACACCAATTCAATCAAGATTTGCTATATATGCAGCAGAATACAATGATAAAAAATCAACGTTATCAGCTTTTCGTACATTCCGACCAGAATGGTTATACCATTAGAGAAGTAGGTTACGGAAAGGCATTAAAAGAAAGAAGACTACCTAATCATTGGAAAATCCGTACGGGTAGTCTTAGCTTGCCCATACAATTTTCACGTAGTGGTTCATTGAATAACCCCGGTTCCTTCAGCATTGTTACAAACCATTTTCGCTTTCAAATTATATGCCCATTCGGATCAGGTAGGTGTTATCATGCAAAATAATAAAGGGTTTTCTATTGTGGAGGTGTTGTTAGGAACAATCCTTTTCTTTAGTATGCTTACAACTATTTTGCCAATAAGCATACAAATATATCAAGAGAAGAAAAGTCTTTATGATGAGAAATTGATTCATCATACGCTATACGAAGAGCTAAAAAAAGCACAGGGTACACAAGCTATCATAGATGGTGAAAAAATTCAACATAGCATTAAAAACAAGAAATTTTCCATTATTATGAGTGTGGAAGAACCGTATGTAAAAGCTTGTGCACAGTGGGAAAACTTTCGGACGCAAAAGGAAGTCTGTTTCTATGATCTTCCGTAATCAGAAAGGTGCGATACTAACAGAGTGGTTATTAGCTATCATTTTGTTTATTTTCATTATCCAATTGGCTTTCCCACTGTTCCAATTGATGAATGGAAATAAAAATCAGCTATCCCCCCTCCTGTTCTTTTATCATCAGTTAGAGATAGAGCTACAACAAGCCACAGATATTGGTTGGGACAATCAATCGATTTTTTTCTCAGATACTAACAACCGGAGAATAAGTATCTCAACATATGGCTCTCATATAAGAAAGCAGGTCAATTATCAAGGTCATGAAATATTATTAAGAGATATTGAACATTTTCGAGTTAGTGGACGAGAAGATTCACATTTAAAAGTGATAATAACGCTTAGGAATGGAGATAGCCTTGAAAAGTATATTGAAATTACACCTTAACAATCAATCTGGTTTTGTTTACCCCTTCCTATTATTTCTACTTATGCTATGGATGATCGTTATACTGTCTGGTATTGAAGAAATAAAGTTGGAAAAAGAACAAGTTAAACTTGATAAGGAAATGTATGAGCTTCATACTTTATATAATATGACGAAACGGAAATTAAGCAAAGAAACAGCATATGAACCGGGACCGTTGAATTATCAGTTTCCTAATGGCACGGCAAAAGTATGGCTAGATAGAATTGAGGAGGATACCGCATATTATCATGCGCACTTAGAAACAATATCAGATAGTAATGCAGAAAGAAAGATTGTTGTGCGTCACCCTTTTCCAAATAAATAATCATTTTATTTTTAGTTTAATTTACTTTTTTAAAGGAAACGTTTATAATATGGATGATACATCGTTGTAGTTAAAGGAGGGGTAGCATTGGATAGAGTTTTCAGAGGGCTAGGATTTTGGACTGGTATTTTCGCTGTTTTATTTTTAGTTGGTGATATGACGCAGATGGCGTTTCTATTTCTAGCTCAAACTATTTTCTTCTTTGGTGTTGGTTTCCTAAAATTGTCTGAAAGAATGTACATATACTTATTCGCGACTTATTGTACAGTATTCTTTGTAGGGTTCACCTTCTACACTAACTTTATCATGGTACCAGGGTTTGGTCACTAATACAGATAGAGACCGAAACGAAAAATCCGAACCATTTCTTCGTGGATTGATTCCATTCGAATTGAAATGTTCGGATTTTTTATTTTTTAAATCATGTAAATGGGTTATGCTTTTTCTCGTGCGCGATGCTTGTTTTAGGTCCATGACCCGGAAAAACAGTATAGGTGTCAGGAAGTGTGTAAAATTTTTGATGGATACTATCCACTAATTGTTCTAATGAACCACCAGGTAAGTCGGTTCTTCCAATTGATTCATAAAACAAACTATCTCCACCTATAATCCACTCTTGCTCATGGAAAATAAATAGTAAACCACCAGGAGAATGGCCAGGTGATTCTCTTACTTCTATCGTAAATCCACCTATCGTATGTTTCCCTTCTTTAAGTAAGTAGTCAGGATCTGATGCGACAACTTCATACCCTAAGAATTTGTCTGACCTGTTTAGAGATGGATTAGATAGCCATTCCTTTTCTGCCTCATGGACATATACTGGAATGTTAAAATTGTTACGAACTTCTTCCAATGCTCCGATATGGTCAAAATGAGCATGCGTTAATAAGATAGCTTTTGGTTGAACATCCAATTTATTTAATGTGTCAATGATGATACCTGCATCTCCAGATGGGTCGATAATTAAACCTTCCTGTTGATCATGAATGAGATAACAATTTGTTTGTAATTGCCCCAATGGTAAAACTTCTATTTTCACTGAATAACCCCTTTCGTATTAAAAATGAATTAACCCCTATTTCATTAGACAAAACTATCGTTTTGCTATAAAATTATAGAAGGAGTTTCTTCATACATATTATAACGATGATTGAACAACAAGGAAATGATATGCATTCCACGAAGGGGGTAAAAATAATGGAGCTAGGTTTTATGTTTCTCGTAGTTGCCATTGTTTGTGCTATTGCAACAGTACGTGAGTTAAAGAAACAAAACTTTTTCGGATCTGGTTTTGCTGGATTATCTACATTGGTCTTCGGCTTTTTTGCAGTCGGAACTCTTTACTGGGAAATTATACGTCCACTATTTACAGATGCATAATCCATCAGTAACAACCGATTCATTTTATACAAAGCCAATCGGAAGATGCATTTATATTTAAAGTTGGAAAATCCAAAAAGGGATAGACGTTCATTTAGAACGCTATCCCTTTTCTTATTGCACCCGTTAGTTATTCACTTCTATTACTTCATCTTCAGATAAAATCGTTTGGTCTCTAAAATCATAGAATCTAAATAAATCACCGTAAATAATTTGATCTGAGTACGATAATTCTTGCTCTACTTGTTCGATATAAGGACTGCAAGAGTTAACTACTTCTCCAGTTTCCTCGTCTTCTACACCCTCTATAATTTCACCTGTAAATCTGTCATAACATGTTTCTTTCGTATAAACATATTCGTCCGTTATAAAACTACCATCACGTAAAGCAATAAAATCTTTTCTCTCTTCTGCAAACAAATCAGTACCAAACGTTAAGTCATTACTTGTATCTACACCAAGTAGATTTAGAAGCGTTGGTTTTATATCAATTTGTCCTGATATTTTGGAAATAACTTCTCCATCATGTCCAGGAATGTGGATATACAGTGGGACACGTTGTAGCTGTACGTGTAAATAGTCTGTATATTCCTCATCTAAATACGTACTCATTGCTTTCTTATGGAAATCACTAATTCCGTAGTGATCACCCATTAAAACAATGATACTGTCTTCATAAAGGCCACTATCCTTTAATTGCTGGAAGAAAGCCTCAACCGATTCGTCTAAATAACGAACGGTCTGGAAATAATTATTTAACGTACGTGAGTTTGAATCATATTTATCGATCGTCGCATCTTCAGGTGCTAAATCAAATGGATAATGATTCGTCAACGTAATAAATCTAGCATAGAATGGCTGCGGTATTTCTTGCATATAAGGAATCGATTGTTCAAAAAATTCCTTATCTTTTAATCCCCAACCTATTGAATTCTCTTCGGTAACTTCGTAAGATTCAACATCAAAGAAATGTTCATAGCCTAAATTATCATACATAACATCGCGGTTCCAAAAGCTTTTATTATTCGCATGAAACACTGTTGGGAAATACCCATTGTTACCTAATATTTCAGGCAACGAATGATAATCGTTCTGAGCATGTGTAAAGTATACAGCTCCACTAGGTAGAGGATATAAGGAATTATCAACAAGGAATTCAGAATCAGACGTTTTCCCTTGCTCTGTTTGGTGATAAAAGTTATCAAAGTAATAACTCTCATCTATTAAACTATTTAGAAATGGTGTTACTTCTTCACCATTCATCGTATTATTTAAAACAAATGTTTGGAGTGATTCTAACCAAACAAAGATTACGTTCTTGCCTTCTGCAACTCCATGCATTTCTTCGCTAGGCTCGAACTTAGTCTCCTCTTTAAGATACTCTTCGATATGCGTTAGTTCATTTCCGTCTGCAAAAACTCGTTGAGCCTTTGACTTAGTTTGGAGAACCACATCATATACATGATAATTAAAGATACCAATGTTTTTCACTAGATATTCACGGTCAAACGTTCTTTGTAGTAAGTCTGGTCTTTCGATTTCAGCTAAAATATAGTTAAAAGCGAGTAATCCTACTGATAAAACAATTGCAGTTCTTCTATGAAGCTTTGTATAGCTTGCTGTTAAAACATCACCGTATTTCTTAGCTAAATACCAAATAATAACAACGTCTAGAAAAAGTACTATATCCCATACTTTTATTAAACTTAAGATACTAGAGCCTAAATCCGCGGCATTACTACCTTGGAATAGAAGTGGTATCGTAATAAAATCTGAAAAGTTCCTATAAAAGACAATATTAAAATATAAAATAAGAGAACCAATTAAGGTAATATATTTCATATACTTTATCTGTCTTCTTTGTTTAAATAATGTGCTTAACGCTAATAAAAAGAATGCAACAATAAAAGCGTTAATGAACAAAATAAATTCTTGCATAATATTATCTAAAGAAATATTAAACAGAAATCTATAGATTATATAAGTTTTTAAACCGAACAGTAATGCTGCTATAAGATATAAAGGAATCTGCAGCTTTTTCATAATGATTATCCTCCTCAAAAATAAAAAACATCTTACTTCTCTCTCTTTATTTTACTTTCTATTTATAGTAGACGGAAAATACACTCAAAAAGTTTCATATTTTAAGAGTTTTTTCACTTCTATTATTCTACGCTCTGAAGTACAAGATATGCACCACCATATACACCAGCGTCATTGCCTAATTTCGCAATAACAATTTCACAAATTTCCTCAGTACGTGGTAACGTATATTTTTTAAATGCTTGCTTAAGTGGGGTAAGAATTTGGTCTCCTGCTTTAGATACTCCCCCACCAATAATTATTTTTGAAGGGTTTAAAGCAATTGCCAAATTAGATAATGAAAACCCTAGAACATCTAAAACATGATCAAGCATTTTTTGAATATCTTGATCTCCTTTTAATGCTACTTCAAATATTTCTTTCGTTGTTATCTTACCTAATTCTTCTTTTACTTCACGAAGCAATGGCGCTTTCCCTTGTGCTAGTAATTCGTTTGCTTGACGGACAATTCCTGTAGCAGAAGCAACCGTCTCTAAACAACCTTTTCTACCGCAATTACAAGGTGCACCTTCATCTTCTACTGTTATATGTCCGATTTCTGCTGCCGTTCCATTAGCACCACTAACGATATGGCGATTCACAATAATACCGCCACCAACGCCCGTTCCTAGGGTTACTGCTAAAATGTTGGACGCATCTTTTCCTGCACCTTTCCAAGTCTCACCAAGTGCTGCAATATTTGCATCATTATCTAAAAATACTGGTAAACCAGATAATTCTTCTAATTGTTTTTTTAAATGGAAATCTTTCCAACCGATATTTACCCCGATAGCTACTTTCCCTGTTTCAGGCTCGATAAAACCAGGTGCACCTGCACCGATACCTAAACAAGTGTTTCGTTCTAAATTGTTAGTTTTCATTTTCGCTTCAATAGATGTCCAAATATCAGCAGGAATATGTGAACCGTTGTCTGTTTTTCGAGTAGGAATCTCCCATTTATCTATTAGTTCACCATCAGGTCTAAACAACGCATTTTTTACTGTTGTTCCCCCAATATCAACACCGATAACAAATCTATTAGTCATTTGATTTCTCCACCTTTGATTGTATATATCTCATTTCATTGTTTAAAATGTGTCTTGCTTGCAAAAATGTTTGATTTGTTAGTAATTTTTGTTTATACAATTCTATTAATTCTTCTTCCATAAGCTCTAAATCAGCAATACGATCACCTATATAGATGATCGTACCAAACTTTTTTAATAATTGTCGTACATCATAGACGGTTTTCATCTTAATCACCTATGATATTATAGCAGAAGGTCTATAAAAAATAAATATTAATTAACTTTACAAATTATTATAACTTGTTTACATTTATTTGTCAGGATCTTTAGGATTAAGGTATGCAGGTCTCGTATGATTATATGGTTTTGGTTGTCGAATAAAGATATTCCAAAAAGACTTTGGCTCAAATGGAATAAATGGCCAGAAGTAACCAAGGTAGAATGTCTTTAATTGTGTTAAATATAGAATGAATAATGTCGATCCGATAATAAAGCCTTTAACACCGAATAACGCTACAGCTACTAATAGAAAGATCCTTGCTAAACGATTTGCTAAACTTAACTCATAACTTGGTGTAGCAAATGTCCCCATTACAGCAGCCGCTAGATATAGCACTACTTCAGTTGAAAATAACCCTACATCCACAGCGATTTGACCGATAATAATTGCAGATACGAGACCTAATGCTGTCGCCAAAGTTGTTGGAGTATGAATAGCTGCCATTCGAAGTACATCTATGCCGATTTCCGCAATCATGAACTGAAAGAATAACGGAATAGTCCCTGGATCTCTAGGTCCGACAAATGACAATTCTTCTGGTAAAAGTCCAGTTTGAGTAGACAACAAATAATAAAGCGGTATGAGAAATATCGATGCGAATACAGCAAGAAAACGAACAAGTCTTAGGTACACACCGATAGTAGGTTTCTGGCGATATTCTTCTGCATGCTGTAAATGTTGCCAAAAACTAGCTGGAGTAATCATTACACTCGGTGAACCATCAATAATAACGATGATGTGCCCTTCGTATAGATGTTCAGCCGCTGTATCTGGTCTTTCTGTATACCGTATCGTCGGATATGGGTTCCACATTTTTCCACTCAAAAATTCTTCTACCGTCTTTTCTGCCATCGGGATTCCATCGGTATCTATACTTTCTAAATGTTTCTTAAGTTCTTCGACTTTTTCGCTATCTGCAATGTCCTCAATGTAACATAAACAAACATCTGTTTTAGAACGGCGGCCAATAGAGGTATACACCATTCTTAACGAACGATCTCGGATTTTCCGTCTAGTAAGTGCTGTATTAAAAACAATTGTTTCGACATAGCCATCCCTCGCTCCCCTTACAACTCTCTCTAGATCCGGCTCTTCTGGGCCGCGAACTGGATATGTACGGGCATCAATTACGATTGCTTTTTTTAATCCTTCGACTATTAGCAACGAGGAACCTGCAAGAACACTGTCTGCACCTTTTTTTAAATCCTTTTCTTCGTCTACCTCTACATATGGTATATAGCGTTTCATTAATTTTTCAAACGCATTCGTGGCTAAATCTTCTTCTTTTAGTTCAGCCAAAAATCGCATTAAATAATGTAGAATATCATCTTTTGCCAAGCCATCAACTAAGTATAATGCCATTTTTCGCCCGGCGTAATGTAAATCTAGCTGAATTAGATCAAAACTTTTGTCTATTGCTAAATAATCGTGTATATATTGGATATTTTGCTCATAGTCATTGGATAAAAGCATCTCCTTGTCCAACTTAACATCTCCTCACATTTCAATATACATACCTAGTTTGTTCTAACATTCTAGATTCATGCGAGGATAATGGAGAAGTTTAAGCCGATTATTATAGGAGCGATATCGATGAAGCAAAGATGGAAAATTATTATAACATCAGCTCTAACCATTGCTATTTTATTATTTATTCTTTTAAATCAAACTACTGCGCCAGTTATTACTTATTTTCCTAATGATCCTAGTCTGAAATATGATAGAAGCAACACATCGATTTCCATCAAAGAGAGTACTGGAGATGATACGTATATCGTTGATTGGGAAAGTTACAGCTCACTTAGTGATCCTGTTTACTTAAGACAAGATGTGTCTATTTTATTTATGGATGGAAGATTGAAGGGCATGAAGAGCATATGGAAGGAACAAGAAAAGAATATCCATCTCTCTTCTAGTTTTGAAGAGAGTGACAGCAGTTTATTTCAAGCAATCACTTTTCACCATGGAGAAATACATTATTCATCAGATGATATAAAAACGGTTCAATCGATGTCATCCTCTAAAGTGTATGTAATTGATTCACCTCACACTAAACTTGTTAGCTTTGCCAAACCGGTTACAGATAATGAAAAAGACTGGAGCAGTACGGTCGATCAAACTATCAATCAGTATTTACATTATGTTTGGAATGAATGGATAACAGAAAAATCTATTAATATCGAGGAATATGACCTCGTTCAGTTAGTCGATCTTATTCATTTTAACGATCAAACGTTACCTGACTTAACAGAAGAACAAACAAATAAAGTAATAGGCCAGCTATGGGAAGGTCTTTACAAAAATTATGTGATACCTATGTTGAACAAACAGTGGAAAGATGGAACACCAATGCCTATTGTTTTATTCTCCAAAGACAATACACACCTTATTGTTGTATTTGAAGACGGGGATCAACAGGTTCAAGTGTTGTATCAGCAATACACCTTTTAGCTAATGAGATGTAACAAATTCGTAAATACCTTAGTGTGGTATTTAACTTAATTCGTATAAATTGTCCCCAAAAATGATTTTTAATCAACTTTTGGGGACGGTTTAATAGTATGTCCAAGGCTATTCTTTTAACTTCTTATTCTTTTCTTAATAATTGTAAAAGTTCTTCATATCTGTCGTTATCTTGATCGATCTCTAATAATCTTTCAACGGCAGCGATTGCTTTTTCTCTTTCATTTTCACCTTGATATAGAATAGCAAGATTATACCATGCCTCTTCGAATTCTGGAGATTCCTTAACAGCTATTTCTAAATCAGCGATTGCTTCATCCACTTGCTGAGATTGAATATAAGCATAGGAACGATAAAATAGTAATTCTGCAACAAATTCGTTTTCATCTGTATTTTCTAGTGCATCGGATGCAACAGGTATAATTTTCTCAAATTCTTCTTGTTTCATATAATTTTGAATTCGTTGTAATTGCATGATGTTACTTTTTTGTACTGCTTCATTATTTACACCATATAAGAACAGCGAGCCTAGTCCTACCACACAAACAAGCCAGCCTATTAGACGCTTAGAGACTGATTTAGCGTTCGGAAGCCCAACGGCCATAGCGGCAATAAAACCTCCAACTAATCCTCCTAGATGACCACCAACATCTATTTGTGGTGCAATGAATCCAAATATAATATTAATTCCTAGAATAGTGAAGACATTCATACCTATAGTTTTCATGAATACTTCCTTATTACGCCAACCAAAATATAATAAAGCACCAAATAAGCCGTATATTGCACCTGAAGCCCCTGCTGCCACCGCTGGATTAAATGCGAAGCTTGCAAGACCCCCTGTTAAACCAGCAATCATGTATATTAAGAAATAACGACTATTTCCAAAGATTCTTTCTGTTAAAGTCCCTAGGAAATACAGTGCTAGCATATTTAACAGGAGATGGAAAGTTCCAATGTGTAGAAACATGGAAGTTATAAATCGCCAATATTCACCGTCCATAATCGCTATATTATACTTCGCACCATATTTGATTAAGGTTTCAGTTGAAGTTGAGCTACCCTTATATTCGATAAAAATAAAGATAAGAATATTAATGGCGATCAAGAGAAAAGTTAGTATCGGTTTCCCATAATGAAACAGCTCACGGCTTTGTTTGTGCTTTGTCTCTTTTAAGGTATGTATTCTTCGTTGTAGATCTAATGTTAATTGCTCCATATGCAGAACACTTATTTGATCCTCTGGGAATGTTATGCGATCGATAAGCTTGAAATTAATTTGATTTTCAAATTTTTGTAATTCCGATTGAATTGTTTCTTTTGTAAGAATATAAAGGTGAGATTGATTTACCTTTTTATGAAAGGATTCGGTTTTATATAAGTGCTCATACGAGTCAACTGGTTCATAGTCAACGAAGTAAAGATGATGAAAATGAACATTTTTAGTAAACAAAGGCGATGGGAAATGGTTCATTAAAGTATTTTCTACATGACGGAGTGTGCGTTCCATTTCCCTTTGCCAATCATGTTGCTTTCTAGATAAACGAACAAAGTGAATGGTTCCATTAACCTTTTTTCTTAATATTATTTCTTCGTAATTACTCGTTCCTGTAATGAAGTCATACTCTAAATTCTCCATTAATAACGTAGCAATTTGCGCTTGTAAAAATTGATGTTTGATTTGCATTACGTCACCAACCTTATTAGTGCTATCATATCATGGCGGTAACGTACATGTCATTCCGCAAAATCTTACTTCTGAAATAAATTAGAAATCATTTTCTCACGAACACCCGGAATATTCATTGCAAGCTTCACACCACTCTGACGTAACATTGGAAACTTGCTAAGAAATGAAATAATTTTGCCAGAGTATTTCGTAATTACTAGAACGATTCCAATAATCGTAAGTAGTACACTTAATCCCTTCATATAAGCACCCTTTCTAATAAATGTATGCTTAGTCTGGGTTAAACCATCATAAATTATGTACACACAAGTAACCGTGTGTTCGTAATAATCATTTCGATAGGTTGGTCGTATTTGTTAATGGGTATTTTATCGATTACTTGAACATCATGTGCAAGCGAAACCGTACGATGCTGATAATGCTGTAGATAACGATCGTAGTAGCCTCCTCCATAACCGATTCGATACCCTTTCTTGTCAAACGCCAACCCTGGAACAATCATTAAATCATGATTATTTGGTTCACAATGTAGATCTGGATTTGGAATTGGTTCCCATAAATCTTGATAAACATTTTCTAACGAAGCTCTATTTTCAAATTGGTAGAATTGCATTGTGCGGTTGTTTCGGTTTGTCCTCGGCAGCGTAACTATTTTTCCCTGCGATAATGCGATATCAATTAACGCATGTGTATCCCATTCAAATCCATATGAATAATACAAACCAATAACTTTGGCATTCTTCCACCATTCAGTTTGCAATAGATTAGAGTGTATTGTTTTTTCAACCTCAGCGCGATTCTTAATAGATAGTATTGTATGTTTCATTTTATTTCTTATTATCGTTTTCATAATTTCACACCTTAAAATGAACACCGTATTGTAAATATCCGAATAAATTAAAAACTCCTACCTATTCTTCATTTGGTAAGAGTCTTCGTTTTCAAACTAATTATTTTGTTTCACGGTGTAACGTATGTCTTTTTAAACGTGGAGAGTATTTTTTAAGCTCCAAACGTTCAGGATTCTCACGTTTATTTTTAGTCGTAATATAATTACGATCACCAGTTTCAGTACAAGCTAAAGTAATTTTTACACGCATGATTTTCCCTCCAAACTATTCAATCATCTTCGGTTGCATATCTTTACCTTAGATATAATAGCAAAACCTTAGCTTAAATTCAAGTAAATGTTTCAATAGAATCCTTCTTTATGGTATAACTATAAATAAAGATAACATTAATTTAAGGGGGTAAATCATTGATTATCGCTATAATTTCTATCATTTCTGTCGCAATCGTTCTATTGATAGCTTCCTATTTCATGACAGATAAATTCAAGCAATTAGAGGATCAACTAGAACAAGTCTCCATTTCATCTTTACAGGAGACCTACCAATTAAAAAGAAAGATAAAAGTACTAGAAGAAGAATTGTTGGTTGATGAAAGTTTTGTCCAACCTACTGAAGGTTACGATACACCTTTATTACGTGAGATTAAGGAGCTTCATCGACTTGGTTATGATACCAAATCGATTGCACAACAAGTAAATCTAGATGAATATGAAGTGACATCTATTTTAAATCAATTTTAAACAATACTAAAATAATAGAAATGAATTAAATGAGGGATTATGTTGAAACAATTTATCCGTGCATTTGCATTAGGACTCATCGTTGCAGGAGGAATTTTTGGAGTAGCATATTACATAGATTCACCTTCTGCCTCTATGGATGAATCGGCAATGAAAGCAGAACTTACGAATGAAGGTTATTATATTTATGAAGAAAATATGAACTCTAAAATTATCGACTTAGAAAATGAAGTGAAAAGTCTCGAAAATCAATTATTAGAGTTTGAAAACATTGATAATGCTTCAAACGAGGATGAGTCGCTAGAGGAAAGCGAGTTAGAAGAAGATGTTGAGGCAATTAATATTTCGATTATGCCGGGAATGCAGGTTGCTGATGTCACTCAGCTTTTGTTAGATCATCAAATAATTGACGATGAAGCCTCCTTTATTACTACGTTAGAAGAATCGGAAAGAAGTAGATATATTCAAGTCGGCAATTTTGAGCTCCATTCCAATATGTCCGATGAAGAAATTGTATCAATTATAACAGGCGAGTAAAAGATAAAACGAATGATTCTATTCTATCTAGAATCATTCGTTTTTCTCTTATAAAGTAAGGTTTGATATTCTGTTCATATTTAATTAAGGTTAAATGATTCTCCCTTTACTAAATACATTACATCTTCACCAATGTTTGTTGCATGGTCACCGATTCTCTCTACATATCTTCCACTAAAAGCCATCTGGATAATAAGTTGTGTCTTTTGTTTATCAGAAGTAGCTGTTAGTAGCTCTGTCATCATATGAGCATAAATATGGTCCAACTGATCATCCATCTCTGATAATTTCCGAGCTAACGTTATATCTTCATTCTCATATGCTTTAATTGCTAGCTCTATCATATCCTCAGCAATAATTCTCATATCATCAATTGATGAATGCACTTCTAAACCATGATTTTTACCAAGTCGAATCGTTGCTCTTGCAATATTCTTTGCATTATCTGCCATTCTCTCTAAGTCAGTAGAAATCCGTATAGCTACAACTAATCTCCTTAAATCTGTTGCTACTGGCTGTTCTCTTGCCAGTAAAACAATCGCCCGCTCATTAATTTTACGATCCAGTTTATCTAATAATTTATCATTTTCAACAATTTGTTCAGCTGCTTCTATATTGCTTTGATACAATGCTTCAACCGCTTCGGTCAATTGTTGCTTTGTTCCTTTAGCCATTTCCACTATTAAAGATTCAACCTCTGACAATTTCCCTTCAAATCTTTGCCTTCCCGCCATTTAATCCCTCCGTTTTAAAATCGATAATGTTAGCCGAATCGGCCAGTAATATAATCTTCTGTTCGCTTATCACTAGGATTCGAGAACAGCTGATCCGTATTAGAAAATTCAACCACTTCTCCATTTAACATAAAAACGGTTTTATCTGAAATTCTAGCTGCCTGTTGCATGTTATGTGTCACAATAATAATCGTATAATTCTGCTTTAATTCCTTAATAAGCTCTTCAATTTTCAACGTGGAGATTGGATCCAACGCAGATGTTGGCTCATCCATCAAGATGACGTCTGGTTCAATTGCAAGACAACGTGCGATACATATTCTTTGTTGTTGTCCACCTGATAAGCCATGTGCATTTTGATACAATCTATCCTTAACTTCATCCCAAATTGCTGCACCTCTCAAACTTTTTTCAACAATCTCATCTAAAACTGCTTTTTTCTTTATTCCATGGATTTTAGGACCATAAGCTATGTTTTCATAAATAGATTTAGGGAACGGATTCGGTTTTTGAAACACCATTCCAACTTCTGTTCGAAGAGCTTCAACACTAGCTGATTTATCTAGTATATTTTTACCTTTATATTTAATTGTCCCAGTTGTACTTACGCTAGGTACTAATTCAACCATACGGTTTAACGTTTTAATATAAGTGGATTTGCCACATCCCGAAGGTCCAATAATAGCTGTAACTTCATTCTCTTCTATTTCCAAGTTAATATCCTTTAATGCATGGGTATCTCCATACCATAAATTCAATTGATTTGTATCGTATACAATACTACGTTTTTCATCTATATGTTTAGTTACTGGATTAATCTTTTCGACTATAGATACGTTCATATTTCCACTCCTTCTACATAGTTGAATAATCTAATATCTTTGCTGAATTTAAGTACGTATAAAAATGGCTTATTAATTCAATTAATCATTTTTTCGAATTGATACAAGATCACTAAAAAGCATACAAGATGAGAACGATAAGCCCTCATCATGAATAATGTTCTATTTCTTTTTAGCCTTAACCTTATCTTACCGAACGTTTATTAATCAGCTATTAACTCTATGTAAAGTAAATGTAAATTTAACGAATCTTGCTTACATATGTGTTATTTCCAAAAACTTTATGAACAAAAAAAGAGCAATAAGCTTTTTGCTTATTACTCTTCATCATCTTCATCGTTATCTTGTTGTTTTCCGTTTTTTAAATCGAAATACGCTTCGGTTATTCGTTTACCGATATTATGGTGTATCGGATTACGTGAGCTGCTAGTTCCGTTCTTTGGAACGACTACTGCAAAAGCCATTTCGGGGTTATCATAAGGTGCGTAACCAACCAACGTTAAATTATGCGTCATTGTTGTTCGAACTACTTTTCCATTCTCGACAACATATTGCGGGTTTTCTGCGGTACCTGTTTTTCCAGCCATTGGGTATGGAAAACCTCTCCATTGACCAGCTGCAGTACCACTTGTATATACTCGACGAAATCCTTCTTGAACGCGTTTAATGTATTTATCATCGACTCCAACTTTATTCAGCACTTCTGGTTCAAATGAATCAACAACTGGACCAATTTCTCCCTCGGTACTAACAGGATCTCGAATTTCTTTAACCAATCTTGGTCTTACACGGTAACCATCATTCGCAATTGTTGACACGTACTGAGCTAATTGTAAAGTAGTATACGCATCATATTGACCGAACGATAAATGAAGTAAGTTACCTGCTTGTGGATTGGTTCCAATAACACCGGATGCTTCAAACGGTAAATCAATTCCTGTCTTTGTTCCTAAGCCGAATTGTTCGTAATGATTTCTCATCGTTTGAAACGAATTAAAATCAAAATTACGTAATGGTTGATCCCTTACATATGATGCACCACTCAGGCGTAATGCAATCCGCATCATATACGCGTTTGACGATTTCTCTAACGCTTGTAAATCATTGAGTGCAGAACCTAAATATGCGTGTGACTTTATTTCTTTCGTACCTGCTATCTTAATACCTGACTCATCCAAATACGTACCAATGTCAATCACACCTGTTGCATAACCAGTTAGGACAGTTGCACCCTTCATCGACGAACCAGGCATATGGGAATCATAAACCGTACGATGACCTTGAACACTATATTCTTTCTTTTCTCGATCATAGTGTACAGCTGACATTCCGAGAATTTCACCTGTTTGGGGGTTCATAATGACAGCTTGAGCATCTTCCAAATATCCATTGTTATTTCCGGAATTATTGATGGCCGCTCGAAGCTCTTCTTCCACGATTCGGTCCATCTCTTCTTGTAATTCCATATTTATCGTTAACACTAAATCTTTTCCACGTTCACCTTCAGCAACGATCTCTGAATCAATTACATTACCTTGAGTATCAGTCGTAAATTGAGTTTTTTCTTTTCTTCCTCTTAGGACATGCTCGTACTGTTGTTCCAATCCACTTGTACCAACACGATCGTTCCATGTATATCCATTTGCCAAATAAAACTCACTATTTTCTCTCGGAATACCTTCGTTGCTACTTGATATATTACCTAAGAACGAACGGAATGTATCCTCATAGTTATACTCGCGTTCCCAGTCCACTACGACATCAATATTTGGAAGTTCAGAAAGATGCTCTGCTACTTGTGCGTACTCTTCTTCTGTAATTCCTTCATTAACAACAACGTGCGGTGAAAGCTGATAAGCGGCATCTAATTCTTTTTTAATTGCTAGCATATTTAACAATTCATCCGTCCATGAAATTGTCTCTAAATCAGCTTCTGTAATTGCATCTAGTTGCGCTTGGTATAACTCTCCACCCTCTAATGTTGACTCTTCCTCTGTAAGTCTTTCTTGAATTTCTTCGTTATTTAATAAATAGTAATATTCTTTTTTATCACGTTCCGTAATTTTCTCTTTTAATTCTTCCTTATCTTTAATGACGGTAACAAATTTAGCTAGGTCTTCTGCTAACTCCAATCGCTTTTTCGCGGATTCACCATTTTTCGGAGGAGTATATGTGATTGCTTTAACAGGTTTATTGTCCACAATTATATTATAGTTATTATCGTACATTTTCCCTCGTGGTACAGGTTTTTCTGAAGGTGTATTTTCAGTTGCATTTATTTGTCTTTGCGCTTCCTCACCATTCAAAATTTGTACGATTCCAAGCTGTACAATTAATAGTGAAAAAATTAAAAATATCACGATGAAAAGTATATTTAAACGTAATGGGATTTGTGATTTTTTCTTTTTCATTTGCTTTCTATTTTTCTTTAATTGAATAGGTTGGTTCAATTGTTCTCCCCCTCCCTCACTTCCTAAGTATAGCACGTTTACCTTTTTATTGGCTATTTTTAATAAGGGGGTGTTCTATTTTTTTAACAAATAAAGAAGCAATTAAATTTCCCGCACCTAAACTAAGCAATAGTATTGGAATACTCGAAATTGGATCCATAAATTGTATCGATATAATAAATATCACGATTGCCGCTATTCTTCCTATATTAAGAAAGATTTCACGTAAAATTACATATTCAACTCGTAATTCTCTTGCCTTCTTAGCAGTACCTATAATATCATAGGTTAATGAAATAAACGGCACGTTATATACCGGATAAGCTAATCCAGCTAATACACCATATAAAAATAGCATCCACGTCTCTGTTTGAAATACAAATAACCAAACAGATAAATAAAGAAATAATCCTCCATAAAAGATATACTTTTTTCGTAATGTATCTTTAAGAAATTTGGATACGATATAATATCCAATAAAGGAAGATAAGGATAGTAGTAAATTAAAAGTACCTATAGCAAATTCACTACTCGTGGCAACATATATCCAAATTGTAATAATAAAGGCGAACAAGCCTTCTCGTGATCCTTGAAAGGTATGGGCATATAAAATATGTCTCCAATTTTTATTTGCGATTCTTTCTTGTATTACGTCTTTTAAATATAGTCTTCCTGTCACATGACGTTTATGTAACAGAAAGGACAATGCAGCAGCGACAAGAAAAAAGACAAATGAGATAAAGAAAATAATGCTGTATCCTTTAAAGTTATCCCATAAAGATACAATGTATCCTGCTATAAACGGGCCTGCCATACCACCAAACGATTGTAAAGAACCTAGTATCCCATTAAAATAATCTCTAGTGTCTGGTTCCGTTACCTCAAAAGTGAGCAAATTAAACGACATCCAATAAAATCCGTTCCCAATCCCTAAAATCGCACCGATTATAAATGGATAGGATGATGTGTGATCTCCTAGGAACAAAATGATAAGATAAAAACCCATCAGAAAACCCATACCAAATCTGATAATAATCGTCCGATCAACCATCTTCGAGAATCTTCCTGCTAATAAGAAAGATAAGGGACTAAAAATGGAAACAAATAAGTTGTAAATTGCAATATTCAGATAATCATTAGACTGCTTCCACAAAAATACATTTACGAATGTGTTGGACAAGAATGTTGCAAATGCAAATAACCCACCAATCATCAACAGCACCTTTAAATCTCGATTGGTATTCAAGCCTTTCCAACGAATCATTACATTCACCTCAAATCAATCTAACCACTAGTGTTTGCTAGTTTGTTCGAGGTATGCTCTTTTTTTACATAATTAATATAGATACATGTACAACTTTCTCAAAAAAAAGACTGAGCCTATTCCATGAATAAACTCAGACATTGATATTATTACATTTTAAAATTCTTTTTTTTCTTAGCTATGTGGAAGATTGTAAAACCAGAAGCCAGTATAAGTAAACCTATAAACAAAACAGAGAACATGTTTGTAGAAGTCTTTGGCAAAGTATGCGTATTCCCTTCAGATTCTATATCGCCTTCAGTTTCACCATCGTTATTCGAATTTACTTGCTCATTTTTTTGATTATCATTGTCAGTAATTATCGAGTCATCAACATGTACCTTCTTTAGATTTTCAATGGCTTCTTTTATTTTAGACACATCTGCTTCTAATTCTTCATTATTAAGATAAGATTGATCACTTTCTATATCTAGAATTATATCTCTTAAATTTTTTCTTGATTCCTCTGTAAAACGGTTATCTTCTAGATATTGCTTTGCCTCATCTAACAAATTGTCTAGTATCGTACTGTCTAGAGAAAAGTTGCCAGTATGATAAATTTCCTCCACTTCATCATCTGTCAGTGCGTAGTTATTAAAAACCATCACTTCGTCCATTAAACCTTTATAAGGTATATCCCAGTAATTAACGCCTAAGCTAAAAATTCCATTCGTAGTTTGAAATACAGTTGGAAAACCGTCATACTCTTCGATTAATTCCCCATTCATATAAAGTGATAGTGCACCATTATCTACCGCTAGAGCGATGTGATACCATTCCTCAAGACTAAGCTCTATATTGGAATAACCGTCAAACCAATTTTCTCCAGACCATAGCATCCAATCATTTCTTTCCATAATTCCAGCAGGTACTAAACTAATCCAATTATCAGGTGATTCACTACCAAAGAAACTTGTAGTAAACGAAGTAAGCTCTTCAGGTTGTAACCAAAGTGCTATAGAAAACGTGTTTCCGCTTATCAATCCATCTTGCAATCGTACTCCGGATGAACCATCAAACTTTGCTGCTTTTCCTCGTCTCCCCTCTTCGAAAGAAATACTGCCACCCTCATCATTAATTAATTCGCCTGTTATCGTTGCTTCTTCTCCATTAACTTGGTTTAGTAAATTATTTTCAAAACTATATTTAGCGACAAGACCCTTCACTGTTTCTGGTATAACATAAATATCAAATGTTTTTTCTGTAATTGCATCACCTTTTTGAATTGTAGCTGTGAGGATAGCATGGGTAGGATCTGAACCAAACGGAGGCCGATTTATCTTACCCGTATCCGTCACTACTTCTTGATTCGAAGATGACCAGCTAATACTCGTTCCTTCTCCACCATCCGTCGGTAAACTTAAATCATTTAAAACCTCATTTGTATTGCCTATATCAATGTCATCAGCTATTCTTTCTACTATCTCCTGGTCAGACAAGATTCGATCCTCTGTCTCTACCCCCCATAAACTTAAACCATTAGATGCAATAGAGGAGAATGTAATAGAATCTTTTTCTGCAATAGGATTCCATTGTTGCAATACAACCCCTTTATATGTCTCTTCTGCTATTTCCAGTTGAATATATTGTCCATTTACTGTCCAAGAACCAGACACATCACCTACGATAGAACCGTCAGATTCTAATCGAACAGATATGGACTCATCCAGTTCATTGTTTATTTCTGAAGAGTATAACAACAATTTATATGAACCAGTAATTTCTTCAACACTTGCTTCCATAACTCGATCTTCGTGATAACGAAATGGCGCTGCAATTGGCCAACCATCTTCATTCATATATAAAGAATGTACTCTCACTTGATGCAACTCACCTTGATTAGGAAAACGAGAATGGAAAATCAAAAATTGATTGCCAGTAGTTTCATCTACATAAACAGAATTATGGCCTGGAGACACGTACCCAACAGAATTTCCGGGCTCTCCTAATGAGCTTGTTAATATATGGTTTCCTATTATTTTGGATCCTGTTGGAGCAATTGCCTCATCTTGAAAAAAGCTACCATCCTCTCCTTTAACAGTCCTCATATCGTTACCTTGAATATCATAATATGGTCCATCTGGATTAGCAGACTTAGCCACTCTCACATTGTAGCCTCCATCAGCATCTAAACCGCCATAGGATAAATACAAATAGTAGGCATCAGTTTCATCGCTATACACGATATACGGCGCTTCTATTCTGCTATGATTTCCACCTAATAGTTTTGTACCGTAGCCTTGATTGGCAAAAGGCTTACCACTCTGTGGGTCCAATTCCAGAATGAATATCCCGCCGGAATATGATCCGTACACCATCCAAAGTTTACCTTCTTTATCAAAAAACACGTGAGGATCTACTACATTTGGATGAATAGTAGCATCGTATATTTCTGGATAATGGATATCATCATAGGGTGTGCCATCTATTGAGATAGATTCTTCTGGCGTCATTCCAGATCGTAAAATAATACCCAAGTCTTCATATGGTCCGTCTACATTATCTGAAACAGCAATACCTAAGACAGATCGAGGAGATGAGCCTTCACATGCATTGTAATACATATAGAATCGACCATCTTCTAATTCAATAACATCAGGTGCCCATAATGTATCAGTTTCAGCATATTCTAGCGCTTCCGATAATTCTTCTGTTACATCATCAAATAATCTATTGGATGAATGAACTCTGTCCTCTAACTGTGTCCAATTCTTCAAATCAGAGGATTTAGCTAGAGCTAAATGAGAACCAAAAACATAATATTCCCCATCTACTTCTATCACAGAGGGATCATGTACGGAGGCATTGCTAAAAGTCTGGGGAGATTGCGCTTGTGTAGGATATGAAAGTGAAAGTAATACTACCGTGAACATCATTATAAGTAAAACACCTATTTTTTTCATTTAAAATCCTCCTAAAATCACTAGCTTATACGCATGTATATAAAACGCTTTCATTATTTAATTAACAAAAAGTAATGGCCAAAATCGGTTTCACCTCCTATTTAATCAATTTTAGAATGAAATTCCCTTAAAAATTTCCATATCATACGTATAAGTTGTCAATTCCCACTTTACTATACAACAGTTGGACTGACAAGTTGTTTTTGATTGTACATGTTCTTTCATACATAAAAAAACTACCAATGGACAAAAGTCCAATGGTAGTTTTTAAGATTGTTATTATTTTGCTTGGTTGTATAACTCTGTTACTTTATCCCAATTTACTACATTCCAAAATGCAGCAATATAGTCAGGACGTTTATTTTGATATTTTAGGTAGTATGCATGCTCCCATACGTCTAGTCCTAAAATAGGTGTCTTTCCTTCTGAAATAGGAGTATCTTGATTTGGTGTACTTGTAATTTCTAGATTACCATTGTTTACTACAAGCCAAGCCCAGCCAGATCCAAATCTTCCAGCACCAGCATTTGCAAATTCCTCTTTAAACTTCTCAAAGCTTCCAAATGTTTCATTAATTTTATCTGCTAATTCACCTTCTGGATTACCGCCACCATTTGGTGATAATAGGGTCCAGAATAATGAGTGGTTTGCATGTCCTCCACCATTGTTACGAACTGCTGTACGAATATTTTCAGGTACTGCATCTAGATTTGCTAAAATCTCTTCGATGGACTTTCCAGCAAGATCATCATGTCCCTCTAGAGCTTCATTCAACTTAGTAACATACGTGTTATGATGTTTCGTATGATGAATGTTCATTGTTTCCTTATCAATATGTGGTTCTAATGCGTCGTATGCATATGGTAATTCAGGTAATGTAAAGTTTGCCATGTGATAACTCCTCCTATTTAATCGTAATAGAATATCTTCCACTTAAAATGTTAATCAACATATGTAAAAATTGCAAATATTTCGCTTTTAAGAATAGCATAAAAAATACGGAAAGAAAAAAACAAGCATTAGTTGCTTGTTTAATGATGGCTCGGGACGGAATCGAACCGCCGACACACGGATTTTCAGTCCGTTGCTCTACCGACTGAGCTACCGAGCCGAATATTCATATTTTTCTCATGCGTTCCAAAATATAATATGTATGGAGGAGGTAGAGGGATTCGAACCCCCGCGCGGTTTGACCCGCCTGTCGGTTTTCAAGACCGATCCCTTCAGCCAGACTTGGGTATACCTCCGAGTTAAAATGGTGGACCCTGCAGGACTCGAACCTGCGACCGATCGGTTATGAGCCGATAGCTCTAACCAACTGAGCTAAGGGTCCAAGACTAACAATGTATAGTATGAAGGGCGAACGATGGGATTCGAACCCACGAGTGTCGGAGCCACAATCCGATGTGTTAACCACTTCACCACGATCGCCATTGTAATATTGGTAGCGGCGGAGGGAATCGAACCCACGACCTTACGGGTATGAACCGTACGCTCTAGCCAGCTGAGCTACACCGCCATATGGCTCCACAGGTAGGATTCGAACCTACGACCGATCGGTTAACAGCCGATTGCTCTACCACTGAGCTACTGTGGAATATCACTGAAGCGACATTTAATAATTTACCATATAGATTTTTGTTCGTCAATACTTTTATCTCTATTTTTTAAAAAAATAGATTTTTTTCATTGAAATAGAGTTAATAATTGCCAAGAATGCACGATTCACATGCATTCCTGGCTTACTACTATTTAGTGTTTTTCACCAAGTACTTCATCTACCATGTTTACAGCATGGTCTCCAATTCGTTCTAAGTTACTTAAAATATCAGCAAAAACAATTCCAGCAGTTCCTGTACATGCTCCTTCATTCAAACGAATGATATGCTTTTTACGGAATGCTCTTTCCATATTATCAATTTGCTTTTCTTTTTGTACAACACTTAGTGCCGCCTCACGATCTAATTCACTAAGTGCTTGAATTGCTTCTTTTACAGTGCTAATTGTAAGATCGAACATTTCATTTAAATCAATCATACCTTGCTCTGTAATATCTACTTTATTTGATATTTTATAATTAATCAATTCAATGACATTTTCGTAATGGTCTCCAATTCGTTCGATGTCTCGAACAGAATTCAATAACATGGTGTGCTTCGTACGATCTACCTCAGAGAATTCACTACTAGAAAGCTTGACTAAATAGTCTGTAATCTCACGATCGAGATTATTTAACGCACCCTCTATTTGCATCGCTAATTCTTCATTCTTTTTTGAATTTGTATTTAAAAAGGTGCTTGTCTCCTCTAAACCTTGAATCGCATACTCTCCCATACGAATTACTTCGAATTTAGCTTGGTCTAACGCTACTGTCGGAGATTGTTGAATGAATATTGGATCAAGATGCTGTGGTTTATATTGAATAACGGTATCTTCTCCTGGAACAAGCTTCGTTACAATCATAGCTAGTATTCCTATAAACGGAAGCTGAATAAGTGTGTTAGAAAAGTTGAAAATACCATGTGCGAATGCAATCGTCATAGCTGGATTTAGATTTACCAGCTGTTGAATATGAGCAACTAATAATGTAAATGGTGTTAACAGTATTAGTATGATTATCGTACCAAGTAAGTTAAATATGACATGTGTTAGCGCTGCTCTTCTAGCTGTAATCGTAGCACCAATGGAAGCTAAAATAGCTGTAATAGTAGTTCCTAGGTTGTCCCCAAAAAGTACTGGCAGTGCTGCTTTTAATTCAATAGCACCTTCCAACATTAAGCTCTGTAAAATACCAATCGTTGCACTAGAGCTCTGAACAATCATAGTGAATACAGTACCAACTACTACTCCTAAAATTGGATATTCAGACATACTTAATGTTAAATCACTAAATGTTTGTAAGGTACTTAATGGTTTCACTCCGGAACTCATTAAATCTAAACCGAAGAAAAGAGCTCCAAATCCAAATATAGTTAATCCTATATTCGTTATTTTTGGGTTTTTAAAAAAGAACAACATAAAAGCTCCAATACCTATAATAGGTAATGAGTAGGCTCCTAGGTCAAAACCGATAATAAATGCTGTAATCGTTGTTCCGATATTAGCACCCATGATAACTCCAATTGCTTGTCTCAGTGTCATAAATCCTGCGTTAACAAGTCCAACTGTTAATACGGTTGTACCGGAACTAGATTGTATTAATACTGTTACAACGATTCCAGCAATAACTCCCATAACTGGGTTACTAGTAAACCTATCAAGGATATTTCTTAATCGATCACCTGCTGTTCGTTGTAATCCATCCCCCATGTATTTGATACCAAGAAGGAAAATCCCTAACCCTCCGATAAAATCGAAAAGCATTGCTTGAATATTTAGCTCCAATATGCTCATCCCTTCTAATATTAACCTATCACTTCAAAAGTCATACTATAGCTTATTTTCTGTATTCGACGGAATTCTATGTATTTCTATCACACACCAATACATTTTTATCAATTGTTAGTCGTTTTGTAAAGAGATTCTTTAAAAATTTACAAAACCTTTACAAACCAAATTAATTATATCAGTAAATTTAAAATTTTGTTCAAGATTATTTTAAAAATAAAAAAATCTGGAGTTCTCAACCCCAGATAATAAACACTCTATATTTTTTAATTTTCCAGTTCTTTAACTTGTATTTTTGTACCATCGACCTGTTCAACAACAATCTCTGTATCCTTCACAAGCCATTTCCCTTGGGTAATAGCACTATATTCTTTGTCATTGATTCTTACAGTTCCTATAGGTCTCATATCGGTAACAGTAATTCCAGTTTCACCAATTAATTCTCGATAACTTTCATTTATACTAGAGTATCCTGCTTCCTCCGTTAATTTATCAAATAACGTGATTTTCTGCCACATACTTCTCCTTTTAAAAACCTTCAAGAATGTAAAGGATAAAACACTTCCTATAAAAATTCCTATTACAGCATATAATCCACTTATCCAATTCGGAGCTGCTAATCCAACTGAAAATATCATCATGGCTAGGCCGATAACACTCAATGTACCGTCATTTAATAATTTCCCATCTATCACAATAAACAATATTCCAATGATATATACTAATATCATAATAAAGAACATCCCGGTATCTAGAAATGAAGAAAAGAAAATTGTTATAAAGCCGATACCTAATATTGCAAATATTCCTCTTGCATTTACTAAGACTTCACCGATAAGAAATAACGTAGCAAATCCAACAACTAACATACTCATCCAGTCTGCTGTTAATGTAAACATCTTCATCCCCCACTTTCTTTCCTCTTTCTATCTTATCATACGTGTGAAGTTACAATGAAGTTTCTTTAAAAAGTTTTTATACTTCTCAATTATATAAATAAGCTTTATAATGTAATATGTATCAAATTATTAGATGTTCAATCTACATCGATTTGAAATTAAGGGAGCGATTTTATTTATGGCTTTTACACACCGTAAAGACACACGTCCTGTCAAAGTAGGCGATGTGGTCATTGGCGGGAAAGATGAAATAGTTATCCAATCGATGACAACAACAAAAACGCACGATGTGGATGCTACCGTTGAAGAAATTAGACGATTGGAAGAGGCTGGATGTCAAATTGTTCGAGTGGCGTGTCCTGATGAGCGTGCTGCAAATGCCCTTCCAGAAATTAAGAAAAGAATTAATATTCCATTAGTAGTTGATATTCATTTTAACTATAAACTGGCATTAAAAGCTATTGAAGCAGGCGCCGATAAAATCCGAATTAATCCAGGGAATATTGGTAAACGTGACAAAGTAGAAATGGTTGTTAATGCTGCTAAAGAAAAAGGAATACCTATAAGAATCGGAGTAAATGCTGGATCGTTAGAACGACATATTTTAGAAAAGTATGGTTATCCGACTGCAGAAGGTATGGTAGAAAGTGCGCTACACCATATTAAAATCCTTGAAGATCTTGATTTTCATGATATTGTTGTCTCATTAAAAGCATCCGATATTCTTTTAGCTGTAGAGGCATACGAAAAAGCTGCTGAAGTTATAAGCTATCCATTACACCTTGGTATAACAGAATCTGGTACATTATTTAACGGAAGTATAAAAAGTGCTGCTGGATTAGGTGTTCTTTTAAATAAAGGAATCGGAAACACGATGCGTATATCGCTTAGTGCGGATCCGGTGCAAGAAATTAAAGTTGCTAGAGAACTACTAAAAGTATTTGGTCTTTCTTCGAATGCTGCTACTTTAATTGCATGTCCTACTTGTGGACGTATCGAAATTGATCTAATCAAGATTGCAAATGAAGTAGAGGATTATATTTCGACGATTAAAGCACCACTTAAAGTTGCTGTACTTGGTTGTGCAGTAAACGGTCCGGGTGAAGCAAGGGAAGCTGACATTGGAATTGCGGGAGCACGTGGAGAAGGTCTATTATTCCGCCACGGGGAAATTATTCGAAAAGTTCCTGAGGAAACAATGGTAGATGAACTTAAAAAGGAAGTCGACAAATTAGCTGAAGAATATTTTGAAAAGCAAAAAGCAGAACAAGAACAAAACGTCTAAAAAAGGAGGCTGATTTCAGCCTCCTTTTTACTATGACGATGACGCTTTAGCTATATCAAAACATCGGCAGTATTAGTGATAGTATAATCGAAATTACGGAGATTACGATAGCGGTATTCCCTAAAGAATCCGCTCCTTGTCGTTTAGAGATAAAACCTAAAACGATTCCTCCAATTCCCATAATCAATGGCCACATGAAGAAAGAAGCAATTGCTGCGATAATACCAATCCATCCAAATACCGTATTCACTTCCGATTGATCATTTGCATTTGAATACATCGGTCGATTGAAATCACCAGCAAATTCTTGAGCTGTCTCTTCTTCTCTTTTATAAGTGTCATCCATAGCATACAACTCATCCACCTGAGGAATTTGCTTCGATTCATCACTTTCGATATCACCGTTATCTATTTTTGGTGCATCTTCAATGTGCTTCCCTTTGTTTTCATCCATTGTACAACCCTCCTTTATTGAGAGGTACATTTCTAGTATGGCTTTCATATCAAATTATTTGCATGGTAATTTAAACAAGTTCAGGCATTGAAAATTAACGGAGGGCATATAGTGTGTTGAAGGAGTGATAGCATGGATGGAATCAAAAAGAAAATAATACTAAGTAAATGGAAGCAAATTAAAAGCGAAGATATTTATTCCTATGCAAAAGAATATGGGATATCTATCTCAGCAGATCAAGCGAAACAGATATCTAAACATATTCAATCTTCCTCATATGATCCAACAAATCAGCAGGATCGTACGAAAATGTTAAAACAGCTAGCTAAAATCACTGACTTAGAAACAGCTCAAAAATGTAATAGGTTATTCAACAAATTAATTAAACAATACGGCGTCGAGGATATATTTAAGTAAAATAGCAAAATAACGGTCAAAACGATCTGACCGTTATTTTATTTTATTGTTCCATAATTTGATTTTTTAACTCGTGATCAAATTGACCTTTTTTCAACATGCCTATCTCAAATTTATAAGGTGGTTTTTTGTTTTTCTTATCTTCGCCTACATATGGTGTTTCCAATATTTTGGGTAATTCCTGCAATTGTGGATGGTGTACAATATAGTGTAACGTGTCAAACCCTATATGACCAAAGCCAATATTTTCATGTCTATCTTTAGCAGCCCCTTGGATATTTTTACTATCATTAACGTGAACGACCTTTATACGGTCTAAACCAACAATTTTATCGAATTCTTCTAATACGCCATCAAAATCTTCTACTATTGGATAACCAGCGTCATGGATATGGCATGTATCCATACATACAGATAATTTTTCATTGTGCGTAACACCATCAATGATTCGAGCCAATTCATCAAATGTCCTACCAATTTCGGAACCTTTACCAGCCATCGTTTCTAAAGCTATTTGTACATCTTGTTTCGGATCAAGTACCTCATTTAAACCTTCGATAATTTTCGGTAAACCTTTTTCGACACCTTCTCCTACGTGCGCACCAGGATGTAGAACAATTTGTTTTGCTCCTAAAGCTTCTGTACGGTCAATCTCACTTTTCAGGAAATTCACTCCTAATTCGAATGTTTCCGGCTTTACAGAATTACCAATATTAATAATGTATGGTGCATGAACAACGATATCAACAATACCATTATCCTTCATATGTTGAATTCCAGCGTCGATGTTTAATTCCTCTATCGGCTTTCTGCGCGTGTTTTGCGGTGCCCCTGTATAAATCATAAACGTATTCGCCCCGTAAGATGCTGCTTCCTCACTTGAGGCTAAGAGCATCTTCTTACCACTCATTGATACATGTGATCCTAATTTTAGCATTTCCCCACTCACCTTTTCTCTCTATTTCTTTTTATATTCATTTTGCTTTAGTTTCCGTTTAATTTTCTGTTGCTTTGCTTTAAGTTTCTTTTTATAGCCTGGTTTTACTTTTTTAGGTTTTCTTACCTTCTGCCAAGCTTGTCGATCAATGTCATTTTCTTTTCTTTTTCTGATTTGTCTAGCATTATAAGGTTTGGTTTCTCGCCATTCATCTTTAACTATATCATAGAATGTGAAGTTCAATCCTTGATTTTCTAGCTTTTTAACTAATTCAATGTCTTCCTCTTTATATAAACTGATTGCAATTCCTTCCATACCAGCTCTAGCAGTTCTACCTACTCGATGAATATAAAAGGAGTCTTCCTTAGGTAATTCTGCATTAATGACATGACTTACTCCAGCGATATCAATACCTCGTGCAGCTAAATCAGTAGCTACAATATATTGGTAATTAAGCTGTTGAATCTCCTTAAGTACTCTTTTTCTCTCACGCTGTTCCAGTCCTCCATGAATGACTCCAACGTTTAAACCTCTTTCAATCAATTCACCCGCAAGCTCGTCCGCTTTGTCTTTTCCGTTTGTAAAGATGATTGCAAGGTACGGGTGGATTGTTTTTGAAATATTATGAATCACATCTGCTTGTTTACGATGCTTAAGTGGTACGAGTCGATGCTCTAGCTTCTCGGGTGTTAAACGGTCCTCGATTTTGATGTACGTCGGATTCTGTAAATATTTTTTTAAGAAGGGTTGAAGCTTTTCTGGTATTGTTGCTGAAAAAACTAACAATTGAATATTTGGGTCGCAACGTACCAAGATTTTATCAATTTCTTCAATTAACCCGAGCTCTAACATTAAATCTGTTTCATCTATAACGAATGCTTTTGCCTTGTAAACTTGAAGTACTTGTTCCTCCACAAGATCTAATAAACGACCTGGAGTTGCGACAACTATATGTGGTGGCCGTTTCATCTTCTCAACCATCCGCTTCTTGTCTGTTCCACCAATAATTAGCTTAGCACGCCATACATCAGTATTATTCGAATACTCCATTATCTTCTTTACTTCTTCATAAATTTGACTAGCCAATTCTCTTGTTGGAGCCGTGAATATAAATTGTGTCTCTTCCAAATCTGGATCTAATTGTTGCAGTAAAGGGATTAAGAAAGCATGCGTTTTACCCGATCCTGTTTCAGATTGACCTATAATATCTTTATTTCTTAATGTTTCTGGAATAACTTTCTTCTGAATTGTTGTAGGTTCATAAAAACCCAATTTATCAATTACTTGGTTCATCCATTCTTCTAATGCAAATTGTCTAAAAAGATGGTTTTTCATACGATCTCCTTCTATTCTAAAATGAATATCTTTGTCATTTTTGCGAACAACCCTTATAATGAAAGTATTGGACATTTTTTGTCCGCTATTCATATTTTACTTGAACTTAAAATGAATGTACAGAGGGGGAATCAGGATGGAAGTTATTAAAATAGCTCCTAGAGGTTACTGTTACGGTGTGGTAGATGCGATGGTCATTGCCCAAAATGCAGTACGTGATCCTAACTTGCCTCGTCCAATATATATTCTAGGGATGATAGTGCATAATTCACATGTTAATAAAGCTTTCGAAGAACAAGGAGTATATACGTTAGACGGCAAAAGTAGGCTAGACTTACTTGAGGACATCGATGAAGGAACGGTTATTTTTACTGCTCACGGTGTATCTCCAGAAGTAAAGAAACGTGCTGAAGAAAAAGGATTAACCGTACTAGATGCAACATGTCCAGATGTTACTCGTACACACGATCTTATTCGAAACAAAGTTAGTGAAGGCTACGAAATTGTTTATATTGGTAAAAAGAATCACCCTGAACCGGAAGGCGCGATAGGTGTTGCACCTAATCACGTACACTTAATTCAGACAGAAGAAGATGTTGACTCTCTAGATATTAAGAGCGATAAAATTCTGGTAACGAACCAAACAACGATGAGTCAATGGGACGTATATGATGTCATGCTAAAAGTACAAGAGAAATACCCTCAGACCATAATGGAACAAGAAATTTGCATGGCAACTCAAGTTAGACAAGAAGCTGTTGCTGAACAAGCAAAAGATGCAGATTTAACATTAGTAGTCGGTGACCCACGTAGTAATAACTCTAACCGTCTAGCACAGGTGTCAATTGAATTAGCCGATACTCCTGCATACCGAATTGCAGATGTAACGGAGATTGATTTTAATTGGTTAGAAGGTGTTGAGAAAGTAGCTATTACAGCTGGTGCATCTACCCCTACTCCAATTACGAAAGAAGTAATTACGTTTATTGAACAATATGATGCAAATGATTCATCTACATGGGATAAAACATCCAAGGTGAAAAAAGATAAAATACTACCAAGAGTTAAGGCTAAATAAGAAAGGCGCAAGTGCCTTTTTCACCCCCGACAAGCTTACGTAAGGATTGATGTGTTCCTCGCCACAGAATAGCATTACGTAAGCCATCGAGGGCTTTATCTCTTAAAATAAACGTGGAAGCCGAGTTAGTTCGGCTTCTCTTTTTTCTATTGATAAATAAATGGATCGGTTGAAATCTCGGATAGTATTATTTCTACTTCATCTGACAGTTTATCCTTATTATTATCGAAATATTCCTTGACACCTTTTTTCATAATCTTTTCCGCATAATGTCCTGGATCGATAAGTGCCAATCCATCTTGTTGCGCGTCCTGCGCTTCATGGAACGTTAAATCGCCCGTTATGTAAACGTCTGCGCCTCCTGATATTGCATAAGGAATATAGCTTTTTCCACTTCCTCCAAGAACAGCAACCTTCTTAACTATTTTGTCCTTATCACCAGTAAATCGTACAAATGGAATGTCCAATGCTTCTTTTACAACCTCTACATATTCAGAAAGTCTCATTTCCTGTAAAGACTTACCTATTCTCCCTAAGCCATGTGTTGTTCCCTTATTCTCTAATGGATAGATATCGTAAGCCATTTCTTCATATGGGTGAGCATTGTTTGCTGTTGTGATTACTTTATCTAAGTCATTTTCCTTCACTATGGTTTCAATCTTATATTCGGATACGTGTTCTATCTTTCCCTGTTCTCCAAGATATGGAGTAGTTCCTTCTAAAGGCAAAAAGGAGCCCGTTCCTTCCGTTTGGAAAGTACAATGGCTATAGTTTCCAATATGCCCTGCACCAGCGTTTCCAAGTGCGACACGTAGCTGTTCAACATGGGATTTAGGTACAAAAATACTAAGTTTATATAGCTTCTCACTAAACTTTGGAACCAATGGCTTAATCTGTTGAAGCTGAAGAGCATTTGCCATCATATCATTTACTCCGCCATTTGCTATGTCCAAATTAGTGTGCGTTACATAAACAGAGATATCATTCTTTATTAGCTTTTCTAATACCCTTCCTTTTGGAGTCGAGAAATTGATTTGACTTATTTTCGGAAAAATAAGAGGGTGATGTGCGATGATAAGGTCTACACTCTTCTCTATTGCCTCATCTACCACAGATTCTAATACGTCTAGTGTAACCATAATCTTCTTAACTTTTTGGCTCTTGTTTCCAACTAATAACCCAACATTGTCCCATTCTTCTGCTAACGTTTTCGGTGCCCAACGTTCCATTAATTTAATTACGTGATTAACCGATGTCATCATCTAGTACCTCCTTAATCAACGTTATTTCATGTAGTAAGTGATTGATCTTCTCATCTGGAGTGTTTGTTGCTTTCTCCATCTGTTTCACTAGGCGCTTTCTTTTTCCTAGCTCAGATACCCATTTAGCTTGAAATATATCGCCTTTTTCTTTCAGTAGAAAAGGTCCGAATAGAAAAGATATCTCATCAAGTTGAACAGTTTTTTCTACTTTGTCAGCAATGATTAGCTCGTAAATATAGCCATCTTCCTCAACAATCTCTTCAGCTGTTATTTCGTAAGAGTGTAGATGTAACCATTTTCGGACGAGTGGTGCATCAAGGTTTGGTTGAAGAATTAGACGTGACACACTATCTAATTTTTGTTTTCCCTCTTCTAAAATCTTCTTAATGAGTTTGCCACCCATTCCAGCTATAACAACTTGGTTTACTTCTCCAACGGTTAAAACTTCTAACCCGTTGCCTTGTCGAACTTCAATTTTATTTTCTAGGTTATGTTCCTTAACAGTCTGTACAGCTCTTTCGTATGGTCCTCTATTCAATTCACCTGCTATAGCGCGAGCGAGTGGATTATTCGAACAAACAAAGGTTGGTAAATACGCATGATCCGACCCGATATCAGCAAAATAAATAGGATCTACTAAATAATCTGCAATTCTTTTTAATCGTTTTGATATCATAATGTTTCCTTTCTGTCGTTTAACTTCCAACTAAATTGTTAAATAAGGAAAAGAAAAGCCTTCTGCAACAATCCTACAGAAAGCTTTTTTTGGTTTATTCGGTTATTCTTGTGTTGCTAACCATTCTGCTAGCACTTGGGCTTCTTCGTTAGATACAACGCCACCTGGCATTGCTGTACCTTCAATACCATTTACAATGATATCATAAAGTTCCTCTTCAGAGAATTTACTACCTGCATCCTGTAAACCTGGAGCCGTATCAGAACCTGCAAGTTCTTGTCCATGACATCCCATACAAGATTGTGCAATTGCTTCAGGATCTAAGCTACTAACATTTTCTCCACCTTCATCGCCTTCAGCAATGTTTTGCTGCTCACTTAATCCAATAACTGAAAAAATGATAGCAGCTACTATCCCGATTACCGCAATAAGTCCAAATGGAATTAATGGATTTCTGCTCATACAACTTCCCCTCCTTACCATCTCGTTGCTAATATGTAATCTTAGTTACGTAAACCAACTCTATTTTACTCTATAAATTTAAAATATTAAAGCAAAAGGCTAATTGTTCACCTTTTTGTCTAAATTATGTCGAAAATTATAACGATGCCAATAATAATAAATACAATGATTCCTGCTATTTGCAAAGACAAATATCGACTTTTTTTCCCGACTATTATCCATATAACCGAATTTAGTAATGTCCAACCGTATATAAGTAAATTATTTTTAACATATTCATCCCCTATACTAACAGTAGCAAGAAAAAAGAGGCTGAATAAAATTAATATGGAATACGATGGTGCTAGCTTCGGATGTTTTTTATACTTTCGATGGAACATATATGCGATTACGATAGCTAGTCCACCTATCAACGATTCTAAAAAAACAACCTTGTTTGTGACAAAAAATAGTAAGGGTATTAAAAGTAAAAGCGTGTTTGCTACATACCATAATAAATAGTATGGTAATTTATCCTTTTTATCCTCTTTCATCTCATTATCAATATCTGTGTTTCCTTGAGTATAAAGGGTAAGAAGAAAATTACAATATGTTTCTGGCAGTAGCTTATGTTCTTTCCAATAGCGAATTTCCTCAATAATTATCTTTTTTCTATTTTGATCCATATTTAATTCCCCAGGTTAGCGTTTTCCTCTACCAAAAAAAGAAAAGCGGAAAGTGAAACGAACGGAACTGTTTCACTTTCAATATCTTACTCAAGAAAATCTTTAAGTCGTTTACTTCGACTTGGATGGCGTAGCTTTCTTAATGCTTTCGCTTCGATTTGTCGAATTCGCTCTCTTGTTACACCGAACACTTTACCTACCTCTTCTAGCGTGCGAGTACGCCCATCATCTAAACCAAAACGAAGGCGCAATACATTTTCTTCACGGTCTGTCAGAGTATCTAGTACATCTTCTAGCTGCTCCTTAAGAAGTTCATACGCAGCATGATCAGATGGCGAAGTAGCTTCCTGATCCTCGATAAAATCACCTAAGTGAGAGTCATCCTCTTCTCCAATTGGTGTCTCTAAGGAAACCGGTTCTTGTGCAATCTTCAAGATTTCTCGAACCTTATCAGGAGTTAAATCCATATCTTTAGCTATTTCTTCAGGTGTTGGTTCACGACCTAAGTCTTGGAGAAGTTGTCGTTGAACACGTATTAGCTTGTTTATTGTTTCTACCATATGCACAGGAATTCGAATCGTTCTAGCTTGATCCGCGATAGCACGTGTGATAGCTTGACGTATCCACCAAGTTGCGTACGTACTAAATTTAAAACCTTTACGATAATCGAACTTTTCAACTGCTTTAATCAATCCCATGTTACCTTCTTGAATCAGATCTAAAAACAGCATACCGCGACCTACATATCTCTTTGCTATACTAACAACTAGACGGAGGTTGGCTTCAGCGAGTCTTTTCTTTGCCTCTTCATTTCCTTCTTCAATACGTTTCGCTAATTCTATTTCCTCTTCTGCAGATAAAAGATCTACTCGACCAATTTCTTTTAAATACATGCGAACAGGATCATTAATTTTCACTCCTAAAGGAACACTTAAATCATCTAGATCAAATTCTTCCTCTTTGGAGAGCTCTTGCATAGAAGGATCATCCTCCGATTCACCAATTACTTCCACCCCTTGTTCGCCTAGGAACTCATAAAACTCATCAATTTGTTCTGTCTCTAGTTCATAGTGGGATAATCTATCTGCTACTTCTTCATATGCTAACACGCCTCGTTTTTTACCTATTTCAAGCAATTGTTCTTTCGCTTGGTCCAAAGTTAATTCTTCTTCCTTGGAGCGATTGTTTGCCATGAGTGCCCCCTCCTTCCAAAAACAATTCATTTATTTAAACTTTGCTTTATCTTTATTATCTCCATAGCTATTTGCGCTGCTTTTAAAGGATCTGTTTTTTCAAGTGATTTTTGCTCCTCTTTCAATCGCTTAATCTTCACTTGTTCTGTCTGCTCAGATAGTATAAGATGAATATAATCCTCTAATTCTCTGTCAGATACTTCCCAGTCCACAGGATTCATCGTTAGTTCTACAACTAAATGTTGTAAATGTTGATCCGGTAAATAAGTAATAAAATCGCTTGGGCTCGGTTCATTTCCTTCTTCATAATAGCCGTAGAGATAGGTTACAATAATTTGATGTTCTTCTAAATTAAATCTTGATCCAATTTTATTTTTTACTTTTTCTGCTATATAATGATTGGTAAGCATATAAGAAAGCAATCTACGCTCTGCATTTTGATATGCAGGTAAAATTCGTTTCGTACTAATTTGTTGATGTTGATGTTGATAACCACCATTAGTATTGCCAAACAATCGTTTGTTATCATCACTTTTTTTACTTTTTTGCATACGCTGATTAAGGTCTTCTTTCAATGAATCTAATGAAAGATTAAACTCCTCAGCCAGCTCTCTTAAGTAATAATCTCTTTCAACAGAAGTCTCAAGAAACGCAATATGCTCTAACACCTTTTCTACATACCTTAGTCGTTCACCTTCTTGACTTAATCGAAAGTCTTTTCTAAAGTAGTACATAATAAATTGCATTTCTGTCATAGACTGTTGATAAACTAATTGATGGAATGTGTCTTTACCATATTCCCGAATGTATTGATCCGGATCAAGACCGTCTGGTATTACGGTAACTTTGACATTACAGCCTGTTTTTCTTAGCAATTGGAGTGCTTTATAGGAAGCGTTAATTCCTGCCTCATCTCCGTCATAGCAGATAATAACATTATCTACATATCTTCGAAGTAATGTTGCATGAGATTCGGTTAAGGAAGTTCCTAGCGAAGCTACAGTGTTTTTCAGACCTGATTGATAAGCGATAATGACATCCGCATAGCCTTCCATAAGAATGACTTCTTCTTTTTTCCGTATTTCACTTCTTGCTTTGTCGAAGTTAAATAATAGTTTACTTTTTCGGAACAAAGAACTCTCTGGGCTGTTTAAATACTTTGGCTCTTGTCTATCCGTTAGTGATCGACCGCCAAAACCGATTGTTTTACCTAAGTGGTTCGAAATAGGGAAAATAACTCTTCCTTGAAAACGATCTACATAGTCATTCGATTCCGTCGCCTTTAACAAACCAGCTTTAACCATAATTTGCTTATGAATACCTTTTTTTTCTAAAAATTGTACGACAAAGTCTTTTACACTCGGAGAGTATCCGATTTTGAATTCATTAATAGTGTCATTTGTAAAACCACGCTCGTATAGGTATTCCTTTGCCTCTTTACCATCTTTCGTTCGGCGAAGTAAATGATGATAGAGTTTAGTAAGCCAACCATAGGCTTCCAATACGGTTTGATCCTCATGATTATTTGTTTGTTCTTGAGCATGCTCAAACTGTGGTATAGAATGACCAGATTTGTTTGCTAGATGCTGTAAAGCTTGATGAAAACTAAATCCTTCTATCTCCATGATAAATGTAATAACATTTCCACCTTTACTACAACCAAAACAATTAAAGATTTGCTTTTCTTGATTGACAGAAAAGGATGGAGTGTTTTCCGAATGAAATGGACAAAGTCCAAAATAATTACGTCCCCGTTTTTTTAATTGGACATATTCACCAACTATATCTACAACATCATTGCTACGGCGTATTTCATCAATAAGGTCGTTACTGACTTGTGTCTGACCTGACATTACCCATCACCATTCTTGCCTAGATAGTATATTGATTTTTTCGACATATTTCTCACTCAAAAGAAAAAACAAGACCGGAGGAGCTTTTCGCACTCCTCCTTTAGTAACATATTACCTCTATTCAGCCATTGTTAAACGGTTCGATTTCATGTTGGTTTATTTTAAAAAGAAGAGTGCTACATTCTCTTGAGGAATAAAAAATGTCGAAAATTAAAGTGGTGTTTGTCATATAATTTCTACACCCCTTCGTAAAAATCCTTCTTTTTACGAAAATTATTTTTGTTTCGAACCTTTTCATCTTTGATTTCCATATAAATTAAACCAAAGACATCATAATTGTGAATGAAAACAGATACTTACGAACTATTCTTACCATTTCTTTATTAAAATATGACATTCTATTAAAAACTCATACCAATACTATATCTTATCACCACATCTATCAGCTAGCAAATAAAAGACACTATTAATCTATAGAAAGATATGATTGATGTAGTTTGCTTAGAATTATGTTAGCTGTTTCTTCCACTGCTTTGTTTGTGACATCAATTACTGGACAATCTATCTTTTCAATAATTTCATCGAAAAAACGCAATTCTTCATGGATTCGTTCCATTCTTGCATAATTAGCCATGTCATTTAGCCCAAGGCTTTTTAGTCGTTCTTTACGAATAGTATTTAATTTATCGGGACTGATTCTTAACCCGATACATTTTTTCGATGAAATAGTAAACAATGTAGGATGCGGATCAACCTCTGGAACTATCGGTACATTGGCTACCTTTAATTGCTTATGCGCTAAATATTGAGACAATGGAGTTTTAGACGTTCGTGACACCCCAATAAGCACGATATCTGCTAACATTATCCCTTGAGGATCTCTTCCGTCATCGTAGCGAACAGCAAATTCAATAGCTTCCACTCGTTTAAAGTATTCCTCATCTAAGCGATGAATAAGCCCTGGTTCTTCCTTTGGCTTAGATTGAAATTTACGCTCCATCGCTTGTAATAAGGGTCCCATAATATCTACGCATTCTACGCCTTTTTGAGTTGCTTCTTGAATAAGTAAATCTCTATATTCTGGATTTACAAGTGTAAAGCAAACCATCGCGTTTAACTTGCTTGCTTGAAAAACCGTACCTAAAATTATTTCCTTATTTTCTACATATGGTATCCGGACAATTTCATATTGATCCTCCCGCATAAATTGGCTAATTGCTGCCTTCGTTACACTTTCAGCTGTTTCTCCTACGGAATCGGACACAACGTAAACAATCGATTTTGGCATACACGATTCATTCCTTTATGTTAGCTTATGCATGATTTTGCTTCCATTGGACTTTAGTGAAATCTGCAAAGTCAAGAATACTATTGGATATTTGTTTTAATAATGCAAGTCGGTTATTACGAATGCTTTCCTGTTTATCCATTACCATAATATGATCGAAGAACTCATGAATTGGTTCAACTAATTTCATCAACTGAGTGATTGCTTCTTCTACATTGAATTGTTGAAGAGCTTGATTATACTCGGGGACTATATCATTCCAAGTCGTGTATAATGCTTTTTCTTCTTTCTGTGTTAACAATGTTTCATCAATGGAATAATTCTCCTCAGCCTTCTGCGCTAAATTGATTACACGTACAAAGGCTTCTTCTTTGTTTTTAAAGGAAGGATCATTGCGTTTCTTGGATAAATATTTTCCCTTTGCAATGAGAAAGGATAATGTTTCGACTCTATGAATGAGCACAGCGTCAATAATATCCTGCTCTAATCCTGCTTCTCTCATAATATATGCCGTACGTTGATTAAAAAATGTTTTTAATTGGTCTAAAATTTCTATTTTATTCGTTTCTAGATCAATTCCAGTACTAATGATGTCAAAACTACGTTCAATGATTGTAAATAAAGGTATACTCCACTTATTTTCCTTCATAATTTCTAAAATTCCGATGGCTTGTCGTCGTAAAGCGTATGGGTCTTGGGATCCAGTCGGGATTAAGCCAACAGTAAAACATCCTACAATGGTATCTATCTTATCTGCAATACTTAATATTGCGCCAGTTGTTGTCTCAGGTAGTTGGCCGTGAGACTGTGTAGGCATATAATGTTCCTCAATTGCTTTTGCTACTTCCTCATCTTCCCCAGCCAGTAGAGCATACTGATGTCCCATCGTACCTTGAAGTTCTGTAAATTCGTCGACCATATTTGTTACTAGATCGAATTTTGAGATAGTCGCCGCTCTAGTTACTTTTTTAACTGTCTCTTCACTTACATTTAGCTGGGACGCTACTAATTCTGCAATTTGTTTCGTTCGGTTCACTTTATCGGCAATCGTACCTAGCTTCTCTTGGAAAATAATTTTCTCCAGCTTTATTAAGTTATCTTGTATTGATTGCTTTTGATCTTCTTCGTAGAAAAACTGTGCATCCTTTAAACGTGCACGTAGTACTTTTTCATTTCCCTTCGATACATTTTGAATATGATCATCGTTTCCATTACGAACAAAAATAAAATATGGTAGTAGATCTCCCTCTGCATTCTCCACAGGAAAATATCGCTGATGCTCCCTCATTGAAGTAATTAATACCTCTTTAGGTAAGGAGAGAAACTCCTCATTGAATTCGCCATAATAAGTTGTCGGGTATTCTACTAAATTCGTTACTTCATCTAGAAGGTTTTCGTCAATTTTTATTCTCCAATCCTTGTCTTCTTGTAATTTTTCGGTTTGCTGAAGAATTTGATTTTTACGAATGCTACTATCCACAATAACGTATTGATCTTTTAACAGTTGTTCGTAGTCAAGAGCATGTGATAATTCTATTTTCCCACCTAGGAAACGATGTCCGTATGTCACATTACTTGTTGATACATCCGTAATTTCAAATGGTATTACTTCATCATCCTTTAATGCTACAAGCCATTTGATCGGACGAATAAAGCGAAAACTGTGATTTTTCCAGCGCATCGTCTTTGGAAATGTTAATTGCATAATAATCTGCTTAAAATCAGGAAGTAATTCATCTTGTGTTTTACCTTTTGTATACTTCTTTACGAATACATAATTTGTACCATTTACTTCTTTAAAATAAATGTCATCGACTGATTTTCCTTGTCCTTTAGAGAAACCAATTGCGGCTTTTGACCAATTTCCAGCTTCATCTTTTGCAATTTTTTCAGCTGGACCTTTTACCTCTTCTTCTTGGTCATCTTGTTTCAATTGTAATTCTTGAATTTGAATTGCAATTCGCCTAGGAGTAATAAAGGTTTTTATGTTTTTATAAGATAACTGAATTTCTTCTAACCATTGTTGTGTTTTTTCTTTCATTTGTACTTCTGTTTCGTTCATATATCGTGCTGGCATTTCTTCTAAACCGACTTCAAATAAAACATTAGATGTTTGCGTCATTTCTTTGGTCTCCTTTCAGCATCGGATAGCCTAATCTTTCTCGCTCATCTACATATAACTTAGATATTTCTCGAGCAAGGTTTCTTACTCTGCCAATATATCCAGTTCGTTCAGTAACCGATATAACCCCTTTTGCATCAAGTAAATTAAATGTATGGGAACATTTTAAAACATAATCGTAGCTTGGGAAAACCAGACCTTTCTCCATCGTTCGTTTTGCTTCTTTCTCATACGTATTGAAAAGATTAAACAGCATGTCAGTATCTGATTCGTCGAACGTATAAGTAGAATGCTCATATTCCGGTTGGTAAAAAATATCGTGAACCGTTACCCCATCCGTCCATTCTAGATCAAATACATTCTCTTTATCTTGAATATATGAAGCCAATCTTTCGATTCCGTAAGTTATTTCGACAGATACAGGATTTGCTTCTAGACCCCCTATTTGCTGAAAATAGGTAAATTGAGTTATTTCCATTCCGTCTAGCCATACTTCCCATCCTAGCCCTGCTGCACCAAGTGTTGGGTTCTCCCAGTTATCCTCTACAAAACGAATATCATGTTCTAAAGGATTGATCCCTAGCTTGCGTAAAGATTCTAAATAGAGATCTTGTATATTGTCAGGAGACGGCTTCATAATTACTTGGAATTGATGATGTTGATACAATCTATTTGGATTTTGACCGTAACGGCCATCCGCTGGCCTTCTTGAAGGCTCAACATAGGCAACATTCCAAGGCTCTGGCCCTAGACTTCTTAATAGAGTCATCGGCGACATTGTTCCTGCGCCTTTTTCTGTATCATAGGCTTGCATTAGGATACAGTTCTGCTCAGACCAATGTTGTTGTAACGTAAGTATCATATTTTGGATATTCATTGGTATTACCTCCATAAAATTGATAATTGTTTGAATCCTAATAAACTTTATTTTTCAAATAAAAAGCCGTCCCTATGTGTCGATAATAAACACATAGGGACGGCAAGACCGCGGTTCCACCCTAATTGTTATTTTCATAAGAAAATAACCACTTTCTTCATCTTTGCTCGAGAGTGCCTTCTACTTAATCTCATGCCTGGCTTTCACCATCCCAGACTCTCTACAATGAGGCATTAAGCATACTATTCTCTGTCAACGCAACATATTTGATTCTAATAATACATATTAAGTAATGTAAGCAGAAAAGTCAATGTATTGGTTCTTTTCTATGTTTTACTCTTTTAATTTATTCATCTGCTGTAGAAAACGTTTGGATTTTAAATGAAATCCACCATATTGTTCATAATAATCGTCCATGATTTTTCGTATTACTTGTTTATTGCTCGGCTTAATAGAAATATTTCCAACTTGACGAATATGTACCATCGAGAAAATCTGTAACAACTTAGCAATCTTCTCTGATATAGAAATTGCATGGACGTCAATATGGCGACAACGCGAACATAGTAAACCACCTTCTTGGATAGAGAATGCAGCGTAAGGTTGATTGTTTCCACAATTCGTACATTGATGAACAATTGGAGAAAATCCTGCGACTTCATACATCTTCCATTCAAACATAGAGGCAAGAATCTCTGGATCTTGTCCGGATTCCATACGTGTCATGGCTTCTAGCAATTCTTCCATTAAACCAGGGTAGTACTTTTTTTGATCAGTAAATTTATCCGTCATTTCTACCATATAGCTTGCATAAGCCGTTAGAAAAATATCTTCTCTAATTTTCCTATGAGAGTGAATGACATCCCCTTGTTGAATCGTACCTAACCCTGATCCTGTCTGTATTAAAAAGCTCCCATGAATAAAAGGCTGCGTAATAGCAGCCATTCTACTTCTTGTTTTTTTCGCTCCTCGAGCAATAGCACCAATTTTACCCATTTCCCGAGTAAGCAATGTGACAATTTTATGAGTTTCTCCATAATCCTGTGTTCTTAGTATGAAGCCTTCTATTTTTTGAAACATTAGCTTCACCCTTCTTTATACGATTACAATCGATGGTCTTCGAATAACTCTTGGCCATCCATATGATCTTGATATAATTGTTCTTCAGTATCTTCCATCTCTTTCATTAACAAGTACGCTTCAATATTACCAGTTTGACTGAATATTTTCCATGGTATATCGGTCACAACAAACATCACCTTTCATTATGGTTGATTGAAATTGTGCTCATTAATAGATTCACCAAAAAAATCAGTTACATGACTAATAATATTTACCATGTATTAGTACTAATTAATACTCATCTTCTTTAAAGCCATATTCCTGAAGATGGAAACTTTTATTTCGCCAATTTTCTTGTACTTTTACCCAAAGCTCTAAATAAATCTTAGACCCTAATAACAATTCAATGTCTTTTCTTGCTCGGGTACCAATTTCTTTTAACATCTTACCTTGTTTACCAATGATAATTCCTTTTTGTGATTTACGTTCTACTACAATAGATGCTTGTACTAGTACTTTCTCATCTTCTTTTTTCCTTATTTGTTCGATAACTACCGCAACAGAATGCGGGATTTCTTCTCTTGTTAGATGAAGTACTTTCTCTCGAATTAATTCACTAATAATAAATCGTTCTGGATGATCGGTTATTTGATCTTCTGGATAATATTGCGGACCCTCCGGTAAGTACTCAGCTAGGACATTCATAAAGTGATCGACATTATTACCTTCTAACGCGGATATTGGAACGATTTCCTTAAAAGAATATTTGCTCTTGTATTCCTCAATTAATGGTAGTAAATCATCCGGGTGAATTAAATCAATTTTATTAATGACTAAAAAAACAGGCTTTTGAATGGATTGGAGAAGTTCAATAATATACTGATCTCCTTTTCCGTATCCCTCTTCTGCATTAATCATAAACATAACAGCATCCACGCCATTTAAAGCGTTCTCAGCAACTTTGACCATGAAATCGCCTAATTTGTGTTTAGGTTTATGGATACCAGGTGTATCGATGAAAATAATCTGTTTCTCATTATCTGTATATACACCTTGAATTTTGTTCCGTGTTGTTTGAGCTTTATCACTCATAATCGCAATTTTTTGACCTATAACTCTATTCATAAAAGTTGATTTACCAACATTAGGGCGACCTACTATAGCTATAAAGCCGGATTTATACTCTGTCATATTCATTCCTCCAGTTAAGCTGCATGCTGTCTGTTTTGTATGTATAGCATACTATATTTTCATTTAAAATTCATACTTTCGACAAAACTAGTGATAAAGTTATGCATTATTACACATCGTTGTTTAATTCACTAATAACTTGTCTTTAGTTATTTTAATTCGTTTCATTCCCTTTATTCTAAAAAATGAAACAATGTTCTAATATCGGAGCAACGCTTCTTTTATTTTTTAAAAATTGTTCACTATACTAGGAAAGCTTTAATTACTACGTAGGCACCACAAAAAAACTTAGTATTCCTTCCTATATTCTTATGATTAAATAAAAGAATACAGTAAAAATACTAAGTCAGGAAAGCTATGAACTTTGGTAAAAATAAAAGCAATCCGATAACGAACGCAACAATGGATAGCAGTAGAACACTCGAAGCAGCTATGTCTTTCGCTATCTTTATCTCACTCGAGCGTTCTGGTGCTACATAATCAAGCGCATGCTCCAATGCTGTATTCACTAGTTCCATGCCTATTACCATTGCTATCGTCAATAATAATATCATCCACTCCATAACGGATAGCTTCAAAACAAACGCAAGTATTATTGCTATAACAGTAGCAGTAATATGAACTTTCATATTACGCTCTGTTTTAATGGATTCAATCAGCCCATTTAGGGCATATCGAAGGCCTATATCATACCAACGTTTCTTCCTACCTTTTGAGCCCGAATTCATGAAGTATCTCCTCTTGTCTGCTGAACATTTTCTTTTCATCTTCGTCACTCATATGATCATAACCAAGAAGATGTAGAAATCCATGGACAGTCAAAAAAGCTAATTCTCTATTAAAAGAATGATTGTATGTCTCCGCCTGTTCCTTCGCCTTATCTACAGATACAATGATGTCGCCAAGCATACGAGGAATCTCGTTTCCTTCTATGGAATAATTATCTTCCCCTTCTTCTAAAGCGAATGATAACACATCAGTCGGTTGATCTATTTGGCGATATTCTTTGTTTAAACGATGTATTTCTTCATCACTTACAAATGAGATGGATACTTCTGCATCTTTTGGTATCTCTTCCATATTGGAAGCAAGCTGAAGTACATTTAATAATAATTCTTGTTGCTCTTTAGTAATATCGCCAGTTTCATCTAAGAAGTCAATATGCATGTTTATCACGCCTCTTTCATTTTTTTGTCCTCTGAAGGATATTGTATACGAGAATGATAAATACCTTTTAACGTTTCACAAATGACTGATTTTACAGTATCTAACTCACTTAGTGTCAAAGAACTTTCATTTAACTGTCCATCATTGATTCGTTCATAAAAGATAGACGATACAATTTCTTCAATTTTTTCCTGTTCAGGATTTTCCAATGAACGAACAGCTGCTTCAACGGAGTCACAAAGTGATACAATAGCAGCTTCCTTCGTTTTTGGTCTTGGACCTTCATAACGAAAATCTTCTTCATAAACTAGCGTATGCGTTTCTTTCGCTTTGTAGTAAAAATACTTTAATAAAGAAGTGCCGTGATGTTGTAATGCAACATCTACAATCTCTTGAGGCATCTTTTCCTGCTTTAATAAATCTGCACTGTCCTTTGGATGCTCCAAAATAATTTCTGCACTTTGGTAAGGGTCAAGATAGTCATGAGGATTTTTTTTACCCATTTGATTTTCAATAAAATAATGTGGTCTCTTCGTTTTACCTAAGTCATGATAATACGCAGCAACACGAGCGAGTAAACCATTTGCTCCAATCGATTCACATGCCGCCTCACTGAGATTTGCTACCATAATACTGTGGTGATAAGTCCCAGGTGCCTCTACCAAAAGTTTTCGTAACAGTGGTTGATTTGGACTGGATAAACTAAGTAAACGAGAATCTGACAAAATGCCTAATCCAGTTTCGAAAAATGGTAACATACCAATTGTAAGAACCGTTGCTAGCACGGCTGATAAAAGGCCATATCCACTAAAGATTAAATAATCATTCCAACTGTATTTTTCGTAAGACAGGAGTAGGAATAAGCACACTGTCCCTATATTAACTACTGCTGTCCATAAACCGGAATAGATAACAGATGATTTATCACGTACCATGGATAAGAAGTAAGTACTAGCAAACTGAGAGAAAATTAAAAACGTTCCGGCTTCCATGTTAAGTAAACCAGGAATATTAGAATTAAATATAACGCTTCCCACTAAACCATATAAAACTGCCATTACCAATGCTAGCCTTCTGTTAGTCAACATTGTGATTAGCATCGATATTACTGCTATAGGTGTAACAAAATATACAGGATTAATTGGTGTTACATATAAGCTAACTAATTTCATCATACCTACCGCAACCGCAGATAAAATAACAAGTACAGTTAATAAAGGAATCGTTACTTGCTTGTTTTGTTGTAGTTCTAAAACGATGATTAAAGCCATAAGTATTACTAGAAGAGCTAATCCAAATATAGGGAAGATATTGCCTTCCTCATTAAGTAGTCCCGTTAAATCGAGTTGATCATAGATGTCCGTCGTAATTAACTGACCATCCTCCACAATTACCTCTCCAGCACGAATCATAACGGGCTCTACGCTGTCCCTTGCGCGTTTTTGCGCTTCATTTGTTTTATCAGCAGAGAAAAAAGAATTAGCTTCGACACTAAATTCTACAATAGGTGACAGATTCTCTACAAACGTGTCATCAAGGGTAGAAAAGCTTAAACGTTGTTTTACTGTGTTGATTGCTGAGTCAACTTCGTCTGCTTTAATCCCTGTATGATATAAGTCATTTAGAGCAGTAGTCAATAATTCTTTTGCTAGAATTCTTTCATCCTTACTCGCTTGAAAAAGTTCCTTAAAGGTACTATTTTCAATGGATACAACAAGGTCTTGATGTATAATATTATTCAAGTGATTAATTTTCTCTTCGACAGTGTTTAACTCTACTTCACTATCTTCCGTATTGCTACTCTCTATTTCTTCGATTGCTTCAAAAATTTCTTGTACGTAGCCGAGTTGCTCATCTGCAATATCAAGAGACACATCGTAATGTTCTTCGACAGATTGAACAACTTCCCGTATTCGTCGATCGGTTTCTTTTGTATTCTCTACCGTAATTGGCGAGCGAATCGTTTCTGGTGCAATCGTGTATTTTTCGATGTCATATGTTTCTGCCGCTATATGTTGATAGCAAGCGGCAAAGAAAATTCCTGCAATTATAACAGCAAAGAATATGTTTCGAATATAGGTGTATTGTAAGACTTTCTTCCAAGTATTATGCGACTTTTTGTACCATGTTTTTAGCTTCAAGTAGCTCAACCCCTGTTCTAGGAAAAACGCAGCGTATAATTAATCTTCTTGCTTACCTTCATATGCTTGAATAACTTGTTGAACAATTGGATGTCGGACAACATCTGATTGTTTTAGATGTACAATACCAATCCCCTGAATGGACGATAACTTCTCTTTAGCTTCTATTAAACCCGAGAAAACGCCCTTAGGCAAGTCAATTTGCGTAATATCTCCTGTTATAACCATTTTCGAACCAAAGCCTAACCTGGTTAAGAACATTTTCATTTGAGCTGTTGTAGTATTCTGTGCTTCATCTAATATGACGAAAGCGTCGTCCAACGTTCGTCCACGCATATAAGCAAGCGGAGCAATTTCAATGGTACCCCGCTCGATTAATCGTAGCGTATGTTCCGACCCTAAAACATCGTGTAGAGCATCATAGAGGGGTCTTAAATAAGGGTCGACTTTTTCTTTTAAGTCACCAGGTAAAAAACCGAGACTTTCTCCAGCTTCTACTGCTGGTCTTGTCAGTATAATACGTTTTACTTTTCCATTTTTGAGTGCATGTACTGCCATCACAACCGCTAAATATGTTTTACCTGTTCCTGCTGGTCCAATACCAAAAACGAGGTCATTTTGTTTTATTGCTTGCAAGTAATTTCTTTGTCCTAATGTCTTTACTCGAATCGGTTTGCCTTGTGCATTTTTTGTGATTTCGTCTTCAAAAAGTGTATCTAATTGATTGATTTTGCCTTGCCTTACTAAATTAGCAGCGTATATGACATCCCGCTCTGTTATAGAGATACCTTTCCGTATGACAGTTAATAAAGCCTCAATTAATGCTTCTGTTTGTTCAACTGCTAGTTTATCACCTTTTAGACTTACTTTTTCGCCTCTAGTAACTAAATTTACTTCCATAAGCTGTTCGATTTGCTTTAAATGCCTATCTTCTGTACCAAACAGCTTTAAAGTTTCATTTGCATCTTCGAATTCGAAGTTCATGATCTTTAACTCTTCTGACATACTCAGTCTCCTTGATTAATAGGTTGTCTTTTTGCGATATTTTCTAACACAGTATAGTATAGAGTTATTTTTACTTTACCATTCTCTTCTCTTTCGTGCAAAACTTTTTCCTCTAATATTTCCGCATCCTTAGGCAAGTTTCTTAGGAGTTGAATTTGGGCTTGTTTTTTAGCAAATTCTCTAGCTTCCTCTACTGTACGTTTTTCTAATTTAGACTCTCTTTCATAATTCATTTCCTTTATCCAAGTTATAGGTAGCTTCCACTTCAGAAAATAAATATCTTTTTCTTCAATGTCTTGATGTACGTCCTCAAAAGGAGTCGACAAGCTAAAAATCGGAATTTTCCACTTGAAAACTTTTACATAATTTCTTTTTTTGTATTCACCAGTAAGAGTGGAATAATTTTCTTCTAAAGGAATCTCAATTTCGCTTCTATACCATACCTTGGCAATTACTTCTCCTTTAGCAGAAGTAAGCGTGCGTTTCTTTTCTTCCTTTTTATCATTCTCCTCATCATCCGTTTGCTCATTTTCTTCATTCCCCATTATTCCCGATATAAGCCTGTCCCCTTTTGCTACTACATCATTTGGTTTAACTAATGGTTGGCCGTTCTCTGCATATATATCAGCAATGACACCTTCCTTATTAGCAACGATATGAGCAGGGCCTAGCTCTTCCTCTTTTTCTACAATGGTTTTCTCCACACCTTCTAAATGAAAGGCACTGCCTTGTTTATTTACTCCGATCCATAACAATTCTGGAATATCCTCTAATAATTGTTTCTGTATTTCTAAGGGAGAAGCAACATTCCATTGAAAATTTCCTATCGTTACCCCATAGGTTTGTAGCTTGTCCGTCACTTTTTTTTCCATTTCATTATCTAATCCGACAATATCGATTCGCCAAATAACATTAGATAAAAAGAAAATGGAAAGAAAGGCTAAAAAAACACCTATCATAAAAGGCTTCTGTTTCGATAAGGATTGTAGTTGAAATGGTAAGCCGAATTTATTTTTGAAATATATTTTATAGATTGTTCTTCGTTTAAGCTGTCGTAACAAAGGTACGTCATTTTTTAAAATTCTACCTGTACACGTTTGTGAATCTTGCTTGATAATGTCCCATGTTTTTATACCGTTTCTTGCACATAATTCAAAAAATCGTTCTGGATAATCCCCTTTTACTTTCACAACTACATAACCTGCTAACCAATTTTTTCGATTTCCTCTCATAGCCCCTCCTCTCCCTGATGCTTCGATTCTACTGGTTCATATCGTACATCAGAAATATCACCTTCTAATAAAATTTCGTGTTCTAACATCATTTTTAGCACAAAATTTTTCCCTGTAATATGAACACGTCCTTGATAAACATCGAGAACTAGTTTGTCATTGGAAAACACGACCAGTCCATCATGATTTTCAATATACGCGTGGATAGATCCTATTAAAGTAATTCGGGGGAGTTTTAATGTCACTTCGGAAGGAAGCTCAAATGATCGAGAAAACACCTCGATTATTTTCTTTTTTATTTTCTTCACTCCGCAACCCTCCTTATATGTTCATTGTATGAGAATTCCGTTAATTAAGAACATAGAATTTCCTTTCCAAAAGAGAAAGCATAGGGTAAATATCTCTGTATTGGTGTGCAGTTACTGTATAGGTTAAACCTATGAATATGCCATATAAAAAAATTCGTTAATTTGTGTGGATGTAACGTTTTTAAGAGGATGGAATAGAGGGGTTGCTACTGATTAGTAGTTACTACAAGCTACGAATAAATAGAATTATTAAGTACCTTCGACACTACGCATGCTGCTTTAGCTTGACATTCAACCGTTCTTTCTATAATCAAAAAGAAACGGAACAAATTCATAAATGAATCGTTCCGTTTCTCTTATTAACATCTAATTAATTTACTCTGTTAGTTCGTTTGTTAGACAACGATTTAGGCGGAGCAAGAACTTCTGACATAATGATTGCTTCTCTTATACCACTTTTCGTTAAGGATTGCCTAATAGACATTGTTGATTTATCGTTAGTTGAGTTTCTAGTTCGTGATTTTAGCTGAATTGGTTGATCCTGTTTACTTTCACCTAAATCACTAATCGGCTGTGAGCTAGTAATATCCTTTTTCAGCATTTCCATTTGCTTATTAAATTGATCCTCAGCTCTTTCCATCTCCTGTGTAGAAGCCGTATATGTCTCTTGTTGCTTTGTTTCTTGTTGCTTTGTTTCTTGTTGCTTTGTTTCTTGTGATGTATTCATTGCCGTTCTTCTTGGTTCTGTGTTATTTATTGGGCGTTCTTGTTGATTTCTCCGTGATTGTGGAATCGGAGTTGGCGTCTCCATATTCTCATCTTTATTATTTTTGGAACCAATTAGTCCGAAAACTATTGCTAAGATGGGAAATAATAGAGCGAAAATTCCTTCCATATTAATCACCCTCTCTTTAGCGAGGTGCAATTTGCATTACTATTAATTGTCTTCATCTTGTTCATCTTTAGATAACTTACTAATCGAATCACGCATATCAGTATCAGCATTGATATTCTGATATTGTAAATAATCCATTACACCCATTTTACCGGAGCGTAATGCTTCCGCTAATGCAAGTGGTACATCCGCTTCTGCTTCCACAACTTTCGCGCGCATCTCTTGTACTTTCGCAACCATTTCCTGCTCATGCGCTACAGCCATTGCACGACGTTCTTCTGCCTTCGCCTGTGCAATATTTTTATCTGCTTCAGCTTGATCTGTTTGAAGAATTGCTCCAATGTTCTTACCGATATCCACGTCTGCAATATCGATTGACAAGATTTCGAAAGCAGTCCCTGCGTCAAGTCCACGATTTAATACGTTATGTGAAATCGAATCTGGATTTTCTAAGACATCTTTATGATGTTCTGCACTACCGATTGTACTAACTACACCTTCACCAACACGGGCAATAACAGTTTCTTCACCCGCACCACCAACAAGGCGATCAATATTTGCTCGAACAGTTATTCTAGCCTTTGCTTTTACTTCAATACCATTCATAGAAATACCAGAAATAAATGGAGTTTCAATTACTTTTGGATTTACACTCATCTGAACTGCTTCTAATACATCACGACCAGCTAAGTCAATGGCCGCACATCTTTCAAAGCTTAATCCAATATTGGCACGTTGTGCAGCAATTAAAGCATTTACAACTCGATCAACATTTCCACCTGCAAGAAAATGACTCTCTAATTGATTTGTTGTAACATCGATACCAGCTTTATGTGCTTTAATTAATGGATTAATAACTCGAGAAGGTACTACCCTTCTTAAACGCATACCTACTAACGTAAAGATACTAACCCTAACACCCGCTGCTAATGCACTAATCCAGAGCATTACTGGGATAAACGTAAATAATATAGCTAGTGCAATAACGATTAGTCCGATAATAATAATCGGTACAATGAATTCTAATTCTGATTCCATTTTATTTCCTCCTTTTAGTCGTTTGCTTCACGAACTACTACCCGTGAACCTTCTGTTTTAACAATTTTGACATCAACATCGGCAGATATATAAGCACCCTCCGAAACAACATCTAATCGTTCACCATCAAATATGGCTGTACCCGCAGGTCGTAACGGGGTAACTGTTTTGCCTTCCTTTCCAATAAGATCTAAGCGATTCACATTGGATATATACCCGCCTTCCGTTGTTGTTGCTTCTCTCAAAATAACATGTCGAAAAATTCCTTTTTCCAATCCAATTGTTTTAAACAGGATAACGGAAACAATAATTGTTAAGACAAGTGCAATTGCAATACTCATCGACATATGGCCTACATCGTCTGTCGTCATGAAAAGTGATCCTACAATTGCACCTATCCCAATGAACCCTAAAATACCTCCAGGGGCAAATACTTCTATCACCAGAAGTATAATACCTACAACTAATAGAATAAGCGCTTCATAACCCGCTAGTCCGGCGACAAAGTGGCCATAAAAATAAAGTATGAGAGAAGCTAATCCAATAGATCCTGGCAATCCGAATCCTGGCGAATATAATTCTACCACCAGTCCAATACTTGCTAAGGAGAGCAAGATTGGCACAACAATAGGATCCGTAAGAAAACGTGCAATACTCTCTGCTGCAGTCGTTTCCATTTCGACTATCTCAGCATTCGACAGTCCTAGTTGGTGCAACAACTCAGTACGATGTGGGACGATTCCTTCCGCATAATCTACTTCTACAGCACTACTAGCATCCAATGTTAATAATTTACCTTTATCAGCTCCGAAGTCTGGTAAATCAACTTCTGGATCAGCCATCGCTTCTGCATAGATTGGGTCTCGCTGTTTAGAAGTAGCAGCTCCTCTCATGGCAGCAATCCACGCTGATTGTGATTTATCGTCAGCAGCATTACCGTCACCGGTTATCACTTGACTCGCTCCCATACTCGCCTGGGGTGTAAGGTAAATGTTATCTGTATTTAAAGCTATGTACGAACCGGCCGAGAGTGCTTTAACGGTGACAAAGGAAGTAGTCTCTGCGTCTAAATTTTGTAGGATTGCACCTATTTCAAGTGCAGCATCTACCCTACCACCTGGTGTATTGATTTCAAATATGATGTGGTCAGCATTAGCCTGAATTGCTTCGTCTGTACTTCTTCGTATAAATGCTTCCAATCCACGTTCAACATTATCTTCAATTGGTATGATATATACCAGCTTTCCATCGCCATTATCCTCTGCAACTATCTCATTCATAACCAATGATAGAAAAAGCAAAGGGACTAGCAAAAGAATCCGAAAGAAACGAGCCAATATCTCCCCCCCTTTTTTTATGTTATATTTGTTAATACGTATGGAATCGCAGCAAGGTTTCAAATTTTAGTGTAACACAATTTCATAAATAGCGCGAAAATATATCGGCTCTTTATTACTAGTTCTGTGCTCAACATAGTAAAATATAAATATATTATGAACATAGTTATTTCATATATGCAAAAATCCTTAACCATTAAATGGTTAAGGATTTTATGTCAACATTAAGATAAATGTTTTTGGACGAGTTGATTCACTTTATTTCCATCTGCCTTACCTTTTACTTTAGGCATCAACGCGCCCATTACTTTACCCATGTCTTTTTTAGATTCAGCTTGCACTTCCTCTATCGTTTGCTGAACAATTTGCTCGAGTTCTTCATCAGAGAGTTGTTCAGGCATATATGCTTGTATAACTTCAATCTCTTCATGCAGCTTATCGACTAAATCTTGACGTCCAGCTTCTTCAAATTCCTGGAGGGAATCCTTACGCTGTTTTAGCTCTCTAGCTAGTACAGTTAATTCTTCATCTTCAGATAATGAATCTTTTTTAAATTTAATAGCTTCATTTTGGAAAGCTGCTTTTACCATTCGAATGGTACCTAGCTTTAGCTTATCCTTATCCTTCATGGCTTGTTTCATGTCCAGATTTAACTGCTCTGTAACTGCCATCAGACTACACCCTCTTTAAAATTTACGCTTTCTAGCTGCATCAGATTTTTTCTTACGACGTACACTAGGTTTCTCATAAAATTCACGCTTACGGTATTCACTTAATGTACCAGATTTAGATACACTACGTTTAAAGCGACGAAGAGCATCATCAAGAGACTCGTTTTTACGAACGCGAGTTGTGTTAGACATGCTAATTTCCCTCCCTCCGAAGCATAAGACCAAATTATGCTGCATATGTATGATCACATATGTCTATTTGCCATTATAATATACGTTTTTTATGAGGTCAACTGTTTTTCTTTCCATATCGGCAAGCGATTATGAATGTTTGAGATTCTTGGATAAAATCCATTTGCTCTATCTATGTAATCGATACATTCCATAATTTATTTTTAAAAATACGCAAAACAACAACATAGAAAACGACATATTGATAGATTTGTATCCAATGTTCGTTTTCTATATCGCTTCACTTATATACTTATCTTTCTCCTAAATATTTCCCATTCGTTACTTTATTTTAGGATTAACACGAAGAATCGTTCCACAAGGATCCGAAATCCAAAAACCATCTGATTTTTCGTGTAACTCAATTTCATCTCTTCGATTGATTTGATTTTCAGCTAAATATGTGGCTGTTAATAGTCCGTTTTTGACTCTAAGCCGTTTAATATATCTACACCTGCACTGGCTCCAAGTCTAGATGCCCCTGCTTCTATCATTTGTAAGGCATCATCTAAATTACGTACGCCTCCTGAAGCCTTAATTTGCAAATCACTCCCGACAACTCGATGCATTAATTGCACATCTTCTACTGTGGCACCCCCACCTGCAAAACCAGTTGATGTTTTAACAAAATCAGCACCAGCTTCCTGGGACAGTTTACAAGCTATCTCTTTCTCTTCATTTGTTAATAATGTTGTTTCAATGATCACTTTAACAATAATATCCTTACCAGCTGCTTTCTTCACTTGTTCTATATCATTTTTTACATAGTCCGTGTTACCTGATTTCAATTGTCCAATAGCTATCACCATATCTATTTCATTTGCACCATTCTCAATTGCTTGTTTTGCTTCGAAAACTTTTGCCTCTGTTGTCGTAGCTCCTAAAGGAAAACCTATAACCGTACATACTTTTACTTCTGTACCTTGCAATTGTTCGCTCGCATACTTCACCCATGATGGATTGATACAAACGGAAGCAAATCGATATTCTTTTGCTTCTTTAAGTAATTGATCGATTTGTGATTTCGTAGTTTCTGGCTTTAATAATGTATGATCAATCATTTTTGCTATCTCTTGAGTATTCATTAGCTTACCTCCAAATATTTTTTTGCGAATAGCGTGGGGATTTAATATAAAAAACCATAGTAACTCTCTTATAGAGCAACTATGGTAATGGGTACTAAATAGATAAAGCAGCGTCATCCATCACCCGTACAAAAACTCCTTCATTATAAGGGTACCCTGCTTTTGTTACTTTTACTCTTACAATTTGGCCTATTAAGTCCGATGATCCTTCAAATTTTACTTTCATATAATTATCTGAATAACCAACAAGAACATTAGGATTTTCTTCATCTAATGATTCTTCAGGTATGACTTCCAACACTTCATTTTCATAATTTTTTGCGTATGAAAGAGCTTGTTCATTAGATAAATCAATTAATTGCTGCACACGACGATTTTTCACCTCATCGTCTACCTGGTTATCCATTCGTGCTGCAGGTGTCCCTGTACGACGGGAGAATGGAAAAACATGTAGCTCAGAGAAACCAATTTCTTTTACAAAGTCCATTGTCTCCTGAAACTCTTCCTCTGTTTCACCTGGAAAGCCAACGATGACATCAGAAGTAATAGCAAGATTAGGAAAAATCTTCTTGATTTTATTCACTCTTTGTTTGTAAAATTCTGTAGAATACTTACGTCTCATACGCTCTAAAACTGTATCCGAGCCAGATTGTAGAGGAATATGTAAATGTGGTACTATTTTTTCCGAAGAATTTAGAACATCAATTACCTCATCTGTTATCTGGCTAGCTTCGATAGAGGAAATACGAATTCTTTTTAGCCCTCTTACGTTAGTTTCAAGTTCATGCAGTAATTGAGCGAAGTTATAATCTTTCATATCTTCCCCATAACCCGCAGTATGAATTCCGGTCAGTACAATTTCTTTATATCCAGCATCCACTAACTGTTGCGCTTGCTTTAAGACGTTCTCTGGCTTACGAGAACGTAGCAAACCTCGCGACCATGGAATGATACAAAACGTACAGAAATTGTTACAACCTTCTTGAATTTTAAGCGATGCTCTCGTACGATCCGAGAAATCTGGTACATCCATTTCTTCAAATACACGATTTTTCATTATATTCGAAACACCGTTAATTGGTAGTCGGTGTTCTAAATGTTCTTCAATATACGCAATCATCTTACCACGATCTTGGGTTCCTACAACAACATCAACACCTGGGATTTCCATAATCTCACCTGGTGAGGTCTGTGCATAGCAACCTGTAACACAAATAACAGCATCGGGATTTTTCCTTACTGCTCTTCTGATCACTTGGCGACTTTTTTTGTCTCCCGTGTTCGTTACGGTACATGTATTAATAACATATACCTCTGCATGTTGATCGAAATCTACACGCTCGTATCCTTCTGATTTAAATCTATTCCATATACCTTCTGTTTCGTAATGGTTAACTTTACAACCTAATGTATGAAAAGCCACTGTTGGCATTTCATCACCTCATTTCTTCAAAGTAGTAGGATAAGCTTGCTAATGCATATAGAGGTGCTGTCTCTGTTCGTAATATTCTAGGACCTAGGCGAATCGATTGAAATTCATGCGATCTCAAGTCTCTTGCCTCTTTTTCAGAAAAGCCGCCCTCTGGACCGATACATATAAGTATTTTAGCACCTGGGTTAATTGTTTGATAGACGGAATGAAGTGATACAGATGACAAATGCTTAGCCTCTTCTTCATATGCAAATAAACGGATATCAAATGTTTTACTGTATTCAAGAAATTCCTCCCACCTATTCATCCACTGAACAGATGGGATAAAATTACGATGAGATTGTTCACTTGCTTCTTTTACTATCTTTTCCCAACGTGAAGTCTTTTTAACGAGTTTTCTCTCATCCCATTTTACTACTGATCTTTCTGCTTGAAAAGAGATGAACTGTTTCGCACCTAACTCCGTTCCTTTTTGGAGAATCCACTCCCATTTTTCCCCTTTAGGTACTCCTTGACCAATTGTTACATCCACGGGAAGTTCGGTATCGTAGTCAGGCCAACTATCAATCCTACATGTCACTGAATTGTCGTTAATATCTACTATGGTTGTGATTGCCGCTCCATCTTTTGGGTGCACAACAACAACTTGATTACCAATCTTCATTCTCATTACACGGACAATATGGTGGTAATCATCTTGTTTGATTGAGACAGTATCACCATTCCAATTCTCGTATGGGACAAAATATCGTTGCATTTACGTTCCTACTTTCATCTTGGCTTTCTAGCTATGATGGATACCCAATCTTCCATCTCATTGATTTCTAGAATAGCAAAACCTGCATTTATAAGCGCTTCTTTTACTTCTTCTTTTTTAGTTTGGATGATTCCAGACGTGATGAAAATCCCATCCGGTTTGAGTAGTTGAAAAGCATCCTTCTCAAATTGAAGAATAATTTCGGCTAAAATATTTGCGACAATGACCTCTACTTGTGCTGTTATACCTTCTAATAGATTGTTTTGTTTTACTGTAATCTCATTTACTAAGTGATTAACTTTCATATTTGCTTTCGTAGTTTGTACTGCTACATCATCCAAATCTAGTGCCAATACATGGTCTGCGCCTAATAAAATACTTGCAATTGAGAGGACTCCAGATCCACATCCTACGTCCATCACTTGGTTACCCTTACGAATATGCCTCTCAAGAGCTTGAATACTCAATACCGTAGTTGGATGTGTTCCTGTTCCAAATGCCATCCCGGGGTCCAACTCAATAACAATCTCATTCGCTGACTCTTTATTATATTCTTCCCACGTTGGTGTAATAGTTATTCTTTCAGAGACTTTCACAGGCTTATAGTATTTCTTCCACGCGGTTGCCCAATCTTCTTCATTTACTTCAGTTAATGTGATTTTATTAAGGCCAATATCAATGTCATATGAAATTAAGTTAGTAATTGCTTGCTTGATCTCGGATATCGTCTCACCTAAAAAGCTATTTACAGGTAAATAAGCCTTTAGCCTTACGCCTTCCTCTGAGAAACTGTCAGTATCCCATTCATAGATCTCTCCGAAGGAACCCTTCTTTTCTTTTTTTAGGTCTTGACTATCTTCAATAACTACTCCACCTGAGCCAGCTTCATGTAGTATATTAGATATTGGCTCAACAGCTTCGTTAGTTGTATAAATACTTAACTCTGTCCACTTCAAACAGAATCAACTCACTTTTCAATAGGATTATGAATCTCCTTTAAACGCCTTTTTCACTCGTTGAAAAAAAGAATCTTCATGTTCATCAGCTGGTTGGTTTCCCGCTAATTCATTCAATTCACGTAATAAACTCTTTTGTTGCTCACTTAAATTCGTTGGGGTAATAACCCGAACTTTGATATGTTGATCACCTTGTGCATAACCTCTAAGGTTTGGCGCACCTTTCCCTTTCAATCGGAAAGTTCGACCTGTTTGCGTTCCAGCTGGGATTTTCAGTTTGACTTTTCCATATAAGGTAGGAACCTCGATTTCATCACCGAGTGCTGCTTGCGCAAACGTTAATGGCATTTCACAGAAGATATTGTCGCCATCTCTCTCATAAAATTCGTGTTCCTTTACTTGAACAACAACAAATAAGTCACCTGCAGGACCACCATTCACTCCAGCTTCTCCTTGACCAGTTACTCTAATTTGTTGACCATCATGTATACCAGCTGGAATTTTAATACTAATCTTCTTACGTTTTTTCACCTTACCTGCTCCTGCACAGGTAGTACATTTTTCTTTAATTAATTTACCAGAACCTTGACAATGATGACAAACGCGTCGATTAACTACCCTTCCAAATGGTGTTTGTTGTTCAACATTTAACTGACCGCTTCCATTACAATGATGACACGTATCAGCTGAAGTACCTGGTTTCGCACCGCTTCCGTGACAAGTATCACAAGATTCTTCTTTTGGAATATGGATATCCATTTCCTTTCCAAAGATTGCGTCTTCGAATTCAATTGTCATCGTATATTGAAGGTCGTTTCCTTGTTGTGGTGCATTTGGATCGCGTCTTCGGCCACCACCAAAGAACATATCAAATATGTCGCCAAAACCACCGAAATCTTCAGCACTAAAGCCGCCACCACCAAAGCCTTGACTTTGTGGACCTGCATGGCCAAATTGATCATATTGGGCTCTCTTTTGTTCATTACCTAAAACTTCATATGCTTCTTTTACTTCTTTGAATTTTTCCTCTGTACCTGCTTCTTTGTTCACGTCTGGATGATACTGTCTTGCAAGTTTACGGTATGCTTTTTTTATCTCTTCTTTGGAGGCACTCTTCGATACACCTAGAACCTCATAATAGTCTCTTTTGCTCACTAACGAATCACGCTCCCGAACTTAACATAAATTTTATCTTAACATTCAATTACCGAGATAACAACAGAAATGAAAGACCTTTTATAACATGGGAAAAGTCAAAGCCACCTATGTTTGACTTTGACTTTTCACCTTACAATTCCTGCTTATTTTTTATCTTCATCGTCTACTTCTTCGTAATCAGCATCTACTACGTCATCCGCTTGCTCCTCGGAGCCAGTAGCTGAGCCATCTGCCTGTTGAGCTTGCTGTGCTTGTTGTTGTGCTTGCTCATACAATTTTACAGTCAGAGCCTGAACTTGTTGTTCTAGTGCCTCTTTCTTTGCCTTGATTTGCTCAAGATCATCGGACTCAATAGCTTTCTTCAATTCCTCTTTCGCTTCTTGTGCTGATTGCTTCTCTTCGTCAGACACTTTATCACCAAGATCTTCTAACGTCTTATCCGTTTGGAAAACCAATTGGTCAGCTTCGTTTCTTAATTCTACTTCTTCACGACGTTTTTTATCTTCTTCAGCATTTTCTTCAGCTTCTCTTACCATTTTATCTATTTCATCTTCACTAAGACCAGAAGAAGACTGAATAGTAATAGACTGTTCTTTGTTTGTACCTAAATCTTTTGCATGTACATTTACAATACCGTTCGCATCGATATCAAATTTAACTTCTATCTGTGGAACGCCACGTGGTGCTGGTGGAATGTCCGTCAGTTGGAAACGGCCAAGTGTCTTGTTATTAGCTGCCATTTCCCGTTCACCTTGTAGTACATGGATATCAACAGCCGTTTGATTATCTGCTGCAGTTGAGAAAACTTGTGAATGGCTAGTTGGAATCGTAGTATTTCTCTCGATTAACTTCGTAAACACTCCACCCATTGTTTCAATACCTAGGGATAGAGGGGTAACGTCTAATAGAACTACGTCTTTCACGTCACCTTGAAGTACTCCACCTTGAATTGCTGCACCTAATGCAACTACTTCGTCTGGGTTTACTCCTTTAGAAGGATCTTTGCCGATTTCTTTTTTAATCGCTTCTTGTACTGCAGGAATACGAGTAGATCCACCTACTAGGATAACTTTATCGATTTCGCTTGGTGACAGATCTGCGTCTCGCATTGCTTGACGAGTTGGCCCCATCGTACGCTCTACAAGATCAGAGGAAAGTTCCTCAAATTTAGCACGTGTTAGTGTCATTTCTAAATGAAGTGGACCTGCTTCACCTGCTGTGATAAACGGAAGCGAAATTTGCGTTTGAGATACACCTGACAAATCTTTTTTCGCCTTTTCAGCTGCATCTTTTAATCGTTGTTGTGCCATCTTATCTTGAGAAAGATCAACACCATTTTCTTTTTTAAATTCTTGTACCATATAATCCATAATTACTTGGTCGAAATCATCTCCACCTAGGCGATTATCACCCGCTGTAGCAATTACTTCGAAAGTTCCGTCTCCAATATCAAGAATAGAAACGTCAAATGTTCCCCCACCAAGGTCATATACAAGTACAGTTTGATCCTGATCTGCTTTATCAATACCGTAAGCTAAAGCTGCCGCAGTTGGCTCGTTAATAATACGCTCAACTTCTAAACCAGCGATTTTACCAGCATCTTTTGTTGCTTGTCTTTCCGCATCATTAAAATAAGCTGGAACTGTAATAACTGCTTTATCTACCTTTTCACCTAAGTAATCTTCCGCATATGACTTTAAGTATTGTAAAAGGATTGCCGAAATTTCTTGAGGCGTATAATCCTTACCTTCAATTTCTTCCTTATAATCTGTACCCATATGACGTTTAATCGATTGAATCGTATTTGGGTTCGTAATAGCTTGTCGTTTAGCTACTTCTCCAATTTGTCGTTCTCCGTTTTTAAAGGAAACAACGGAAGGAGTTGTACGATTACCCTCAGGGTTTGCTACAACTTGTGGTTCTCCACCTTCCATTACAGCAACACAAGAGTTTGTTGTTCCTAAATCAATACCAATTATTTTTCCCATAAGACAATTTCCTCCTTGACTATACTATGTAATTATTCGTTTACCTTCACCATTGCTGGTCTGATTACACGATCTTTTAATTGATATCCCTTTTGCAAGGTTTCAGTAATCTGACCTGATTCAAACCCTTCCTCATTCACTTGAGCAATGGCTTGATGTAGATTAGGGTCAAATACCTCACCAACAGTTTTGATTTCTGAAACTCCTTGATTCTCAAGAACCGTATGGAGCTGACGATAGATCATGTCTACTCCCTGAATAATATTCTTTGCCGCTTCATCATGTGCCTCTACTTGTAAAGCTCGCTCGAAATTATCCATAACCGGAAGCAATTCCTCTATTACATCTTGTGATTTATATTTTAAGGACGCTTCCTTTTCGCGTTGCGATCTTTTTCTAAAGTTATCATATTCGGCCTGAACACGTAACAATCGCTCTTCCATTTCTTTATGTTCGTTCACAAGTTTTTGATAATCCTCTATGCTTACAACTGCTTCTTCATTTTGTTCATCTTTCTGTTCGTCCAATTTTTCTTCAGGAATGTTATCAATATCCATTTCTTCAGCTTCAACTGTTTCATCTTTTAATTCATCTTGTTGTTCTTTTTCCATTCCAGTCACCTCCTATAGACCACTCTATACATAAACATAAATTGATAAACTTTTCAACGATAACACATACAAGAGAAAAGAGCATAGTACAACCATACCCCTTTCTCTCTTCATCAATACAATCCATCAAGAGATTTACTCATCTGCTTTGATAATACATTTAGCAATGAAATAACTCGAGAATAATCCATTCTAGTAGGCCCCAGTAAAGCAATCGTACCTAAATGACTATTGTCCAAAGTATAAGTTGCTGTAATTAAACTACAATCTTGCATGGCGTCTAATTCAATCTCCTGACCGATAGAAACACGAATACCTTCATCTGACTTACGAAGAAGATTAACCATTTCATCTTCCTGTTCCATTACCGTAAATAATGATTGTACTTTTTCAATATCTTTAAATTCTGGTTGATACATGATATTAGAAATACCATCTACATATAGCTTTACAGGCTGCTCTTCTAGCAGAGCTTGTTGAAGCAAATAGTAGGTAGATTCAAAATCTTCACTGTATTTCATCAGAAGCTCGGTTATTTCTCCGTAAAGTTTTTCTTTAAGTTGGATTAACGGTACACCTGCTAATCGGTCATTTAAAATATTTACTAAACGCTCTAAATCAGACATCTTCATCATTTTTGGCACATTGAAATAACGATGCTCCATATGGCCATTATTTGTTACAAGAATTGCGACTGCAGTATTTTCAGAAAGACTGATTATTTGAATCTGACGTAAAGTACTATTAAATACTTCTGGTCCAAGTATAATTGATGTATAATTTGTTAATTCAGATAGAATCCGTGCAGATTCTTGGACCACCTTTTCAAAGTGAATGTAGTCCTTTTCGAAAGCTAAGCCAATCCGTTGCATTTCTGCTTGCGAAAGACGAATCGGAGAAAGTAAATGATCAACATAGAAGCGATAACCTCTTTCGGACGGAACACGTCCTGAAGAAGTATGGGTTTTTTCAATAAGTCCCATGTCTTCTAAATCTGCCATTTCATTCCGAATCGTAGCCGAACTAAAAGAGATTTCACCCTTTTTAGCAATGGCACGAGATCCTATTGGCTGAGCTGTATGGATGAATTCATCAATTATTACTTGTAAAACCTGAAGTTGCCTTTGTGTAAGCATGATGATCACCTCTGTTAGCACTCCCTTATTATGAGTGCTAAATCTATTATTAAATTATCAAATAGAGAAAGAATTGTCAATCAATAATGCTGCCTTTTTTCTAGGCTTAAGACTCTTTAATAGCGTCTTTCCATTGCTCCCAAACATCGTCTTCTAATAGAAATTCTTGAAATACTTCGTTTCCAAAAGGTTTTCCATCTTCCGTTAAACGAACAAACCCATCACTTAGTTCCATCCAGCCTTTCTGCATAAGCTTTTCAAACGTATCACTATATATTTTTTTCAAATCCAAATGATATTTTGAATAGAACGATTGTAATGAAACTCCCTCACTTTTTCGTAAACCAAGGAACATCTCTTCTTCAATGCGCTCTTTTTTTGTAATCTCATCCGTGTATAATACAGGTTTTCCGGATGCTTGAGCTTCTTTTACATACGCTGGGAATGGACGAACATTAATTGTTCGATATCCTGGTAAATAGCCACTCGCTCCAGCGCCAAACCCATAATAATACTCATTGTTCCAATACGTTAGATTGTGCTTACTTTCGTAACCAGCTCTTGCAAAATTACTAATTTCATATTGGTTCTTATCTTCTTCTCTCATTCTTTTACGTAACAATTCATACATGTCTGCTTCCACTTCTTCTGGTGGTTTAGATAGTGTACCTTTTTTATAACGTTGATAAAAAACCGTTTTTGGTTCTATTTGTAAAGAATAAGCAGAATAATGTGGTAAATTAAATGAAATCGCTTCTTCAAGAGTCTTCGAAAAATGCTCCATCGTTTGGTTAGGCAAACTAAACATTAAGTCTATACTAATATTCGTAAGTCCTGCATTTTGTAAATCATTCACATTTTGATACACATCTTTTACTCGGTGAAGTCGGCCTAATTTTTCCAGCATTTCGTCGTTAAAATCTTGAACGCCCATTGATATACGATTCACTCCATGACTAACCAATATATCAATCTTCTCTTTTGTTAAGTCACCTGGATTAGCTTCGAAGGTATATTCTTCTACTCCGCTCACATCAAAATAATGTGCGATCATTTCGACTAATTGTAATAGCTGACGATTATTTAGGGCTGTCGGAGTTCCACCTCCAACAAAGATTGTCTTCATTTTTTTCCTCGGTTGTTCAATAGCCGTACTAATTTCTTTTTCAAGTGCTACAAGGTATTCATCTGCCATTTTTTCATCATAAAAAAACTTCGTAAAGTCACAATAGTGGCAGAGCTTTTCACAAAACGGTATATGAATATATGCGGAAGTGATCATACTTCCCCTCCTCTAAATATCGAATTCTCACATAGAAAAGCGCAGGCGCCTTGTCCAACCTCGACAAGCTTTAGTAAGGCTTGACGTGGCGCTCTTTGCCACAGAATACATTTAAGCGCAGGAGCTAGACAAATCCAAGTTGATTTATAAACTCCCTGCTCTTTTTAATTAAAACAGAAAAGAAATCAACTGTCGTTATAAAAAGAATAACAAGCAGCGATTTCTTTTCAATTACTATTTCTATATGTGTACTTTAAATGTATTAATCATCATCCATTTTTAAGACGGCCATAAATGCTTCTTGTGGTACTTCTACAGATCCAACCATCTTCATACGTTTCTTACCTTCTTTTTGTTTTTCAAGTAATTTTCTCTTTCTAGAAATGTCACCACCATAACACTTACTTAGAACATTCTTACGCATCGCTTTAATATTCGTCCTTGCAACAATTTTATTCCCGATTGCTGCTTGAATCGGCACTTCGAACTGTTGTCTAGGAATAAGTGTCTTTAGTTTCTCTGCAATTTGCTTTCCTCGATCGAACGAAAAGTCACGATGAACAATGAAAGAAAGAGCATCTATTGTATCGCCATTTAATAGGATATCCATCTTCACTAAATTAGACGCTTTATAACCGATCATCTCATAATCAAACGAAGCATATCCTTTTGTATTCGATTTTAATTGATCAAAAAAGTCATACACAATCTCTGATAAAGGAATTTCGTAAATAACGTTTACTCGATTATCATTAAGATACTGCATATCTTTATATTCGCCTCGTTTTTTCTGGCAAATTTCCATAACCGCACCTACGAAATCATTAGGCACCATAATTGTTGCTTCTACAAAAGGTTCTTGAACCTCTTGGATCGATTGATTATCTGGCATTTCGGAAGGGTTATCGATAATGATTTCCTCTCCATCTGTTTTAACTACTTTGTATACTACACTTGGTGCAGTAGTAATGAGATTAATACCAAATTCACGTTCAATACGTTCTTGGATTATTTCCATATGAAGTAATCCTAAAAATCCACAACGGAATCCAAACCCAAGCGCCTGGGACGTTTCTGCTTCATATTGAAGAGAAGAATCGTTTAATTCTAATCGCTCTAATGCTTCCCGTAAATCGTTATAATCTGCTGCATCTACAGGGTAAAGACCACAGAACACCATCGGGTTTAGCTTTCGGTAACCAGGAAGTGGATCTGTTGCTTCATTATTAGCTAATGTTATCGTGTCCCCGACTTGTGTATCCATAATATTCTTAATAGAAGCAGTGATATAACCAACATCACCGACTGTTAAGTAATCAAGTTTTGATGGCTTTGGATTAAATACACCAACTTCATTTACTTCGAACTCTTTCCCTGTCGCCATCATCTTTATTTTATCGCCTACTTTAACACTACCTTCTTTAATACAGACATAGGCAATAACACCACGATATGGATCATACAGAGAGTCAAAGATTAACGCTTTTAATGGGTCCTCTGATTTGCCTTCGGGTTCAGGAATTCGTTCAACTATCTGTTCTAAAATATCTTCAATACCAATTCCAGCTTTAGCACTTGCTAAAATAGCTTCGTCCCCATCAATTCCAATAACATCCGTTATTTCCTTTTTAACACGTTCAGGATCTGCACTTGGCAGGTCAATCTTATTAATCACAGGGATGATTTCTAAATCATTGTCTAATGCCAAGTATACGTTAGCTAAAGTTTGTGCTTCAATCCCTTGAGCCGCATCAACTACAAGAATAGCACCTTCACAAGCGGCAAGACTCCGCGAAACTTCATATGTAAAGTCGACATGACCTGGTGTATCAATCAAATGGAAAATATATTCCTCCCCATTTTCTCGGATATATTTTAATTGAACAGCATTTAATTTAATCGTAATTCCGCGTTCGCGTTCTAGATCCATCGCATCTAGAAACTGCTCTTTCATTTCCCTTGATGTAAGTGCTTTTGTATGTTCTAAAATACGATCAGCTAATGTCGATTTTCCATGATCGATATGTGCAATGATGGAAAAATTCCTTACATTGCTCTGTTTTTTTATGTTTGTCAACGTCATTCAACTCCTATATAGCACGTCAATACTAGGTTAGATTATAGCAGTCTGTAGCAAGATGTTCAATTATTCCTGATTTAAATTTGAAACAAAATTGCTACAAACCGACTAATATCTATAACGAAGACAAGTAAATTTACATATCTATTTTTAATAAGCTAGAACAATATATCAATAAATTCACTACAAACTGTTAGGATACTATTCGCTACTTTCCCAATTGCATTTCCACCATTTTCCGCAAATGTGTATAAAACACTTGGCTCATAATCTTCTGCTTCCAACGGTACAATCTCGACAGTACTTTCCTCAACTTCTTCCTTTATTGAAGTAGTATCGACAAACTCAACCTCGGGAACTGGTGGCTCTGAAGAGTTTTCAGAGCTCGTATTCCCTCCCATATAAACACCTAGAGAAAAAATAGCAACTAATAACAAACAGGTTAATAGGAATCTCACTGACCTTCCTCCTTGGATACTTTCTCAGCTTCAAAATAGATTTCACTAAAAATTTCTGCAAAGACTGCGGAAGTATTATTGAGTTCTTCAAATGTATTATCAACACCTCCAAACTCAATTAGTAGTGCATTATTCGAGACATCTTGGTTGTATACACCATTCCTGCCTTCTCCACCATATTTCTCTACGCCTCTACTCAATCCGGGGAATTTTTCTTCAAGGGCATGGTGCAATCTATTTGCTAATGCAAAGTTTGCCTCAAAATTAGGGTTGTCCCCGCCAATTACAAACATAAGTCTCGCATAATTTTTCCCGTCTATTTCCTTCGTTGTAATATCCTTTCTCACACTATCTCGATGTAGATCAAATACATACTGTATATCCTGATTTTCTGCTAATGCTGCTGTAACGACTTCCTTAGAAGCCTTATAAGAATCTCTCGAATAATTCCAATCTCTTTCCACCAGCATCGAACCAATATCCGCTTTCTCCACTTGCGAGCCGATTCCAAATTTAGATAAATCTTTTCCTAGTTGTTCACTTACTCTCGTAATGTTTATATCTTTATGAAATGCATCATTTGGTTCATCTGTGTTCGGTAGATATGGTAAAAAGGACTCTCGGTTATGGGTATTGTATATATAAACAGCCTTCTTATTATCATTAGGTGTAGGAGCCGGCTTTTTCTCTTCTTCTAACTCCTCTGGTATCGTTGCTTCTCTTTCTTCTAATACAATTTCTAAAGGAGGAGTAGATTCTACTGTCAAATTAGTAAAATCGGTACCTTCTCCTGCAATCAATATTTCTCGATCATAAAAATTAAACCCAGGCAACTCCCTACCTAATAAACTTCTTACGTCATGTACACGCACGTTTGTACCTAATTCAAATAGTACTCTCCCTATATCAATTGGTTCTTCTCCTTCGGGTAAAGCTTCTTCAAATAATCGATTTTCTCCAGCCATTAATGTTAAATAGTGCAATTCACTAACCTCTGAAGTCCATTTTTTAACAGTATGGGAAGCAACTCGATAAGATGGATCTAAACTTGTCATCATTCCTACTAGAATAAACATGGAAAAAAATGATGTAATAAATATTGCTAGGATTAAAAAAACTTTATTTTTTGATAATAAGATTACTTTTTTTGATTGTTTACGTAGTGTCATCTTTCTCCCCTTTCTATCACAGCCTATCAACTCTACTAGAGTGTATGTGGATGCAATAGAGAGTAGAACAAAAAAAGGAAAAGCCAAATGACTTTTCCTTTTAGATTAGATGTTTATGATTATCTAGAATAGGATCCAAAATTCTCAACCGTTACATTTTCGTGTAATGCTGCATTCAGACCTTCTGCTATTAAATGCGCCATATCTTTCATATAACCATCCACTTCTTTAGGAGTAACCATTAAATTATGTCCCAAAGGAGAAAGTACCTCGGTAATTAAAGCACGTTTCTCTTGATTGTTTAAAGTACCAATCATCCCGAAAAACTTCTCTTTTTGTTCGTTCGAGGGCATATCTTCCTCAGATAATTTCCTTTTTCCAAAGGTCATTCCAGCAGGGGTTAATGATTTTGACGGCTTATCCTTCTCCCTGACCTCTTTTCCAAAATGTTTTAATGTAAAGTCTATCGCATCACTCGTTATAGTTACAGCATCGACAACCGTAGGGACTCCAGCAGCAATTACTGGAATTCCTAATGTCTGTTTACTTAATTCTTTTCGTTTATTACCAACACCAGATCCTGGATGAATACCCGAGTCCGATAATTGAATTGTTGTGTTTACTCGTTCCATTGATCGCGCTGCTAATGCGTCTACTGCAATTACACAATCCGGTTTATACTTTTCTACCACACCAAGTATAATATCGCTCGTTTCAATTCCAGTAACCCCCATCACTCCGGGCTCCATGAGTGCGACTTTTCGGTACCCTTCCTTTACATATTGTGGCTCGTAAAGAAATAAGTGATTGGTTACTAAAACTTTATCAGTAGTTAATGGACCTAACGCATCTGGTGTTACGTTTCTATTTCCTAATCCAACAATTAAAACGGAATCATCTTTAGAAATATTATTTTTCTCAAGCAAATCTAGTAATTCTTTAGCAAATACTTTAGCAGTCTCTTCAATATATTTAGTATCTTGTTGCTTAATTGCTTCCGAATAAATGGTTCGGTAAGAGCCTTTTTTCTTTCCTATATGCTCGGATCCCGTTTCATCCACTTCTACTTGAGTAACACGTATACGGCCTTCTTTTCGTTCTTTAATGTTCACACCAGGTATTTCTGATTCTTTCTTCGTTTGTCGACTAACGTACATATCTTTTGCTTCTACTGCGAGATCAGTACGTATTTCAAAAGACTTCTCATCCACTTCATTCCACTCCTCTAATGATGATAAATTTATTTTTCTCCAACTCAGCTTTTATCATGCGTTAAATAATTAATGAATTGAGGAGCGTCAGTAAAGCAATTTTTTATTGAAAAAAAGGGTGAGCTTTGGTAAAATGACTTTTGACCTGAAAAAACCGGGTATGAAGCAATATGGAGGTGAAGATATTGGCTAATATTAAATCAGCAATTAAACGAGTACGTACTAATGAAGATCGTCGTTTACTTAACCAACCTGTGAAATCTGAAATGCGTTCACATATTAAGAAAGTTGAAAAGTTAATCGAGAAAAAAGACGTAGAGGGAGCGAAAGCAGCATACCTTACTGCGGTTAAAAAAATCGATAAAGCGGTCCAAAAAGGATTAGTTCATCAAAATAACGGGAATCGTCAAAAAGCTCGCCTCGCTAAGCATTTGAAAGGTCTAGGAGCTTAATTACGATTTTTCACATCTAAACCCAGCCTTAAGCAAGGCTGGGTTTAGTATTGTTTTTATGTCTCTCTTGGATTAAATAGTAAAGTAGTAGCTCAAAGGCTATGCTTTTGTCCATTGCTCCTGTCTTCATTTGTAAGTCTGTCTCAGCCATTTTATCAATCATTTTTTTTAACTCAGCAAATGTAAAGCTAGCCTGCCTATTTAATGCTAATTTTGCTGTATATGGATGAATCTTTAATTGCTGTGCTATTTGTTGCTGTGTGTAACCTTTTTGTTTTAACACTTTAACTTGTAAAATAGTCCGGAACTGAGATGTTATAAGTGCTAGCATTCCTATCGGATCCTCGCCCTTCTTTTCCAAATCCTTTTTAATATTAATTGCGGCTTTTAAATCACTCGTTAATACAGCATCAACAAGTTGGAAGGCTGTACTATTCTCTTGTTCCGAAATAAGTAATTTTGCTGTCTCTAGTTGAATTTCATTTCCGGCACCTGCATACAAAGCCATTTTTTCTAACTCCGACTGAATCACCATTAAGTTTGAGCCAATTGTCTCAATTAAAAAATCAACCACTTGATTTGAAACTGTAATATGTAGATCATTCGCAAGCGTTTTTACAGTTTGTTGCATATTATATTCTTTTAAGGGTTGGCATTCTACAAACGCAGCATGCTTTTTTAATGCTTTTACGATTTTTTTCCGCTCATCTACTTTCTCGTAAGGCGCTATAACAACCAACACAGTATAAGGTGCAGGATTTTCCAAATACGTTATTAATGATTCCGGCTGATGTAGTATGTCAGTTACGGATGGTTTTGCTTTAAGGAAATCTGCGTTATGAGCAATTATAAGCTTTCGTTCTCCAAAAAACGGGAAAGTTTCCGCATCGATTATTACTTCTTGTATCGTTGTTTCCTCTAAGTCATATGTTGATAAATTAGTATCTAAGTCTTCCGGTTCGACAATTTTCTTTGTTAAAGTAGCTCGTAACATATCAGTCATATAATTCTCTGTTCCGTACAAATAATAAACGGGAGCTATTTTATCTTTTTTTATTTGTTGCATACACTCTAAATAATCCATCTTACCACCTCAAAAAACTTTCCCAACTAAGCTCATTTACAGGAGCCTGTCTTTATTTTAAAGTTGAAATATTTCACAATATGTTTTATTGTATAATAAGAATGGTTAAAGTATCAATGGCAGTAATTTCTTTACGGCTTTACATATGATGGATAATTTAAGGAATTATAGTTATCTTAAGTTAGAAAATAAAGAGGGAGCGACAGAAGTCCTCCCTCAGCAATCTATATAAACGCCTTATTAAAGGTCCCGGGAAGTCCAATAACAAGGCGATGTTTTTGTCACTATATAGATTGTTCTAAAATCTGTTTTTTATGGTTGTTAAGTCTTGCTAAGTAAGGGAATACTGCGATAAGTATAAGGGAGGCAATCAGAATGAACGAATTCGAAAAAGATCCACAGTCAAAACGTCCTGATATTATAGACGCTGGTGTTGGATTTGTGGCTTCATTTTTATTCTTCATGATTATATTTTTTATTGGGGTAATTTTCGACGCACTAAATTAGTTAACAAAGAAATCTTTTACAAAGAAACTTGGCAAAGCAATTGTTTTGTCAAGTTTTTTTATTAGAGTGTTGTAAAATATAGAATATCTCTTACTAACAGACAATCCATTAGTGCTCATCAACTCTCTCTACTTCATCATATGGCAAATAAGTCGTAATCGTTCCACTTCCTTGATTAATTTTTATTGAAATCGCTCCATGTTTATCGGTTCGCCAAACTGCGATATCATTTTTTTCAAGACGTTCTAATACCTCATCGTGTGGATGACCATATCGGTTGTTCCTTCCAACAGATATGAATGCAGCATTAGGATTTACTTTTTCTAAGAAATATTGCCCTGTTGAAGTATTACTACCATGATGTGCAACTTTTATGAAATCAACTTGAAGTGGTGTTAGTTTGTTAACGATCAACTCTTCCGTTTCAACCCCAATATCCCCTGTTAATAAACCTTCAATTTGACCAAAATTTGCATACAGGACGAGTGAGTTTTCATTTCTATCTTTACTATCATGCCCAGGATGAAGAACAGTAAATGTAAACCCTTTTACACCATAGCTTTCCCCTGTTATTAAGAATTCAAATTTTGTTTGCGGACTTATTGCTTGGAACTGTCTTAAAATATCCGGATCAAAATAAGGATGCGTATAAATAGTATCCACTTTATATTGATCCAAAATAAACGGAACACTCCCAATATGATCCGTATCCTCATGAGTTAAAAAAATACCATCAATCGATGTAATACCCCGATATTTCAAATACGGGTCAATTACCTGTTTAAACACTTGATTAGAAGGCTGATTATCCAAGAAAGAAAAAGTCCCCCCTGCATCAATGAGATACACTCCTTCTCGTTTGGATGTTTCAACTACAATAGCATCTCCTTGTCCTATATCAAGCATTGTTATCCTTGCTTCATTTTTCAGAAAAGGCGTGACACTTACGATCATTACTAACAAAGTTAATAACAATCCATAGATAAAACTCTTCTTTAAAAGTCCACTGTCCCATGCTTTCATCATCAAGAAGAAAAAGCAATAATATACCAAAAAGTATTCAAGGGGAAATTGACCAACAACCCATGGATCCAGTAATAGCTCGTCTACAATAAACAATACATCCAGAAAACGTTCATGTACTTGAATAAATAAAAAATCGAGGAATGTGTGAATTGGATTAAAAGGCATGGTTATTACAAGTACTAATAATGTTGGCATAACAAAAATTGAAAAATAAGGAATTACAAAAAAGTTTACAAGAACGGATAAAGGCTGCAGCTGATAGAAATGATAAAGTTGGATGGGCAATATGGCAAGCATACTAATTAAGCTAATTACGAGCGATCCCCAATGGATAGATAAGCCTTTCAATATATTTCTTGATAGTAGGATGGTGAACGTAACGATAAAACTAAATTGAAAAGCAATTTTTTCAATAATGATTGGATCTACAATGATCATCAATAGAAAAACGACACTCAATAAGTCTGTAAACGACCACTTTTTATTTGATAAAGAAAAAATTAGGATTATGACATAGAAAAGAGAGGAACGCCATACGGAGGGTGCACCACCGGATAATAGTGGATAAAGTGAGAAAAAACAAATAAGAATCATAGTTGTTCTTTCATAGGAAAGCCTAAAGATATATAAACATAGAAAATAAAAACACGCAGCTAATAATCCAACATGTAATCCGGAAATTGCTAATAGGTGAGACAATCCCCATTCCTGAAATAATTGCGTTACATCATCCGGTATAGCAGAGCGATCTCCGAATAATAGTGCTAATAGCCACGCATTGCTTTCTTCACTAGAGTGTAGAGTAATACGTTCAATCATCTTATGCCGGATAGCATACAAATTAGTAAATAAATTACTACCACTACAACCGTGTAAATACGGAGGTTCTAATACAATTTGTCCGTAAATATTATCCGTTTGAGCATATCCTTTGTAATCAAATTGGCCCGGGTTCGTTGCTCGTTGTATTTCCTGTAATTTCCCTGTAAATTCACAGGTCATTCCTGGATGAATATCTTGAAGAGGAATCGTTCCTTCTGTTTTAAAATGGAGTGCTTCGATTCGTACCGGTGAATTCTCTGGTTGAATGACTAGTTGTATCGTTTTATTTGTTTCTTTCGGTGGTTTTACTATATTCCCACGAAAAGTTACGATATCTTCGGTCCAGGTCAACTCCCATTTGTTTGGTACGATCAACAGATAAAAAAAGCAGAACAGAAGTACTAAAAACAATATAAACAACGGTTTAAACTTTTTGTGAAGAAAGATAAGAAGAATAATGGGAAGGAAAATAAGGGGAAAATCTGTAGACTTTGCAACATAAGCTAGTGAACATACTATTACTAGCCAATGCCATTGACCACTCACTACATACCTCCTATCTTTAATAAAAGTAGGGACAAAAGTACATCCATTAAACAGACGTTCAAGTTAGTTAACATTAGCGCGTTTATTTGCACCTTGTCCCATATTGGCGTATGTATCTATTTAAGTTTTAGTTGTGTTTGTTCCAGTTCAACCTTTTGCACATGTACTCCTACTTGCTCTAGTAACTCCATAGCATATGGATGATTTCGATAATCTTCTGCATAATAAATTGTTTTAATACCACTTTGAATAATGGCCTTTGTACAATTCAAACACGGAAAATGTGTGACATAAATCTCTGCGCCTTCCGTAGGGACACCAAATTTTGCACATTGTAGGATAGCATTCATTTCAGCATGTATTGTTCGTACACAATGTCCCTCTATGACATAGCACCCATCATCTATACAATGGACACTTCCTGACACACTCCCATTATATCCTCCTGCAATAATCCGCTTATCCCTTACAATAGTTGCTCCAACCATGAGTCGTTGACATGTACTGCGTAACGCTAGTAAGTGGCTTTGCGCCATAAAATATTGATGCCAAGAAATTCGTTTCATATGTCTCTTCTCCTCTCTTTCTCTATCTATGACATTTTTATTATACTATGGAACAATAATAAATTCAGCTAAGCGTTCGGCTGTTTTCTCGCCAATTCCACTTACATTCGTTAAGTCTTCGACCGTATTAAACGTTCCATACTGTTCTCTATATTCGATAATTGCATTCGCTTTTGACTGACCAATACCCGGAAGTGATGTTAATTCATCAGCCGTAGCAAGATTAATTTTTATCTTATCGTTTCCTGTTTGATTACCCTCTGAGATGCCTACGTCTTCTTGTGTAGACGGAATATAAATAACCATTTCATCATAGACTCGTTCAGCCATATTTATTTGGTTACTATCTGCATTTTCGGTTAATCCTCCTGCTATCTCTATAGCGTTTTCTACCCTGTCTCCTACCTTTAATGTGTATACACCTGGCATTTTTATCTCACCTTTTATATCTACAAAAACATCCGTATCAACCTTTTCTTTTTCTAGTTTTAAAGGAGAATTTTCATCATTCGATTCCAAAATTACGCTAGTCTCTTGGGGGTTATCTTCATTCTTAAATATCATTCCCCCTACTATAAGAATAACAATAAGTATTACATACCAATACTGTTTGAAAAATTGCATATAATGTCACCCTTTTATCATAGTTTATATTTTCCGGGCATATGATGACGATAGAGAACAACCAAAGGAGGCGAGCATGTTGAATTGGGGAGTTATAGGAACAGGTAATATGGGGCAAGTTATCGTCACTGCTTTATTGGAAGCAGAGGTAACCAATCCATCCGCATTGTATGTTACAAATCGTACGCTCGCAAAAGCTGAATTACTTCAAAAAAAATATCCTAAGATTCATGTTGTAGAAGAAATACATGATATAACTACTCATTGTGATGTAGTATTTTTATGTGTGAAGCCTAAGGATATTATCACTGTACTACCTATACTTGGAGAGCAATTAAGAAAAGACCAATTACTTATTTCCATAACAAGTGCTTTTTCTGTAGAAGAGCTTGAACAGAATGTTTCTTGCCAAGTGATGCGACTAATACCTAGTATTACTAATTTCTCTTTAGCTGGTGTATCATTATTAACTTTTGGGGAAAGAGTGCCAGAATCAAAAAAACTCTGGATAGAGGAATGGGCAAAATCCTTTTCAAAACCTGTTAGAATTGAAGAGGGAAAAGTAAGAATAGCTTCTGATTTAGTTTCTTGCGGACCAGCCTTTTTTGCATTTTTAGCAGAACAGTATATTAAAGATGCGGATGCTTTAACAGATTTATCGTATCAAGAAGCAACAACTCTATTACAAGAAATGTTTATTGGTTTTGGTAAGCTACTTGAGGATGGACATTTTACATTAGAGGAATTAATCGAAAAGGTTTGTGTGAAAGGTGGAATTACTGGTGAGGGAATAGCTGCAATAGAAGCAAATGGTAGTCAACTCTTCCAACACCTTATTAAGGCTACACATGATAAGTTCAACCATGAGAAAAAAACATTGAATCGTCTTTTATCCTATAGGTAATAGTAGAAAGTTAATAGAAAATTCCAACCTTTGAGACCTCACTTTCAAAGGTATTTTTTTATGGAAATGGTTAGTTTTATTACCCGGGAAAGCGCAGAAAACGACGCGAATAGCTACGACACACCATTCTAAGTAATATAATTCGATAAATATCCGCAAATTCCTTCTTTTTTATATTAAAAAATGGCTAGCAGTGATAAAAGCTAGCCGCACGATTATATTCTTCTAATTCTCCTTATGGAATACTTCCATATATGTGATTTGACTTCTACAGAAAAGTCTAACAGGCAATCGAGTTGTTCCTAATCCATGATCAATATACAACGTACAATCTTTATCTAGCTTATACGTGCCTTGATCATACGTTGCAGGGAATTTTTGTTCTGGGATAACTAGCGCTCCAATAAAAGGTATCCGGAGTTGCCCACCATGTGTATGACCTGATAAAATCAGATTCATTTGGGAAATTGCTTCTTCTTCTTTCCAAACAATATTAGGAGCATGAGAAAGTAAGATCGTATAATAATTGCCGTCTACTCTGTCTGTTGCTTTTTGTAAATCGTCATGATCTGTTGCAGCATCATTGATTCCGATAATGTTTACAGAAGTACCTTCGACATTACATACACTATTTTCATTATTAAGAATCTTCACACCATTTTCAATTAGAATCTGATGCAATTGCTGTTCTCTTGGATGTTCACATTCATGATTTCCATTTACAAAGAAAACATGCGGATAGTTTAATGTTAGCTCTTGAATAAATCCTTTCACACGACTGAATTCCTTTGTACTCCGATCAATTAAGTCACCAGTTATTAGAACGATATCTGGTGTAAATTTCTTTAACTGACGAAACACTTTTTCATTATTCTTTCCGAACTTTCTATTATGCATGTCTGATATTTGAATGATTCTAAGAGGTTGTTTATTATTCCATTTTTCGCTTTCAATTTGTACCTTGTTAACAGTTACTGAGCATGTGTCGTTAATAAGTTTTATCCCCATGCTTACGAATAGTGCAGAAAGAATAATTTTACTTTGCATGCATTTACACCTCTGATTTCATTACTTTGTGTTATGGAAGTGAACTCCTAACTCAACTATAACAACCTTTCTATAGTATACGCGCTTGAAGAACAGAAATGTTTCTTTATGTTTATTCGTTTTCAATTTCATATATAGCATCTATTTCCTCGCCTGCTAAAGCTTGAGTGGCAAGTTTATCTGCTTGTTTATTATTATTACGTGGCAATAATTCATACGTAGCACGAATACCTAATTTTTTAAGAAGATGTTCTATCTTATCTATCCAGTAATGAAATGCATCATTTGTTACCGGCCACTCATCATTCATTTGGTGAATAACTTGCATGGAGTCACCTTGAATTTGTATGGATTGCTGGTGGACACCAATGATTTCTAATTGTTGAATAGCAAAATAAAGTGCGGCAAATTCCGCTTCATTATTGTCCTGAATTAGGTCCAGTTGTCTATTCACTCTTTTTCGATATCGCTTATTATTTTTTATGAAATAAATCACGGTTCCTAACCCAGCTATTTTATGACTTTTATCATAACCACCATCAAAATATAATGTAACCTCATGCGGTTCCTCGTTAAGTCTTTCCAAATACTTATTTAACTCCTTCTCAGACCATAAGGAACCGAATTCATCTTCCATATCAATACGAATAATAGTTTTTTGTTTTTTTAATTCAGGAAGAAGGCTTTTAACATCTTTCAATGCTAGTGGTTCACTTGTCAAAGTTACTATTCTTTTCGATTGGACTTTATAGCTAACCGATAAAGTGAGCTTCACAATTATTCATCCTCTTTAAGTTCCTCTAAGTAATTCTTTTGAGAATTAGTAAATGTATCCTTTATTCCATAATACTCTTTTTCAAACTCTTTTACTTCTCGCTTCACTTTCCATAATCGAGCCTTGCATTTTGTAAGGTCCGCTTTCAGGAGTTTTTGATAATCTTGATGCTGTTTTTGCCATTTCTTCAGCTCTTTCAAACGTTTTTCAGCCTCTTTTATTCTAACTCTTTCCTGCATCTTAAATTCAGACGAGGAGGCAAGTAAGTCTTCGGTCATTTCTTTTATATAATAATCCAATTTTCGTTTTTCATTTTGTAATTGAATAGTAGTTCCGACATTAGAAACTTTGCTTTTTAATTTACTAATAATACCCGCTTTAGAGGTATGTTTATGTTTTTCGTATAATAAATGGTTCATCTTGTGTTGGATATTTAGAAATTCCCGACGGTGAACTTCAAAAGCTAAGTTAACATCTAATTCTGTAACGTCAGCATACTTTAACGCATTATAAATACTTGCCTTATCTGCCTTTATCTGATTGCCTATCTGCTTCGATTCATAATAGATATCTTTTAATTTCATTTGATTGGTTTCTAATTCTTTATCTAAGTCTGCTATCTCGTGTAAAAGCTGATCCCGCTCCAAAATTTTTTCTTTATATTGATTCTTTCGCTTCAACCATTCATTCCATATTGAATCATAAGTTGCTAATCCATTGGAATTAAGGCTGGATATATATAACTGGAGCAATAGATTAGGAAGAAGATTTTTTCTGAAATATTCAATTTGTAGATAACTTCGTAAATCTTTAGGTTCAACTTGTTCGGCGATAAATAGTGGTGACATCATGATATAGAGAGGCTCCATCTCAGAGTCCCCCTGCTCATTGAAGATCCCCATGCTCACTCCATGTCTCCATATAAGTTGAAGTATATCTCGATAATATTTTATCCCTTGTTTATTCAGGGTAGTAATAATAATATCCTCAAATTTTGGATTATCTAACATTTCAAGTGATTTTTTAGTTGCTTCATTTTCTGGAATTGACTCAATTAGCGCTTTAAAATCATTCATAAAGATATGGATACTGTTAACATTCTCTTTTTTCATTCTTTTACTAAATCTTTGTATTTGCAATTTAATCTCATAGAGAAGAATAGTAGTTAATCGATCATTATTTCCTTGACTATGTACGAATTTTTCAAAGTTTTCATCTCGTTTATAAAAATTATACACTTCAGTAACAATTCGATTCGTTAAGTGTGTGATTTTGTCTTGATTCATCTCAAAGTTAATTTTAATATGAAGTGATTTAAGTATTTGCAACCAAATATCCAATTGTAGGACAGCATCTTCTACTTCTGTTAAATTCTCAGCTTCTTGTTCTATCAAATGAAAGTAACGTAGCATTTCATCTTTTTTCGTTTTATTAATAACATGTTGTGGTTTCGTTTTATATAAAAAAGAGTATACCATCCTTAATGATTTTCCATTAAGGCTTACTAGTCCGTCTACAAGTTGATTTTCATTCATATGATACACCCCTCCTATGCTGGTAATCTAATTATACACTCGATTACAAGCAATCTAAAAATAATAATAGTCATACATCAAACATAGTTACTAAAGCATTCAAACGAAAACAAATATGTGATATACTATAGACAAAACGGATTATTAAATTTGACTACCCACAGCCATTACTGTGGGCAGGGACAAATTGTTCTAACCTAAGGGCTACTCGGCTCTACATTAATAGACCTCACCTAGTCGCAGAATTATAAATAGGGAGGTCTACTTTTTTTTGTTCATTGTAACAACGAGAGCGATTAAAGCGATTATTAGTGTGCCGAAAGACAGCATTGTCATGATACTCTCGTATACACTCAATGGCATTCCCCCTCTCTCAAGGGTTTACCGATTATACCCGATAAGAACTTTATCCAACTTTATTATAGCATAATATGGACAAGAATCGAACATATATTCGTGTTTGTTGTTAATTTAATTACTTTTTACTACTATCATCCATGTTTTTCCCTGTCTTATTTTAGGTAAATTGTCCTCCCTCAGATTTTTAGGAAAGTTAGACCTTTAAAATATGTGAACTGAATCTGGCTTCAATTTGGGTTTTATGCTTCTTTATCCTAAAAAAAGTGCCTACTCATAAAGAGCAGACACTGTTAATCGATATTAATTAAGCATTTATTACATTTAATAAACTACTTTTTACGCTTTGATACACATAATTCCATAAAGCTTCTTCCTTGAGATATCTATCCTGTAAAGTAGCAATCATTTCTTTTTGTTTTTCTTGGAAAGCAGGATCTTCTTTTTCTGGTAAGTTAATTCGATAACCATCAACAATTTCTTGTACCTCTGGTGCTCGTGGACCCCATTTTCCAACTAATTCGCCTTCATTGTTTAATATTAAAACGATTGGTATTGCTCTTCCTCCATTTGTTAAATGGCGATCAATCAAATCTGTGTCTGCATCTCTTAAGGCTACTCTAACATCTAAATCTCCAGCTTCTGCTATTTTTCTTACAACAGGATTAATCATCATTGCATCGCCACACCAGTCCTCGGTAATGATTAATAAGTGTAGGTCTGCCTTTTTCAATTGATTAAAAAAAGTAGCATCATCTGGTAGTTGAAAATTATTTAATACAGTGAAGCTTTCTTCTTTTAATTTTGACATATTATCCATATAATCTTGTAACGTTTGACCTTCTTCGTAATACTGTTGCTCAGTCTTCATATGTACCCTCCTATATTTCATTGAGATGTTTTGTATTAATACATATCTTATCCAATTGATCGTAATAAGAAAAGCTATCTGCCTTTATGGACAGATAACTTTTCTTATTCATTATTTAACTTTTGAACGCCTAAAAAGAATATATCCCAGAGATAAAATTACGAAACCTAAAGCGACCAAATTGTATATATTTGTAGCAGTATCTGGAAGAACTTTTTCAGAATTATTTAGTTGATCTAACTCTTTACTTGATTCTGATTTTTTCTCTGTTTCTGGAGATTCATCCTCCTGGCTTAAATCGTTTTCTTCGTGATGTGTATTTTCATTAAAGCTATTTTCTTGTTCTTCGTCCGTTTCGTCCGTCGTATCATCTTCTTGTTCGCTTTCCGTATTATCCTCTTGGTCATCTGATTCTTTAGGTTCTTCAGGTTCTTCAGGATTTTCAGGATTTTCAGGATCTTCAGGTACTATTGGTGAAGAATATTCAGCGATAAATGTATCAAATTCTTTCCAAACCTCCCCCCAATCAATCCGTCCATCTTCATCTCTCTCAACATTTTCGATGCTAGCAAGTAGATTCTTTAGATTGTCAGGTAGAGAATCTTCGGATAGGTTAAGACTGTCTGTCCCATCATATAAAAAATTATTGTCTGCAGCTAATCTAGCAGGATAAGAATCTCTTGGTTGTTCAGCTTCACGATGGAATGATAAAAAGCCTTCCAGTTGGAAATCTTCCGTTATCGTAGAGTACGTTGACCAGTCCAAGTTACCTTTACTATTGTCAAATGCAAAGTTATTTATAGCAATTACTCCTGGATTACTATTACTTGTAAATCCGTAAGCTCCGTTTCCAAAGGCGACACTATTCCTTATTATATGTGGAACATGGATACCTTCTCCTCCAAGCTTAAAACCATTTTTATCCCCTGCACCATCTGTTCCATCTGTTAAGAACCCATTATTAAAAGCGATACTATTCTCAATTAGCACTGCTCCTATAGGGCCTGTACCTAGTTTCGTATATAAATCCCATCCATCATCGATATTGTTATGAGCTACCGTTCCTCTAAATATATTGCCTTCTCCAACCGTTAACTTAGCGGCAAATCCATCCGCATTGTTCTCAGAAGGATCACGGTTATCAAACGATATACTATTTAAAATTAGATTGTAAGATGGCCAGTCTTCTATATTATCAGATTGATCCGTTCGACTAATTTGAAGACCAGTATCTCCATGTTCATACACGGCGACATTTTCAATAATATTATGGTTTCCTCCTACCGTATAACCTTTCGTATTTCCTGCTGAACGTGCAAAATCAATTCCGATTACATGCCAATAATCCCCACTATGGACGACACCCTCGGATTGTTTATCAAAATCAATAATAGGTCGTGTTGCAGCTTGAGGATCTGCTTTTAACACTTTTCTATTTTCCTCTGTTCCATCGTTATATTTCTCGATAACTAATGGGCTGTTCCTCACATAGTGTCCTTCTTGTACAATAATCTGTTGCCCCTTTTGTACATACGTAATAGCAGTGTCTAAATCTAATGGCTGACCTCGTGTCCCATCTCCGTTAGGGCTTCCTTCTGGAGAAACAAACAGTTCTCCATTCTCTCCTTCAAACGTTTTCATTGTAACCGAGAAGTTTGTTACGATACGGTCATCATTTGTTAAGAACTGTGTATCATCAGGTAGAAAATCAATAGTAAAGTTAGATTGTTCATTCTCTTCTAATTGAATTTCTAATTCTTCTAATTGATTAGCGTTAACTCGTTCACTCGAAATAACTGTTTCCGCCCCATTTTTTACTGTTAAGTATCCATCTACATTTGCAAGCATTCTTAATGTATATGTTTTATCTGAGGTTTGCGTTCGTGAAACAATATCAATACTTGGTTCAATTGGTTCTTTAGGTGGTTCTATTCTTGGTGCATCTGTCTTAACGTCTGTAATGGATAGCTCAATATTGCTTATATCTATGGAAGCTACTCTAGCCGTATAGAACCCTACATACATCGTATCCTCTTGCACTTGGAGGATTTCCGGTTCAAAAATAGTATGGTTTTCTCCATCATTCAATTGACCAACAAATCCACTATTTGTTTTAGCAAGTGTGAGTTGATAATTGTTTACGGTGTTATCAGCTGTTGGTTTTTCCTCATTTATCATGATAGATTGAATCCCATTACTTCCTTCTCCATCCGGTGAAAGAACACCTGTACGAACAAATAATTGGGTGCCATTTGGATTTCTTGTCCCTCCACTATAACCACCGATTGCCGCTATATTGGAAGAAAAAACTGCAGAATCTCCTGGTTCTCCTATTGCATCTCGAGCCATAATACCGAAGGATTCTTGTCCATCATGTGGATCTTTTGCATAGTGGTTCACTTTTATATCTGCTGATAGCGTAAAATTATCTTTCGTTGCATCCATCTCTGTATAATAGAATGTTATTCCGTCATGATCACCCGTTACTTTACCAGCACCATCGTCAGCAATAATTCTTATAACATCGTCATCTAATTCTTCAATTATATTTTTACTATCAGACGTAGATTGACCAAACCGTATCATCTTCCACTCCACTTCTTCTTTCTCCCGAACAGTGACAGGATAAGAAATAGAAGATAAATTAGCATGTGATGAATTAATATGGATTGTATATTCACCTGGATTCGTCTGGTCATAGTTGGAAGCATCTATCGTATATGCTTCAGTAGGTAGTTCTTCTTCGTCACCATTGTCATAAACAACAGACACAGATAAGCCGTCATGATTAAAGGCTTCTCCAACATGGAACGTTGTTTGCGGATAATCTGTGAGTTCCATTCCCACTAACTCTCTCTCCTTCACCGTCACGGTAAATGAGGATGCGACATCTTGGTATTTAATTTGGACACTCTTCTCTCCTTCTGTGCTCGAATCAAATCCCTCAACAACTAATTGGTCCTTATCCAAACGTTTTTCACTGCCATCTCCGTATTTCGCAAAAACTGAAATCCCCCGCAAATCTAAATCTTCACCGATAAAGTAGGATGTTTTAGCTGGTTCTCTCCTTATATCTAGGTTGGTAAGGTTCGCTTCATTAACATGTATTTCAAAAGATGTCACAACTTCCTCCGTTTCCGTTGACTCTACCATAACGGTTTTTGTACCTGGGTCAAGTAATAGATCATTCTCTTCAACAATTTCGCCGTCTATTAAAAATCGATATTGTGATGAATTCAAATCTTTTGTTTCATATCCATCATTATATGTTGCTCTGATAACTAAGCCACTGGAATCAAAAGTGTCTCCAACATAATAATCTAATTTTGCCGGATAGTACATTACCTGTAAGTCTGTTACTGTTAGAGAAACTACATTTACATAAAAAGTTTCTTCTATACCGTTATAGTTAATCGTCACAGCTGTTTTACCTGGTTCACTACTGTCAAAATTCGTAATAATATAGTCATCTGGCGATAAGAAAGCTGAACTACCATCTGTGTAATCAGCTTTTACTTGTATTCCATCCAAAATTAAATCTTCCCCGACTAAATATTCTTGCTTTACCATTTGAGACGTATCAATTGTTAATGCCTCTACTTGCTGAGACTGTAAAATTGTAATATCTTCAAATGTTACTTGAGTATCCCTAGCTACATACACACCAACATAAGTATCATCTGTAAAAAGATCTGATTCTGTTAATGTCTGACTTTCTCCGTTTACAGTTAATACATACATATCACCTGACTTTTGTAGAGAGAGTTGATATTCTTCATTCGTTCCCGGCGCTCGCGATTCTTGATATGTCTCTAATTTCGTACGGTCACCGTCCCCATTGTGATAAAAACCTTTCATCACTTGATCGAGTGCACCTACCGCAATATAGTTCGTATCCTTATTAGAACTAGTATAATTCTCTCCAACTTCATCCGTAATCATTAGGCCAAAAGATACTTGGTTATTTGCACCAAAGTCTTGAACGATAGCTTTTGCAGTAATTTCAAAATTACTACCTGCCTCCAACTCTTCATATAAAAAAGCAATACCGATCTCGCTTCCTGCTATTTTACCTGAACGAGATTCCATCGTAACCGAATTGTCATTATTCCAAATAGGTGGCGGATTATCAGCCTCACTTATACTGGCACCAAATGCACTAAAATTATGTTTTTCTTCATTAATGACAGCAGATAATGCCGTAAGGTGGACATTAGAAAAGAGAAGTGCAAACACACTAAATATAGCTACATATTTTTTAAACGACTTCAACGATATACCTCCCTATAATTAATTATAAAAAAACAGCTATCCTCCTTTTCTTATTAAATACAACGTCTTAACAACGTTGTTAATGAAGATTATGTTATTTAACTTCCATAAAAGGAATTAAATAATAAGGAATTACTAGGGTGGAGTTCTAAGTTTGTAAGGTATCATTGCGCAGAATTAACAACGTTGTTAAAATGAGGTGAATAAAGCAGATGTAATTATCTTAAATTGTAAACGCATACATTTTGTAAGTCAAGGGTAATTTTATAAAAGAAAATATAGACCAAACAAAATATCGAATAACTTCTGTTTGGCCTTACCGTATCGTCATACTTTAGTCAGTTAAAAATTCAACTTTTATTAATTCATATAATTGTTTTGCGCTATGTACCTCATTATCAGGAGATAGGTTAATCCCCTTAGGTTTTGCTTTCTTTCGATGATTCATCCAAATAGCTTTCCATCCTACACTCTTGGCACCTATGATATCTTTCTCATAAGAATCTCCAATATATGTGATCTGATCACTACTTAGGTGCAGCTGATGCTCCACTATTTCAAAAATTTCCTTCATAGGTTTTGCATATCCATATGCCCCGGAGATAAATGTGTGGTCATGTCGTACCCAGTGATGCAGCTGCAATTGATCAATTTTCATTTGTTGATGGTTCTTCTCACCATTAGTTAAAATACCGAGTGGATAGCCTGCGAGCTTTAATTCCTGTAGTAGCTCTTTTATCTCTGGAAAAAGTTCTATATTACTTTGCTCTTTTACATAATGATTATGAAAGTTCTCGGCTTCTTCTTCCGTAATCTTTATATTAAAATCCTCCAACGCTCTTTTCATTCTTCCAATTTGCCATTCTTTTCTCGTTATCTTACCCGCCTCACTTAAGTCAAATAGATATTCACTGTGCTTTCGGCTAGCTTTGAATATAGCTGCTATTTGCTCATCTGATAATTCATTACTAATTAAGTGGCGTACAGTTCGATAAAAAGATAAAGATTGATCGTATAGGGTATCATCTACATCAAAAATAATGGTTTGCACTATCGTGGCTCCTTTAATCTTCTAAAAACTCTCTTAATGATTCACTTAATCGACTAGTGTCCTGATAACCTTGATTATATAAATAGTTTAACTTGTCTTTATTTCGCTCCATTCGTCCGACCTCGAGTTTTTCGGTTGGTGCGATAATAAACACATTACCTTTTTTCTCTTCATCTAGTAAATAGCTGATGGTTTCATTGTATATATGATGTCGTCTCTCAATAGCATTGATTAGGCCAGAATATTCACCATACTTTCTCTTAATATACCAAATGAATGACTGAGGTTGTTTTACATATCCTCTGTTCTGAGTAAGAATGACGACATTCTTTTTATTTCCATCTTTAACCGATTGTTTGATAGGTATGGGGTCCGTTATGCCTCCATCCATTAAAATTCGGTTATCATACTTTACAACAGGCGCCACTAAAGGCAATGAACTAGAAGCTCTTAAAATGGTTAACATATCGCTAGCACGCTCGGATTTTTTGTAATAAATAGTGTCACCAGTATGACAATCCGTTGTACCAACAACTAACTCTTCCTGCGCATTGTTAAATACGTCGAAATCAAATGGTACTAATTGGTTAGGTAATGTGTCAAAAATAAAATCCATCCCAAATAGTTGTCGATTTTTCCACCAATTACGTAAAGACAAATATTCAGGATGATCGGCATAATCAATCGTTGTTTGTTTATTTCGTTCTAATTGACGTGAAAGGTAAGACGATGCATTACAAGCACCGGCTGAAACGCCTATTACATATGGAATGTAAATATCATTATCCATTAAATAGCGTATCACACCTCCAGTATAGACACCTCTACTTCCGCCGCCTTCTAAAACTAAGCCCATTTGCTTCATTCTTTCATACCTTCTTTGCTATGATGTTCATTTTCCTTTTCAATCTGTTCATGAAAATGTATAATTTTATCTTACCTTAAAAAATAGAAACATTCAAAAACGCAATTTCGCCCGTAAAGGATAAATTATTGGGAAAATAACATAATAGAGACAAAGCATTTATTCATCTTAGTATAGTCAGAAGGTTGGTGTTAGTGTGAACCGGTATAGAAGAAGATTTTGGATATTAGTATCCATTGTATCAATATCCGGCTTTAGCCAAGGAATGTTATTACCGCTTATCGCAGTTATTTTTGAAAATAATGGTGTTTCTTCATTTTTAAATGGACTGAATGCAACTGGCCTATATATCGGAATACTTTTCATCTCCCCGTTTATGGAAATCCCACTAAGAAAATTTGGTTATAAACCAATTTTAATAACAGGGGGATTGCTAGTGTTAATCGCGCTTGCTTTGTTTCCAGTATGGCAAAATTTCTGGTTTTGGTTTATATTACGGTTAATAGTAGGTATCGGAGATAATGCTCTGAATTTTGCGTCCCAAACATGGATTACAGAGTTTTCTCCAGCAAATAAACGAGGTAGAAATATTGCTATTTATGGTCTCTTTTTTGGACTCGGATTTGCTGTTGCTCCATTGATGGTGCCACTTGTCCATGTTAGTGAAAGCTTACCTTTTATTCTTACATCTATCATTAGTTTCATTGGTTGGCTATTCTTATTCTTATTACATAATGAACTTCCTGAACAAGATTTGGAAATGACATCCTTCAGGGAAACTTTTCATCGATTTGCAAATGTTTGGCGATATGCATGGGTGGCATTTTTACCTCCATTTGCTTATGGCTTTTTAGAAACTTCTTTGAATGCTAGTTTTCCTGTTTACGCATTACGAATTGGAATGGACTTAACAAGTGTTTCAACTTTATTAGTAGCTTTTTCTATAGGTACGATTGCTTTTCAACTTCCATTAGGGATGATTGGAGATAAAATTGGCAGAAACAAAACGATTACTGGAGCATTATTTATCGGATTTGTATGTTTTACGTTTGCAGGAATGCTCGATGGAAATTACTTTGGTTCGCTAACCTTTATTTTCATAGCAGGAATGTTTGTAGGTTCGATGTTTTCTCTCGGTATTTCATATATGGCCGATTTAACACCAAAAAAACTACTACCAACAGGAAATATTTTATGTGGAATATTTTTTAGTTTTGGTAGTTTGATTGGTCCTTCCTTAGGTGGATTGTTTATTCAAGTATTCCCTTCCGTTAGCTTTTTCTATTTATTAAGTGGATTATTTCTTGTCATCTTACTAGTAACGTTTAAACGAAATTTAATAACTCCCACATTAAAATAATAGGCAAATCCCCAGTTACATTCGAAACATAAACTGGGGACCTTTTATTTATGATAGAAAGCAAGCTAATTATTAGTCATTTGTTTGGAAGCTGCTACTTTACTCAGATAATAATGCTCTTCCCTAGCCATATGATCAGCCATCGATGCAGTAAATGAACTTAATACTTCAGCACTTAACTCCATTTCCTCTAATTCATGTAAGAAAACCTTGAACAGATTTAGTTCTATTTCTACGTCATGGTTAAACCTCTTTAATGCTGGAAAAGAGGTTTCATTTGTTCTTAAATAATCCGTTAATTCTATTGCCTTCATATAAAATTGTTCAAAATGGTGAGCAAAACTAAAACTTTTCTCTTTTAAACGTTTCTCCACTCCATCCAACTTATCATTGATAGAGCTTGCATGCCCAGAAGCATCTCTTAACCAGAGTAAATGATGATGTAATTCGTGAAATATAGGGGGCGTTGCACCTTGTTTTAAATAATCTAATATTAAAATATACTCCTCTAACTCATTAACCATATGATTAATAAAAGTCGGGGTTAAATGGATGACGACATTACCTTTCAATTGTCTTTCAAGAATGGATAGTTTATAATCTCTCATTTCCTTCGTTAGTTCTTCTGCCTTTTTAGCGAACGAAATAGCATTAGAGGGATTAAGCTCTTGAAGTTCACTTCTTAATGTATAGAAACCATTCATGAAGTAAAATGTCTTCTCTTGATCTTTATTTTCCTTAGATGCTAAGGCATCATGAATAAATAAAGCGTGCTCTTCCATAACTCGTAACCAAAACTCATGTTCAAAGGTAGCATCTTTTATATATTTTTCGTCCATAGGACATCCCCCCTTAATTGCTTATCGATTAATTGTATTCATCCATCAAAAAAATATTAATTATTTAACTCTGTGAATTGGATATTTGCCATAACATTCTCTTATAACTTACATACTATAAACTGACTCCACTTTGTAAGGGGGTGTTACAGTGAGCGGCGGATATGGGTATAGTTCAGGTTCCGGATTTGCGTTAATCGTTGTATTGTTCATTCTATTAATTATCGTCGGTACTGCATATGTAGGCGGTGGCTTCGGTTTTTAATTTAAAATGAATAATAAACTCTCCCAGGCAATCATCTATTCGAGGTGATTGCCTTATACATACTACAAATGAACTATTTTATAAATTTTCATTGACAAAAAGTAGATTCTAGAGTAATATTTTGTTAATTGCAAATTGAATAGTTATTCTCTTATCAAGAGAGGTGGAGGGACTGGCCCTTTGAAGCCTCGGCAACAGGCATTTTTGAATGCACTGTGCCAATTCCAGAAAGCTTTATGCTTTGAAGATAAGAAGAAGATTGACCATGTCTATCATCCTCTTCTTATCAAAGAAGGGGATTTTTTATTTTATTCAGAGGAGTGGAGAAAATGTCAATTAAAAATTTCAATTCTAATGTGAATAGCATTCCAGAATTAGCACCACAATGGCAAAAATTAAACTTAAGAGAGATTCTTAAAAAGAAGGCTGCTTTTGTATCTATTAGCCAAAACAAAGGGCTATATACATCTGAAGGAGGTTTAGGCCACGAAAGACATTATGAACGTGGTAGCTTGGAGGCAACAATACGAACTGTAGAAGCAGCGCGGAAAAGAGATAATTTCGTTTCTTATAACTGGGTTGGGTATAATATCTACCGTCATGATTATCCGCAATCTGTCTTTGACCAGGCACAATATTCTACTTGGGTAGAAAATATCGATGTATCGGAAGATAAAATTCGCTTCGATAATGAGTTAGCGGATGAACTTCAACAAGTTGTCCAACCCGGAGATAATCACTTCTTTGAACAAGCACTTCAATCTGCATTTTTTGGTACTCAACTTCCTCTTGAATTACAGCGCAAACAAGTAGAAGTAATAGTCTTTACGGGAGTTCATCTGGATTGGTGTGTAGAAGGTAATGTTCGCATTGCACGGGATAATGGCTACTTACCAATTGTTATTGGAGATGCTACAGGGTGCGAGTTAGAAGAACAAGAACCAGCTGCATTCGAGAGAATAAATAATATCTTTGCTCCTGTGCTATCTTCTGAACAGTTTGTCTCGTTACTTAATGATGAGGAATAATGTAAGTACAACAAGTATGTTCATAAACTAATTATAAGAAAAATTTAAATATCAGAAGATACTTAGTACGTATCTTCTGATAAGCCGTTCTCTTTTATGTAATTAGATAGAACCATTTGGTTTTCTCCCCCACTATCATAGTTAGAAAAGCCAAATTTATTATTCGGTTTATAATTATTGTACTCTACGTCTAAATCATGAAGAATTCTATGAATATATATAATTGCTGTGGAGTCCTGGCTTTCTGTCCCTATGTCTGCTAAAAGAAGCATTCGCTCTAAATCGATCTGCATTGAAGATGGAAATGACTTTTTCTGTTCTAATAATTTGTTAATATGATAGGACATTTCTTCTCTAACTGAATTCATGTTATCCCAGTCTATAAATTCATGTCTATTGTAGGTAGTTATTTCATTCAAAATTTGATGGTATTCAGCTATAAATAGGGAAATGTTCTGATTATGAGTTGTTTCATCAGTTTCCTCTGTTACCCCGATATCTCCATTCTCATCCTTATTATCAGAGTTTCCATCACTATTCACAGTCGTAGCTTCATTCTTTTCTCCCACTTCATTTTTTATTACAGGAGCTTCTTGATTTTCTGTTCCATCTCTATCATGAAATTGATAGACAACGCCTAGTGAAATAACTATTAAGAAAATCCCACCTAATATAGATATAATGATGCTTTTTTTGTTTCTCATAAAACCCTCCTTCCCATAGAAATGGATTCAGATTGGGCTTATCGTACTAATTAGTTATAGCTAATATTATTAATTGCAATTTCCTGTAAGTGTTGCATTCTTTGAGTTTATATTATTCCTTAGAATTTTTTAAGGTCTTTATTTCTTCTAAGATTTCCTTTTGGACTTGCAACATTTCTTCTCTAATTTTTATTGCTTCCCGCATTGCGTTTGCATTATTCTTACCTATGTCTTGAAATCGATTCAATCCCGATTTGGACCAAGTAATTAACGTTGCTATGATAATTATTACCGTTATTAATATAGCCGAGTAAAAAATAATCTCAAACATAAAGAATTCCTCCTAACTATTTAGATTTTATTTTTATTTTATATATGTATGCATGATCAGCATCATCCAACATAGTCTGGAAATTAGGATCGCTTTCATCTAGTATTCCGGTGAAATCAACCTTTCCATCGACAGATTCTATTTTAGTCGCAAGAATTAGTTCTTCATTCAATTTAATAGACTTACGAACTGATAAATCTTCAAAAGAGCTTAAATTGTTTGGATACCTAGGTACACTAGAAAAAATGGCTCCAATTTGATTTCCTTTTCTATCTCCTAAAAGGCTTGCCCTATAAGTATTATAGACAATCTCTGTCTTCTCATACACCGGAGATTCAACTAAGATAAAGCTATATTTATTAACACCTGATACGAGAATAAAACTATTTTCTATCAAATTATCTTGCTGTATACCATTTTGATAATGTTCTATCCAATAGTGTAAGTGTAATTCGAGATCAGCATCGTTAGGGAAATATATATCATACGCTAAAGTATTATCTGTCCCTGCAGCTCGAAAAATATCATATTCTCGTTCTGTCATTTCCATAGGTTGAATATAAGGTTCTTCACCCAATTTATTAGCCTTTTCTTTTTCATTTCCTAGATTTACTTTTCCATAGATAAACAATGATAGAGTGATTACTAACATGATAAGTAAACTTACACGTAGGAAAAGCAATGTTCTTCTGTACTTTTGATTTGATTCTTCCACTTCCATCCCAGCCCTCCTTTAATTGTAAAAAAGAATCCGCTACCATTATTCCATAATATACAATCTATGACAATAAGTATTTCTATTGTAATATTATAAAAAAGTCTAATGCTATATTAGAATTAAACATCACTTATGAAATTTATAAATAATTGGTCTATTTGTAGAAAATAGTACTAGTCGAAAATCAATTAATTCCATATACATGGATGAATTACCACTAAACCAAGTTTTTTGAATTTACCCTAGTAAATAGATCTTTTATAGGGTAAAATTGTCAATAGTGTTCGGAGGGAATAAAAATGGATAATAACAAAACGAACGAAATATATGCTTCTGGTACATACTCTAAAGTTGACGTTGTACAATTATACGCTTTTCAATTTAGGAAAATTTTTGTTGTTCTCTTTCTTGTTACTCTATTCTTTTGCTTACTCCCACTATATGTATTGTTAGATATCGCTGCTTTTATTATTATCTCACCGATTGTGTTAATTTTTGTTTGGTTATATATAATAATCTTAAAATTGATTTTCAAGTTCGGTTACCGTAAACAGTACAACAATAATAGCTTCCTCACACTTCAAAGGGAGTTTATAATTACTAATGTGGGTATAACTCAGAAAATCCCGAACAAATCATACATAACTCTTAAATGGAGTGACATAGTCAAAGGTTTTGAACTCGATAAGATGTTTGTTTTATATATTTCAAATAATACTTCACTCTTGTTGCCTAAAAGCTTTTTTGATTCAAAAGATGACGAACTTTTAGTAAAGCAAATGGCAAAGGAAAATTTAAGTATTAAATTCAAAAGAAAGTTTATTTAAAATACCTAAAAAGTAATTTTTGAAAATTATTAAAGGATAGTAATTGTACTTCTCTAGATTTTCTCTTACACACAGAAACTAGTCTTTTGGGAGAGATTGGATGATTGTAATTATCTGTATACGGGGACGGGGATAAAGAAAATGGATAATAATATAACTCATGAAATAAACGCATCGGGAACATATTCTAGAGAAGAAGTTGAACAATTAAATTCTTTTCTCAGAAAAAGAATTTCTATTTTAATCTTTGTTGTTACTATGATATATTGTTTGATTCCATCTGAACTTTTGTTGGATATGCCTGTTATAATTCGAATCCCACTTGTGCTGCTATTCGCTTTTTTAATTACATTTATTTTCATGATAATTCTCAAGAATAGAGCTCGTAAGCAATACAATAATGATAGATTAGTTAAACTCGAACGAAACTTTAAAATAACATGTAAAGGAATTACTCATTCTTCAGAAGCATCACACGTGTCTATTGAGTGGGATGATATAGCAATGGGTTTTGAACTCAATAAGATATTTATTGTTATTTACTTTTCTAATAATATACTTATGTTACCAAAGAGATTTTTCTCTTCAAAAGAGGATGAACTTTTATTTAAGAAAATCGTAAGTGAGAATATAAAAATAAAGTTAAAAAGAGACCATGTCGATATTGATAGAAACGTATAAACTTAGTTATAATCAGTGAAGTTACTTACAGTAATCTCCTATCCCAATCATCAGAGTTTTTATGGAAGGCTGGCAAGTCATTTTAAAAATACAATTTAAGTGCAAAGTTATGTATTTTCTTCCTTCATAACTCTGCACTTTTATTTAGCACTAAACATCTACTATTTTCGATGATTTACTATTATTTTTTAGGTGGTGTTAACAGTGAAAATTTTAATTAAAGTTGCTGGTATCTTAACCATACTCATATCTATTGCTGCGCAATTGACAGCTTTTATTGATGACTCCTACACGATGGGTAATATTTGGTTTATTGGAGTACTAAGTGGGATTCTAACAATAATTAGTGCTAATAAGATACATACAAATCTAAAAATTTCTTTCTTATTGTTAATTGTATCCACTGTACTAGGTGTCATATCTATTGCTTATTTGTTTATATTACCTGGAATTATAAATCTCATTGCATTACTATATTTATTTATCAAGAATCAACCTAATAATATTTAATGTAAAATTCTCAATTTTTTATTTGATTACAATAATCATTTTTTCATATTACTCACCGTTCTATTGGCTAATATTTTTTCATTTATCTTTTTTTCTTGTACATTTTTGCTTTTACTATGACATAAATGGCTTTATTTTCTATATTTAGCTTATAAAAGCACGGAATTTACAATACCTTACATAATGATTATTTTATGTATGCGTTTTCTTGGTATAATAGAATGGAATTTATAGGAAAGGAGGGTGGGTGACTAGCCGTTGTCTATTAGCCGCTGGATGAACCAAAAAACTGAAAAGGACGTGAAAGAAAATGAAGAAGAATTTACGTAATTTTGCTGTAGTTACTCTCGTCGCATTTCTTTCCTTTGGTCTAGCTTTACAAAGCGTTGTTGCCTCTAGTCCTGATTTTAGTCAAACCGGCTTTGCTACATTCGATGGTGGTACGACCGGTGGTGAAGGTGGAGATACTGTAACTGTTCATACCGGCGATCAATTAATCCAAGCTATTAAAGATAAAGATAACAATACACCACTCACTATTTATGTTGATGGTACAATTACACCAAGTAATACGTCCGATAGCAAAATTAATGTGAAGGATGTTTCAGATTTATCCATCTTAGGAGTAGGTACAAATGGTGAGTTGGACGGTATTGGTATTAAGGTTTGGAGAGCTGAGAATATCATTATTCGAAATCTAACTATTCATGAAGTTCGTACTGGTGACAAAGACGCAATAAGTATTGAAGGACCTTCCAATAATATATGGGTCGATCATAATGAGCTTTATGCGAGCTTAAATGTCGATAAAGACTATTATGATGGTCTATTTGATGTAAAACGTGATGCCTATAATATTACGTTTTCTTGGAATTATGTCCATGACGGCTGGAAATCCATGCTTTTTGGTTCATCTGATAGTGACAACTATGATAGAAATATTACGTTACACCACAATCATTTTAAAGATTTAAATTCTCGGGTCCCAAGCTTCCGGTATGGTAAGGGACATTTATATAACAACTATTTTGAAGGGATTATTGACACAGGTATCAATGCGAGAATGGGTGCGGAGTTACTTGTAGAAAATAATGTTTTTGAGAATTCCAACAATCCTTTAGGCTATTGGTATAGCAATTCTACAGGCTATTGGAACGTCTCGAATAACCTTTATATTAATAGTAGTGGCAGTCAGCCTACTACTTCTACTACAAATTATACGGTACCGTACTCCTACACACTTACTCCAGTAGAAGATGTGAAATCACTGGTTCAGCAGTATGCTGGTGTCGGGGTAGTACAACCGTAGATTTAAGCAAAGAAAGAGGTCACAAAGTGGCCTCTTTCTCTATATCTTATTTTTTTATACAAACCAAAAAAATCCGCTCTGCGCTCTCTTCTGACAAAATGGGTTCGGGTTTAAAATCCGCACTTATTTGATGAATCACAAATCCTGTTTTTTCTAATAACTCTCTATACGTCGAGATGGGAAACGTACGTTGAATGTGTGTTTCATCGAATCGTTCATATAAATTATTTTGATCACTTTGTAGAAAGAAGGTTAAATCATGCATGAGTTCTCCAGTTCGCTCTCCTTCTGAACAAAGCCAAATATATGTTAAATCCTCATATATTTCAGAAAAAACTTGATTTTTCATATTATGTTCAAAGTGATTGACACTATGGACATCGAATATAAATAAGCCATTCTCGGATAAAGAAGTCGCTATTCGGGTAAATGCTTGCTCTAACTCATCTTCCTCTGTTATATAATTCACCACATCACAAAGACTTACTGCAATGTCACAATTATGAATGCCTTCTAATGTCCGCAAATCTTGTTGAATGAAATGGACACTTTCCCCTTCGCTAACAGTTTCAGCTTGAGCATAAGCAAGCATGTCCTCCGACATATCGACACCAGTCACGTCAAACCCTGATTTTGTAAATCGAATACTCATTTTACCCGTACCACAACCTAGATCTAAAAGCTTTTTGCCGTTTGGATTTAACTCTTGAATATAGTGATTCACAAAGTTATACCACTCTTCATATGGAGCATCCTCCATCAAATTATCGTAAATGTAGGCTAGTTTCGAGTAAGCCATCTTATAAATTCACTTCTAATTGTGGAGCATCTCCCCACAGTTTCTCTAAATTATAATAGCTTCTTTCTTCGCGATGAAAGATATGGCAAACGATATCTCCTAAATCAACTAACACCCAACGAGCTTGATCGAACCCTTCCATCCGCTTTATGTCAATGTTATGACTATCTGCAACGTCTTTTACTTCACGTGCAATAGCCTGTACTTGTCGTTCATTGGATGCTTCACAGATAAGAAAATAATCAGCGATTAAGGATACTTCCTTCATATCCAGAACAACAATACCTTCTGCTCGCTTGTCATCACACGCTTTTGCAACTGTTTCTATAACTTGTCTACTCTCCATTCAGAGACCTCCCGATAAATTTTTCGTTATATAGATGGAATGTATCTGGATAGACCGATTGATTTCTCCCAATTAAAAATTCAATCGTATTTTTAGCAGCCATCCAGCATGCATTATTTAAATCCTCATATACCATTTTCCTTACTTCATCTACCCCTGGGAACGCTCTCCCCGGTTCAATGTAATCCGCTATATAGATAATTCTGTCCAATAAAGACATATTTCGTCTACCAGTTGTATGCCACCTAATGGCACTCAATACTTCTTCGTCGTTAATACCAACTTCATGTTTAACTAAGATAGAGCCCACTGGTCCATGCCAAAGCTCTGGATGATATTCCAATAAATCGTGAGGAAGTTTTTCTTTAATAATCCACTTCTGCATTTCTTCTTTATCTCTATATTTAGCATAATCGTGAAAAATAGCAGCAAGTTCTGTCTTTTCTTTATTTACCTCGTAATAATCCGCTAATTGTAACGCTGTTTCCATTACTCGAACGGTGTGTTCATATCTTGGTTTGGTAAGTTGTTTCTTAACGATTTCTAACGCTTCTGCTCTTTCCATATTCGTCACTCCGCATCTATTTTGGAGTTATAGTTATTCTTATGTTCACATTAACTTCCGATATAACCCTTTTTCTTTAATAAAATCTATGACATGTGGACTTGTTAAATATCGAATAGATTTTCCGTTTGCTATTCGATCCCGTATATCTGTTGATGATATTTCGATAATCGGCATCTCTACTTCCTTAACCGGATAAGGTGACTTTGTAGTATAACCTTGTCGTTCTATTCCGATAAATGTTATTAGTTCTGCCAATTCGTCTATTCGGTGCCATTTTGGCAAATAATCCACCATGTCCCCACCAATAATAAAAAAGAATTCTGTATCTTTGTTTTGCTTTTGAAGCTCTTGTACCGTATCGATCGTAAATGACTTTCCCTGTCTATCTATTTCTATTGTTTCTATATAGAAAGATGGCCGATCGGCTACTGAAAGCTCTAGCATCTTTATTCGATCGGCTACGTCCGTTTTAGCTTCTGCTTTATGAGGAGGAATATAAGAGGGAATAAACCAAATTTCGTCCAAATTCATTTCTTCATAAGCACGTTCTGCCATTAACATGTGACCATAGTGCGGAGGATCAAATGTCCCCCCTAGAAGGCCAACTCTCTTTTTTACTGTCATTTAAGGCAACTCAATCACTTTATTTTCGATAGATTCTTTATATAGAACGATTGTATTTCCAATGATTTGAACAATGGAAGCGCCGGTCCCTTCTGCAAGTGCATTTGCAACGTCATCCTTATCCTCCAGACAATTTTGCAATATTGATATTTTGATTAACTCTCTCTTTTCTAATGCTTCTCCAACTTGCTTTATCATATTGTCATTTACACCATCTTTTCCCACTTGGAAAATTGGCGTTAAATGGTGTGCTTTTGAACGCAAGAAGCGTTTTTGTTTACCTGTTAAATTCAAATTATTCACCTCTAAGTTGGTTTTCTAATTTTTCGACTAAATGTTCCGCGTCTATATCTATTCCTGTCCATTTCTCAAAAGCTAACTGTGCTTGATACAATAACATTGCGTGGCCATGATGGATTTTTGCACCACGAGATAATGCCTCTTGATGTAAAGCTGTTGTTATTGGTTGATAGACGATATCACTGACCACTGCATCTTTTTTTACGTTTTCTAATGAAATAATTTGTTCATCTACTGCTGGTTTCATACCTACTGATGTAGTCTGAATAATTAAATCATAGTTCATTAATTGTTTTTCCGCTTCATTATAACTTAAAACAGCGGATTTAGAATTTCCTAATTGCATATTTAGAAATAGCTTCGCCTTTTCAATCGAACGATTTGCGATATCAACCTGTTTCAATTGCTCTTTCATTAATGCACGATAGATGCCCCGAGCTGCTCCACCAGCACCAAGCAACAGGATAGAAGTATCACGATTTAGCAATTGAGGAAATGGTCGTTGAATAGATCTAACATAGCCTTCACCATCCGTACTATACCCTTTCCACTTTCCATTCTCATTTACGACCGTATTTACAGCTCCTAATTGTTCAGCTTCAGGATCCAATTCGTCGATGTAGTCCATGATTGTTTGCTTATATGGAACCGTTACATTAAAACCATCTATTTCGATTTCGCGTAAATGTTTCAATACATCTGATAATTCTTCCGGTTTCCCATGATATAATTTATATTCACCTTGTATGTTAGCTATTTTTAAAAATTCATTGTGTATCCAAGGTGAAAGAGAATGACTTATTGGATGGCCAATTAAACCTAAGCGTAAGACCATTTTCCTCTCTCCCTCCATGTTCTTTATATTAATGCTGGTCGCAGACTTATTTGGATGCCTTTTGGCGCATGTACAGCGATTGATATTCCACCTTCAGCGATTGTAAACCAACCTAGACCAGGTATCACGATATCTGTCTTTTCATGCGGTATTTTAAATGTATGTGTAATGAGCTCAGGTAATTTTTCAAGTGTTTCTCGGTTTGGAGGTTGCAACAATTCCCCAACATGCTCTTGAAAGAAATCATCCGCTTTTTCTAATTTTGTTCGGTGTATCATTAATTGATTCGAAAAATAACAGATAATGGATTGCTTCATACCTTTTTGAAAGTCAAATCGACAAAATCCGCCAAAAAATAATGTTTGTTGATCGTTTAATTGAAACACTTTAGGTTTTAGTTCCTTCTTTGGTGTAATTAACTTTAAATCTTTTTCACTTACATAATGTACGAGCTGGTGACGGTTTACGATGCCTGGTGTATCAAATAATGATGTGCGATCATCTAAAGGGATTTCAATAAATCCTAATGTGGTTCCTGGAAAATAGGAAGTTGTAATAGCATCGTTCGTTCCACTCGTTCGTTGAATTAACTGATTTATAAAAGTTGATTTTCCAACATTCGTACAACCGACCACATATATGTCCTTCCCTTGTCGGTACTTTTCCATTGCCTCTTCAACTTCATCAAAACCTATTCCTTTTGCAGCGGATATTAAAAACACATCTACCACTTTGACCCCTTGTTCTGCAGCCATCTTCTTCATCCAATGAACCAATCGGTTTCTGTTCGTAGATTTAGGCAATAAATCCACTTTATTAGCTACTAACAAGACGGGGTTATTTCCTGTAAGACGTTTAATCCCCGAAATGAAACTTCCATTAAAATCGAAGATATCTACGATGTTAACGACAAGGCTCTTCGTGTTACTAATTTGATGTATCATCTCGAGAAAGTCATCATCACTATAATTTACATCTTGAACTTCGTTATAATGTTTTAAACGGAAACATCTTCTACAAATGATATGCTCATTGTTTAATGCACTTTCTGGTACATATCCAGCTTTACTTTTATCGTCTGATTGCAAAACAGCTCCACAACCGTCACAAAGTCTTTCTGTCATTATTTATCCTCCCAAGTCATCATGCCTTTGCGTTTCATCCATCTTAATATCCGACGTTCAATCATTCGATTAATTCGTGTAATCTTACCGTCAGTTTGTACAATCGGGACAACTAAGATTGTGTGGAAGCCAGCAATGTTACCTCCTAAGACGTCTGTAAGAATTTGATCACCTACAACTACTACTTCTTCTTTGTTCAAACCCATTGCTTTTGTAGCTTGTCTAAATGCATGATTTAACGGTTTTTTTGCACTATAAACAAATGGAGCTTCTAACGGCTCAGCAAAAATACTGACGCGTTCTTTTTCGTTATTCGAAATAATCGTTACTTTTATATCATTATCGCGCATTAACTTAAACCATTGAATAACTTCCGGTGTAGCATCTCGAACATCCCAAGCCACCAAAGTATTATCTAAATCCGTAATAACACCTTTAATCCCAGCATGCTTTAGTTTTTCCGGAGTTATATCCAAAATACGCTCTACATGCTCGTCCGGTAAAAATTTTTTTAACAAACTCGTCCACTCCTAAGAAAACTTCCATTATTTATCTCCTATCTTATCTTATACAATTTCCTCTCAATGTTCAAAAATTTAAGGAAATAATGTAAAAAAGAAATAGTAATCTAAAATGAAAAGATAAATTACATGAAATTGCTTCGACATAAAATAACCATGAAGCTTCACTTCTTACAGACGCTTTTATGGCTTCATGTTGAAGACATTGTTTACTATTTATTCGTACAATCGTACAACAAATTACGACATTTTTCTTTCTGTGGATAACATTGTACACAATAAAAAGCCTTATTTTCATTATGTTTAATCATATACAAAAACGTTTATACACAAGTTATAAACAGGTTGTTGTAGATAAGTTAACTATTGTTCAAACAGCGATTTCATGCTACATTTACTATAACAGCTTATATAAAAACAAACTTCATTTATACTCGTTATTGGAGGGGACAAGCAGTGGATAAATTATCTGACGAGTTACTAATTGAATCCTATAGAAAAGCAACCGAGCTTCAGTTAAGCTATGAATTCATTCAACTAATGGAGGAAGAAATGAAGCGCCGGTCCCTTACAGACTATATACAATAAATTAGAAAATGGGTTCACAGAGATACTAAGGTCCGAATTGACCGAGTACTCTGTTTTTTTATTTTTACATGCTTTTTAATTTTTGGATACAAAATATAACAGAAACTCCATCATATATAGATAAGTTAAAATAAAAAAGTTTGGAGTATTTATATATAGGAAGAGATACATCAAACCCGCTTGATTCATAAATTATTCAGATTTCGTCTCTTGTATTAATTCACTTTTTTAGATTAGAATATAACTAATTGTTCTTTTTATTTTGTTTAAGGAGGAAAAAAATTCATGCTGTTTACTGTATTCCTGCCAGTATTATTGGCTATTTTGATACCATTCATAAGTAAATACAAAGAAAAAATACATACTGGCTGGTTTGTAATGATAGCACCCCTTGCTGTTTTTATTTATTATGTTCGGTTTATTGGGGTGAATTTCGAACCGACAATCGGCCAATACAATTGGATCCCGTCGTTAAATATTAATTTTGACTTTTATTTAGATGGATTAAGTTTACTTTTTGTACTACTTATTAGTGGGATTGGAACGCTCGTTACATTATATTCAATCTTCTATTTACACACTTCTGAACGATTGGATCAGTTCTACGTTTATTTGCTAATTTTCATGACAGCAATGTTAGGCGTTGTCTTATCCGATAACTTATTTGTCCTTTATTCCTTTTGGGAATTAACATCTATTTCATCCTTTCTATTGATTGGATATTGGAATTCCAGAGAACGTTCTCGATATGGTGCTCAAAAATCCATGATGATTACGGTTTTTGGTGGACTAAGTATGCTAGGTGGTTTTATTCTTTTATATCTGATAACTGGTACAACAAGCATACAAGCGATATTAGGAATGACAGATATTATTTTACAAAGTGAGTACTTCTATCTGATTTTAGCGCTTATTTTACTTGGAGCATTTACTAAATCGGCTCAGTTTCCGTTTCATATTTGGCTTCCCGATGCAATGGAAGCTCCCACACCGGTGAGTGCTTACTTACACTCTGCTACGATGGTAAAGGCAGGGATTTTCCTTGTAGCACGTTTTACACCTATCTTCTCGGCAGATGAATGGTTCTTCTTACTTGTAAGTGGGATTGGAATAGTAACGCTAATATGGGCTTCCTACATGGCTGTACGCCAAACAGACTTAAAAGGAATTCTCGCTTTTTCAACCATTAGTCAACTTGGTATGATAATGGCTATGCTAGGATTTGGTACTGAAGTAGCGATCTTTGCTGCGGTATTCCATATCCTTAACCATGCTACATTCAAAGGTAGTTTATTTATGATAGCTGGGATTGTAGACCACGAGACTGGTACGAGAGATATTCGTAAATTAGGTGGTTTAGTAACACTTATGCCTATCTCCGCTACATTAGCGTTTTTTGGAACATTCTCGATGGCAGGTTTTCCTTTACCTTTCTTAAACGGCTTTTATAGTAAGGAACTATTTTTTGAAGCTACACTTGAGCTAGATCGTTTTACATCTAGTGCGGCGCAATTCTTAGCAGCAGCTATTCCTTATTTAGCTGTATTCGGTAGTATTTTCACATTTATTTACTCTATGTACCTTGTATTTGGTACATTTACAGGCAAGAAAAATTTAGATCAGTTACCTAAAAAGCCTCATGAAGCACCGATTGGTATGTTACTCTCCCCTATCATATTAATTCTAGGGGTAATCCTAATTGGTTTAGTGCCTAATTTAGTAAATGCACCTCTTCTTGCGCATGTTGCTGAAGCTGTATATGGTGCTCCGATTGAAATGGACATTTACTTCTGGCATGGATTAGTTCCTGCATTTTATATGTCTCTAATCGTAGTTGGAGTTGGGTTTGTATTATTTTATTTCAAAAAATATTGGGTTGCGATTTATCAATATCTTCCAGGTAAATTGAGTTTGCATAAAGTGTATGATTTTCTTATGGATCAATCCGAGAAGTTCTCAGCTAAAGTAACGAAAAGCTATATGAGTGGCTCATTGCGCCATTATATGCTTTATATTTTAGGTGCTATTGTTCTGATTACTTTTCCGATTTTATTGATGACAGATGGAATCAACATCAATTTCTCAAATACTTCTGAGATTACAACACATGAAGTGATCATCGGTGCTGTAATTGCAATTGCTGCGATTGCTACGATATTTACTCATAATAAAATAGCTACCATTCTAACTCTTGGAGTAGTAGGCTATGGATTAGCACTATTATTCATTCTATACCGTGCACCAGATTTAGCACTAACACAACTGGTTGTAGAAACTATTTCGATGGCTCTTTTCCTTTTATGTTTCTATCATTTACCTAACTTACGTAAAAGAACAGAGGGTGTGTTTAGTCGCTCGATCAATTTAGTCATTTCGATTGGTTTTGGGGCTTTAATTACAATAATTGGCTTGTCTGCTCACAGCACAAAGTTATTCGATAAAATATCGGACTATTTTGTTGAAACATCGTATTCATTAGGTGGTGGAACTAACATAGTCAACGTTATTTTAGTGGATATGCGTGGGATTGATACGCTATTTGAAGTAGTTGTGTTAGGATTGGCCGCATTAGGTATATTTGGATTAATTAAGTTACGTAGCAAGAAAGGAGCAGAATAGAAACATGGAGATAATAATGACTGTCCTTGCCGGAATCTTGTTTACAGCAGGGGTCTATAATCTGCTTCAAAAGCAACTTTTACGAATTATTGTAGGTGCGACTCTTATTTCACATGGAGCTCACTTATTTATATTAACGATGGGAGAGTTAAAGCGTGGAGCTCCCCCAGTATTACAAGATGGGATTGAGAATTATTCTGATCCATTGCCACAGGCTTTAATACTCACATCCATTGTTATCAGTTTTGGTATCACAAGCTTATTATTAGTATTAGCGTATCGAGCGTCGAAAGAAAATGGAACAGATAATATGGAGAAATTGAGGGGTAACGAAAATGAGTAGCAATTTAGCAATATTGCCGATACTTTTGCCACTTGTCGCCGCTGTTCTGGTAGCTTTTTTTCCAAAAAAGTTAAAAGCGGTAAGACTTGTTTCACAAATATGGATGATTGTTCAGACCGTTATAATTGCGTTTATTACATGGTATGTTCTGGATAATGGTACCATTGTCCTTGAATCTGGAGATTGGGTAGCACCTTATGGGATTGTCATTGTAGCAGATTCTTTATCCATTATACTTGCTTTAACGACGAACATTGTTGCTCTTGCATGTGTATTTGCTGCAAGTAGATCCATTCCTGATCGTCAAGAAAAATTCTATTTTTATACATTCTTTTTCCTGTTAATTTCAGGTGTATCAGGTGCTTTTTTAACAGGAGATCTGTTTAACTTATTTGTATTCTTTGAAGTGCTCCTTATGGCATCTTATGCATTAATTACACTAGGTGGAGATAAAGTACAATTAAGAGAGTCCTTAAAATATGTACTAATTAACGTATTCTCTTCCGTATTATTTGTAACTACTGTAGCATTTCTTTATTCTGTGGTCGGAACAGTAAATATGGCACAAATCGCGGAACGTGTTGCTGAATCGGAGCAAACTGGAGTATTAACGGCTATAGGGATTCTATTGTTCTTCATTTTTGGTACGAAGGCTGCCCTATTTCCATTGTATTATTGGCTACCAAAACCGTATATTGTTCCAAACCCTGTGATTTCGGCTTTATTCGGTGCATTGTTAACCAAGGTTGGGATTTATTGCATTATTCGAGTATTTTCGTTAATCTTCGTTCATGAAACAGAGATTACACACCAATTATTCGTTTGGATAGCGGCTCTTACTCTATTATTCGGGGCTATCGGAGCTCTTTCAACACAGAATATTAAACTCATCATCGCATACAATGTTATCCCTTCAATTGGTTTTATATTAATGGGCGTTAGTGCATATAACAGTACAGGATTTAGTGGTTCTATCTATTACTTAGTAAACGATATGTTACTAAAAGCGATTCTCTTTTTACTAGTAGGTGCGATTGCATATTTAGCTGGAACGAGTGATCTACGGAAGATTCGCGGAATGATCCATCACTACCCTTTCCTTGGATGGATGCTATTAATTGCTACTTTAGCTTTAGCAGGTATTCCACCATTTGGAGGGTTTATTGGTAAACTTGTCTTACTACAAGGAACCTTTGAAGCAGGAGAAGTGATACTCGCTCTGATTGGCTTAGGAGTTAGCTTACTAATGCTACTTTCAGTGCTTCGTATCTTTGTAAGAGGTTTTTGGGGAGAAAAAGATTCATCAATTCAAGCCGATAAGAAAACAGCAAGGGCCTTTAGTTATCCAATTGCTTTTCTCCTTGTGTTTATTATCTTTCTCGGAATAGGAGCAGAATGGGTATTCCCAGATTTTATATCTATTGGTGAATATCTGATGGATCCGAGTATTTATATCGATTCTGTATTAAAGGAGTAATGGATAATGTCACTTCAAATAACCTTAAATTTAATTATCGCATTTATGTGGATGTTCCTTACTGAATCCTACCAATTCCCTAGTTTTCTAACAGGTTTCATTATAGGTGCATTCCTACTATTCTTACTAAGAAGATTTATACCTAGTAGGTTTTATTTATACCGTGTTTGGAAGTTCGTTAGTCTGATTCTTTTATTTATTAAAGAGTTAATTAAATCAAACGTATCTATCGTAAAACTTGTCTATCAACCTAAAAGGACGTATAACCCAGGAATTTTTGCATTACCTATCGATTTAAAGACCAACTGGGAAATAGCGATTCTAACATCGTTAATTTCACTTACGCCTGGTACACTATCTGTAGCGATTTCTGATGACAACTCTCTAGTTTATATACATGCTATGGATTTACAGGACGATAAAAAGGAAATTGAATCCATTAAGGATTCCTTCGAAAAAGCAATTATGGAGGTGACGAGATGAGTGAAATCATTCAGTACACTGCTATCGGATGTACTATCGTAGTTGCCATCTCTATTACCCTCTTACTGATTCAAGTAATTAAAGGGCCAACTAATCCTGACAGGGCGGTAGCACTAGACGCTCTTGGTCTCAATCTAATGGCGATTGCAGGATTCATAGCTATCATCTTAGTAACAACGAAACTTAACGATGTAATCTTATTAATTGGTATTTTACTGTTCATTGGAACGTTAGCACTAGCAAAATATTTAGAGAAGGGCGTAATTATTGATGGAAACGACGATTGAAAGCATTGTTCAATGGATTATCATTCTCTTTTTAGTATTCGGTACGTTTTTTATACTCTCTGCTTCCATTGGTATTTTACGTTTTCCTGACGTTTACACGCGACTTCATGCATCTACTAAGGCTGCAACCCTAGGAATCTCTTCTACATTGATTGGTGCCTTTCTCTTCCTTTATATTGAGCATGGTATCATAAGTGGAAAGCTTATTCTAGGAATAATCTTCATTATGTTAACTGCACCAATATCAGCTCATATGCTTGGTAGAGCAGCACACCACATCGGTATAAAACCTTGGGCAAAAGATGACAACAGCAGGGATGCTTTTGCTGAAGCAAAGGAAAAAAATAATCAAAAATAAAGTTAGACAGAGAAAAAGATGCTAATCTCAGTTAGGGATTAGTATCTTTTTTATATCGATAAAAACCTCAAAGTATAGGAAAATTAAGCTTAATAATGGCATCATTCATTTTAAATCATGAACCTTTCATATAAATAGGCACAATGTACAAACCATGCTCATAGGATAGTATATACGGGCAGATACCTATTTCATGGAGGTGTTCATTTGTCGATATTAGTTGGATTAATAGCATTATTTAAGGAAGCGTTATTCTTCGTTGCCTATGTAAAAAACAACACCTTTCCTCAACCTTTATCATCAGCAGAAGAAAAAAAGATGTTAAAACGAATGCAAGAAGGAGATTCAGAAGCCAGAAATAAATTAATTGAACATAATTTAAGACTCGTAGCCCACATAGTAAAAAAATTCGAAAACACTGGTGAAGAGTCAGAAGATTTAATTTCTATAGGTACAATTGGATTAATTAAAGGAATTGAGAGCTTTTCTCCAGACAAAGGAACGAAATTAGCGACGTATGCAGCTAGATGTATAGAAAATGAAATATTAATGCACTTAAGAGCGATGAAGAAAACAAAAAAAGATGTTTCCTTACAAGAGCCAATTGGGCAAGATAAAGAAGGTAATGAAATTAGTCTAATAGATATTTTGGAAGCGACAAATTCTGACTTTATTGATGCAATTCAAACACATATGGAGTTAAAGAAGATCCAACAATACTTAACCATCTTAGATGAGCGTGAGAAGGAAGTTATCATCTGTCGCTTTGGTTTAGGTAAAAAGAGAGAGCTAACCCAACGAGAGATTGCTGAAAAACTCAATATTTCAAGAAGCTATGTGTCTCGAATTGAGAAACGTGCCCTTATGAAAGTATTCCATGAGTATTACCGAAATGAAATAAAATAATCCTGAGAAAAAGAAGTTCTCAGGATTTATCTTATTAAAGCTTTTTAATAACATCCATAATAAGTATAGAAGCATTTTCTGCTGCTTTTTTTAGAAACGCATCAAAGGATACGGATGATTTTTTGCCAGCAATATCAGACAACGCACGAATTACTACGAAAGGTTTATTATATTGATAACAAACTTGAGCAATTGCAGCTGCCTCCATCTCTGCAGCAATTACATCTGGAAACGTTTCTCGAACAAATTGCACTCGCTCAGGATCCTCCATAAACGTATCACCAGTACTAATTAATCCTTTCATAACTTGTATACCCTCAACTTTGGCAGCTGCCTCCATTGTTCGTGTAATAAGTAATTCGTCGGCTTCAAACTTCGGAGGCATACCAGGTACTTGTCCATACTCATATTTAAATGCAGTCACATCTACATCATGATGTACTACATAATCTGAAATAACAATATCACCTACTTCTAAATCTGAGTGGTATCCGCCTGATGATCCAGTATTAATAACATAATCCGGTTGATATTTTTCAAACATAATCGTCGTTGACATAGCTGCATTTACTTTGCCAATACCGGACTGTAAAAGCACTACTTCTTTACCTTCCAACGTACCAACATAAAAGTTACTGTTTGCTACTTTTTCTTCCTTTGAAATCGTCATTTTTGATTTTAGTAATTCTACCTCTTCGTCCATTGCTCCAATAATTGCGATCATAATTAGATTTGCCCCCTATGTTCTATCTTAACAATTTGAGTAATTTTTATCCTTCTATGTTCTCCGCTTCAGCGTTCTCATTTTCACGTTGTGCGGATGGTGTATCATTTTCAATTAACTCTTCGACTAATGTTGGCTGCCATCCTTCGTTATCAATCCACTGTAAATGAACTCGGTATAGCTCATCTTGATTCGAATTAGGTGAGATAGTCATTTCTACTTGTGCATCACCAGCTCTACCTACCCACCAAGTAATTTGTTCTTCAACAGGTACTTGTGTTGCATACTCTGCAGCTAATGCCATCTCTTTCCTATCTATTGACCCATCATCGAATTGTATCGTATGTGGACCAGTTTGTTCTGTACCGACTGGTTGCCAATTACCTTCATATGCTGATTTGACATTCGAGTCTCCGGTTTCTATATATGAGATGGCCTGTTCTGCATCTGAGGTATTTTCAGCTTCACCAGATTCGTCTTCCACTTCCTCAATCACAATAGGAATGTCTAGATTTTCATTATTTTCTTCTCCTATTGTTTCTTCCTCTTCTAATTCATTTGGTGTTTCTGTTTCTTCTTTTTCGTTATCTACTGCTGCTTTTTCAGAATCGTCATTCTGACCAAAAATAGAAAGAGATATTATCGATAAGAGTAATACTACTCCAACGACAGCAAGCCAGTTAATCATTTTGGTATTTACTCTACGTTTTTCATAGCGTCTTTTTCTTGAGCTATAACTATTATCCTCCTGCACGTTCTCTCCCTCCTCTGAATAATGGAAGCTTTTGTGATTTATTATACTAGAAATTGGATTCTTACACCAATCAATCATATGTGATTTTCTCTTCTATTATGAAAAAATAATTTCTTAATGAGAAAAATAAGAATTAATGACTAGTTTTGTCATATGAGAAGGAGATTCATCATATTTATCGAATAAGATAGTGAAACAGGGGGATTAATATCACTATTATTTTTTGTAAGGGGTGTCTACATGCTATTAACTACCACATTTAATCGGCAGTTATGGAAAATAGACTCCTTTGAAACAGTCAGCTATGATAAGGAGTCGAAGGATTTATTTATTCATTGTCTAGATCAAACAGTATTACAGTTTTACTCTGTTCCAGAGAATGTCTTATTCCAATTCATTATAGACACCGACAAAGAAAGCTTCATACAACAGATATTAATACCTAATTACCTAATAGAAAGGAATGAAAAACTACGTACTAATTAAAATTTCTTGACCTTCATATGATTGGAACTCACATAGGCCTCAAACAGTCTGTGAAAACATGGCGAGTGCAGTTTCGATTGATACACAACATACATCAAATTATTTGCACAGCCTAATCCAATTTCAAACTGAAAGAGAGGTGTTCTATTTTACAAAACAGAACACCTCTCTCTTCTTATTCAATGCCTACAATTTTTACGTTCATATCACCAGCAGGTGTGGAGACTGCAACCTCATCTCCGATACGGTTTCCTAACAAGCTCTTTGCGATAGGAGAATCATTTGAAATTTTCCCTTCAAATGGATCTGCTTCCGCGCTTCCAACGATGGTATAGCTTTCCTCTTCACCATCTGGTAGCTCAACAAATGTAACGGTCTTTCCTAAACTAACAATATCAGGATCAGAAGCATCATTTTCGATGATTACTGCATTACGTATCATGTTCTCGATTTGTGCTATTCTCGACTCCACAAATGCTTGCTCGTCTTTAGCAGCATCATACTCAGAGTTCTCAGATAAGTCTCCAAAACTTCTAGCTATTTTTATCCTTTCAACCACTTCTGGCCTTTTTTCAGTAATTAATGTATTTAATTCATTTTCAAGTTTCTGTTTACCTTCTTCTGTCATATAAAAACTTTTTTCCTCAGCCATGACTAACACTCCTTCTTCCAATCAACATTCTATTTTTAATGTTATTCATTTTATGAAAACGCATAACATAATATACTAACCATTACTATGGCAGATTTCTTCCTAATTTTCAATAGTATTTTTACAATCCCTTTACATTCCACACTTATTATTCGACTTATTTCCTTATGCTGATAGCGACCCCATCACCTATTGGATATATGTGCGTATCAAAATCTTTCCGTTGGATTAACCATTCGTTATAATCGTTAATTTTTTCAACCATACTTCTTAATCTTTTTGGCGCCTCTTCAAGTTCTGATACATATCCTTTAAATAAAACGTTATCGGTCACAATAACCCCATTCTTGGATAAAAGTCTTTCGTACAATTCAAAAAAACGTTTATATTGCCCCTTCGCAGCATCAATGAAAATAAGGTCATAAGGCGCAAAGTGCTCAGCTTCTTCCACTGACTCTAATGCATCCCCCTCTATTATCTTAATCGAATAACATTTCTGTCGATTACGTATATTTTGAGTTGCTTGGGTAACCATTTGGGGATTTCGTTCCAATGTTACAATGTGCGCGTCAGGAAATCCTTCTAACATTTGTAGAGCCGAATATCCGATAGCAGTACCAATCTCTAGTATATTCTTTGGTCTTCTTAACATGATTAACTGCTTTAAGAACGCAATTCCTAATGGCTCCATAATTGGTATACGATTCTCTTTCGCATACGTCTCCATATCAGTTATCCATTCGGGAACCTCTTGTTGATTTTCTAGCTCCTCTAAATACGCTTTAAGCTCTATGTCTATCATAGTCTTCACCTTTCATTATCGGTTGCCTAATACAAATGTTAACTATTTATCTGAACGTTATTTTAAAGTAATTAATGAAGGAAATAAGCAGGGTGATATAACCCTGCTATAAATTCTTAATCTCGATTATGAATATATTGTTCTTCATACGCTTGATGTTCTTTTAATGTACGAGAGTAATAAACATTTCCTTCTGAATCTGCTAAGAAGAACAAGTAATCTGTCTCTTCTGGCTCAAATACTGCTGTTAATGAACTTTCTCCGAAGTTTGATATAGGGCCTACGGGTAATCCATCTACATGATACGTATTATAAGGTGATTCAATCTCATAGTGACTATAGGTTAATCTAGGTATGTGTTCCCCATATGCATAAATAACCGTAGGATCCGTTTGTAGTCTCATCCCAGTATCCATCCGATTATAGAAAACACTCGAAATCATTTTTCGATCCTCTGCAGATGATGCTTCTTCTTCAACTAACGAAGCAAACGTAATAATTTCATGAAGTGAAAATTCTTCTTTGCCCTCAATATCGTCCGTATGAGCAGTAAGCACCGTGTGCGTTTTCTGTAGCATTTGATCAATCACTTCTTCAATTGTAGGCTCGTCCGTGTAAAATTCATAAGTTGCTGCGAAGAGATAGCCCTCTAACGGATACCTAATGTCCTCATGTAAAATTTCCTCCGTCAGTAATGAAGGATATTTTTCCATCATCGTCTTGATAAATTCGTTATCTTGCATTTTTTCTAGAAACGCTTCTTTTTCAATCACATTATTTTCCGCATAAATACTCGCAATCTCTTCAATATTTCTTCCTTCTGGTACCGTTACCCGGAACACTGGCTCTGCTCTAATTGAACCAGTTTCCAATTCATCTGTTATTTCAGCTAATGTCATCGATGGTGATAACTCATAGTCTCCTGCTTGAAAATTAGAAGCATTGTTAAATTTGACATAAAACCGATAAAGCAAATCATTTGCAATTACGCCATTTTCTTCTAAAATTCTTGCTATGTCAGACGACGAGGAACCGAGTGGTATCGTTACTTGAATCGTCTCTTCATTATTTGGATCGACCGGTGATAAACCTTTACTTATAAATTGATAAGCCGAGAAACCACCAACACCAATTACAACAAGTAGTACGATTACAACCAATGTGATAATCTTTCTAGCGATACTCATGTCTTTTCCATAGCTTGTTGCATTTTCATTATATTTCTTTTTCCATTTTTCAAATTTAGATTGATTATTTTCGTTATCTGTCACGAGGCATTTCCCCCTCTCACCCGATTTATTATACTATAAAAAAAATATTGTGCAAAGAGGGGGGAATTTGTCTACGATTATCTAATTTACTGTAAAAAACATACTAGCTTATATGAAGAAAAAACCGGCTTTACTTAAGCCAGTTTAATCATTTAACTCTTCTTCATCTACAATCGTATTCAGTACTTCCTCAACCATATCCCATTCGTCATCTGATTCGATTTGGAATAAAGTTAAATCATCTTCATTTTCTTTTTCTTCATAGCGGAAAGCAAATACTTCCACTTCTTCATCCTCTTGTGTTTCAGATGGTACGACTGCTACGTACGAATGTCCTGTTGCATCAACATCAAATGTAAACAACACCTCAAATAAATGTTCTACTCCGTGCTCATCCGGGATAATAATTCGTTCTTTATCTTCTAATGCCATGATTAACCTCCTATGATTTGCTATCTAGATAACCTTGTAAGATCATTGCTGCTGCCATTTTATCGATTACCTTTTTTCTTTTTGCTCGACTAACATCTGCTTCAAGAAGGACTTTTTCTGCCGCCATTGTAGTGAGACGTTCATCCCAAAGGATTGTCTCAACCTGTAGCTTATTTTCCAAGAAAGAGGCGAAATCTTGTGACGCCTCTCCTCTTGGTCCAATTGTTCCATTCATGTTCTTCGGTAAGCCAACAACAACCTTCTCTATTTCATGTTCTTCTATAAGCTTTTTAAGTGCTGTTTCCACCAAATCATAATTAGGTTCTTCCCAATAGATTGTAGTCAAACCTTGTGCAGTCCAACCAAAAGAATCACTAATTGCTATGCCTATCGTTTTTGAACCGACATCTAAACCTAAAACTTTTCTCATTTTTCTTTTTTTGCGCGAATATAGTGTTTCACTAACTCTTCAATTATTTCGTCGCGCTCAATTCTCCTTAACATATTTCGCGCATCTTGATGGCGAGGGATATATGCTGGGTCTCCAGATAATAAATAACCGACGATTTGATTAATCGGATGGTACCCTTTCTCTTCTAATGCATCATGAACTAGTAACAATACTTCTCCAATATCTTGTTGCATTGATTCTTCAGAAAAATTAAATTTCATTGTTTTATCCATACCGTCCATGGGAGCACCCCCTTAACTAGCCTATTAAAAATATATATTTATTATATCGTCATTACACAAAAATCTCCAAGATTAACGTACTTTTTTCACATATTCTTCTGCGAACGCTAATGCTTCTGGAAGTTTCGACGCGTCTTTACCGCCTGCTTGTGCCATATCTGGACGACCGCCACCGCCACCACCGCATATAGTTGCAGCTTGTTTAATTAGATTACCAGCATGATACCCCTGCTCCATTAAATCTTTCGTTACCCCAGCAGATAATTGTACTTTGTCATTATTTACACTTGCTAGCAAAATAATACCTGATTTTAATTTTTGTTTCATATCATCTACCATTTGTCGAAGCTGATTCATATCCGAAACATCGACTTTTTTAGCTAATAATGACACACCATTAACATCTTGTACCTCTTCAAGAATGGATACCGACTCTAACTGTGCTAACTTACTACGAAGAGATTCGATTACCCTTTTTTCTTCTTTTATTTCTTTAAAAAGCTGATCTACTTTGTCAGGTACTTGTTCTTCTTTTGCTTTAAGTGCCTGTGCAGTTGTTTGAAGTATTTCTTCTTTGTTATTTATATATTGGTAGGCACCTTTAGAAGTAACGGCTTCTATCCTACGAGTACCCGCTCCAATTCCAGATTCAGACACAATCTTAAATAGACCAATCTCTGCACTATTTCGCACATGACAACCACCACAAAGTTCTATACTATAGTCACCAATCTCTACTACTCTAACAACATCACCATATTTTTCACCAAATAGCGCCATTGCACCCATTTCTTTCGCTTCGTTAATCGGCTTATTACTAATATTTAGAGGAATCGATGCCCATATTTTTTCATTGACAATTCCCTCTATTCTCTTTAGCTCTTCCTCTGTAACAGCACCAAAGTGTGAAAAATCAAATCGTAAACGTTCACTTGCTACAAGCGATCCAGCTTGATTAACATGATCTCCTAACACATCTTTTAACGCCTGATGTAGTAAGTGAGTAGCTGTATGATTTTTTATAATAAATTGGCGAGAATTGCTATCTACCTCTGCACGGATTTCTTGACCTTTTGTTAACGTGCCTTCTTTCACATATATTCTTTGTAAATGTTGACCCTTTGGAGCTTTTTGTACATCAAGTACTTCCGCTTCTCCTCCATCAAATTTAATTGTACCTTTATCAGCAATTTGTCCACCTGACTCCGCATAGAATGGTGTCGCTGCTAAAATTACTAATGCCTCATCACCTGCAGAAACTTGATCAACTTTTTGCTTATCAACAATGATTTCTTGTATAGTGGTAGTTGAAATCAACTCATCATAGCCGATAAATTCGCTTTTTATGTCTAAACTAGCAAACACTTCGTCTTGTATTTGCATAGAATCTGTCTTTTGACGAGCGTTACGAGCTCTTTCACGTTGCTTTTCCATTTCCTTTTCGAAACCAACTTCATCAATCGTAAATCCTTCTTCCGCAACATATTCTTCGGTAAGCTCTTTCGGAAATCCATACGTATCATATAAACGGAATACTTCTTCTCCTGGGAATATACTTCTACCTTCTGCTTTTTCTTTTTCCATAATCGATTGTAAAATATGGAGACCATCTTGTAATGTTTCATGGAATCGCTGTTCTTCCGTTTTTATCACATTTTGAATGTAATCTGTTTTACTTTTTACCTCAGGATAATAGGACTCCATAATATCACCAACTGTTGGTACTAGCTGGTACATAAATGGTTTTTCAATGCCGATTTGTTTTGCATATCGAACGGCACGACGGAGTAATCGACGTAATACGTAACCACGACCTTCATTCGACGGTAATGCACCATCACCTACTGCAAATGTTACAGTACGCACGTGGTCCGCGATTACCTTAAATGCTACGTCTGTCTCTTCATTTTTACCATATTCCGTATTTGCGAACTGTTCGGTATGTTTAATAATAGGCAAAAATAAATCTGTTTCAAAGTTCGTTTTCGTATTTTGAATCACGCTAACTAGTCGTTCTAATCCCATTCCGGTATCAATATTCTTTTTTGGTAATGGTGTATACGTATCATCTGGATTATGGTTAAATTGTGAAAATACAAGATTCCAAATCTCTAAATAACGTTCATTTTCACCACCAGGGTATAGCTCTGGATCATTCGGATCACTTCCATATTCTTCTCCACGATCGTAAAAGATTTCTGTGTTTGGTCCACTTGGCCCGACGCCAATATCCCAAAAGTTCTCTTCTAATCGTATAATTCGTTCTTCCGGTAACCCAATTTTATCAACCCAATAGTTATAAGCTTCCTCATCTTCTGGGTGTACGGTAACAGAAAGTTTTTCCGGATCAAAGCTAAGCCACTTTTTACTTGTTAAAAACTCCCAAGCAAATTCTATCGCTTCCTCTTTAAAATAGTTACCTACAGAAAAGTTGCCTAGCATCTCAAAAAAAGTATGGTGTCTTGCTGTGTATCCTACGTTGGTAATATCATTCGTTCGAATTGATTTCTGTGCATTTGTAATTCGTGGATTTTCAGGCTCTACCCTACCATCAAAGTATTTTTTTAAAGTTGCAACTCCACTATTTATCCACAATAAGGTTGGATCATCTTTTGGTACAAGGGAAACACTCGGCTCTACCTTATGTCCTTTTTCTTCGAAGAAATCTAAAAACATTTGTCTTATTTGTCCAGATGTTAACTTTTTCATCTCTTTGACCTCCAATGTATATTTATATCAAGTCGTCCAATAGGATAAATACCATACGGCTACTAATTTTCGTTCAACACAAAAAACTCCCATCTCCTGCATCAATGCAAGGGACGAGAGTCTGACTCCGCGGTACCACCCTAATTACAGCTCTATTTATAAATCCAAGCTGTCACCTTTCAATCCGTAACGTGGATAAGACGGCAGGGTTTTCTGCACTCTGAACTAGCTTCCATAAAAAGAGCATTTAGAATTTCTTTCAGCCTAAGGAAACTCTTCTCTAAAAAATGATTTTTATGTACTCGGGTTCTTCTACGTTTTTAATATATGCTCATATTGTAGTGAACATTATTCATTCTGTCAATAAACACCTCTCCATATTCATCCGAGAACTTACTCTTCTTGTTTACGCAGTTTCATTTGACTTCTAAGGAGAGGGATGGCCACTCTACCAATTACTAATATCGGAATGGCAAATATCATCGCAATAATCCCTCCTATTTCAGCTGCAAGAAATAACGTAAATATAATATAGACTGGATGAATGCGTACACTATTACCAACAATAAAGGGAGACAAAAGATTCCCCTCTATTATTTGCACGATAAAAACAGATAATATGACAAAGAATACCATCTTTGTAGATATCGTAAAAGCAATTAACACAGCGGGAATTGCGCCTATAATCGGACCAAAATAAGGTATAAAATTCGTAAAACCCATAATCGAAGCAAGAACTAGTGGATAACTTATACCAATCCATTTTAAAAGTAAGTAGCTGATAACACCGACAAGAAAACAGACTAAAATCTGTCCTCGGATATATCTACCTAATTTGTCTTCGAGCCCTCTACCTATTTGTCTAGTAACTGTTTGAAATTTAGTTGGGATTATAGCAATGATACTTTTTTGCAAGGTCTTATAATCTTTCAAAAAGTAAAAGGCGAGAATCGGGATTACAGCGATCATTACAGCGACATTCACAAGAACAGAGACTCGCCGTAACATATTCGAAAAGAGATTGCTAATCGCTCCCTCTATTTCATTAAACATTACATCTAATTGATTATGAAACCCCTCAGGTAAAAACGAAGTGCTCTCATATAAATCATACACTAAGAGTCGATACGACCGAATAAAATCGGGAAAATTACTTTGTAATTCTTTTAATTGAGAAACGAGTTTTGGAAATGAATAATAAATGGCCAACCCAATGGCCGAGAAAAAAATTAGATAGATTATAAGAATCGAAAAAGTCCTTGGAATATTTCTTTTTGATATTTCTTCAACCAATGGGTGTAACAAATAAGCAATCAGCCCAGCTATAATAAATGGCGCACTAATCTGAACGAGTACTATAATGATATTTTTATAAAACGGATAGAGAATATATATTAAATAAATAACTAACACCGATAAACAAACAAGAAGCAAACGAAGTAGCCAACGGATAACTCGATTATTAGACATCCATTATCCTTCCATTCTTCGTTCCTCTTCCGAAAATAAATCATTGAGTGAACTTAATGACCCATCGGAAGAGACTTCATGTAGGTGAATCATATTATTCTGGATGGACATCTCAATAAAACAGTTCCAACAATAATACTGATTTGGCCCTATGATACCTATATCCTTTCCTCTACAATTTGGACAAATCACTCTATCTCCCTCGCTTTGTAAGTTTTTTTAATTTGGTTTTAATCATCCTAACCAATTTCCGTGCATTTTATTCATAATTTTTGTAGGTTAACTAGTATCTAGAGTAATAGTAAGGTAGAGGTAGTGTATTGTTGAATGAACCTGATTTTTTCAATATAAAAAAACCTAGTAAAGGATGTACCATTCCTTTAACTAGGTTTACTTTTACGTATCGTTTATTCCATAAAGTCATAGGGTGAAAAATCTTCTTGTTCAATTTCAACTGCCAGTAACCTTTCATCTGCAGTACCTGTCGGTGTTTCGTCTTGTGTTACAGTATGTTGTTTTGTCTCTATCTGAAAGACTTCATTTAAGTAATCTACTAGTGCGGTAAATCGCTTGTTTGTATCTTCTGTTTTGATTCCACGCATAAAAGCTTCCTTGTCACCACAAATAACAAGGGAACGCTTCGCTCTAGTTATCGCAGTATATAAGAGATTTTTACGTAACATTCGATAATACCCTTTAATAACCGGCATGATGACAATTTGAAATTCACTACCTTGCGATTTATGAATGGACGTACAATAAGCATGCATCAAGTTAATTAGATCACCGCGTAAATATTTAACTTCGCGATCCTCAAACTCTACAACTAACTGCTCTTCTTGTTCGACATTTTCATCTTTTTCGAAAATCGCTACAACCTGGCCGATGTCTCCATTGTAAACACCATCTTCAGGTTGATTGACCAATTGAATGACTTTGTCTCCAGTTCGGTAGACAACTTCTCCGAATCTCATTTCTCTTTTCCCTTTAGTACGTGGATTTAAAATCGCTTGAAGCTCCTCGTTTAATTTATGAATACCCGCTTGTGAGCGATACATTGGAGCGAGAACCTGCAATTGCTTTAAATCCACACCTTTTTCATATGCTTTATGTACGATTTTTTTTACAACATCGACAACTTGATAATCTGGACAACTTAAAAAGTTAAAATCATTCGCTTTTGTGAGAGTTTCTTTTTCCAACTTAGCATGTTTTATGTCGTGTGCTAACTGGATAATCTTTGACCCTTCCTTCTGACGATACACTTCGTTCAACGATACCGACTTGATTACGTTGCTTTTTAATAAATCGGATAGTACTTGACCAGGGCCAACAGATGGTAATTGATCTTCGTCTCCAACGATTAGTACTTGCATGTCACTCGGTATGGCTTTAAATAACTGATAAGCTAGCCACGTATCAACCATCGAGAATTCATCGATAACAATTAATTTACCACGCAACTGATTATTTTCATCCTTTTCAAAGGTTTCATGGCCATCCCAGCCTAATAATCGATGGATTGTGACACTTGTTATACCAGTAGACTCTTGCATTCTCTTAGCTGCTCTACCTGTTGGTGCCGTCAACACAAATGGAAAGTCCTCGTCATCTTTGTAATCATCCTCATCAAGAGAACATTCATGAATGTTTCCAAAAGCATTTAAAATTCCTTTGATTACTGTAGTTTTTCCTGTACCAGGTCCCCCTGTTAAAATAAACATTTTTTCCAAGAGTGCTGTCTGTATCGCTTCATATTGTTCTTTCCCATAACTAATAGCTTCTTCTTCTTCTATATCCCCTACGATTCGTAATAATTCAGCGTCTGTAAAGGTTTTTTCAACTTTTTTATCACAAATTCGTTTAATATGTGAAGCAAAACCCGTTTCCGAATAATATAACGACGGTAAATAGACTTTTTCTTCAGCTAGAAGGATTCGTTTTTCACGGTTTAATTCTATAATTTGTTCAGACATTTTTTCAGGATCAATGGAATATTGCTCTCCATCTAATAACTGGTCCATCTCAGCAAGAAGTCTTTCTAACGGGAGATAGACATGACCATTTTGAATGTTATTTTGTAATGTATAGATACACGCAGCCTTTAACCTGGCCGGATGGTCATTTGGAAGGTTATTTGTGCGAGCAATCTGATCAGCACGTAGGAACCCAAATCCTTCGACTTCAAAGACAAATGCATAAGGATCTTTTTGCAGCTGTTCAAGTGTATTCTCTTTAAACGCAGTATACATTTTCTGGGCAATTTTCAATCCAAATCCGAACTTAGAAAGTTCCACAACGATTCGTTCAAAACCTTGATTTTCATGAAGAATTTCATATATCTTCTTTTGTTTATCTTTCGGTATGCCGGGTACTTTTTCTAAAACTGCTTGATTGTCCATAATAGAACTTAAAGCTGTCTCGCCAAGCGTATCCACAATTTTCTCCGCTGTTCTCTTACCGATGCCTGGAAATAAATCACTAGATAAGTAAGCGATAATACCTTCTTTTGATTGCGGTAAAAACCGTTGATAACTCTCTACTTGTAGTTGTTTTCCGAATCTCGGATGGTCTACAATGAAGCCATAAAATTCATAGGTTTCTCCTGGGTCCAGACTTCTAAAGTATCCTTTCACAACGAATTCGTCTTCCTTAATCTCTAGATTTGTTTCTAAAATCTTAATTTTAGCAATAGAAAAATGCTCTTCTTTGTTTTCGAAGATCGTATGAATCATTTCTCCTTTTATGAAATTTTTCTGATTCACTTCCGAATTTTGTTCCATTGCTAGTGACTCCCTTTATTCATTATCTGCAAGCATTTTTTCTATTTGTTTCTTTCCATTTGCTGCTAATATATTACGCGGCTCTATCTCTAACGCTTTTTCGAACAAAGATAATGCTTTCTGGACATTTTCACGATGTAATTCTATAACTGCTAGATTATAGTAAGCATCACTATGAGATTCATCAAGTGCTACGACATTCTGTAAAATTGCCTCTGCCTGATCCAGTTGTTCAGATTGAGCAAGCGCCAAGGCATATTGAAACTGTATGGAAACATCTTCTTTCGCTAATTCGGCCGCTCTCTGTAAATATGGAAGAGCTAACTTATATTTATCATTATATAAAAATGTCAACCCGATCATAAAATAACTATCCGCTTCCTCTAGACCAAGTTTTATAGCTGTTTGAAATTGCTCACGTGCTTCGTGGAGCTTGTCCATTTCAAAATAGACATTTCCTAAGCCATAGTAAGCAGTAGCTGCTTCTTTATCTATTGTAATGGCACGCAAAAAAGATTGCTCTGCACCAGTATATTCTTTCATATGTAATAGTAAATTTCCTGCATTAATATAATGTATTGGATTCGTTGGTTCTTGTTCAATGGCCTCGTTATAAAATTTAGCCGCTTTTTCATAGTTACCTTGCTTAATCCATTCCAATCCTTTATCCATATTGCGATACCCCCTTTATGTATTGTAGCTTATGTCTAATTCTGCGTATACTATTTTACCATCTTTACGTTATCATAAATTAGATAAAAAAACGGAAACAATCTCAGTTAGGACTATTTTACTTATAAAGAAAAGGCCGAAGAGTTGTTGAGCTCTTCGCGCCTTTGTTTAACCTACGTAGTCTAATGGTTTGTTGTTTTTGATAACAGTATCAATTGTTCCTCCACCTAGACAAACATCTCCATCATAAAAGACGACTGCTTGTCCTGGCGTAATAGCTCTTTGTGCTTCAGCAAACACCACTTTTACTGTGCCGTCTTCTTGTGGATACACCGTGACACTACTATCATTTTGACGATAACGGAATTTTGCCGTACACGTTATTGGTTCTGATGGCGTATCATTAATCCAATTAAGCTCCGTAGCTACTAGGGAATCTGAATACAGTGCATCGTTATGATAATCGGCACCAACATAAAGCGTATTTTCTTCTAAATTTTTACCGATAACAAACCATGGACCACCTGGACCACCGATTCCTAATCCTTGTCGTTGACCTATTGTATAGTACATGAGACCATCGTGCTCACCTTTTACTTCACCAGTTAATGTTTTCATTTTCCCTGGTTGTGCTGGCAAGTACTCGCTTAGGAATTCTTTGAAATTTCTTTCACCAATAAAACATATTCCTGTACTATCTTTTTTACTTGCAGTCGCTAGGCCATGTTCATGAGCAATTTTACGAACTTCTGATTTATCTAAGTGACCTAATGGAAACATTACTTTTTCTAAAACGTCACTAGATAGTTGATTCAAGAAATACGTTTGATCCTTGTTATTATCTATCCCTCGTAATAATTCAACACGACCATCTGTTCGACGAAGTTGAGCATAATGACCAGTCGCTACGTAATCTGCTCCTAACGATAATGCGTGGTCTAAAAAGGCCTTAAATTTAATCTCTTTATTACACATGACGTCAGGGTTAGGGGTTCGACCAGCTTTGTATTCTTCCAAGAAATATGTGAAGACTTTATCCCAATACTGCTTTTCAAAATTAACCGCATAGTATGGAATGTCTAATTGATTGCAAACTCGAACGACATCATCGTAATCCTCTGTAGCGGTACAAAAGCCATTCTCATCTGTATCATCCCAGTTTTTCATAAAGATACCTACAACATCGTATCCTTGCTCTTTTAGTAAAAGTGCTGTGACAGATGAATCAACTCCTCCACTCATTCCGACCACAACTCTTATATTATTATTTTCATTCATTTTGTTCACCACCTTGTTATTTAGATAATCGTTGTATAATAGCAGCGACACGTTCAGCTGCTTCTTTTACATTTTCTTCGTTATTTGCTAGTCCAAAACTAAAGCGAATGGAGTTTGTTGTACACGGATGATCGGCCTCATACATCGCTGTTAAAACATGAGATGGCTCAACGGAACCAGCCGTACAAGCACTTCCACTTGAAGCAGCTACACCACTTAAATCAAAGTTAGTGAGTAACTTTTCAACATTCATATTCGGAAAGCTAAGATTAATAATATTAGGCACTCGTTCAGCTTTATCCCCGTTTACCGTAAAGTCGATATGATGTTCCTTTAGTGTGTCGATGAAAATTGCTCGGAACTTTTGATACAGATTAATTTTTTCCGCTCGTTCGGAATCAGCTAACTGTATCGCTGTTTCAAATCCTACAATTCCTGCTACATTTTCTGTACCAGCCCGTCGTTTTCTTTCTTGCTCTCCCCCGAATTGGAGGCTCTGTATTGCTACATCTTCTCGTGCATATAAAAATCCTAAACCTTTAGGACCGTTAATTTTATGGGAAGAGACAGACAGTAAATCAACCTGCAACTCATTCACGTCAATTTCTAGAAGGCCATAACCTTGTACTGCATCCGTATGAAAATAAGCGCCATGGTTGCTAAGAATTTCCCCAATCTGTTTCATTGGTTGAATAACTCCTGTCTCGTTATTTACCATCATAATCGATACCAAAATTGTTTGATCTGATAGATTACGTTTTAACTCTTCAAGGTCGATCGTGCCATTCTCTGTAACATCTAAATAGGTAACCTCGTAACCATTTCGTTCCAAGTATTGTGCTGTATGCAATGTTGCATGATGTTCTATCTTTGTTGTTATGATGTGTCTACCTTTTTCCTTATTTGCAAATGCCGTGCCTAAAATAGCAAGATTGTCTGCTTCCGTCCCACCACTCGTAAAGATAATTTCCTTCTCATTTGCACCAATTGAATCGGCACATACCCTTCTTGACTGGTCAAGAAGTTGACGTGCCTTCCTGCCATACGAATGGATGCTAGAAGGGTTTCCATAATGGGATGTGAGTATTTCGGTCATTCGTTCCACTACTGCTGGATGAATGGGAGTCGTTGCCGCATGGTCTAAATAGATAGCATTCAATTTATTTCATCCTTTATTCTATTTAAATATAAAACATATATGGATCAGGTGTTTGTTTCCCGTAATTAGATAAATCTTGTAAGGTGGTCGTATCAAGAACATCTTTCACTGCATCTCTTATTCGGATCCAAAGCTCCTGTTTTGCAGGTTCTTCATTTTCGATTCCTTCAACCGGTGTTATGGGACCTTCTAAAATTCGAATTACATCACCTGCTGTAATTTCAGTTGGCTCTTTAGCTAATTTATATCCACCGTACGCACCCCGAACACTCTGAACTAAACCGGCATTTCTAAGTGGTGCCACTAATTGTTCTAAATAATGCTCAGATAGATTATTATCGTTAGCAATTGTTTTCAACGAAAGTGGACCATTACCTTGATTTTTAGCTAATTCAATCATAATTGTAAGTCCGTAACGTCCTTTAGTTGAAATTTTCATCATTACACCTCATTTTTTCCATTCCAGACTAAGTTATCCTCTTTATCTTTTACCAATTGGAAGATTGGTAAGTGGAATAAAGCTATCTTGTTAGTAGCTATTATATCATAATGTTATACTTATGAAAGAATAGGAAACATCAAGTGTTTTCTTTACATACCTGCCTATATTAATGAACGGACAGGTACTTGTCAAGCCGATTGTTTGATTGGAGAAAGGGTGATGATATAGTGAATCAACCATTAGCTTTCCGTATGCGTCCTCAACATATTGATGACGTAATTGGTCAAGAGCATTTAGTAGGTAAAGGCCAAATGATTCGTCGGATGGTCGAGGCGGAACGACTATATTCGATGGTGTTATATGGTCCCCCTGGTACGGGAAAAACATCCATGGCGATAGGTATAGCGAATAGCCTTGGATTACGATATAAGCTATTAAATGCTGCAATCGATAAAAAGAAAGATATGGAGATTGCAGTGGAGGAAGCTAAAATGTCTGGCCAGCTTATTGTAATACTTGATGAGGTACATCGTTTGGATAAAGCAAAACAAGACTTTTTATTACCTCATCTTGAATCGAATTTAATTACGCTTATCGGTTGTACAACGAGTAATCCATACCATGCCATTAACCCTGCTATCCGTAGTAGATGCCATATATTTGAATTGCATCCAGTAGAGAAAGAAGAAATTATCGAGGCGTTGGAGCGGGCAATCCATGACGATAAAAATGGATTAGGCAAGCTTTCTTTAGTAATCGAGGATGAAGCGCTAGAACACTTTGCTTTATCTGCAAATGGAGATATCCGGTCCGCCTTAAACGGATTAGAGCTGGCAGCGTATTCTACACCTAAAGATAACAACGGAGAAATTGTAATCAATTTACAAAGTGCAGAAGCAAGTATGCAAAAAAAGAGTCTTACATATGATAAAGATGGCGATGGTCATTATGATGTTCTATCTGCCTTCCAAAAGTCTATAAGAGGCTCTGATACAGATGCTGCACTTCACTATTTAGCTAGATTAATTGAAGCTGGTGATCTAGACAGTATCGCAAGAAGAATGCTAGTTTGTGCTTATGAAGATATAGGACTAGCTAATCCACATGCTGGACCTCGTACACTTGCTGCCATAGAATCTGCAGAACGTGTTGGGTTTCCAGAAGCGCGCATTCCGTTATCCGTAGCTATCATCGAACTGTGCTTGTCACCAAAATCAAATAGTGCCTATCAAGCACTTGATGCCGCTATTTCGGATATTCGAAAAGGTAATCCAGGGGATATTCCAGCCCACTTGAAGGATGCGCATTACAAAGGAGCAGCAAAACTTGGTAGAGGAGTTGAATACAAATATCCTCATAGCTATGAAAGTGGTTGGGTAAAGCAACAATATTTACCAGATAAATTAAAACACAAACAGTATTTCCATCCTAAAGAGACTGGTAAATTTGAAAAGAATTTAAAACAAATATATAAAAATCTTAAAGGTTAATGTTTAATTTTTCCTTGTTTTGGTCAAAATAGCAAATAAGTTGAACTAAATCTATGAATGTATCATTTAATAGACAAACTATTGCTACCAAACAAGGAGTGAATGTAAATGGCAAAAGTACGCCAAGACGCATGGTCACATGAAGATGACCTATTATTAGCCGAAACAGTTTTACGACATATTCGGGAAGGAAGTACCCAGTTAAAAGCATTCGATGAAGTGGGAGATAAATTAAATCGCACCTCAGCAGCCTGTGGCTTTCGCTGGAATGCAGAAGTTAGAGCAAATTATGAACAAGCAATTGAACTGGCTAAGAAACAGAGAAAAGAGCGGAAGCGCGCCCTAGCGAACCAAGGCAAAGTGATGGCAAATGAATCACCTGAGCCCTCCCTATGGCAAACAGCTCTTCAACAAACGATGGTGGAAGATAATTACGACAGAGAAGTTTTTGCCATGCTAGAGAAATCGGATCAAAAAAGTATTACTCTAGACGAAGTCATCCATTATTTGCAACAGCTACAACAAAATGAACAATCTTCCCAGCAATCATTTGCTGAAATAGCAAAACTATCACAAGATAATCAACTACTAACCGAACAGCTAGATAGAGAGCAGAAAAAAGTGAAAGAATTAGAAAGTGAACTTCATAACATGAAAGAAGATTATCAAATGTTTATGAAAATAGTTGATCGTGCTAGAAAAATGGTCGTATTTGATGAAGAGGAATCACGCAGATTACCAAAATTCCGTATGGATAAGAACGGTAATTTAGAGCAAGTTGCAAAATAGTAACTTGTATATTTAATAGAGAGAAAACGCATCGATATCTAGTATCGATGCGTTTTTTCTTATCCCAATCGTGCCGTCACGTTTTACTGAGGTTTTGATCCCGCTCTAGGCAGGTGGGTGTCCCGCCTCCTACTTCATGCTTCCGGACAAAACCGGCACGCACTCCATAGAATGAACAAGGACTCCCGTATTAATTGGTGTTCGGTCAAAACTTCATATGGTGACTAACACATCAGGAATCTTTAATTTGTATACTCATCATAGCACAGCAAAAATAGCATTTCAACAAAATCTAAATAGAAATTGTTTACATTTTTATTACAATGTTACTTTAATTTTAAATGTAATTCATTTAATTGTTTATCATCCACTGCATTTGGTGCTTCGGTCATAATATCTGATGCTGATGCTGTTTTCGGGAAAAGAATCGTGTCTCTTAAGTTAGTTCTTCCAGATAATAGCATGATTAATCTATCGTAACCAACTGCAATACCTCCATGTGGTGGTGCACCGTATTCTAATGCATTTAGTAGGAACCCAAACTGTTCTTCAGCCTGTTCTTTAGTAAAGCCTAAGCTTTCAAACATCCGATTTTGCATCTCTCTCTTATAAATACGTAATGATCCACCACCAAGCTCATATCCATTTAAAACAAGGTCGTAAGCTTGTGCTCGAACTTTTCCAGGATCTGTTTCTAATAGGTCAATATCCTCTTCAAATGGCATAGTGAATGGATGGTGTGCTGCTGTATAACGCTTAGCGTCCTCATCGTATTCGAGAAGTGGCCAATCTGTTACCCATAAGAAATTGAATTTCGTTTCATCAATTAAATTATGATCCGTTGCTAGTTTTATTCTGACAGCCCCCAGAGTGTCATAAACTACTTGTTCTTTATCAGCTACAAAGAAAATGATATCTCCATCATTCACATCTAATTTTTCTCGGAATGTTTGCAATTCTTCATTTTCAAAGAATTTAGCAATTGGACCAGCTAATGATCCTGCTTCTGCTTTTAACCACGCTAAACCTTTCGCACCATAAATTTTCGCAAATTCAGTTAGGTGATCTAAATCCTTACGCGAATAGTTTTCTGCTTCACCTTTTAAGTTAATAGCACTTACTTTACCGCCATTTTCAACAGCTTGTCTAAAAACTTTAAAGCTAGAGTCTTTTACTGTTTCTGTTAAGTTTACTAACTCCATCGCAAAACGCGTATCTGGTTTATCTGATCCAAAACGGTCCATTGCTTCTTGGTATGGGATTCGGATAAATGGTGTTTCGATGTCAATCCCTTTTACTTCCTTCATCACCTTTTTCATCATTCGTTCCGTCATCGCCATTATTTCTTCCATAGACATAAAAGAAGTCTCAATATCTATTTGGGTAAATTCTGGCTGGCGATCTGCGCGAAGATCCTCGTCACGGAAGCAACGTGCAAACTGATAATACTTCTCGAATCCAGCAACCATTAATAATTGTTTAAATAGTTGTGGCGATTGAGGTAGTGCATAAAAGTATCCTTCGTGTACACGACTTGGTACTAGGTAATCACGAGCTCCTTCTGGTGTACTCTTTGTTAACATCGGTGTCTCCATCTCAAGAAAAGCTTCTTCGTTAAGGAATTGGCGAATTACTTGCGTTGCTTGATGACGTAATTTGAATGTTTCTTGCATAGATTCCCGACGTAAATCAAGATAACGATATTTCAAACGAACATCTTCTGACACATCTTTTTCATCTGTAAGTGAAAATGGTGGTGTGTTAGATGTGTTCAGTACGACAATATTCTCTGCTTTAACTTCAATTTCTCCTGTTTTAATCTTTGGGTTATATGTTTCTGGATCACGCTCTACTACCTCACCATGAACCTCAATTACGTATTCACTACGAACTTGATCCGCAATCGCATGGGCGTTTTGAGCCTCTTCACCATTAAATACTACTTGTACGATTCCAGAACGGTCACGTAAATCAATAAAGATAATTTCACCTAAATCTCTTCTTCTTTGTACCCAGCCTTTTAAGCTTACTTTCTGTCCAACTTGGCTTTTATCTAATTGTCCTGATAGTGTACGTGTTTTCAATATTCTTCCTCCTATAGATTTTGCTCTAAATAAACAGGTATTTCATCAAACACAATGTTTTCTTGCTCACCTGTTTCCATGTTTTTTACAGTAGCATATCCTTCTTGTAGTTCTTCTACACCTAAGACAAGGACGAATTTTGCATTCAAGCGATTTGCTGCTTTAAATTGAGCCTTCATCTTACGTTCCTGGTAATCCTTCTCAGCCTGGATTCCTGCATTTCTCAATGTATTTACTATGCCAGCCGCTTTAATGCTCGCTTCATCACCTAACGCGACAACAAAGCAATCTAGACTCTCGTCGATTGGAAGGTCAATTCCTTCAGCCTCTAAAGCCATTAATAATCTCTCGATACTTAAAGCAAAACCAATTCCTGGTGTTTCAGGTCCGCCTAAATCTTGTACTAATCCATTATAGCGTCCACCACCAGACAGGGTTGTAATCGCACCAAAACCTTCTGCATCACTCATAATCTCAAAAGCTGTATGATTATAATAATCTAGACCACGCACAAGGTTTGGGTCTACCTCGTAAGGGATATTCATCTCATCTAAGTAGGCCTTTACTTTTGTAAAGTAAGCTGATGAGTCGTCACTTAGAAAATCTAATATAGATGGTGCAGTTTTCATGGCTTCATGTTCACGATCTTGTTTACAATCTAACACTCGTAGTGGATTCTGTTCTAATCGTGTTTGACAATCCTCGCATAACTCACCCTTAACAGGTTGAAAATGTGCAATTAATGCTTCTCGATGATTGTTTCTACTTTCCTTATCCCCTAAGCTGTTAATGATTAGCTTTAATGATTGCAAACCTAATTCCCGGTAAAGATTCATAGCTAGAGATATTACTTCTGCATCGATGGCGGGATCCGCGCTTCCTAAAGCCTCTACTCCAAACTGGACGAATTGACGCATTCGACCTTGTTGAGGACGTTCATACCGGAACATTGGTCCTGTATAAAATAGTTTCACAGGCTGATTCGGTGACCCAAACATCTTATGCTCGACAAATGATCGAACGACGGAAGCTGTTCCTTCCGGTCTCAGCGTAATGCTACGATCTCCTTTATCCTTGAATGTATACATTTCTTTTTGAACGATATCCGTCGTTTCACCAACTCCACGTTGGAAAAGCTCTGTATGTTCAAATATAGGCGTACGAATTTCTTTATAATTATACCGTCGACTTATGTCGATAAGTTGTTTCTCGACAAACTGCCATTTTTCTGATACACCAGGTATGATATCTTGTGTTCCTCGAGGTGCTTTCATATTAGAGTTCCTCCTTTTTATTTCTAGTTTAGATATGTACGTGCTCTCCTTTTAGATAAAGGATAGATTGAGATCGGGACAAAAGAACCTCAGTAAGACAAAAGTCGAATGTTATATTGTTTGGATTTTCAGATTTGTCCCTTGCTCATATTAGGCTGGCAAGAAGTAATTATGAATGATCCTACACTATGTCTGGTTGTGTAAAACACAAAAAACTCCCCTCCCTATATCAATAGGGACGAGAGTTACCCGTGGTGCCACCCTTATTAGAGCAACATTCCATTGCTCTCACTCGAAAACAGTTAACGCCTGCATACGTTTATACTTACTTGATTCAGTATAAAACCTCAAGAATGTCTTTCACCAAGTTACGATAGTAAGAATTCTTTCAGCCAAATGGAATTCTCTCTCTGCACCTGTAATGTTGGTTACTTTTTCTATCATAGGTATTCGATTATTTTAAATTGGAGTATACTTATTTATAATAAATATCGAAACTTGTCTTGTCAAGCATGTTTGGTCCGACTTGTATTTCTTTGCGTGGAATGAAGGTGAACTCCAAAAGGTTTTGTTACCGATTCAAAGGTTTGCCCTTCTACTTTTTGTTGGTAACCCGCTCTTATCTCACTTTGTATTAAACTGGTTTGCTTTTTAGTTAACCGCAAATGAGTCGCTCTCCTTCCTAAGAAAAGAATAAGAAAATAAGTGATTTTATACCAAAATGCTTTTAAAAAAAGAACGAATTCGCTATCATAACAGTAGCTATAAGAACGGAGGATTAACAATGCGTCGTAAAATTATCATCACCACTTTAGCACTTATGTTTCTCATCACCGCTGTAATTTATGCAGAAGAAGCTACTATTATAGGAGATAACCTAAATGTCCGTTCAGGTCCTGGTACAGAATATGATGTAATTCATCAAGTGAATACCGATGAAACGTATACTATTTTGGAACAATCAGAGGAATGGATAAAAATTGATTTAAATGATGGAGAAGGCTGGGTTCATAATGATTTTATCGAAGTATCAGAAAGTAGCACAGACGAACCAAGTATAGATAGAGCGACGCAGGAGGAAGCTACAAATGAGGAGAAAACAAACGTTTCCGAAAATACATATAGTAAACAAAAAGATAGCGAATATCCCTATTCTCTCACCGGTAAAGTAATTGTACTTGATCCAGGACATGGAGGGAGAGATGTAGGAGCAATTGGTGTATCCACTAATGTAGAAAGCGATTATACTTTAAAAACGGCTAATGTATTAAAAAGGATGCTGGAAGAACACGGAGCAACGGTTGTATTAACTCGAGATACTGATCGTTATGTTCCCCTTACAAGCAGGAGTAGTTTATCAAATATGCAAAATGCGGATGTTTTTATGAGCATTCACTATAACAGCACACCTGAACACCCTTCAGCGAGAGGAATTGGCACCTATTATTACAACGAACGTGATCAATTATTAGCAAGCTATGTACAAGAAGGTCTTATAGGTTATACGGGTTTTAGAGATAGAGGAATTCATCAAGAGAGCCTACAAGTATTAAGAATCAATCATCGCCCAGGATTACTTCTTGAATTAGGATTTATCTCAAATGAGGAAGAAGAGCGTGAAGTTGGAACCCATGCTTTTTTAGATGCAGCTAGTCGAGGAATTGTTCAGGGCCTCTATCGCTATTTCGCTCATTAATAAAAAAAGCTCTAGCGCCTTTTTCACCCCCGACAAGCTTAAGTAAGGCTTGACGTGGCGTTCTTTGCCACAGAATAGCATTACTTAAGACCTCGAGGGGGTAGGCGATAGAGCTAGACAAATAAAAGAAAAAGCTCTAGAGCCTTGTTCACACCCGACATGCTTAAGTAAGGCTTGACGTTGGTGTGACGTCAATATTATTTGTAAATTCTATATCTATTAGCCATTAAAAATAGGCTCTCTGCTTGATAACACTGCAAGCTAGATGAGCCTATTTTTGCTTTTATTTATCTGTTGAATCTAATAAAATGGTAACAGGTCCAGCGTTTGTTAGTGAAACATCCATCATCGCACCAAATTGGCCTGTTTCTACATGTATACCTTCTAGACGTAGTTTCTCATTCCACTTTTCATACATTTCCTCGGCAAAATCAGGTTTAGCCGCCTGCATAAAATTAGGTCTTCTCCCTTTCTTGCAATCCCCGTAAAGGGTAAATTGAGAAACGGAAAGAATGCTTCCACCAACATCCTTCAAAGATAGATTCATTTTATTATTTTCATCTTCAAAAACACGTAAGTTTACCGTCTTATTAACTAGATAATTTATATCTTCTTCTGTATCATCATGCGTCACCCCAACTAGAGCGACAAAGCCATGTTTAATTTTTCCTACTGCATTCCCTGACACGGTCACTTCCGCAGCTGTCGTTCGTTGCAACACTACTCTCATATTTATTGCTTTCCTTTCTAATGCAAAGTCCTCTCTACCGTATAGACATCTTGAATTTGCTTCAGACGCTCCACAACTCTACGGAGATGATTGACATTATGAATCAAAATGGTTACATGAATCGTAGCAATTTTGTTTCGATCTGTGCGTCCATTAACTGCAACAATATTCGTTTTTGACTCATTAATTACTTGTAAAATGTCATTTAATAAGCCACGTCGGTCATAGCCTGAGATTTCTAAGTCAACATGATACGCCTTGTTTGAGTTATTGCCTTCCCACTCCACATGAATTAATCGATTCTCTGCTTCTTCCGTAAGCACGTTTGGACAATCCGTACGATGGACTGAAACTCCTCTACCCTTTGTTATATAGCCAATGATTTGATCACCTGGGACAGGATTACAGCATTTAGATAATCGAACCATGACGTTATCAATACCTTCAACTTTTAAACCTGAGTCTGCTTTAGAAGGCTTAGCTGTTCGACCAGAGGCATTAAGTTCTTCCATTTTTTCTTCCATTTGCTTACTTTGCTCATGTTCTTCACGGATTTTTTCCGTTAAACGAGTGACTACTTGAGCAGCAGTAAGACCATGATAACCGACAGCAGCAAACAAATCCTCGTCCGTACTAAAATTAAATTTATCCATTGCGATTTGAATATTTGCTTCCGTCAATATATCCTTTGGTTGATAGCCATTTGCTTTAAGCTCAAGCTCTACTAATTCTTTCCCTTTTGTCACATTCTCATCACGACGCTGTTTTTTGAAGAATTGCTTTATTTTATTCTTCGCTTGAGAAGTTGGGGATAGTTTCAGCCAATCTTGCGATGGGCCATAGGAATGCTTAGAAGTCATTACTTCTACAATGTCTCCATTCCTTAGTCGGTAATCGAGTGGCTCCATTTTACCATTAATCTTCGCACCAATTGTATGGTTACCAATTTCAGTATGGATTTTATAAGCGAAGTCAATCGGTACAGAACCACGAGGTAACTCAATGACATCCCCTTTCGGCGTGAAGACATACACCATATCAGAGAAAAGGTCGACCTTCAATGATTCCATAAATTCTTCTGCATCATCAGCGTCATTCTGCCATTCGAGAATTTCACGGAACCATGCAAGGCGGTCTTCGTTACTTTGTTTGATTCTTTTTCCCTCTTTATAAGCCCAATGTGCTGCTATCCCGTATTCTGCAATTTCATGCATTTCTCGTGTTCGTATCTGAACTTCAAGTGGAGAACCTTTTGGTCCAATTACCGTCGTATGAAGTGACTGGTACAAGTTTGGTTTAGGCATTGCTATATAATCTTTAAAGCGACCAGGCATAGGTTTCCAGCAAGTATGGATGATGCCTAACACAGCATAGCAATCTTTAATACTTTTCACTAAAATACGGACAGCTAGCAAATCATAAATTTCATTAAATTGCTTCTTTTGTAGCATCATTTTTCGATAGATACTATAAAGATGCTTCGGTCGTCCTGATAAATCAGCTTCAATTCCTACGTCATTTAACTGCTTTTGCACTTGTTCCATAACCTCTTCGATGTACATTTCTCGTTCTTCACGTTTTTGTTTCATCAAATGTACAATTCGATAATACTGTTGAGGATTTAAATAACGTAATGCTGTGTCTTCCAGCTCCCATTTAATTGCGGATATACCTAAACGATGTGCTAACGGAGCAAAGATTTCTAATGTTTCATTGGATATTCTTCTTTGTTTCTCCGGTGGTAGATGCTTGAGCGTTCTCATATTGTGTAAACGATCAGCAAGTTTAATTAAAATGACACGGATATCTTTTGACATCGCAATAAACATTTTACGATGATTTTCTGCCTGTTGAGCTTCTTTGGACATATATTTAATTTTACCGAGCTTTGTGACACCATCGACAAGCATTGCTACTTCTTCGCTAAAGTTAGTAGAAAGATCTTCAAGCGTAACATCCGTATCTTCAACAACATCATGAAGAAATCCTCCAGCAATAGTTTCAGGGTCAAGTCTTAGATTGACTAGTATGCCTGCAACTTGCACAGGATGAACAATATAAGGTTCACCTGATTTACGGAACTGTTCCTTGTGCGATTCTTTTGCGAAGTCATAAGCATATTTAATAAACTTAATATCTTCATCATTTAAGTATTCTGCTGCTTTTTCGAATATATCATTTGGCTCTAAAACGATATCTTTTGCCATTTATTAATCACCTTTTTTTATCAACTGTCATTCGAAACGATGTTTTTACCTATCATATCAGAAAATAAGCAATTTTTCCTTAAAATCTATCTATTTCGGCAAAAAAGGGCAAAACAACTAACAATACATAGTGAATTCTAAATTAATAATGTATCCGCTCATCTAGGAATATCAAAGTAAAAAAAAGAGTACTCAGAAATGTGCTGAACCCCTTAAGCTAGATTTTGGTCTAACTTAAGGGGTGCACATCAAGAGAGCACTCTTAATATTCCATCAATGTTATTACGTCGTATCCTTCTAACTTATCTCGACCATCAAGGTAAGTTAATTCCACAAGGAAAGCACATCCAACAACAATACCACCTAGTTGTTCAACTAATTTTATTGTTGCATCAATTGTTCCACCAGTTGCTAGTAAATCATCTGTAATAAGAACTCTTTGTCCTTTTTTAATCGCATCTTTATGAAGCGTTAGAACGTTTTCCCCATATTCTAGTCCGTAGTTTACTTTTATTACTTCACGTGGTAACTTTCCTTCTTTCCTTACAGGAGCAAATCCAACACCAAGCGCATAGGACACAGGGCACCCTACAATAAAACCACGAGCTTCTGGTCCAACGACGATATCTATTTCTTTATTTTTTGCGTATTCCACGATTTCATCGATTGCTGATTTAAATGCAGGGCCATTATCCATTAATGTAGTAATATCTTTAAATTGTACCCCTTCTTTTGGCCAATCATTTACAATCGTAATATATTTTTTATAATCCATATGCCATTTCCTCCTTGGGCAATTCACTCTCAATTTGTTCGTTTAACCATTTTTTTAAATCTACATAACTAGAATATAGTAATAATTCCTCTACATCCATTGCTTTTAACTTCTCTTGATAGAGAGTAGACGTTTCTAAATCTTTTTTGGATGGATTCGGGGTAGGTACGATAACATGATCCTGCTTTGTAACAAAACCAAGCTCATAAAAGACTTGAAACATAAATTTAATCTTATCCAATCTCCAACCCTTGTATTTCGCTAATTTTGGTGCATCTATTTTATAATCAAAATAGTTTCTTTTTCGAATCAATTGGTATAACCACTTGAATTCTTCTTTCGTTGGGATACTGTGGAAAAATGCATCGTCAGTTGCTTGAAAACAAACTGTTAATTTCTGAAAGGTTACTTTCTTTAAAAAGTTTTGAAGCTCCAATAAACGTTTAGGATAATCCAATAAATACAAGTTTTTCACTGGTGCATCTAGTTCATATAACTGACTAGGACTCGAGATAACAGGTATTTGCTCTATGTTCGTATCTTCTCGAAAAGCAACAAAATAGCTATCCTCTTCATTAGATATTTTTGTATACCAGTTTTTCATTCGACGGTAATCAAATAGCTGCCAGTCGGAAACGGACACATCCTTCAAGGATAACTGCGGCTTTTTAATTCCATTCCACTCATTAATAGTTAGTTCGCCGACAACTTCCACTTCCGTAAAAGGTGCTATGCTATCTGTTAAATGTCCAAAGCCAAAACCTATTCCGTCTATTTCAGCATCTTGGTCATTTAGTTTAAACTTTAAATGATTTTTTGACGCGCCAATTTGTCTCATGTCAGAAGGTATAGCTACTAAATGAAAGATTGGCTTAGGATTTCCCATGCCATAAGGAGCAAACTTTTCTAATTGCTTTAACATATCTAACGTGATGTCTTTCACTTCGACCGTTTGATCAATAGAGATTACCGGCTTTGCATCCTCTTCTGAGACAAGCTCGTCGGCAAGTGCGCTTAATTCCTCACGTAATCTATCTATATTCTCTAGGCTTATCGTCATTCCTGCTGCCATTGCATGTCCACCAAATTGGTCAAATAAGTCTTTCACCTTCATACAATTTTCAAATAGATCAAATGCTTCTATACTTCTAGCGGATCCTTTTGCTTGATTGCTATCTGGTAAAATACTCAGTACAATTGCTGGTTTTCTAAACGTCTCAACTAACCGTGAAGCAACAATTCCTAGAACTCCTTGATTCCAGCCTTCTTTCGCAATAATTATAACGGAAGAATCTTTATGCTTTGAATCCGTTTCTATCATTTCTTTTGCTTCTTTTGTAATTTGAGTAACGATTTGCTGACGTTCGGTGTTTAATTCCTGGACATAGCCTGCTAATTCTTCCGCTTCTTCTGGATTATCTGTTAATAACAAATCTACAGCTACATTTGCGTCCTGCAAGCGACCAACAGCATTTAATCGTGGTGCTATTCGAAAACCAATATCCTCTTCTGTGACATCATCTTGTAGCTTGGATGCATTTTTCAACGCTACTAAGCCGGGCCGTTTAGTTGATTTCAATTGTTTTAATCCATAATGCACCAATATTCTATTCTCGTCTTTTAACGGTACTAAATCGGCAACTGTGCCAATCGAAACAAGATCTAGTAATTCTTTCGGCACATCGCCTAAAAGATGAGTAGCGAACTTAAATGCGACTCCAACACCGGCTAATTCCTTAAATGGATAGTCAGGTGAACATTTTGGATGAATAATTGCATAAGCATTCGGTAATGTTTCTTGTAGTTCATGGTGATCGGTTATAATCACATCTAATCCTAATTCATTTGCAATATCAACTTCTTTTACAGCTGCTATGCCATTATCGACAGTTATTATCAATTGAAAACCTTGACGATGTGCTTCCCTAAACGCCTCTTCATTTGGGCCATAACCTTCCGTAAAACGGTTTGGGATATAGTAGTCACACATGGCGCCTGATTGTCTCAATGCTTCCACCATAACAGCAGTTGATGTTACACCATCCGCATCATAGTCACCATATACTAGAATACTTTCTCCCTTCTCGATCGCTGTCTTCACGCGCTCCACAGCTTTATCGATGGAATCTAATAAGTTAGAGTGATGAAGTGCTGCTAAAGTAGGGTTTAAGAACAACTCTGCCTCCTCATCCGTTGTAACACCTCGCTGATACAGCATCTGCTTAACAATAGGTTCAACTTCTAGAGACCAGGGCTGTTTCTCTGTATTCTGGTTGTCATTATATGTAAAAATCCATTTTGATTGGCTTGCTAACATAAATTCACCCCTGACTCACTTATTATACAAAAGTGTACCAGGGGTAGCAAACAGATAATTTATTACAAAACATTCCAAAACATTAAATATGCTAGATTTTTCCGCTATTTTCTTCATTTTCTTCATAATCTGTATGAACTTTTTCCGTATCGACTGGTTGCCCAGAAACTAATGCTTCCTGTTCCCGTTTTAATTGGCGTATTTCTCTTTGTAGTCGGATCATTCGCACCACCCCGACTGCAGCAGTAATACTTGCTCCCATCAATACAGAAAATAAGATAACTAAAACTAGTGGAGCATTTCCAGAACCGAAAAGGTAATTTACTTCTACAGGTTCTATATTAATAACTGCAAAAACCGCAATAATAACAGCAAAGATTACTGCTATAATAATATATGTTTGTCCTTTCATCTAAACGCCTCCTTTTCTTAGCTATACCCAGCATCTAATATTTCTAAGCAAAAAATATATAAACTTGAAAAAATAGAACCCCCTAAATTAACTTCTCAGTTAACTTAAAGGGGTCATACGCTTATCTATTATACTTGTGGACCATCGTTAATTTTTTTCTCTTGATATACGATCGGTTTCTCTTTGATTGTTTTTCCACGCCATACTAACCATAGTTGTGCACCGATAAATAAAGATGAATACGTACCTGCTAACAACCCTACTATTAAAGCAAAGGAGAAGTTAGTAATAGAAACAGCTCCAAATATCGCTAGCATGAGTACAACTAGGAGAACCGTCATAACTGTGTTGATACTTCGTGTCAATGTTTGCGTTAGACTATGATTTACGATGGTAGCCAACTCATCAAAAGTCTTAATTCGCTTCCGTTTCCTTATATTTTCGCGAATTCGGTCAAATGTTACAATCGTATCATTTATGGAATAACCTACTACCGCTAAAATTGCTGCAATAATCGTAATATCAAATTCTAACCTCGTAATACTGAAAAATACGAGAATAAAGAATGCATCATGCAATAAGGAAACAATAGCAGCCACACCCATCTGAAATTCAAAACGGAATGAGACATAGATTATAATTCCTATCGATGCGTATAAAACCGCTAGCAAAGCGTTTTTAGCCAACTCTTTCCCAACAACTGGTGAGACAGTGTTTACAGTCGGTTCGTGTCCATACTTTTCAGAAAAATAGCTACGTACTTCTGCTACCTGTTCCTTAGATAAATCGTCCGAGAAACGTGCTACACCAATGTTATCATTATCCCCGGAGAGAACTATTTGATTAGCTGGCTCTAATCCAAACTCCTCAAACTCTTCACTTAAGACTTCAACGTCTAATGATTCATCTGCAAGTATCTCCACACGAGAACCACTTTCAAAATCGATTCCTAAGTTTAAACGGAACAAGGAAAGAGATATAACTCCCAGGACAACTAGAGCAATAGAAATTGTAAAGAATTTTTTTCGATGTCCAACAATATTAAATTGACGTCCAAACACTGTCGGTACAACTTCTTCCTTACTTTCAAGAGGTATAATATCTTCTTTCTTTACACCAAACCATCCAAAGCGTTTGTTTAACCAATTACTCTGTATCCATAAGCCTAGCAGTAATCTTGAACCATAGACTGCAGTAATAAAGCTTAATAGGATACTAACGATTAACATTGTTGCAAATCCTTTAACAGAGCTTGTACCAAATATAAATAGTACCGTTGCAGCTATTAATGTTGTAATATTCGCGTCCATAATCGTAGCGAAAGATGTCTTGTTCCCAGCTTTGAAAGCATTTTTAACAGATTTTCCTTCTTTAAGTTCCTCTTTCATACGCTCTGCTGTTAAGATATTCGCATCAACCGCCATACCGACACCAAGAACAAGCGCGGCGATACCTGGTAACGTTAGAACACCATTCATTAAGTTAAACACTAACAACACTAAATAAATATAAATAGATAATGTAATTGTTGCGATAACACCAGGGAAACGGTAATAAATAATCATAAAGGCAAACACGAGTAGCACACCAATAATACTAGCAAAAACAGTTTTATCAAGTGCCTGCTGACCAAATTGTGCGCCAACAGAGGTAGAATATTCTTCCTGTAAGTCGACTGGCAATGAACCTGCATTTAAAATATCGGCAAGTCTTTTCGCTTCGTCCACAGTAAAATTACCAGTAATCATAATATCAGAAGTTTGTAGAATCTGGCTGAAACCAGGAGCTGAGACGAATTTAGGATCCGCTTTTACTGCTTCTTCTGCATAGCTATCCCCTTCTTCATAATCCATCCAAATAACAACACGGTTATCTAATGATGGATCATTGAATATTTCCCGTGTCACATCTCCAAATAAATTGGCATTTTTGAATTGAACCGTAACAATCGGTTCATTTGTAGTTGGATCAAAATCCTGCCTTGCGCTTCCGTCATTTATATGAGATCCATTTAAATACTCTTTATCATTAACATCACGGAAAGATAGACTTGCTGATGTTGCAAGAAGTTCTCGAGCTTCATCCTGGTTTGAGATACCAGCTAATTGAACTCGTATTCTATCCGGTTCCTCTATCGAAAAGTTAGGTTCATTTACACCTAAAACATCGACACGTTCACTAAGTATTCTAACTGTTGCTTCTAACATATCTGTCGTTACTTCTTGCGTTTCATCTAAAGGTTCGACCGTATATAAAACTTCAAAACCACCTTGTAAATCAAGGCCAAGATTTATATTTTTTGCTATCGGCGAATATGTCGTTCCTATTGTTGCCCCCAATACTAACACGATTAAAAAAAAGGCAACGATTCTTGCTCGTTTTAACATGTATAAAGCCCCCTACTCGGTTGAACAAAAATTTTTCATCATTATGTACGAATGTTATATATTGACAATAAAACTATTCTACTATATTCAGTCTCTTCTATACAAGTAACAGAATATAGTTCAAACTTTAGAAATATTATTCTTCTGTGACTGCACCAAGAATCGCGTCAAGCGTTTCCTTGAGATTATTGTCCATAAAGGATTGCTGAGTTAAGTATGTCATATAGACATTAGGGCTTAGATGAAAAATATCTTGAACCACTTCATGAAGTGCTTTCTCTGGATTTCCTCTCCAAACCTTCTCAGTAAGACAAACCCATACATTTTCTGGAGTGGCCTTTGAATATTCTAATAAATGAAATTCTGAAACTTTACTATCTAAAATCTCTGTAACACTCTTTTTCCATTCAGAAACAGGCTTTTTTATACTCAATTCAAATCCTCCATTACATTTTATTCGTTCATATCCCAGTTGCATATTTCTCTCAAAATTTGATTAACTCTAAAATTTAGTCATGCTTGTCCTCTGACCATGCATATAATTCATTGTATATGAAAACTTTTAATTTGAGAAGGCAGGTAGAAGAGAGTGTCCAAACAAAATTTTTTAAAAGGCACTATTATATTAATTATTGCCGGAATGATTACTCGATTTCTTGGCTTCATCAACCGAATTGTTGTTGCTAGAGTAATGGGGGAAGAAGGTATCGGGTTGTATAATATGGCACTGCCAACTCTTTTTTTAATGTACACCATTTCCCAAGTTGGTTTACCGTTAGCCATATCGAAACGTGTTGCAGAAGCCGATGCTAAAAAGGATTATCAAAAGATTAGACGTATTTTAGTAGTCTCTCTAACCATCACGTGTAGTTTGAGTATTATCTCGTCCATCATTATGTTCATCAGTATTCCTTATATCTCTAACGTTCTCTTAACGGATGCTCGTGTGTTTTATCCAATGATGGCTATCATACCAATTATCCCCATTAGTGCAGTTGGGTCAGTAATTCGAGGTTATTTTCAAGGTAGGCAAAATATGAAGCCACAAAGCTTCGCCCAAGTAATTGAGCAATTTGTCCGAATTAGCTGTGTTTTCTTTCTTGTACAATGGCTAATCCCTTATGGAGTAGAATTTGCCGCTGTTGGCGCTATGATTTCCGTAATAATCGGCGAGGTAGTCTCCCTCTTATACATGCTTCGAATGTTTAAGAAAAAGAAACGCATTAAAATTCGCAAAAATCTTTGGAACGTGCTACGCAATGGTAAAGAAACAATGAATCAACTTTTTTCAATAGCGATTCCAAATACAGCTAGTAGGTTTGTAAATTCCATCGCAAATTTTTTAGAGCCCATTCTAGTTGCTCAAAGTCTAGCTCTAGCTGGTTTTCATTCAACTATAGCAACCAAACAATATGGCGCCTTAACTGGCTATGCGATCCCTTTACTCTTTCTACCAACGTTTATCACCCATTCCTTAGCTGTTGCGCTTGTACCTAATATTAGTGAGGCAGAAGCGAAACAACATTTTCAACTAATCCATTATCGGATACTTCAAGCTGTTCGGTTATCCTTCGCGTCCGGAGCGATTGCAACCGTTCTATTAACACTTTTTGCAGATCAAATATTAACCTATATGTATGGGACAGACAACGCCAAATATTTTCTCTATATTATGGCACCGTGTTTTATTTTTATGTATATTCAATTTCCACTGAATGCAACGTTACAAGCTTTAGATCATGCAAAGCAGGCAATGTGGAATAGTATCATTGCGACAACGATTAAATTTGTTGTTCTGATTGTGTTAGCTACTAACCCCGACATCGGCATTTATGGAGCCGCTATTGCAATGTGCGTTGGAGTAATGATAGGAACGATCTTACATTTACTTTCCTTACGTAGAAAAATAAATTTCACCATTCCTTTTAGCATGATTGTAAAAATGGTTGTATTGTTAGGTTGTACGTTTTGGGCAGGTTTCCTTATAAAAGAGCTCGTCGTCTTACCAATAGCTGAACCCCTACTCTTTGTCGGACATATTCTAATCCTATTTTTCGTCTATATTATTTTCTTATTTTCTTTACAGTTTATAAACAAGAGTGAATTAAAACAATTCAGGAAAGATGAACCTACAGCTTAACAATCATTTTCTAATCAAAATACCACTTTCCCATAGTACGAGAAAGTGGTATTTTCTGTTGCTTTTATTTTTTTTCATTTTTCTTATCGATGTACCACTCGTTATTTCGGTCAATCGAACAGAACGAGATTTCATTAAAATCTGGAAAACCTTTTTCCTTCAGAATCTTTCTTAACCATTTCTCGTCTCTCTGAATGTTTTTCAATGCATCTTGTTGGATTTTTCCGTCTACAATTAATGGTAACACTAATCCCGACATTGGATATACTGATTTATCATCATCTTTTTTTTCTATAACAGAAAGCTTTCCAGATGGCTCTAAAATAGCAAACTCGACATCATTAATACTTTCAGTTCCATTTTCTCTCAATTGCTGTAATAAATCTGTGAAGTTATACCGATTTTTTTTCATCTCATGCTCATCTATTTTTCCATTCGTGATAATAATGGAGGGCTTTCCTTCAAAATAGGTTCGAAATAAAGGACTTTTTAAAGAAATAAAGGCAGTCAGTCTTTGAATAATTAACAAAATAGCCATAGGTATTAGGGTAAACCAATATTCGATTTCTAAATCTTCAATTGTAACTACCGCAAGTTCTGCAATCATAATATAAACTACAATATCTAATAAACTTAATTCTCCGATTTCTCGTTTCCCCATCATCCGGAATATGATTACAATCACCGTATAATAAAAAATCGTTCGTACAATGATCGTAAGAATGTCTTCACCAGCCAATACTGTCACTGCTCCTAAATTTCTATAGTATTGCTAGTTTATCCGTCCTCTATAAATTTATACGCTTATAATGATTGTTCAAATGGTACCAAGTATCGAAAATAGATATAGATGGTAGCAATAACTAGAGATAACAATACAATCGGAATTCCATACTTTAAATACTTAACAAATTCAATCTTTTTATTTTGTGCTTCGGCAAGTCCAGCAACTACAACATTAGCAGTAGCACCTATTAATGAACCATTGCCACCTAGACACGCGCCTAAGGCTAGTGACCACCATAGTGGATCTAAATTTGCCATACCGTAGGATTCGAATTCTTGAATTACCGGTATCATCGCAGCAACAAAAGGGATGTTGTCTACAACCCCAGATAAGACGCCTGAAGTCCATAGTAGTAAAAGAGCCGTATTAGACATATCTCCCCCAGTTACCCACATAATTGACCGCGCTATTTCATCAATAACACCTACTTCTTGTAATCCTCCTACTAGCATGAATAAACCAATAAAGAAAAATAACGTAATCCATTCAACTTGTTCAAACACCTTTTCTGTTAGTAACTCTTTATCACTACATAGCAGTAATAATATCGCACCACTAAGAGCAATCATAGTAATATCCATATGTATAATCGGGTGAAGAATAAAGCCGATGATGGTTAATATAAGGATACTAACAGACTGATATAATAAAGGTGACTTTTTTAAATGCTCTCTCTCATTCATTAGTTTTAATTTTTTTATATCATCGATTTCTATTGGCTTTAATTGTTTTCGGAATAAATAGTAGAGTAATGTTAGAGTAATAACGAGGATGACAATAGATATAGGTGCTGTATGCTGTAAAAAAGAAGCAAAAGTAATATGCGGAACAGCTTGTCCAATCATAATATTAGGTGGATCACCAATTAATGTGGCCGTACCGCCAATGTTAGAAGTTATAATGATCGTAATTAAATAAGGAAATGTAGGCTGCTTTAACATAGTCGTCAACGTAATAATAATCGGTACAAATAGCAAAACTGTTGTCACGTTATCTAACAATGCGGAACCAATAGCCGTTAGTAATCCCACACCAATTAATAGTTTCTTCGGGTCTCCTTTTACGACTTTCGCTAAACGTATCGCAATAAAACTAAACACACCGGTATTTTTAGTAATACCAACTAGGACCATCATCGCAAACAAAAGTGCAATTGTATGCCAATCAATGTATTTCGTAATAACTGTTTCCCACGTATACACTTGTGTTAATAGTAACAGCATTCCTCCTGCTAACGCGACGGTCGCTCGATTTATCTTTTCCGTCATAATAAAATAGTAACTTATAATAAATACCGAGATGGCCAATATGGTTGTCATGTAAGGTCTCCTCTCACTTAAGCTACTACCATTTATATTCTTGTCCTAAAAGAATCATTCTTACTTTATTTCGTTCTTCTAATTGACCACGGACATGCATATATCATTACTAAGAGTAGATGGAGGGGATAAAATGATGAAGGGCTTCATAAGTATGTTGTATGGTTGGGTTAGTATTTTGGCTGTCATTCTATTAGCGAGTCTTATACTGTCTTTATTACTGCGTTTTACCTCATTAGGAGAATCCACACTCAATTTAGTAACACTTTTATTAAGTTTTCTTGCTTTATTTGTTGGAGGGTTTGTAGCTGGCATGAAAGCCAAAAAGAGAGGGTTAATTATAGGGTTATCAACGGGGTTATGCTTCACATTATTTGTTTTTTGCTACCGATATTTAGGATTAAACACTGGCTTTCAGCTTGCAGACTTCGTCAATCACGGAGCCTATTTATTACTCGCTATGTTAGGTGCTATTTTTGGAGTCAACTTATCCGGTGGTGATCCCGACGGAACTTCTTCTTAACTGGTTCATATTTGAGCTCCTTCGAAATCAAAACTACCAACATTAATTACGTAGTCAAAAGCGTAGACACCGGCACCGAACGATTTCTAACATTTCGTTCGGTCTCTACTATGATAAAATACATCTGTCCTGACCTCTTTCAAGAACATAAAAAAACAAGCTCCTAACATGTAAGAATGGGAGCTTGTCCTTCGTTTTTATTATGATTGTACTACTCTTGCAATTGCTGATCTGTCGTATGTAACTTTTGCACCATCCGTAGCTAATAATACAATGACATCCTCATCAATAGCATGCACGGTACCATGAAATCCACCTATCGTTACAATTTTATCGCCTTTTTGTAAACTGCTTTGCATTTCACGTACTTGCTTTTGCTTTTTTTGCTGTGGTCTAATCAATAGAAAATAAAAAATTAGAACCATCAATAACAAAGGACCAAAAGTCGCTAAAATAGCTTCCACATTCTTCCCCTCCTTTTTAGAAGTTTTTTGCATTCGGTTTATTAAAGCCGTACTGTTCAAAAAACTTTTCTCTAAAATCACCAAGCCGGTCTTGTTTAATTGCTTCCCGAACTTGCTCCATTAATTTTACCAAAAAATATAGATTATGATAAGTAGTAAGCCTAAAGCCAAATGTTTCATTTGCTTTTACTAGATGTCGAATATATGCACGAGTGTAATTTTTACAAACGTGACAATCACAATTAGGATCAATTGGTGAAAAATCACGAGCAAATTTCGCATTTCTTACTACTAGTCTACCTAGTGATGTCATGCATGTCCCGTTACGAGCAATTCTAGTTGGTAACACACAGTCAAACATATCAATACCGCGAATTGCCCCGTCAATTAACGAGTCAGGTGAACCTACTCCCATTAAGTACCTAGGTTTATCTGTAGGTAAAAGAGGTGTCGTGAAATCTAAAACTCGATTCATTACATCTTTAGGCTCACCTACTGACAATCCGCCTATAGCGTAACCTGCAAAGTCCATTGATGTCAGGTCAGCAGCACTTTGTTTACGTAAGTCTTCGTATTCTCCACCTTGAACAATCCCAAAGAGTCCTTGTTCATTTGGTCGTTGATGTGCTTCAATACAACGTTCTGCCCAACGGCTCGTTCTCTCGACTGATTTTTTCATATAGCCGTATTCAGCAGGATATGGTGGACATTCGTCTAACGCCATCATAATGTCTGAACCTAAGTCATTTTGAATTTGCATTGCTTTTTCTGGTGACAAGAAGAGCTTTTCGCCATTCAAATGGCTTCTAAAATGGACACCCTCTTCTTTAATTTCACGAAAATCACTTAAACTAAATACTTGAAAACCGCCAGAGTCTGTCAGAATGGCACCATCCCAATTCATAAAAGAATGTAAGCCACCTGCTTCTTTTACTATATCTTCGCCCGGTCTTAACCACAAGTGATACGTATTGGAAAGGATAATATTCGCACCTATTTCCTTTAATTCTTCCGGACTCATTGTTTTTACTGTTGCTAATGTGCCAACAGGCATAAAAGCCGGTGTATCAAAGGAACCATGCGGCGTATGGACTTTACCTAAACGAGCACCTGTCTGCTTACATGTCTTGATGTGTTCATAAACGATTGGTTTCATCATTGTTTTCCTTTCTCTATTAAATAATTAACATCGCGTCCCCAAAGCTAAAAAAGCGGTAACGTTCCTTTACAGCTTCGTTATATGCATGTAATACAAATTCTTTGCCAGCCAATGCGCTTACTAACATAATAAGTGTAGACTTTGGCAAATGAAAGTTTGTGATTAAGCCATTTACTGCTTGGAAAGTATATGGGGGATAAATGAATATATCGGTCCAACCATTTTTTTCTACAAATTTTCCATTGTGATCACGAGCAATGGTTTCTAGTGTCCGGGTAGATGTCGTACCAACAGATATTATTCGATTTCCTCTTTCTTTTACACGGTTTAACTGATCGGCCGTTTCTTTTGTCATTTGATAAAATTCTGCATGCATTTCATGCTCTTTAATATTATCAACATTAACTGGTCGGAAGGTTCCTAACCCAACATGAAGGGTAATAAATGCGATTTCTACACCTTTTGTTTCCAATTTCTTCAACAAGTCCTTTGTAAAGTGAAGTCCTGCTGTTGGAGCCGCTGCAGACCCCTCTTCTCTCGCATAAACCGTCTGATATCTGTCACGCTCATGCAATTGTTCCTTAATATATGGTGGTAATGGCATTTCACCTAACTCGTCAATAATTTCATAAAAAATACCATCATATGTAAAGCGTAGTTTTCTTCCGCCGTGCTCACTAATTGCCAGGCATTCGGCTCGTAATTTTCCATCTCCGAACTGAAGTATCGTTCCTATCTTCACTTTTTTTGCTGGTTTTACAAGCACTTCCCATTCATCGTCCTCTTGCTGCGTGAGAAGCAATACCTCAACCTTTGCTCCTGTGTCTTCTTTAATTCCATAAAGTCGCGCAGGCAAAACCTTCGTATCATTAAGTACTAAACAATCTCCAGGTTTTAGATAATCCGTAATATCTCTGAAATAATGATGGCTCAGTTCTTTTCTTTGATAATCTAATACCATTAAACGTGAGCTTATCCTATCTGCTAAAGGTGTTTGTGCAATTAATTCTTCAGGCAAATCAAAATCAAATTCGTTAATGTTCATGAAGTTTACTCCTTCTACTTAAAGCGTCCAATAATAGCAAAAATAACGGTTAATATAATACTTATAATAATAGAAGTCACTATGGGAAAATGGAAGGACACGTTACCTTTTTTGAAGCTAATATCACCAGGTAATTTCCCTATTACTCCCCATACTAATCCAATGATAATAAAGACTACTCCTATTACGATAAATATTTTGCCAAAATCCGTCAAGTTTGCGGCACCTCCCGATTGAAATGCTCGTATGTTTTTGGAGTAACAGTCCTTCCTCGAGGAGTACGCTGAATAAATCCTTGTTGTAGAAGGTATGGCTCGTAAACATCTTCAATCGTTTGTGACTCTTCCCCAACAGTAGCTGCTAATGTATCTAAACCGACAGGACCTCCTTTAAAACTATCAATCATAGCTAATAACAACTTATGGTCAATATGGTCTAAACCAGAATCGTCTACTTGGAGCATTTCTAATGCCTTTCTTGTCGTTTCAAGAGAAATTTCTGACTCACCTCTTACTTGAGAAATATCTCTGACACGCTTTAATAAACGATTGGCTATTCTCGGTGTACCTCTAGAACGTCTTGCTACTTCATTTGCAGCTAGTCCGTCAATCTCTACATCGAATATATCCGCTGTTCGCTCGACAATAGCTGTTAAATCTTTTACTTCATAAAACTCTAATCTACTCAATACACCGAACCTATCTCGTAAAGGAGCTGTTAACAAACCAGCTCTTGTTGTAGCGCCAACCAATGTAAATGGAGGCAAATCTAATTGGACAGAACGTGCACTAGGACCCTGGCCAATCACAATATCTAAACAGAAATCCTCCATCGCTGGATATAGAATCTCTTCTACAGCTTTTGGAAGACGATGTATTTCATCGATAAACAATACATCTCCTGCTTCGAGGGAGGATAATATTGCAGCCAAATCACCTGTCCTTTCAATTGCAGGTCCAGATGTTTGCTTAAATTGTACTCCCATTTCATTCGCTATAATTTGGGCCATAGTTGTTTTACCAAGACCAGGTGGGCCATACAGTAACACATGATCTAATGATTCATTTCTCATTTTTGCTGCTTGGATAAATATTGATAAATTTTCTTTTACTTTATCTTGCCCTATATATTGGGATAATTTATGAGGACGTAAACTTAATTCCTCAATTTCTTCATTTTCCATTTGTCCTGCAGAAATAATTCGTTCTTCCATAAATATGCTCCTCTCCAGAAGAACTCTACTTCATTAATAAAGCCAAACCTTTTCGTATGTAACCATCTGTTTCCAATACTTCTAACTTTTTTAATTCCGGTTTGATTTGTCTTATTTCAGAGTCTGAATAGCCTAAGGCCTTTAAAGCCTCCAATGCTTCCTCTAAAGCCTTAGAATTACTAATAGTAGAAGGATTTTTGTCTGTTACGTCTGTTCGAATATCAAAAGTCAATTTCCCCTTCAAATCTAAAATCATTTGACGCGCTGTTTTCTTTCCTACTCCTGGAAATGTAGTTAAGAATTTTTCGTCCTCATGTTCAATAGCGATAGCAAAGTCTTCAACTGTGGTACTAGCTAGAACAGCCAAGGCACCTTTTGGACCTACGCCAGAGACCCCGAGTATTTTAGTAAATAATTCTTTTTCTTCAACAGTTTTAAAACCATATAGTAATTGAGCATCTTCTCGTACATGATGGTATGTAAAAATTTTCACTGTATCAGTGACACCGTGAAATTGAAACGGATTTGGACAAATTAATTCGTATCCAACCCCATTAGCCTCTATAATAACAGCATTCTCGGTAATATCTTCTATCTTTCCCCTAATATAGGCAAACATTACATTTCTCCTCTATCTCATTCTCCTACACTCAATCATACGTTCGTATTTATCATATCTTATTCTAAAATACTTATCAATAGCCGTATCTTTCAAGTATTATTCCTTATTCGATAATTGTAAATTAACGATGATTCGTCTGCTAATAGTTTGAGCATCTCTTCTAACAATAATAAGCAGTTGATATGTATCAACTGCTTACAGCTTCTGCCTTCTCATAATTTTTAAACGTTTCTATAACATTTAAATAGTTTTCCTTTGATTCGATTTTAATACCCTGATTTAACCTCTCATATAAATGAGTTTCTAACTCTCCTGTATCAATTTGATAAAATGATTCAATTGCTGCATTTTCCATAGGAATCCCCTCAAAAATGGTCAACATACCATCTTGTAAGCCAAAATATCCGTAAGTTTTTAAGTATGGTGAAATATCATCTTTTTCTTGTTTAAAGCGAATTAAACCTTCTCTTTGCTCAACTACCTGCCATTCCTCATATTGAGACCAAAAATCTTCCATAGAGGTTATAGTCTCTTCAACATATTCAGTCTCCGATTTTCCATCTAAATAATATGTTTCTAAAATGACATCCATGGATAAATAATTTTGCGATACAGTAGCAACCTCCCCTGACGGACTTTGCGTCTCAGGAGTTGGAAGGAAGATTGCGTAGACAACTACACCGATAAGTAGGATCGAATTAGCTATCAACCATATTTTGTTCATGGTTATATTTCCCCCTTTTCACTTCACCTTAAATAGGTCGTTGGAATGAAGTTTTATACCTATTATTGGCAATAGGGGAGCTTTTTATTCATTAAATTAAATTTGTTCACTTAAAATTCAGCTATTATATATTCCTACCATTTAATTTTATTAAACGGACTAATTTTAGAGTACACCCAATGTCTTAAATAAAGTTTATTATCCCAGACATAACTGTTATTTAAATCTAAACTTATGTTTCTCTTAGCAAGACTTACTCCATAGATAAACTCAGTCCAGTCAGAATAGTGTAACTGCAATAACTCTATTGCCTGATTCGTAACTATTTCTTCTTCTTTTTGTCCGATGATATTTAATCTCCTACTAGCGTATATAAACAAAAATAGGTTAGCCATATCAAACGCTAGAATGCTTCCAGGTGGGATACGGTGTATATTTTGTATCACATGTTTATAAAACTCATATTTTTCACTTTGTTCATGTTTAATAAGAAAACTTTCCAATGCATTTGGACTCATAATTTTGAATTTATTTAACTCTTTATTATATGAATATCTAGGACCTTCTTCCAGAAACCAGTTTGAAATTGAAAGAAATGTTTCCTTATCTCTTATATTTGAGCCTTCGACAATTTCCTTACAAAGTCTTTTACTTAAGTGTTTTTTCTTATGGCTTGCAAAAGTAAACATATCGCCTTCGTAGTTAAATGATAGTATTGCAGTTGCGAACAGATTCTTCATTACGAATCACCTTCTTTCCAATCTATTTATCGTCCTAAAAGAATCCGTAGCTTTTGAAAAAGATTTTTTAGAACTAGAATAATAAGCAAGCTATTTACAATAAGAAAGATATATACTACCAAAGGCAATGATTGATTTAGAAGCTCAGGATGATGACTGTTACTTGCAACTAAATACTTATCCTCTGGAAAATAATCATATTCATTTGACTCTACCTCTTCCTGTAAAATAGACTCCATTTGTTCCTCTTCACTATCACTAAAGATTTGTTCAAAACCGGAGAAACCAGGATTGCTTTCTAACCCGAACGTTGTTTGTAAATGGTACAGCCCGAGATCAGGATAGGGTTGCCATTCAGCTAATAGCTCAAAAGATTTTAGATTCTCTGGGTACTCATAAGGGTGTGAGAAAGGAATGTAGTAACCATCTATGAGTCCGACATATATTTGCTCATCTATACCATCAGAGACCATATTTTCTTTTTGCCATTCCTTTATAAATCTTATCTCTTTCTTACCATCTATTATTGTTTCAACTCGATACAATCCAGTATGTTCTACATTTTCAAAAGGAACCAATACTAAACCATTACCATCCTTCGACTCCAACAATTCATCGATTGATTCTGCTATAATTACTTCTTTCGACTGGAATCCACCTTTAATCCATTCAACAAATCCATAACCTGTATAACGTTCCACTTGATTATTTATATTTATTTGTAGGACAAAGATAGCTACTACCAACGCAATTAATTGTATGGATAGGAGATTTCGAAGAAAAATAACAAATATCGTCTTAAAATTGAAAGGGTTTTTCCTTTTTTCTTTTAGTTGCTCTAAAAGTAAGAGAGCTTCAATATCATTACGATCCTCCGCTAACATTTGGTCTAAAATACCTTTAGCTTCCTTCTTTAGACCGCTTTTAATGTATGCTTTAGCAATTAAAATACGAACACCTTTGACATTTTTCTTACTTGTATCTTCCTTCGCTAACTTAATTACTTCATCCCATTTCTCTAATCGATAAAGCACTTTTATTTTTTCAGGTTGGTGCGTTATGTTAGCTGGATCGATTGTTTCAATCAATTCATAAATATCTCGAGCCTCTTCCCACTTTAGTAAGTGTTGACAGATAGTTGCCCGTAATTTCAACAAATCAACGTCCTTGTTATAGATAGACATTGCTTCAGTAGTTTTCTTATAGGCCTCACGTATATCATTTTGAATATAGTGGTTTCTTGCTTCATGGCGTGTGGCAAAAAACAGCTCGTGATTAATATCTTTTACTTTTAAAGTTTGATAATAATCAAATTGGGAGATTTCTTCAATGTTCTTTTCATAGGATAATTTCTCATCGTTCTTCCAATCCAACAGTTCATCTAATATCTCCCAAATTTCGTATGGAAGATAAGGTCGTTCAAGTATATAATTTTTAACCAATTGATTAAATCTTGAGAGTATATCTACATTCCAAATAAAATCATTCGTTAATAACGACTTCCAATCATTTACATTCATTCTTTTTTCGATACAATTAAGTACCTCGTGTAACAATTCATCCCAGTGTTTCTCCTTCTGAACCTCTACTATTGGTTGTTCAATTGAGTTCGTCTGCTCTGGAACAGAATAAGGATATGCGCTCTCCTCTTTTAAGGCATGCTGTGGATTTTTTTCAGCTCCTTTTGCATATTTTATTGCTTTTTCATATACTTCCCTTAACTTTTGATAGCCTTCTGGGTCATCTTCAGGATGATGCTTACTTAATAATTTTGCATATGCTTTTTTTATTTGATTCGTATTGGATGTAGGTTCAATCTCTAATAAGCTCCAGTCAATCATAGAAAAGGATTGCCCCTTTCCATTAGATCAAGTTCTCTTTCGAGCTGTAGATAAACGTCCTTAATTATGTCTGTTCTCTGCGTATCCAATACTCTTTCAAACCTATCAAGTAACTGTTCTATGTATTTTCTCTTGTCACCGAGTGATTCTTCATATAATCGCTCAGCTCTTGAAATAAGTAGTTGATTATTTTCTTCATCACGTGGGTGGATTTTGATAGAACTAAGCTCTTGTAACCGACTCTCTATTTCTTCTAAAGATAAATCTCCAGAGCTTTGATCTATAATAATTCGATTTTTTATCCCAGTAGAAACGGTCGTTACTTCGACTTCAAGAATACCGTTAATATCATATGTATATCTTACATCAATGCACTCTTCCCCTGCTGGTGCCGGTGGAACTTTTACATTAATTTCTCCAATTTTGAGATTATCCTTTGTTAATCGATGCTCACCTTGATAAACATTAATTACAATAGATGTTTGATTATCGACTACTGTATGAAGTCTACGAACGATACTTACAGGAATAGGGGTATTACGTTCTATAATCGGATAGTAGTAACCATCTTCGTAGTGACCATTCTCCACTTGCTTTACGATTTCTGTTCCTAACGTGTAAGGACAAACGTCCGTTAAAATAATTTCTTTCAAATTTTCATCGCGTTCTTTTAAGGCTGCTTGAATTGCTGTTCCAATAGCTACTGTATGATCAGGGTCAACAACAGAAAATGGTATCTGGCCAACAATTTTACCTACTAATTTTTTAATGATAGACATTTTCGTTGCACCACCAACTAAAACAACTGCGTCGATTTCATTACTACTCAGATGTGCATCGTTCATAGCACGTAGAATAGGTGCACGTAAACGTAAAGCCAATTCTTCTATTATAATTTCAAATTTCTGTCGAGTTAGCTTAGTTATTCTTTCTGTATTATTTACTGTAAAAACTAAATCCGTTTCTACTGAATTATTCATGAGACGCTTAGCTTTTTCTGACTGCTTTAATAGAATCTGTTCCTCGCTCTTCGTCAAATCACTTCTATCCAAATCTTGGCTACTTAAAGCATATTCAAAAATAGCATTCGTAAAATCTTCTCCACCTAAATAATTATCGCCTGCTATTGCTCTAACCTGAATAACACCTGAAAACTTTTCTAATATGGAGACGTCAAATGTTCCTCCGCCTAAATCAAATACTAAGAAATTACTATCTTCATGTTGATTATGTAATCCATAAGACAAAGCTGCAGCAGTCGGTTCACTTATTAGCCTTTCCACCTTCAATCCACTCAGTTCTGCAGCTCGCTTTGTTGCTCTTCTTTGTTGATCATTAAAATAAGCAGGTACACTTATAACTGCTTCATTAACTTCCTGTTTCAAAAAACACTCTGCATCTTCCTTCAGTTTTCTTATTACAAAGGAAGAAAGTTCTTCAGGTAAATACGTATGGCTACCAAGTGTGATTCTTTTCTTCGTACCCATATCCCTTTTAAAAAGCGCTACGGAGTATTCTGGGTGAGATATTAAACGTTCTCTCGCAATTTCACCAACATGAAGATCTCCATTCTCATCTATACTTATGACAGATGGGGTTAAAGTTTTTCCTAAGTTATTTTTAATAACTTTTGCTTCTTTTCCATCCCAATATGCAACAACACTATTCGACGTTCCTAAATCAATACCTATTATCGCCACTACCATCTTCACCTCTATTTTTTCTGCTCAAGTACTCATTATATGGTTATTGGAAAATTTTTCATAGGTACTTATTACTTAATTTAAAATGTAGGATAAAAGTAACAAGAAGTGCTTCAGGCTATTCTTAAGAGTATAAGTATCCATAAAAAAACTGGCAATAAAACATTGCCAGTTCGTTCATTATAATTATAATTCAGCCAGGATGTCCTCACTTGCATCCACGTTATGATGGACTTCTTGCACATCTTCTAAATCCTCTAACATCGTAACAAGACCAATCATTTTTTGACCATCTTCATCGGAAACTGTAGATAGTGTTTGAGGATGCATCGTTATCTCAGCATTCGAGAAAGTGAATCCGCTATTTTCCATCGCTTCTTTCACAGTTGAAAACTCTTCTGGAGTTGTATAGATTTCAAAAACTCCGTCATTTGCTTCCATTTCTTCCGCTCCTGCATCAATTGCTTCTAACATGACCGTATCTTCATCTAATTCATTATTACTATTATCAATTACTAAATAACCTTTTCTCTGAAACATAAATGCTACACATCCATTTTCTCCAAGATTACCGCCATTTTTACTAAAAGCATGTCTAATTTCAGCAGCAGTACGATTTTTGTTATCGGTTAATACTTCTACCATTACCGCTGTTCCACCAGGTCCATAACCTTCATACGTCAGTTCTTCATATTGCTTGCCATCTAAAGAACCCGTTGCTTTTTTAATGGCGCGCTCAATATTATCATTAGGCATATTATCGCTCTTGGCTTTTTCGACCGCTAATCGTAAGCTTGGATTCATCTCTGGATCCCCGCCACCTTGTTTTGCCGCGACATATATATCCTTCGCATGCTTCATGAAAATTTTACCACGTTTTGCGTCCTGCGCATTTTTACGACGTTGTATATTCTTCCATTTAGAATGTCCTGCCATTCTTTTTCACCTCTCTACGAACTAAAACTACTATACTCTTATACTTTACCATAATTCTATTTGGATGAAAAATGTGCACAACAAAGAGTAACTCTGTTTTCTAATAACTAAATGGCATCGTTGAACATTTATTTAATTTTAATCTCAACTGATGTCTTGCACGATACAAACGTGTTTTTGCTGCGGCCGCAGAAATTCCTAATGTGTCGGCTATCTCAATGTTTTTCAAATCATAACGATATTTTAAAAGAAGAATCTCTCGATACTCTCGTTTTAAACTATTTATTTTTTCTTCTAATAAGAGAGTGTCGTCTTTGTTTTCTACGAGTTCCTCTATTTGAGAATGCCCATATTTAGAATGAACTTGTATGTTTTCTATTTCTACTGCATCAGTAAGCACTTTCATTTTATAGTGATTTTTTCTTAAGAAATCGATAGCAGTCCGTGTTGCAATTGTTTTTAACCAAGGACCGAGCTTTTTATTATCATGAATGGTTTCTAGGTGATGAAAGGCTTTTATAAATGTTTCTTGTGTAATATCTTCAGCTGTATGAATATCATGTACTAATGTATACGCTGTATAATTAACATAACTATAATACGATTCGAAAATATGGTGCATCGTTTCTTTTTTGCTACATTTTTGGTCGAACAGCTCCTCCATAGGCATTTCTCCATCTGCTCTATATTTCTATGCGTTTGATAACCCCTATCTCTCCCGCTTGAAAAAAATGTAAATAATGTATATCTCTATCTAACCAAATTTTAGCTTTTTCGTCAATACTATTTCAATTACTTTTCTAAAAAACTCTGACATTCTATAGTTACACTTTTATTCAAGATGAACTTAGGAGAAATTCCACTTTGCGAGCAATCGTCCATATATTAATAGATAAATTAAGAAACCAGTAAATTAAAATCTACTGGTCTCCATGCGCGTTATTGAATTACTGTTCGTCTCTACTTCCGCATCCACAATCATTTAAGTTTGGTGCACTACTATACGGTTGCTGATAGTAAGGTTGGTTCATACTATAAGGAGATGCCATAGGATTCATTGAACCATATCCTTGCATCGGCATCATCTGCCCTGGATTAGCTGAAGGTGATCCAAAACTTTGCGTTGGTTGTTGTAATCCTGTCATCATATTTGGATTCCATCCTCCATGACCATATGGTGATAAGTTTTGAGACATATAATCATATGGATTTGGAGGACATCCTGGATAATGCATATTAGGTGTTTGTTGATGCTGCGGCCACATTACCTGATTATTTCCTTGCGGTCCGCACCCGTCAGATTGATATATTGGTTGATGAACGTGTGGTTGTTGCATAGCTAGTTGTGGTTGTGCTTGTGATGGTTGGTAGCTAGTAGGACTTGTTTGGGATGTAGGCTTAGGTGTTTCAGTAACTGATTGACTATAAGATGGTGTAGGAGTAGCTGGCAGATTGTAGGATGGTGTTTGTGGTGTCGGAGTTGATGGTAGATTATCTGTTTTAAATGTTTTAGGCTCTTTAGGTTGCTTCATCGATGGAGCTGGTTTTAGATACGTGTCCTGTTGTTGCCATAAAGCCTCCATTTCATAAGTTTTATCTTTAGGTGGTAATTTTTGTTCTTTCGGTGGGAATTTCGGTTCCTTTGGTGGAATTATCGGTTCTTTCGTATGGAATGTTAATGGCAAGGATGGCATTTCTTTTTTTAGAGATTCCCATTTTTTATCGTCATCTTCTTTAATATTAGGTAGCCACTGTTTCTTATCCTTCTGAGATGGTTGTGGTTGTTGTATCTGTTGTTGCTGGACCTGTTGTTGTTTTTTAGGTAGAGACTGTTGTTGCTGTTGTTGATGTTGTTTAGACGAAGAATCGCCTGGTATTCTAATTTTCATGCCTGGCATTATCATATCTGGATTTGCAATCTGTGTATTCGCTGCAATGATTGCATCTAAGGACACTCCATATTTTTGTGAAATCGTCCATAATGTTTCATTGTCTTGAACAACATGAATTTTCACTTGTATTCTCCTTTCCATAAGTAAAAAATGGTCTTTTGTACCGACCTTTTCTTCTTCCCTATCAACATATGCAATCCGCCTAAAATGTTGAATAAAAGATTGATTTCTTTTAAAATTTAATTAGGGCTTAAAGGAGGCATTCTTCATGTCTAAAAAGTTGCAAGGAAACGAAAGAAGAGAGATTGTTTTAAATTGGTTGAAGTCCAGCGACCGACCATTAACAGGAAGTGAGTTAGCAACTAAAGCAAATGTTAGTAGACAAGTAATTGTACAAGATATTTCTTTATTAAAAGCAAAGAACCACCCGATTATGGCAACAAGTAATGGATATATATATATGAGTACAGAAGCGAATGAAGGGGTAATAACACAGGTCATTGCTTGTAAGCATGATGGGGTGGACACGCGTGAAGAATTATACACCATTGTGGATTATGGTTGTACCGTGAAAGATGTAATGATTGAGCATCCAGTTTATGGAGAGTTAAAAGCCTCTCTAATGGTTAGCAATAGAGCTGAAGTAGATCGCTTTATCGACCGTATGGAAGCCGAGCAAGCGCCACTTCTGCTCGAATTAACAGGTGGAATACATAATCACACCATTACCTCTAAAGAAAAATGGCAAATCGAACAAGCAATCCAAAACCTGCAACAAAAAGGGTTTCTACTTGAATAAACGATTTACTAGATCTCTAATTACTAAAAAAACATCAAAAAGCAAATTATCTTTTTGATGTTTTTTATGTTGATTCTAGTTAGAAACAGTGACGCCATTCCCACTATGTTGATAATAAGGATAGCTACCTAGAATCGTAACCGCACACCCTAATGATTCCATCTCTTTAATTGCGTTTGGTATTAAAACATCGTCCATTTTTTGTTCAATATCAATTAGGAAAAAGTATTTTCCTAAACCAGTTTTCATTGGACGTGATTCAATTTTTGACAGGTTGATATTTCTCCAAGCAAAAGCAGATAAAACTTGATGCAGTGCACCAGGTTGATCAGATGGTAATGTAACGATTACCGTAGTTTTATATCCCTTTTCCTCTAGTTTGTTCGAAGTTAATTCTTTACTATCCTTGTGTAAGACAACAAATCTCGTATGATTATTGTCAAAATCATGAATATCTTTTTTAATTATTTCTAACCCATATTCTTTCGCTGCTAAATGATTCGCAATTGCAGCAATTTTCAAATCAGGATTGTCGCGAACAAACTTAGCTGCGGCCCCAGTAGAAGTTACAGCGTGTGTTGGAACATCTGGCAAATGATTATTTAAAAAATGATGGCATTGTGCAATTGCGTGTGAGTGTGAATGTATTTCCTCTAATTGCTCGATTGAATTTTTATTATTTGGATGGACCATTAAATGTTGTTGTATCGGAACAATCACTTCACTGACAATATGCGCTTCTTTTGCTTGGATTAAGTAATCGAGTGTAAGATTAACGGTTCCCTCGATTGCATTTTCAAGTGGCAAAACTGCATAGTCTACTTCATTATTAACTACTGCGTAGATACATTCAGGAATGTTCTTGTATGCTTTTTTAATATCCCCATTAAACATAGCATCTACTGCTATTTTGGTGAAGGTTCCCTTTGGTCCCAAATAACCAATACTTGTTGTCATTTGATTTGTTCCCCCTATAATTATGAAACCCCAGAGCTCAATATTTCTACTTGATTCACAAATTCGATTTCTTTTAACTCGCTTAAGAGCTGATGAATTTCCTTTTTCATTCCTGAGGTATTTAAAGATAACGTCACATTCGCTTTGCCTTGGATTGGTATCGTCTGGTGGATTGTTAAAATATTACAACCTGATCCTGCGACAACCGCTAGTAGCTGAGACAAAGCACCTGTACGATCCTCCAAATGGAAGAAAAGAGTAATTAATTGTTCTTTCACCATATGCTGAAACGGAAAAACTGCATCTCTATATTTATAAAAAACACTTCTTGATACACCGACCATCTTTGCAGCTTCGTGAATCGAGTCCGCTTTACGCGTTTCGACAAGTTCCTTTGCCTCTAACGTTTTTTTCATTCCTTCTAATAAGAAGTCTTCACGGACTAAATAGAATTTTTCATTATTATTAGACATCCTCTTTTCCCCTTTTTTCCTATGGATGCGCATTATATCTATTATTCCATAAATTCAAATTCATAATCAAGTAAACGAACGGTATCCCCATCAACAGCACCACGTTCTCTAAGTGCAGCATCCACACCCATGGAGCGCATTTGACGAGCAAATCGTTGTGCGGATTCGTCTCTTGTGAAATCGGTCATCTTAAATAGTTTCTCGATCTTAGCTCCAGATAATACAAACGCACCATCAGGATCACGTGTAATATGGAAGGCTTCTTCTTGTTTCTCATAACGGTAAATAACTCGTTCTTCTTTTTCTTCAATTGGTTTATAGTTTTTCGGAATCTCGTCTAACTTATCTGCGACTTTAAATAACAGTTCACGCAGTCCTTCTCGTGTAATCGTTGAAACAGGTATGATTTCGTAGTCTTCTTCTAGCTGTTCTTTAAATAACTCTAAATTCTCCTCCGCTTCCTCGATATCCATTTTATTTGCGACGATAAGCTGAGGCCTTTCTAATAGAGTTTCGTCATATTGTTCTAGTTCTTTATTAATTGTAATAAAATCATCATAAGGATCTCTTCCTTCAGATCCAGCCATATCTAAAACGTGAAGGATAACTCGTGTCCTCTCTACGTGCCTTAAAAATTGATGACCTAAACCTACTCCTTCATGAGCACCTTCTATCAAACCTGGTAAATCTGCTAATACAAAGCTTCGCTGATCAGCAGTATCAACAACACCTAAATTAGGTTGAAGAGTTGTAAAATGATAATCCGCTATCTTTGGTCTGGCAGCACTAACTACGGACAGAAGTGTAGATTTACCGACACTTGGAAAGCCAACCAAGCCCACATCCGCAATTAGTTTCAATTCTATTTGAATATCTCTTTCAATACCTGGTTCACCGTTTTCTGCGATTTCTGGAGCAGGATTTCTTGGTGAGGCAAATCGTATATTACCACGGCCACCTCTACCGCCTTTTGCAATAACAGCTCGTTGTTTATGCTCTGTTAAATCAGCAATTACTTCATCCGTTGCTAAATCCTTTACGGTAGTACCAGGTGGAACAGCCAATATTAAAGGTTCAGCATTTTTTCCATGCATACCTTTTCCTTTTCCATGTTCTCCACGTGGCGCCTTGAAATGCCTTTGGTAACGAAAATCCATTAAAGTGTTTAAGCCTTCGTCCACTTCAAAAACGATATCACCACCGTTTCCTCCATCACCACCGGCAGGACCTCCCATCGCCACGTATTTCTCTCTATGAAAGGCGACGCTACCATTACCGCCGTCTCCTGCTTTTACATATACCTTGACCTGATCTACAAACATTCAATCACCTTCCTAAATTGCTTCCATTTTATTTGGAAGCTCTCTGTCGATGTAATACTCTCTACAAAAGAGAGTTTCTTTAATTTTTCCACGAGTGTTTCCGTATTATCCAATGCTTCATTTACAATTAATTGGAACGCGCATTCCTCTTCCTTCTTTTGAATGGAGAGTGTTGCATGATATACTTCGTATTCAACTAAGTGCTCTTGTAAAAGCTCATAGATTGATACTAGTTGCTGTTTTAATTCATCATCATTAGGAAAGCTCTCATTCGAAGAATTTGTCGTACGCACTTCCCACTCCCATTGAAAATGCGCATTTTCGGCATTCAAAAGAAGGAGAAGAATCGTTGTTTTAGGAAGTTGTAATCGGTCCAATGCACGATTTTTTCCAGCTAACTCTATAACAGACGCTATTTTCTCCTCTGCCTTTTCTGGTTTACCCAACTGAATATAACCAAGGATAAGTTGAAGATCATTCATCCAATCATGACGTAACTTCTGAATTATTTGGATTGCCACTTTCTCGTCCATTTCGTCACACTCCTATACAATAACGAAATTATAGCATAGTTAAGGATTCGTATCATCTTTAACTAGGATACAATTTAATAATACAAGAAAAAAGAACTTTGGACATAAATTATAGTTTGTTATGTCCAAAGTTCTCATGCATTCATTATTTTTCCCAAATTAATACAGCGCGCTCTAAGATAGACTCCCAAGATTCTTCTCCAGAAGTAACCTTTTTATTATCATAATCTACATAATATACAGCATCTGTTTTTTCACTTTCAGGTAATACTGAAATATATTCATCCTCAACTTGATGGTTTTCTGTGTTAAAAATATTTCTAGTCGGTGAATCAACAATCGTTTTTGTATAGTATATAAAAATAATATTTTTCTTTTCTCCTTTAACTTCAAGTGAGAATGGATGGGTACTATGAAAAGTAGCATAGGATTCACCAAAATAATGTGTGGTTAATTCATCTCCATATCTCTCAATTTGAATTAAATCCTCGTCATAAGGAATTACTGTTTCAAAATAGATTAAATAAGAAAAAATCCCTATTAATACTACCGCTGTACCAATGACAGAAATTAGAGAGACAATCGACTTTTTCTTACGCCACTGTTTGCTGATTTTTTGCAATTGAGGACTTTTATTTTCTATTGGAAGGAACAGCTTCTCCTTCATCATATCCAATTCTTTTCTACAAGTCTCACATTCGATTACGTGTGCGTCCACCATTTCTTTCGTTTCCTTTGAGACTATGTCATCTACATATAAGGGTAAGACGTCTTGTATAATATTACAATTAACTCTCTCCATTCTCGCCCTCCTCCATATATTCCATGATCTGCTTTCTCGCTCTATAAAATGTTACTCTTGCCCAACCGGCTGATTTCCCAAATATAGAACCTATTTTTTCAAAAGTTAATTCTCCAAAAGTTCGTAGTGTAAATACCTCTTTGTATGGCTCCTTCATTTTATGTAGAAACTGATGTACTTTAAAAGCGCTCTCCTCGTTCATTAATTGTTCAACTAATTCCACATTATCGGTTGATTCTTCTATAGTTTCTACAGGTATGTTTCGCTTTTTAAACTTGAAGTAAGTAAAATATGTATTACGAGCAATCGTAAATAACCACGCACGTATATCGTTTGAACCATCGAACGTTTCAATAGCTTTTAGCGCTTTAAAAAATGATTCTTGGGTAATTTCTTCGGCTATATTGGAATCCCTACTTAATGAAAGAACATACAAATATACTTCTCTAAAATATTTTCGATAAATGGTTTCAAAGTCCAACTTTTTCCCCCTTTCGCTTATATAACTCTGTAACTACAATTTTGTTACAATTTATTTTATTTTAATTCTGAGCAAAACAAAAAAGAACTTCCATCGCATGGAGGTTCTTAACAAATGTTTACAGAAGAATTTATAGTTGTTTTGTCGATTTCTTCCTTTTGTTTGCAGGTTGCTTTAACCAATGACGAAGACCCTTCCCTGCTAATGGTTCATCATTGTATCTTGGAATTACATGAAAATGACTATGTAAAATTGACTGATTAGATGCCTCTCCTACATTCCATCCAAGTGTGTACCCGTCAGGAGTGTATTCTTTATTGAGGTAGTCTTTTGCTTTTTGAAGTAAATAATACGTATCGTTCCATTCTTCCTTCGTTAATTCAAATGTATGCTGTCTATGTTGTTTTGGAACGATTACACCACAACCTTCTAAAACATCTTGTTGATGATTATGTTGTAAAAAATAGCACGTATCATTTTCAAAGACTATATTTTGATTTTCATCTTTATCAGGGTTACAAAAGATACAATTTTGATCATATAACATAAACACACCTACTCTCTCATTAAAAAAGAGCTCTAAGCCACGATATAATGACTTAGAGCTCTCTTGTATTATGCTGGGTATACACTTACTTTTTTACGATCACGACCATAACGCTCGAAGCGTACGACACCGTCTATTTTAGCGTAAAGTGTGTCATCACTACCGCGACCTACGTTCTCACCTGGATAAATTTTTGTACCGCGTTGACGGTAAAGAATAGATCCACCAGAAACGACTTGACCGTCTGCACGCTTCGCACCAAGGCGCTTAGCTTCAGAGTCACGTCCGTTCTTAGAACTACCTACCCCTTTTTTAGATGCAAAAAACTGTAAATCTAAACGTAGCATTTGTTGCACCTCCTTATTTATCTATAATAGAAATATGTTTACTATAATCGTGTTCCACTGTTTGTAAAGATATCAGCATTCCTTCAAATAACAAGCATGCCTTTTCTAAATCTGGAGAAGGTTGCATATCCTCAATAGTTACCTTGAGAAAACCTCCTTCAGAACCAGCTTGGTCAATCTCTAAAGGAACGTTACATAATTCCAAGACTGCATTTACTGCACCAAAAGTAATTCCTGAAACAGCAGCACATACTAAGTCATGACCAACAGGACCGCTTTCCGCATGTCCTTTCAGTTGAAACGACTTAATCTGGCCATTATCACGTTTAATTTTTACCCGTATCATAGTAGCCAGTCCTTAAGCATTAATCTTCTCGATTGTTAGCTTCGTGTATGGCTGACGATGACCTTGTTTACGTGAATAGTTCTTTTTAGGCTTATATTTGAAAACAGTGATTTTCTTTTGACGACCTTGTTTTTCAACTTTAGCTGTAACAGTTGCTCCTTCTACATATGGAGTACCGAATTTAGCTTCTTCTCCTCCAACTGCAAGTACTTTGTCAAAAGTGACAGCGTCTCCTGCTTCTGCTGAAAGTTTTTCAACATAAATTACCTGGCCTTCTTCGACTTTCACTTGTTTCCCACCAGTTTCAATAATCGCGTACATTAAATGCACCTCCTCATTTACTAAGACTCGCCATACAGGTGTTTTGACTATGCAAAACTTAATACCTGATCTGTGCGGTTGTAGCACGGGTGCTACATGAATAACGTATTGATAATATCACATTTCTTTAAACTTTGTCAATTATTAATTCAGGATGATTGACTATCCACTCTTTTACTAATTCTTCACTGCCAACCCGATAAAATTCAACGTTAGTTACAGACGAGTCTTTCACATAATAAATAGTCATTCTATTCCATGCTTTGATCCTCGGTAACCATGTCGTTTCCCAAGCCTTATATAAATCTGTATGAATTTTTAATAAAACAGCCTCTACAGAGGTTTTTTTATTATATTCATACAATTCTCTTTCTAATCGATAAAAAGTGCCATCCTGTTCTTGCATCAGAGAATATAATCCCATCCGCTCTCTTTTTCTTGTTATTTCTAAAAGACCAAGTCTTGTGAATCCATAGATTTTTGTCTGAATCACATCTTGTTGGAAAAGCTCTTCCATTTGTTGAATGATTGCTACACGGTGCTTTTGATTCGTCATCTTCAAAAAATCAATTAAAATTATACCGGACAAATTTCTCCTTCTTATTTCTTGAGCAGCGTAGGTTGCTGCCTTCTTGTTTGCTTGAAATACAGCAATGTCCTTTGGCTGATTCGTTCGGAATGTACTTGTATCCACATCGATTACCGTTAATGCTTCTGTAACTTCAATTGTTAATGCTACACCACTTTTTTTAGTAACCTCTTTAGTTGAAAGTCTATTTAACCACTCATCAATAGAAGCTCCTGCTATTTGGGATGGGGTCTTAACCAGTTCCATCGCTTCACTTAATGAAGGAAAGTGTTGTGTCATTCTTTGATAATCATCATAATCGTCAAACAAAAATCGGTCTACCGATTGATGAAGATACCGATTTAACATTTGGTCAGGAACAAGCGGACGTTCATAAATCATTGAAGCACGTTTAATTTTAGTGATACTGTCAACAATTTTCTCCCATTGTTGACGTAATTGATGCAGCATGTTTTGCATATCATCTTCTGAATAAAGAGTTGCATCACTACGAACAATCACACCTTCCGTATCTTCTAGCACTTTTTCAAACATCGCCTTCCAATTTTCCGCGTGTTCTTGATTCAACCTTTTAGAAAAACTAATTGATTCTCCAAATGGCTTATAAACGAGTGCACTATTTGAAAGTGTGATATTCGCTGTGAGACGAGGGCCTTTATCTTGATATGCTTCCTTCCATATTTGTACTGGAAGGTAGGATCCATCTGTCAACGGGTACGTTTCCTTAACCGCATCTGGTATGTTATTGAACGGTAAAAAACCTGGCTTGTCAGTTCCAATATCAACGAAAAAAGCTTGAAGACTGGTATCTTTATTCCTAATTTTCCCTGCAAAAATGGAGTCTAGTTTCTCTACTTTACTAGGTCTTTCTATAAATAAATCGCTTATATCTCCATTCTCAACAAGTATGCCAAACTTTTCTGTTAATTTCGTTAAAAAATATATCTCTTTCATCTCTACACACCCTAATCATACGTGCTTATTCATCGTTAAATGTTTCCCATTCATATAGACACGTAGAAATTCCTTTTCTGGCACTGGATAAGACAGTCCGTCTTTTTCTAAAATAATGATATGATTCCTATTTCGATAAAAATTTTGAAGGACTACTTTAACATTCTCCGTATCATTAAATGTGAGCCATTCTGTTTTTGGATAACGTTTTGGCTCTGTCCATCGAAACCATAAAAAACGCCACCAACGATAATATCTTCTTTTCCATTCTAAACGATTTTCCATTAATAAAAAACTAAAGAGGAGAAAGATACTTAAGTTTGCTAAATCAGTTAGAAAACAATAGGCTATACCAATTACTAGGCTAAAAACGGACAGGCTCACCATCCAATAATGCGCTCGGTGATACGGAATCAAGTAATCTAATGTCAGCTTCACTAGCTTTCCACCGTCTAACGGCCAGATTGGAAGAAGATTTCCTAATAAAATAGCTCCATTATATTGTAGAATTAATGTATACACTGACTCTGGAAACAAATCCTTCGGTAAAAAGATTAATATAATAAAAACAAGAACATTTTGAAAAGGACCTGCCAATGTAACAAAAAACTCCTCTTTTATCGGTCTCCTGAAGGCTTCATCGGTTTCCATTGTACCGCCAAATACCCATAAAAAAATACGCTCGATTCTCCATTTATAAAACCGTGCACATAAAAAGTGTCCAAGTTCATGGAAACAGACGAGCGTAAAAATAATGATTAATTCTGTTAGCATCCCGGTTACAATCCCCACAGCAATAAAAAAAATTAATATGGGATGAATATGAATGGTTGGAAATTTATTTTTGTTTTCCAACTTCAATCACCTGAATCGGATCGATAGCTTGCCGATTTTTTTCGATGGAGAAGAACATAGCTTGCTGGGTATCTTCAGGTTCATATTCACCTATTTTTTGATTCTTTTGGATGGATTGATATACATATACATCAATTTTGGTTAGATGACCATAGATTGTTTTACTTTGATCGGCATGCTGAACAATAACAGTATTACCTTTTTCATTATCTTTACCAGCAAATATGACTGTACCTGTATCGACAGCTGTCACTTCCGTTTTCTCATCTGTAGAAATGAGCACTCCATCTCCATTCTCTTGAAATGTCTCCGTTACTTCTCCATAAACTGGAAGTGAGATTAATGGACTGCTATCAGTGCTAGCCATATCTGATTCAATAGCAAATGGTGCACCAAACTTAGATTGATACCAAGCATTTACCGTTGCAAATGGAAACTCTTCGGTTAATGCATAGTTTGTCCATTTTTTAGGTTCTTCAAGAGACGTATGTGAGGCTCCTTGGAAGAACACAGCTGCGAAAAATATCGCAGATGCTGCTACACTTTGCCATAAAAATTTTTGTACAAATGGAACTCGGTCTTTTGAGGTCGTGTTATATGTTGGTATGGAAGAAAAATGGCCATGACGTGCTTCATCATCTGGTAAATGCTGAGCTACGCGCCATTTATCCGTCTTAACCTGTGATGAGGCTATCTTAGTATATTTTTTCTTTTGATCTTTTCTTTTAGAAATATTGTTTCTGATTTGCGATAACTTGTCCTTATTCATCCCAACCCATTCCTTTTTTTCGCATTTGTAATACTATATGAGCCGCACTACCATTTATGCATAAAACAAAGCTAAGAATACGAGAATAGTAGATAGGAAGGGGGAATACGATGCTTATCGAGGTTCGTAACAGGCAAAAAAAAGGTGTAAAGACACTCTCATTGTCTTTACACAGTCTCTATTACTTCATTCCTAGCATTTTTTTCATTTTCCCTAGAAATGTAATTTTTTCATCTAAAGTTTGTAACGGAATCGATTCACCTAGAATACGTCGAGCAATATTTCGATATGCGATACTCGCTTTTGTTTTCGGCTGAAATGCTACAGGTTCACCATGATTGGATGCCTTTATTACCTCATCGTCGTCTGCAACAATACCGATTAAATCGATCGATAAAATTTGTATGATTTCATCAATTTCTAACATATCTCCATTATTCACCATATGATTTCGAATTCGGTTAATTACCAATGTTGGTGGGTCAATGTCTTCTTGCTCTAGTAAACCAATAATTCGATCGGCGTCTCGAACACTAGATTTCTCAGGAGTTGTAACTACTATAGCTTTATCTGCTCCAGCAACTGCATTCTTGTAGCCTTGTTCAATTCCAGCTGGACAATCTATTAATATATAATCATAGTCAGGTTTTAAATCCTGGATAATTTCGATCATTGCTTCTGGTGTTAATGCTGTTTTATCACTTGTTTGTGCTGCTGGTAACAAGTGTAGACAATCAAAGCGCTTGTCCCGCACAAGTGCTTGTCTAGCATTACATCTATTTTGGGTAACATCGATAATGTCATAAATAATCCTGTTCTCTAATCCCATCACTACGTCTAAATTACGTAGTCCAATGTCTGTATCGATCAAACAAACATTATTACCTAATAATGCGAGAGCAGTTCCCAAGTTAGCCGTTGTTGTTGTTTTCCCTACGCCACCTTTTCCAGACGTGATAACAATTGCTTCACCCATTCATAACTCTCCTTTCAAATCCATTTAATTCAGGCCTTACTTTAGATAAGGCCGTCACTCGTTCCATCCTAATCTTTTCATAAGATTCATCGAGGAATCCGCATTCCATATACATTCCTTCTTCATCAGAATCTGGAGGTCTACTTATTATATCTGCTATTCTAAGTTGACTTGGTGCCATATAAGAGGCAGCAATGACAGCTTGTTTATTACCTGAACAGCCTGCATGTGCAATGCCTTTTAAACTACCTAATACGAACACATTTCCAGAAGCCATCACCTTTCCTCCCGGGTTTACGTCGCCAATTAGAAATAGGTCTCCTTCCACATGGAGGACTTGTCCAGAACGAACCATACGATGGTACATTTTAATATCTGTCTGTTCCTTCCACTCTAAAGCAGTCTTTTTTTCGATTAAGTTGGACTGAATCTTATCAATTACTAATTTATTATGCTTTTCGAAAATTTGACGAATTTCGTCCTGTTGTTTGCTTGTTAAGTATCTATTGCCAAGTTCTATCGTCACTCTTATTAGTGGATCTTCTTCTAATATATGTTGAGCCGAGAGTACTTCTTCTAGCTCAGACAATAGCTCTTTATAACTGTAGGTATCGTCCATATAAAGCGAGAGACCGTCTCTCGTTCCTTTTATCGTAACCCCTCGTTTAACAGCCAACAAATTTCCACTCCTTCAACAAATGATAAAACATGTTTTTCTTTATTTATTCTCCCCGAATTTTTTATCGGACCATCTTTCCAGTCGTTTCCCGAAAATCAGATAAAAAATTATCCCTATAATAACACTCCATATAATAGTGGGTATAAAACGATCCACGATATAATCGTTCCAAGCTATATCATGTATTAAAATTATCTTATTCAACAAATAAACGATATGGTCCATAAGTGCCACTCCTATTACAACCATAAACATTGCAACAAAGAAGTTCGAATGGAACACTTTCATAATAATACGAATGGCATATAACGTAATTGTATAGGAAAATAAATACACACCAAGAACACTTGTAAACAGTATATCTATCATTATACTAAATATTAACGAAAAAAGTATGGCATAGTATGTATGACTTTTTTCAAAAAAAACAACTAACAATACTAAAAAAACAAATAAAAAGTGTAGAACGACATCTTTATCATTTGTAAAAGGGAGTGTAAGTACCGTTGCTATGCCTTCTAATAGAACCATTATGAAGCATAATAAGGCAATTTTATAGGGGACGATTGACTTCATTCCTCATCCCCCTCTTCTGCTTCATCCGTCGTTGTCATTAGTCGATCAATGACAATAACATGATGAATCTCATCTAATTCAGCTGAAGGTTCGACATATGCTAATTGTGTTAATTGGTATTTATCTTGTGTCACTTCAGTAATGGTACCAATTTCTAATCCTTTAGGAAATAGGCCACCCATCCCTGACGAAAACACAAATTGTCCTTCTTCTATTTTATCGTTTCTTTCATTCAATTCCAATATAAGTTGGCTTGTTTCTTCATCATAGCCAACAATAAAACCAGATGCGTCTCTATCAGAATCTTCTAAATCTACATTGACGCTTATCCGATTGGTACGATCAAACCCATTAAGTAGAAGCACTGTAGATGTAAATGGTGAGCTTGACTGAACTTTCCCTACCATTCCTTTACCTGTAATAACTGCCATATTAGGCTGAACCCCATGCTCCGTTCCTTTATTTATCGTAATTTGCTTAAACCACTGGTCTTTACTTTTAGCAATAACGGAGGCTTGGATAGATTGGAAATTCAGTAGAAAATCAGAATCTGCTTTTTCTAAAGCATCTTTTAGCTCAGAAATTTCCTTTCTTAATTCTTGATTTTCATACTCTAATTGTCTTATTTGATCAATGTGTTCTCTTAAAACTTGATTTTCATCATATACATGCTTTATTTCGTTTATATTATCCCCTAGATTATCAAGAAAGGCGATTGGTTTATTAATTATGTTCTGCGTCCAACCAACTGCGTCATGTACGAAATCTTCTATCGTTGTTAAGTTTGCTCGTTCACGAAGGGAAAAGCCTATTATTCCTACAACTATAATAAGTGAGACTAAAAGGATAAATAGTCGCCTTTTTTTATCAGCCATGAAACCACCTTTTTCTTATTTCTTGAATCGTGGAGATCCCCCACTCGGATTTTTGCGGAAATGTTCCAAGTATTTGAGTGATTTTCCTGTTCCGATTGCAACACAATCAAGTGGCTCATCCGCGATAAAAACAGGTATTTTCGTCTCTTCACTTATTACTTTATCCAAACCGTTTAGCAAGGCACCGCCACCCGATAACACAATTCCTCGATCCATTACATCAGCTGACAATTCAGGTGGTGTCTCTTCTAATGTATTTTTTACCGCATCCACAATAGCTGTAACTGTATCTTTTAAAGCTAATGTTATTTCCGATGCTTGAATCGTAATGGTTTGTGGTAAACCAGTGAGCAAATCTCTTCCTCGAATATCCATTTCATCTTTTTCATTTGTACCACTAGCTGAACCAATTTCTAATTTAATCGATTCTGCGGAGCGTTCACCAATCATTAGATTGTATTTCTTTTTCACATATTGAGTAATTGCTTCATCCATATTATTTCCTGCAACTCTTATTGATTGGCTTGTTACAATTCCTCCTAGAGAAACAACTGCAACCTCTGTTGTACCTCCACCAATGTCCACGATCATACTACCAGTTGGTTCCCAAACAGGTAAGCCAGCACCAATCGCTGCAGCAAATGGTTCAGCGATAGGAAAAGCGTCTTTTGCACCCGCTTGTTTTGTTGCATCTATGACAGCTCTTTCTTCTACCATTGTAATCCCTGATGGAACACAAACCATGACATCTGGTTTTTTAGCTAAAGAAGAACGATTTCGTTGTGCTAATTTAATATAGTATTTCATCATTGCTGCGGTTGTATCATAGTCAGCGATGACCCCGTCCATCATTGGTCGAATGACTGCGATGTTACCAGGCGTTCTCCCAATCATATTTCTAGCGTCATTCCCTACTGCCTCGATATCACCTGTTTTTTTGTTAATTGCCACTACAGAAGGCTCTCTAACTACTACCCCTTTATTATTCACGAATACAAGGGTATTAGCAGTACCTAAATCTATCCCTAAATCTTGCGAAAAATTAAATAATTTCATTGATTATTTTCGTCCTTTCAGCATTGTAAGCATGTTCACATACTTACTCTATAGATGTTCGATTTCTGTTCATATTTTATGACGTAGCGTGTATTCAATCAAGAAAAACATCCATTAATTTATTTTAAAGTATAATAAGCGCCATTATACAAGGGATATTCTTGTATATGGCGCCATCATCAGCCTTTACCATTTATTATACTTAACTTTGTAAAAAATTGATAGTAATTCTATACATCAGGAAAAAAATCATAAGAGCTGTATTGATTTTTATAAGTAGCCTTTCTCTTTTAAAGATGTGAATTTGTATTCACCAATAATTAAATGATCTAATAATTCAATCCCGATCATTTTTCCACTTTCCGCTAATCGTTTTGTCACTTGTATATCTTCTTGTGAAGGTTGTGGATCGAGGGTAGAATCAATGCGCCTTATGTAATACAGGTTTCATTGTCCTCCCACAGAACCGTACGTACACCTTTCAATGTATACGGCTCATCAGTTGGTCTTTTTGACTTTCCTTTTGTTAAATTGGATGGTACGCAATTCTCTATATGTGATAAAACCGTACCAACAGCGGCTGCCATTCTTCTCATAGAAAACCCCTAATGTTTGATGTTCATTATTTTTCAAGCTTATCGTAACTTTTTTAGATGTACTTCTTCGTTTGCAAGCAATTGTTTTGATTAAACTAGATTTAGCAAAATAACGAATTTTGTCAAACACATAAAAATTATCTATAAAGAAGAACTTTTCGGCCATACTTGTTAATTCTTTATTGTAAACTTGGATAATCTCTAATTCTGTCTTATTGATTAATTGAGGTCGGTGTTTAATGGATAAACTCGGCAAGTTGGCATAAGTGGTTATTAACCTATTCACTGTCGATTTGGATAAGAGAACCGAAGAGTTTTGTTTATCATTAAAACGTAGCGTATAATCCAAAAATGGCAACGTTGTTTGCCAGTGATACACACCACTATGTTCGAACTTCCATTTTTTCAGATATTGCATAGCTTCAAGATGTTTTTTAGCCATTCGTTTCGAACTTGTATAACCACAGATGAAGTGCTGTTTATACCGCACATAGAAGGTAGGGGAAACATAGCGAGGATGAAAATTTGCAGATGACACCTCATGTGGAGAAACACTCATTAAAGCGTCCCATTCGATCAATGAAATATCGACTAGAAGATGATATATCGAGCGTAAAGCTTGATTGGACTTATTTTTGTTATCAACTGCACGCTTACATATACGATCAACTAACAGTATGAAAAGTTCATCTTTTACATTACGACGTAACTGATATATGAAACGTTTATTTATTTGTGACGATTGGAGATTGAGTTCTCCAGCGCATAGCCAAGTTACCTTTTTTCGTGTTCGTTTAATATAGTGAATCATCTCCATCTCATTTTTCATGATGGGATATTCTTTTAGATAATGTTCGTATATTTTCATCAAGATAATTCGTACGACCTCTATTAGTAGCCTATTTTCAAAAATAGTATTGTTAAGATACATGATGTAATTCTTTCTTTGGAGTTGTTGAAACATATTGGCTAATTTAGAAATGATAACATCCATCTTTTGCACATCTGATTCCGTTACTTGTTTCTGATATACTTGCTCGTAAGCAAGAATCCAAATATCTCGCCTCAATATCAGTTTGTTGCAATTCTTTATCCATTCACCTTTATTTAAAGTATTGCCCATCCAGTTTAACTCTTTCCTTATTGTTTCCGCCATTATACAACTCCCCTCACTAATTAGGACCAACCTGTCTCCCTTCCCCATGCTAAACTCATTACAAGCAAACGTTGGGTACTACGGAGACTCCGTTACCTTATGTATGATTGATACACGTAGGTAATCCCTATATTATATCTTACATTAGAAACATGATGGTTAGGCAGCCCTTTCAACGTTTTCCTCTGTTCGAGGATTGAAGGATAAACCTTGCTACAGGCAGAGTTCTGGTGATACTCAACAGGCTTACTATTACTAGCTGTGCCTCCTATTTTATCCTCATTGCCACAGGCTATCTAATGCAATGGCGCACCCGCCGCTCATCCGTTTAGGCTTCAAGCAGTTTAGCCTTTGCCATACATCATTTGGTCTGAAGAACTGAATCGGATCGATAGCATTTCCGTCTCTTCTCCTTTTCACATCATGCTATTGTCCCTGTATTGAGTTTCCTCTCAAGGTAAGATGCTGACCATGGAACATTGCAAGGAGTTCCAGATTACTTAGTAATCACTAATGCAAGACACCGTATAGGCGCACACCAGAAGGGTGATTATGCGCGCAAATAATCGATGCAGCGGAACGTTTGACAGCTTCGCGGAAAACTTCTCGGGGGTGGACGATTGAAGCATTAAGGCTACCAATAAATATTGTTTGACGATGAATAATTTGGTTTTTCGTATCGAGGAAAATAACGACAAAATGCTCTTGTTTTAACCGGCACATATCCTCCATTAAATAATTTGCTCCATCCTCAGGCGAACGTATCACCACCTTCTCATTGTTACGATAAGCAAAAATTCGTTTCCCAAACTCTCTAGCTGCTAATACATTTACAGCTTTCACTGTTCCAATCCCATTTAGGTTCGTTAGCTCCTCAATCGTAACATCCTGCAGGTTGTGGATCCCTTGCCAGTTTTGCAGTACCTTTTCGGCGAGTTGAAATACATTTTCTTGCCTTGTTCCAGTTCCTAACAAAATCGCTAGTAATTCCTGATTCGAAACATTTTCAGGACCATGTTCGATAAGTCTCTCTCTAGGTCTGTCTTGTCTGGGTAACTCCTTCATTCTTGTTTTTAGCTCGATTATCCTTCCCTCCTTTCTAGTATGTTTTATTCTAGGACGTATTTATTGGAACAACAACTATGCATTCATAATGAATTGAGTATTCATTCGGCTTTATTTCAGCAAAACGAGCTCTGGAGAAATTAAAAAAATTGCCGCTTAGGATGCGACAATTTTCATTTTTATATCATTCTATTTATTTACTTATACCTACTAAGCTCTTCCAAGCTTCGAGTACTTGGACCATTTTTTCCGCTTCACTATTTTTCTCTGCAACAGCTAACGATTGAGTAACAAAATCTTCTAGACTCGAATGTGGGTTTTCTGGTTTTTTCTCTAACCATTGTTCCCAAGCCGTTGTATTCCCCTCTGATAATGTCGTTGTAAATACTTCGGGAAAAGCAGTTAGCCAATCACTAGAAGCCTCGTCTATATCAATCGAAAATTCAGCCGTTGTCCACAGTTTACCAGAATAAAAATTTTCATTATTCTCTAAATCAGCCTGATGAAACTCTTTTGAACCTGCCTCTGTACCCGCAAGATGGACAAAAATATAATACATTTCCTCATGGTACCAGATAGAATAAGGTAAATTAAAAGAAGCTAAATGGGAGTCAAAGAAATTTTTCGCATTTTCCTCACTAGAGAAAACGCCAGCCTGAATAACATAGCCTTGTAAAGTAGGGATTTGCAGCCGCACTTGGGTACTTTCTGTATTACTTACCGCTTCATTCGCAATTGCTACAGAATGATTCGCGTCATTTTCACTAGCAGAAAAAGCTTCTGGGTCTAGATCAATAAACATCTTCATAATCATAATTCCTAAACCGGTCCCTATTACTATTGCAGTAACTGCCGATAGGATAAATGATTTATATTTTTGAAAGAAGGAGCTTTTCTTCTTGTGTACCGGTTCAGGTTCAGTAGGCAGGTAATCTCTTTGGAAAACATTTTCTTCTTCAAAGCTATCTTTTCTAGTAGTGGAGTTTTCAGTAGATATTGGATACGTAATAGTTTTACTCTTTTTTGGCATGTCATTCCCTCTTTTCGCTACCTTTTCTATCACCCTATCATACGAGCAATGCAATGTAAGAGGAAATTTGTCAAGATTCTGAAAAAGTATTCATCATAATAAGACAAAAAAACAGCCATCATTAGGATGGACTGTTTTCCATATATACTTTTAGTTTTTGACTGTTTGGATAATGATAGCTATTCAATAGGAGGGACGCTTGCCAAGCTTGCTCACCTATCCTTGTTACGACGGCTTCATTTATAGAGAAAATCCGCTCATTCGCTTCTATTGACTCCATAAAATCCAGTAATTCTTGTTCAGATTCACCCGAGATTGAAAGAGTAAAGGTAGATACTTCTATACCTTCAGGCAGCTCTTCATCCACTGTCGCATCCGTCTTAGTTAATTGATTTATTTGGATGTTAAGAGCCTCTCTCTCAGCTTCTATTCTCGTTAGTATATCTTTATGATTCTGATCCACCGGCAATTTATGAAACATCGTAATATCTTCTTCTATGTCGAATTGCGTTTGATTGGCGATCATGTTTTTTTGTTTTTCTCTTTCATTTGACACTTCTTCAAAGTTATCTAAACTATCCTTAAGAAAGAGATAGTACATCCCAATGGAAAGTAAAAAGCTTAAACCGATTATTAAAAATAATACTGCCGTATGCGTTCTATTCCACTTCATTAGTTACCTCCACAATAAAGCCGTCATGGTTAACATGAAGATTTAGGGCGATCGTATTTGGCTCACCATACATTGTTTCAATAATTTCTATTGACTCTATATAACTTTTTTCTTCCCATTGTTTCATTAATTGAGCGATTAACTCAACTTCCTCATATGTTAATTGAATAAACCAGATATCTTCTTTCATATAAGCTATCTCATGATAATTAATTTCACTAGGAACAAGAGCTAACATCTCCGTATAAAAGTAATGCATCAGAAATTGATTATCTCGTATTGTATCACTGTGTCGCTTGTGATTTTGATATGTTTGATGCATTAATTGCTTATTTTGTGCTTCTGTTTCAGCAACTTTATTCTGCTGAATTTCCTCTTGTACTGCGTTAGCTTGATGATCGGTGATCAACTTCAATCCAAAGCTACCAGCTATAACAAGTATAAATAGTAAAATACCAATACCAAATAAAAGATAGTTGGAATAGTTTTTTTCTTCTCTTTTTATAAAATTGATGTTTACTGTCATTAGCCTTGTTCCCTTCTAAACATCTCTTCCTACCAAACCTAAGACATCCGCAAATTGTGGCGGGAGATTTACTTCTTCTGTTACTGAATGTAGGGATATAACTGGTAAAGAGAAAGAACTCTCTAGCATATTTACTAATGGAACGGTACCTCCATGATCACTATAAATTGCAAGCTTCGTAATACTCCGATCACCTTGATGGACCGTATATTGATAGAAATTCATAAAACGTTCTACACTAGCAATTTGATTTTCAAGTAATTGTTGGGCATTTTCCGACGTGCGAAGCCAGGGATTAGATGTTTCACTAATTGGATTAGTAGCTGGATTAAGCGCAATCGAACGTGTAAATAAAGGATAACCATCCGTCATTGCCGTTAAAGTCATTGTATCTGCATACAAGCTAATTAGTAGTAAATCACTAACATTGCCACCCTCTGATTTTTCGATGAGACGGTGCAACGCTAATGGAGAGAGATCTGCAACAATTGGTTTCAACTTACATTCGCGGAAAACAGACAGATAATCATCTAAAATATCCTTTGGGTACGCAAAGACAAGTACTTCCTTCATCCCTTCTGTTTCTTGAAGCACTTTAAAATCAATCGCTGGGTTGGAAATCGGTAAATGATAGGTGCTTTCGTTATTTAATAGAATATACGGTTCTATTTCTTTTTCATCTAACTCAGTTGGAACTTGAATCTTTCGAATGTTTATATGAGAATCATGGACAAAAAAAGAGACTGTTGCTCCCTTCCATGTATTCTCCTGAACCATATTCATTAGAATCATACGTAATTTTTCTTGATCAACAATAACTCCGTCCTCGATAATTCCTTCATCGATTGGGATTTCTTGATGAAATGTTACCTGTCTTTTTTCGTGATTCGGTGTAACGATGATTCGAAGATAAGTATCTCTTATAGAAATAGATAAATGCGATTTAGTAAAAAGTGCGATTAGAAGCACCTCCCCTTAGAAGAGTTCAAAATACCATGCAAGTAAACCTTCGCCAAAAAAATACGTAATAAGCGAACCGATAATAATAGCAGGACCAAATGGAACTGCTTTTTTCCATCCTTTTTTTGAGCCAATGATTAGTGGCATTGAGTAAAGTAAGCCAACCAAATTGGCAAAGAAAAACGCAAGTAATACATTCGGAAATCCAAGTATAATACCAATAACACCAAAGAGCTTCATGTCACCAGCTCCCATACCACCCCTAGACAAAAGAATGATAAGAGCTATGATACTAAATCCGACGAATCCACCAACCCATGGGGACCACCAAGAGTCAAGCGGTTCGATAATACGTAATACAACAAAAAGAGGAAGGAAAAATAATAAAACACGGTTAGGGATGAGCATATACTTCAAATCCGTAACCATCAGAATCATAAACATACTAACCATCAATAATGCTGTAAGTAATTCCATTCGAAACCCTAGATGTGTGTAGCTATATGCAAATAAACAACCAGTTACAAATTCCATCGTTGGATATAACGGAGAAATTCGCTTTTTACAATGTCGACATTTTCCTTTTTGAAAGAGATAGGAAAAGATTGGGACTAACTCTCTAGCGGATAAAGTATGACGACAATGAGGACAAAACGAACGTTGTTGTTCAAATAGCTTCTCCTTCTTCGTACGTAAACCAACGACATTGAAAAAAGAGCCAAACACGATTCCTATAATAAAAAAATAAATGGTCCATATAATTTCCATCGTTTCACCTTTATATAAGTAGAGACCCCATGAGCAAAGTTATGGGATCTCAGTAATAAGATAGCGATATTTTATTCAAGAAGTAATATTGATCTAATTTCTAATATTTCTTGCTTCTAATTTCCAGTTTCGTCTTCGTCTTCATCTTCGTCTTCATCTTCATCTTCATCTTCGGAACTTCCCAGTTCAGATAACTTTGTAGTTTTGTAACCCGCCAATGCTTTAGTGTCTTCAAGATAGCCTTTGCTAATTAGGTCTCCAACAGTTGTGATGCCTTCTTCATCATTAACTTCAGCTAGTCTAGCAGCATCATGAATTAACTCAATTTGATTATCCTTGTTATCGTCTTTGGCATTATCAATAATATTTCCAATAGCTGGGATTGCGATAGCTAAAATAATTCCTAAAATAACGATAACTGCAAGTAACTCTACTAACGTAAAACCTTTCTCACTTTTCTTGAACTTACTAACTAATTGTTTCATTCTTTTCACCTCATTAACTTATTTTTATCCTAGTGCTTCATTGCTCTACTCCAAGTCAAACTAAAGATGTCCATGTACATCGATAGTAAGTCGGTTGCACTACTGGCTCCTAACTATTCAAGTGCCCAGATAAAAATAGTTACTCTTCGCCTCTTCCTATCAATCTAGTTATTTATCATCAGTTAACTAGATTACTTATAAGCATATTATACTAACTAGATTAACTTAAGTCAATAGTTTTTTCCTAATTTTTACCTATATTTCGTTAAATAAGGAGAACATTGGTAGAATTATAGATAAAACGACCGAACCCACTACAATTGCAAGAAAGATAATAAGTAATGGTTCTATTAATGCCTTTAACTTTTCGGAGGATTCTTCTAACTCTCTCTCATAAAAGTCCGCTACCTTTTTTAACATTTTCTCTATTTCTCCAGAACGCTCTCCAACATACATCATCTGTGTAACAAAACTAGGAAAAATCCAACTATGCGCTAATGTAGTAGATAAGCTTTTCCCTTCTTGGATTGACTGGTGGCTATCTGCTATAACTTTTTTCATAACTTTGTTGTCGATAACTTTTTCTGTGATGCTGATAGCCTGCAATACAGGTACCGCACTCGATAATAACATGCTCATAGTTTGGGTATACCTAGCTAAAAGTGATTTTTGGATAAACGTTCCAAAGATCGGCACTTTGAGTTTCCATTTATCTTTTAAAAAAGCAAATTCCTCATTTCTTACCGCCAAGCGATATAGAACAAACAAAAGTCCAATACCTAGTAAGATTGTCCACCAATAATTCCCTAGAAATACGCTCGTATCCGATACAAATTGTGTAAATGCAGGTAATTCACTACCGTTGTCCTCAAACATTTGCGTAAAAATAGGAATGATAAAAATTAGTAAGAAAGTAATGATTAGCATCGAAAATGTCCCTACTACTATTGGATACGTTAATGCCGTTTTTATCTTTTGATTTAATTCGTATTGCTTTTCAAAATATACTGCCATCTCATCCATTACTTCATCCAAATTACCACTTACCTCTGCTGCCTCTACCATATTAACAAGTAACGCTGGGAATATTTTCGGATAGTGGCTCATTGCAGTTGATAGTTTGGATCCAACTTCTAGATTTTGTTTGATTTCTTTTAATGTTTGACTTAATACTTTATTTGTCGATTGCTCTGCCAAGGCTCCTGTTGCTTCGGCTAACGGAATTCCAGCGTCAATCATTGTTGCGTACTGTCTTAGAAAAATAACAAAATCTTTATTTTTTACCGGATTACCAATATAAATGTCTTTATATAAGAAAGGGTTTAACTGCTTAATTTGAAAAGCTGTAACCCCTTGGTTTCTTAATAAAACATTGGCTTCTTCTTTCGTATTTGCTTCTATTTGTCCTTTTCTTAGCGAGCCGTCTTCCTGTCTGCCTTGGTATTGATAAATGCTCAAATGGCCACCTCCTTCTTATTCCAGTAGTTCTAACGATTTAGATGATATTAAATTGGCTCTCACTAATCTCTCTACATCTGTTCTCATTAAATGCATTTGTTCTTCTTTAGAGGTTTGGATAACATTCGGTATTTGGTGCATCTTTTCATTTCTGATTAAGTTTTGAATTGCAGGTGTATTAATTAATATTTCTGTTGCTGCCACTCTTCCTGGTTCATCGATTCGAGGAAATAGTCGTTGTGAAATAACCGCTTCTAGTACACTAGCTAACTGAATTCTAATCTGTGATTTTTGCTCTGCTGGAAACACATCAATAATACGATCAATCGTCATGGCAGCATTTGTCGTATGCAAAGTAGCTAAAACAAGGTGGCCTGTCTCTGCTGCTGTGATAGCTGTAGAGATTGTTTCCAAGTCTCTCATTTCTCCAACCATAATGACATCGGGATCTTGCCGTAAGCTAGCACGTAAGCCTTTTGCAAAAGTTGTTACATCTAAATCAAGCTCTCTTTGAACGATGATAGAATTCTTATGCTTGTGTAAGTATTCTATTGGGTCCTCAAGCGTAATAATATGTTTGGCACTCGTTTCGTTCATATAATCGAGCATTGCTGCAAGGGTTGTACTTTTACCACTGCCAGTAAGTCCTGTTATCAGAATTAAACCTTTCTGTTTCATGGCAAGCTTTTCTAATAATTTTGGCATTCCTAATTCTGTCAAACTAGGTATCTTTGTAGCAATAATCCTAATTGCTAGAGCAATACTATTTCGCTGATAAAAAATATTAACACGGAATCTACTTACTGATGGAATAGAATATGATATATCGATGTCTCTTTTATCTTGGAAGGTAGCCCATTTCTCCTCACCAATAATTTGTTTCGCCATTGTCTCGGTATCACCGGGAGTTAAAGGTTTTTCACCTCGTTTAACTAAATCTCCGTTTATACGAAAAACAGGCACCTCTCCTACTGTTAGATGTACATCAGAAGATTCCTGATAAAATGCATTTGTAAGAATTTGATCAAGACTCATGTCGTATCCCCTATTCTTCGTTCACTACTTTCAACACTTCTTCTAATGTTGTTTCTCCCGTTTTAACTTTCTGTAAGCCGTCTTCAATTAAGAATATCATTCCATTTTTAGTCGCAATCTCTTTTAATTGTGCAACAGATTGATTTTGTTGAATTTGTTCTCGAATTTTTGGTGTAATTTCAAATATTTCGTGGATTGCCATTCTTCCTCGGAATCCTGTTTCCTTACATTGATTACAGCCTAAACCATAATAAATTTCTTCAATCTCAAGTCCATGACGATGGAAAATATCTTTTTCCATCGCTGTCGCAGGACGCTTCTGCTTACAATCCGGACAAATCTTTTTCACAAGTCGTTGCGCAACTGTTGACACTAGTGAGGAAAGGATTAAATAAGGCTCAATTCCCATATCTATTAATCTAGGAATAGCTGCTATAGCACTATTTGTATGAATCGTACTAAAAACTAAATGACCGGTTAACGCTGAACGAATAGCAATTTCCGCCGTCTCTTGATCCCTTATCTCACCGACCATAATAATGTTAGGGTCTTGACGTAATATCGTACGTAATCCCTTCGCAAATGTAAGACCTACTCCACTATTTACTTGGACTTGATTTACCCCATCCATCTGATATTCTACTGGATCTTCAACAGTGACAATATTAACATCCTCTTTGTTTAACTCATTTATAGCTGCATATAATGTTGTCGTTTTTCCAGAGCCTGTTGGTCCAGTTACAAGTACTAATCCGGATGGCTTCTTTAATGTGTTTCGGAGGATTGTCTCATTAGTAACACTCAAGTCTATTTCATTAATCTTTTGTAACGCGTCTGTTAAATCTAGAATTCTCATTACGACCTTCTCGCCATGTATCGTAGGTAAGGTAGAAACTCGAAGGTCAAACGGCTTGCTGTCAATCATAATCCGTATTCTTCCATCTTGAGGTAGTCGTGTTTCTGTTACGTTTAAATTAGACATAATCTTAACTCGGGCCGTTAACGCACTCTGGATAGTTTTAGGAATATGTTTATCAATGTGAAGAATTCCATCTACTCGATATCGAACTGTAACGCCTGTTTCTAACGGATCAAGATGAATATCACTCGCCTTCATTAAAACACCTGTTTGAAGGATTTGATCAAGTAAACGAATAACAGAAGTGTTGTCTTCCGGATTCACTTCTAAATCCCATTCATTCCCCATATCATACAGCTTACTTGCAGTTTGCATGATGTCATTCTTTGTAGCAACAACCGGACGAACAGTAAATCCAGTGGATAATTCAACATCTTCTATTGTGAAATAATCCATCGGGTCATTCATTGCCAGTACCAATGTATTATCTTGTAATTGTATCGGCAAAATCACTCGATCCATCGCAATGTTTTTAGGAATCAAGTTTATTAATTTCTCATCGATTGGATATCTAAATAACGAAATACTTGGAATATTCAAATGAATTTCCAATACTTCTAGTAATTGCTTCTCTGTTATATAACCTTGTTCAACTAATGCGTCACCGAGTTTCTGATTCGATTTACGACTCTCTAATGCGTTAATGATATCTTCTTCTTGGACGATACCTGCTTCTTTTAAGATATCCCCAAGCTTTTTACGTTGTTGAATTGGCATGACTGTTCCCCCTCTCCATATCACCTTTTACTTTATTTCAATTGTCGGCGCTGTAATAATCTCTCGTCCATTATTATCTTCTACTGGAAAAGAAATTATGTTACTTACATCAATATTCTCCCCATTATTGACAACGGCACCGTTACCTTCTAATGTTTTCGCTATGACTATACCCTTAATTGTTGGATTCCCACTAGTAGTTACATCTGAATTAGGGGCTATTATACTCCCTACCAGAACATTGCCCCCGTTAATTTTTATTTCTGAATGACCAGCATAATAAATAGTTAGTTGATTAGCATCACCATTATTGTTTAAATTTTTATTAAGATTAATATTTTTACGTATATAGAGGTTAACCTTTCCATCTCCCTTAACCTTAATATTGGCATTCGAATTGAAATCATCCACAACTATGTTCATAGTCTTATCTTTAGTATCTATATTTAATGTCTCATTAATAGAATCATAAAATATTGCCTCCTCTGGAAAGGAACTAACAAGTTCCTCTATTTTATTCGATAGTTGGTTATACCAATTTATATCATATTCGTGTGGCAAAGGAGCCATTTGTGAGTCATTCACTTTATGTCTTGGTACAAAAATGGTACCTTTTATAGCTTTATCCAATGGATTAGCTATAACTACTCCTGATAACACATAAATATCTCCATTAATTTCACCAGAGTTTCCATTCTTTCTAAATTCATCTCTAAATATCCCACCCACTCCTTCGGGCAAGTTTATAGTTGATGATTCATCCTCTTCAAATTTTATAGTAAATTCTTTAGATACCGCTCTCTCCTGCTCTCCAATTTTACCTGTTGATTTAATAACATAATCATATTCTTGATCTTCCTGTTTTTCCAGCACTACCTCAGCACTAGGTTGCTCACCAAATTGCTCTTCAAACTTAATGTATTCGAATTCTATTTTTTCCCCTGCGCGCATATTTATTAGATCATCTATATATGAATCAATGTCATAGAAAGCTTCATTAGCGCCTGCTTCCGCTATATAGAAAGCAGCTTGTTGCTTCTGATCAACTTTAGATAATTTCACATCAGAATATGTGTAAGCCATTAAAGAAACTCCTAGTATAGTAAAGATAAGGAACACGAGTAATGTATAAACTAACATTCCGCCTCTTTCATTTTGGAAGTAACTTTTCATATTTATCTACTCCCTAAAGTAAATAGTAGAAGTTAATTCTGCTATTTTCCCTTGTTTATTTTGCTCACTTTCAATCGTGAGTATAATATATCTTTCCGTACATACTGTTTTATCTGTACACAAGTCCACATCGAATGTTGCTATACCTTTCGTTAAAACTGCTCCATCTAATGTAATCGTGCGACTCTGTTCGTCCCAGTGATACGTTTTATCTCCATCTATAGTAAGAGTATTATCATTAAATTCAACTGGATTATCTTCTTGATTTTCTAGATTTTCTCCATCATTGCTAAATGTTACCGTTCGTAACTGTTGTGTGATGGACGTCATGGCGAGTCGTACTTCTTTTTGATGGTTAACAGACTCTGTTTGTGTGTTGTATTGTTTTTGCGCGAAAAGGTGGACGGAACCAAGTAAGATAATAACAAGACTCGCTAATGTAATAGCTGCTAACAACTCTACTAATGTAAAACCTCGTTGATTACTCTTCACCTTCCATCCTCCCATTCTATCTTCGTTTCCATTTTTGCTTTTAATTTACTATTTTCATAAGCTTCAATAATAATTTTATACATATCTACATCTTTATTATTTTTATCTTCATCTTTTATCACTCTTAATTCTAAATAATAGGGTGTTTCTATTTTTTTAAATTTATACATATTTGAATTGGATTGATCTTGATACTCAGGATCATCCCGTAGTTGTTCCACCGCTATATTTAACGTTTCAGCCTTACTTAAATTCAGGATATTTTCCATTTCACTTTGAACGACGTATGTTGCATCTGTTATTTGTGCGGAGGTATTCTGAGTTTGTTGGGAGTGAATAAAAAAGGAAATGGATACCATTACTATAAGGGAGATAAGAACTATAGAAGCTAACACTTCTACCAATGTAAAACCTTTTTGCTTGTCCATATTCGACTTTTCACACACCATTCTCTCCCCCTTATTTTTTACTATGTTTTGAAGATATTATATCATACTTTTAGCCCTATTTAATATAAAATATCATACTATAGTTGCCTTTATCATCATTTTTTGGAAGTTTCATGAGTTTTTATAATCAAAAAAGCTAACATCCTATTGTGGATATTAGCTTTACATACATGTAGATTGTACTATGGATTATTTTGAACTATTAGTTAGTAACGTCTTTATGAAACTGACAAAGTGTAGGGAACCAACAAAGATTATGTTCTTATCTTTTTTAGTAGCTTCAGCGATTACTTGATAAAGTGTAGATTGACTTTCTATTATCTCGATGAAATCTTGGTTGTTTAACGCCACATAGTCTGATTTTTTCATGGAACGTGGATGCTTAAATTCCATCGCGTAAATTGTTCCAAACTTATCCTTCAATAATTCCAACATTCTTTTTACACTCTTATCTTTAAAAACACCGATAACTATGACAACATCTTTTACTAAGAAGTGTTTGTCTACTGTTTGAATAAACTGCTGTATCCCTGCTTCGTTATGTGCTCCGTCAACATACACAACTGGATTAGAACTGATTTTTTCCATCCTGTAAGACAGAGATGCCTTACGAAAACTCGCTATCAACTGACTCTCTTGTAAGTTAAAACCTTGCTCTATCAATAACTCACAAGCCATTAACGCCAAGCTAGCATTGTGGACTTGATGCATCCCTAGCATAGAAATTTCCATTACTTTCTTATCGATAGTACTTTGCCAAACAAATACTTGCTTGCCTTCGTCATAACGAATGTTAGTTGCTTGAAACTCCTTACCGTATTGGTAGATTGGCGACTTATTTTTGCTTGCTGTCTCTTTCACTACAGACAGTGCTTCTTCATGCATTTCTCCAATAATTACTGGAATATTCCTCTTGATAATACCTCCTTTATGTGTTGCAATATCCTTTAACGTAGAACCTAAAAATTGAGTATGGTCATACGATATATTTGTGATGATTGTTAGTAAAGGCTGTACACAGTTCGTAATATCGTCTCGACCACCCATTGCTGTTTCGATAAGCGCGATATCCACATTATCTTTAAAAAACAATAACGTAACTACCATTAAAATTTCATACTCGGATGGATTCAATTCTAGGTCATCCATTTCATAAATGATTGGAAGGAGATCGTTTAAAATCGCTAGGAACTCTTCTACATCGATTCGTTGATCATTCAATAAAATGTGATCTAACAATGTTGGTAAACCAGGGGAAACGAATGAGCCGACTGTATAGTCAGCATCCATCATTACTTGACGGAGATAGGATAACGTTGAACCTTTCCCATTTGTCCCCGCAATATGAATAACAGGAAGGTCTCTCTCAGGATGATTTACTTTATCCAATAAATAGTCTAATCTCTCCAAACCTAGCTGAATACCTAACTTCCTTCGTTCCTCAAAAAATTCCTGTAGTTCTTCCATATTACGAATCATTGTCTCACCTCTACTTATAGAAAAAAAGAAGCTGTCTTAAAGGTCACTAGTTGTAAACCTCTTTAGACAGCACATTTTTTTATTTCAATTCTGCAATACGCTCTTTTACTTTCGCTCTTTTTTCTATATAATCTTTTTGTTTTTCTTTCTCCGCTTCTACTACTTGTGCTGGAGCTTTGCTAACAAACCCTTGATTAGAAAGTTTTTTGTCGACGCGCTCTACTTCTTTATTAAGCTTATCGAGTTCTGCTTCCAATCGAGCGATTTCTTTGTCGATATCAATTAAACCTTCAAGTGGTAAATAAATCTCTGCACCTGACACAACAGCTGTCATTGATTTATCTGGTGCATCCATTGCCGTATCAATTGTTAACGTGCTTGGATTACAGAATCTATCTAAATAATGGCGATTCGCTTCTAACTGATTCTTGATTTCTTCGCTGTTTGCTTCGATGAATATTGGGATTTCCTTGGATAGTGGCGTATCTACTTCTGCACGAATGTTACGAACAGAACGAATAATAGCAACTAACCGTGTCATTTGATTGCTTGCATCCTTATTACTAAGTGATGGATCAACAGTTGGCCATGATGCTGTTACAATCGACTCTCCTTCATGTGGTAACTGTTGCCAAATCTCTTCTGTTACAAATGGCATAAAAGGGTGCAGCATACGCATGATGTTATCTAGTACATGTGCTAAAACGGAGCGAGTTGTACGTTTTGCCTGTTCGTCCTCACCGTAAAGTGGAAGCTTCGCCATTTCGATATACCAATCACAAAACTCATCCCAAATGAAATTGTATAGGTAACGAGCTGCTTCACCAAAGTCATATTTATCGACATTACGAGTAACTTGTTCAATCGTCTCGTTTAATCGTGTTAAAATCCACTCATCTGCAACCGATTTTTTACCTGTTAAATCAATTTGTTCATGTTTTAATCCTTCTAGATTCATCAATACGAATCGAGAAGCATTCCATATTTTGTTAACAAAGTTCCATGTTGATTCGACTTTTTCCCACTGGAATCGTAAATCCTGACCTGGACTTGAGCCAGTTGAAAGGAAGTAGCGTAAGGAGTCTGCGCCATATTTTTCAATGACTTCCATAGGATCTACTCCGTTACCAAGTGACTTACTCATCTTTCTACCTTCTGCGTCACGTACTAAACCATGGATTAAAACATCTTTAAATGGTCGCGTATCATTAAAGTGTTTCGATTGAAAAATCATACGTGCTACCCAGAAAAAGATAATATCATAGCCTGTTACAAGAACGTTTGTAGGGAAGTAACGCTTAAAATCCTCGTCCTCTTTGTTTGGCCAGTTTAGCGTAGAGAATGGCCATAAGGCAGATGAGAACCATGTATCTAACACGTCAGGATCTTGTTCCCAATTTTCTATGTCCTTTGGTGCTTCTTTTCCTACATACATTTCTCCTGTTTCTTTATGATACCAAGCAGGAATACGGTGACCCCACCACAATTGTCTCGAAATACACCAGTCACGGATATTATCCATCCAATGTAAATACGTTTTTTCAAATCGTTCTGGTACGAAATGTACTTTTTCATCATCTGATTCGTTCTGTAAAGCAACAGCTGTATCTGCAAGTGGCTGCATCTTCACAAACCATTGAGTTGATAAGTACGGCTCAACAACCGCTCCACTTCTCTCAGAATGACCAACTGAATGGACATGCTCTTCGATTTTGAATAATACGCCTTGATCTTCTAAATCTTTTACGATTTGTTTACGACATTCAAATCGATCCATACCTTGATATTTCCCAGCGTTATCATTCATTGTGCCGTCTTCATTCATAACAAGAACTCGTTCTAAATTATGACGATTACCGATTTCAAAGTCATTTGGGTCATGAGCAGGCGTAATTTTTACCGCGCCGGAACCAAACTCCATATCGACATAATCATCCGCAACGATTTCGATTTCTCTACCAACAATCGGTAACGTAACTTTTTTACCTATTAAATGTTGATAACGCTCGTCTTTCGGATGAACCGCTACAGCCGTATCACCTAACATTGTTTCCGGACGCGTTGTCGCCACTTCGATATGTCCGCTACCATCCGCTAATGGATACTTCATATGATAAAAATGTCCAGTTACATCTTTATAAATAACCTCGATATCGGAGAGTGCAGTTTTTGTAGCTGGATCCCAGTTAATAATGTACTCACCACGATAAATGAGTCCTTCTTCATACAACTGCACGAATACTTCTCTTACCGCTTCAGATAAACCTTCATCAAGAGTGAATCGTTCACGAGAATAGTCAAGTCCTAAACCTAGCTTGGACCATTGCTCACGGATATGTCCTGCATACTCTTCTTTCCATTCCCACGATTTCTCTAAAAATTTCTCACGTCCTAAATCGTAACGAGATATTCCTTGCTCACGGAGCTTACCCTCTACCTTTGCTTGAGTTGCAATACCAGCATGATCCATCCCTGGTAAGTAAAGTACGTCATAGCCTTGCATTCTTTTTACTCTCGTAATAATATCCTGTAACGTTGTATCCCAAGCATGACCAATATGAAGTTTACCAGTTACATTTGGTGGTGGAATAACAATCGTAAATGGTGATTTTGTTGCATCTCTTTTTGCTTCAAAAAATTTACCATTTACCCAATAGTCATAGCGACCTTTCTCAACTGCAGTTGGATCGTACTTTGGTGGCAAATTCGTTTCATTTTGTTTTGACATGTTTATCCTCCTATATCAGTTTTATCCACTTTTTCATTACGAAGTGTGTCTGTTAAAAAATATGTAATTATTGCATTTCGTGTACTATCTTATTCCAATAAAAAAATCTTCTCCACCCTAAAAAGGACGAAAAAGATTCTATTTCGCGGTACCACCTTTGTTCATGAATAAGCTATCTTACTCATACCCTTGACTCCATAACGGTTCTAACCGGCTTTACCTACTACCTTCAGTAAAGCTGCATCTAGGGCTACGTTCCTTTATCTTACTTCTAGAAAATCTCACAGCCTAAGGATTTTCCTCTCTGGTGAAGGAGTATAAAGTACTCTTCCCTTTCATCGCATTTCATCTATTCATATATGATGTTATTTTAGCGAAAAAGCGGAAGTAACGCAAGTTTTCACGTTAAAATATTCAGTCAATACTAAATATTTAGTTGGGCAGACTTATTAAAGAACGTTTTGTAACCAAAATATAGAAACAGAATAACAGATAGTGCCACACTTCCAGTAATACCTAACATAATCGCGATCTGATACTTTATAGCGGATAATGGACTGGCACCAGATAAAATTACCCCTGTCATCATCCCAGGTAGGAATACTATCCCCATACCTACCATATTATTAATAGTAGGTAGTATAGCTGAGTCAAACGCGTGATTCACGAGTTTCTGCGATGCTTTGTTAGGAGTGGCTCCTAGCATTAAAGCTGCTTCAACCTCTTTTTTCCTTGAGGAGAAACCTTCCATGAGAGAGCTAACTCCAAGTGTAATACCTGTCATAGAATTACCGATAAGCATCCCAGCTATCGGGATAAAGTATCTTGGATCATACCATGGAGAAAATTGCACAACAACAAAGTCAAAGTATAGAAAAGCAAACAATGTTCCCGCCACCATAGAAACTGCGATTATTTTCTTTAGCTCACGATTCAGTGGATGCTTCGATCGTTTGAAAATATTGTAAATCGCAAAAGTTTCCATGATGATAAGGATAATAACAGAATAATACCATTGTTCATTTTCAAAAATATACGTCAATACATAACCGACCAATACCAGTTGGATGGTCATTCTAAACGTCGAAATCACAATCTCTTTTTCACGCGGTATTTTTCTGAGTCTCACAATAATCAGTAATATCACAATAAATAAATACGCAGAAATTAACTGGATTAGTGTAATATCTAACATCTCATTCATGTCCAGTACCTACCTTGTTGTTAGGTGTAGTGGCTATCTCATTCATATAAATAATCGTATCGGAATACTCTTTAGCTACGTATTTTGAATGTGTTACCATAATAGCTGTCTTCTTTTTCTTCTTTATTTCGGTAGTTACAAAGTCCATAATACTATTTTCTGTTTCTTCATCTAAAGCAGATGTCGGTTCATCAAGTAGGTACACTTTTGCTCCCATTAATAATACTCTTCCAAAGGCAACCCGTTGTTTCTCGCCTCCTGATAACTTACTTGCATCCTCATCTAGCTTTTTATGTAGTTTCAATTCATTCATTAATGCAAGCAAGGAGGAATCGTCGACCTCAGGCTTCCCTGAGAATTCTAAACCTTTTAGCAAGTTATCTCGTACTGTGCCGTCGAATACGATTGGCTCCTGCCCAAGCATCACGACTTCCTGTCTCAATTCCATTGGGATATATTCTGAAATACTCTGATTTTGATACCGTATTTCTCCTTTGTCAGGTGTAATCATGTTATTTAACATCCTAAGTAAGGTAGATTTCCCGGAACCACTCTCACCAAACAAACATGTTATTTCTCCAGATTTAATCTCTAAATATGGAATATGCAGTATATCTTTGTAGTGTATATCCTTTAATAAGAACATTGCTTCCTCCTAGTTGCTACTTGTCCTAGTCATGGGTATAGAAAAGAGCAGATATGTTTTATCTACTCTCCTCTAGTTATCTCCAATCACGTTTCTCTTCCATTTTCCGTGAAACCATAGCATATACAAACATTCCTACAGCCGCTATCAATGTATAAAGTAATGTATTCTTCATTCAATGTCACTCCTTATCGATTAAAATGGACGGAATTTACCTTTCTTAAGAACAAGCTTTGGACCACCTAACATAAATAAATATCGGTCATCAATAACATTTTTCATTACTTTCGCTTGGATACCGTATAGCTTTCTTCCGTCAAACACTGTGCCCATTGCATCACGGCCACCTAATGAAGCAACAGTCCCTTTATTATCATACTTAAATTCCTGTAATGTCCCACCAAAAATAAGGGTATGAATATTATGTGCACATGTATCCGCTTCTTGAATGGCTAACTGCGCTGTCGGTGGATATGGTATTGCCGTTTCTTTATCTAATACCCAAGAGCAATCTCCTAAGATAAATATATCTTCATATCCTGCTGGACGCAATGTGTTATCTACATTCACTTTCCCTTTTGTCAACTCAAATCCTGCTTCACCTACTAAGCGGTTTGCTTGTACACCACCTGTCCAAATAAATGTTCCAGCACGTATTTCTTCGCCTTCTCCTACAATAATAGAACCTTCTTTTACTTCTTTAATAAAGGTGCCTAATCGAAATTCAATCCCTCTAGTGCGCAGTGATTGCTCAGCATATTCTGCTAATTCCGGATCAAATCCTGGGAGAATAGAATCCATACCCTCTACATTAATAATCCTTACTTGATTGCGTGGAATATCATATTTTTTGCACAATTCTGGAATTCTCTCAGCTAACTCTCCACAAAATTCAATACCTGTAAAGCCAGCTCCACCTACAATAATCGTTAGCATGCTTTCATCACGATTTTCTACATCATTCTGATATTTAGCGAATTGATACTCGATATGGTCACGAATCAAACGACTTTGATTTACATCTTGAATAGAAAATGCATGTTCATCCATACCCGAAATACCAAATGATGCTTTTTCGAAGCCTAAGCTAATTACTAAGTAATCGTACGTAAGCTCACTATTCGATAATTCTACTTTCTTGTTATCTTTATCGATTTTAAGTACGGTATCTTGAATAATATGTACCCGGTTCGAATCAATTACATCTGAAATCATAATACGCGAACGGTTGACATCAATTGTTCCAGCTGCGACTTCGTGTAACCAAGTCGTTTGATAATGATAATTATGTTTATTAACGAGTGTAATGTCTGCATCTTGAGCAGATAGCTTTTGTAAAAGTTTTTTTGTCGTCATCATTCCTGCGTAGCCAGCACCAAGCAGTACAATATGTGGTTTCGTTTCTTTCATTCATCCCACCCTTTCTACATATACAGATAATTTACGTCATGTCCTGTATTTTATACATGAGACATCTATTATTGTATACCTTACATTACCCGAAAATAAACTAAAATAGTAGGGATAAAAATCAAGCTATCTATTATTAGAAGATACATTATATTAGGTACATTTTTTGAGATGCTGCATATAATGGAGATAACTTGGGAGAATTCTAGTACAAAAATCAATCCTATAATGCGCTAAGAAAAAAATGATTGAGGCAAAGTTTTTGTCATAGACATCTGTTTTCAGAGGAGTGTGAAGAAATGGGGCGTTATTATCGTTATCGATTACCACTTTGGTGTCGGGAATGTTTATTTATTTTGGAGCGATCATTGTTACCTATCATTATCTTTCAAGCTATTCGAACTCTTTTTATACCTACCTCCTTTGATATAATAATCCTTAGCATATTAATCGGTGTATATATCTCTTTTCGATTGCATTGGATTTAATCTGTTTCTGCTTCCTCTGCCTCGATTTGTGACCGTAGTATTTCTTGTAATTGTAGACTTAAAATGATCCTTCTCCACTCTCTTTCTGTCTCTATTGATAACGGGATTCTTTTTTTCTCAACTGGTTGATCCATAATTTCTTGAACAAGAGTAAAAAGTTGTCTAATATCAATTAAACGTAAGATAAGGGAACATTTCTCCACCCTTGAAAACGTAACGTAGTTTTCATAAATTTGAAATCCCTCCATCACTTTATCCATGGAGCAATCGTGGTTCTTGAACATATTGCGACACAAAGTATATAAATCATCTACAGGAGATCCTATATACGTAGATTCCCAATTTAAAAAATATTGGTAAAAGTCATTCACAATCAGATGCTCAGGAGTAAGACTACCATGCACAAGACAAGATGACCATGTTGTTTCTTCCTCAAGCGCTTCTACATACATCGCTTGCCAATATTCAGTAATATCAAATAGTTTAATTAAATACCGATAATTCATTACTATTTGTAATTCAAGCGGAGACATAAAGCGTTTTTTCTCAATTTGTTCCACGTAGACATTCATGTGACCTCGATAGAATTCAAGCTCTTCAAGTAGGGATTCCTCTATAGTTTGACGCTTTCCGTTATCCAACACAAAGTCTTTTTTTTGTAAGGTAGATCCGTGCAGTTTCCCTATCGCATGAAAGAAGGCTGGATGCATATCAACAGTTTCATTCTCTATCCATGGTGTAAGATAATAATATTCGTTTTCGTGCAATACAAGTAACTGTTGGTTTTGATTAGGCATAATTGGTAGAAAGGCATCTACTTGCTGTTGTACAACCCATTGGTAGACTGCTTGCCATTTTCCAATTGTTTGATTGTTTACATGAGATTTTTTTAGCGCATAGCTACCTGTGTTTGTTTGAATTCGGTATACTCTTTCTGTTCTTTTCTCTTGGTGATAATCAGTAATGCCATACGTCGATAAAATAGTAGTTATTGCAGAAGAGAACAACATAAAATGCTCCTTTCCTCCATAAATTTATCCTTTATAACTTCTTCATTAGAAAAGTGAAAACCTGCTGGTATACTCACCAATTCATGAGTTCTCAGCAGGTGATTTCCATTTACTATCTCTTCTTTCCATTCCTATTTACTCTTTTTTGGAATATAGAGAATTTGACCATTAGCTACCCAATCATCGTCCAAACGATTAATTCTCGCTAGTTTCGATGTAGAAATCTTATATTTTTCTGCTATTTCATTCAAGCTATCCTCTGGTTGTGCAATATAAATAGTTAGCTTCGTTCGATCTTCTTCCCCTTCTTGTTTAAAAATATTCATTAAATAACTAGCATCATCTCTTTTTTCACTTTTCCCATGCACGGTTACTATTTCTTCAGAATTTTCTTGTTCATCTTCTTCTAAATCCTCCGCCCGTTCATCGAGCTCTTCCTCTTCACTAATGTCTTGTACTAATTCCACCACTTGCTGATTTGTTTCCATTTCATCTTCTAAAATCTCTTCATTTATGACTTCTTCTCTTTCGTTATCATCGATTTCTTCACCCTGAATCTCCTCATCCCTATGTTCAACCATTTCTTCACTCACCTTTCCTTCTGTTTCTTGCTCGGGCATCTGTTGATTCGCTTCAACCTCAAAAACATTAGGTATTTCTCTTTCCGTAAAGTCTGGTTGGAAGCTTGTAGGTGGTTTGAAAGATTGTGAGACTTGGTCATCATTATGATTCAATTCAAAACTAAATTGCTCTCGTTCTTCATCGTTGATTTCCTCATCTACTGTAGCTAACGGTAAATCATGCTCTTCTTGTATTTCGGAAGTTTCCATTCGAAAAGGTACCAAACCTTGTATCTCTAGTTTCGCTTCAATTTCCATTCTTTCACTGGATGGTAACTGATAATCGAAATGACTTACCTCTATCACTACATCATTTATATTTCTTACTTTTTCATTAGATAATGAAATATCTAACATAAAACGATGAAAGAATTCATTTAAGTCTTCTGACAAAGGCTCTACTCGGTCAACAAAGGAGCTTTCGATGATTATTTCATTATTTGCTTCCTTCTTTTTACGGTACTCACCCTGTAATTCTAATACCCCTCTTACGGAAATAACATCACCTGTCTCTTCTACAGTAATAACTGGCTCTAAACCAACACCTAACATCTCTTCGATTTCGTTTTCTCTATCAAAATAAATCGTTTCATTTAGTTCAAAAACATACGCTTCCGTCATAGAGATTCCCTCCCCCATATCCGTACAATCTTATTCTTTACATATATATGAGGTTAGCAAAAGAATATACATGCTGATTCAAGAAATCTTGAGAGATCAAACATTTTACGTAACATTGGATTGATGCATTTAACATTGGATTCGTGCGGCTTAATATTGGATTGATGCATTTAACATTGGATTCGTGCGGCTTAATATTGGATTGACGCATTTAACATCAGATTCGTGCAGTCTAATATTGGATTTACGCATTTAACATCAGATTCGTGCGGTCTAATATTGGATTGTGCACAATCTATTCGTCATTTTAAGAGTAAAGGGGGGATCTCTCCTACATGCTCTCATGAGTTATCTGATTTTGATAGGTGGGTTTCTAACGTTCAAACGAGTTATCTGATTTTAAGGGGTAGATTTCCCATGTTCAAATGAGTTATCCGATTTTACCTGCCAAGACAAAAAAAGCTATCGAGAAGTTGGTAACTTCCAGATAGCTTTGTGTTCTTTTATTTTAAATTTTGAAAAGCGTTGTTGACAGCTTGAATGGTTTGATCAATGTCTTCATCCGTGTGGGCAGATGAAACAAATAATCCTTCAAATTGAGATGGAGGTAAGAAGATACCTTGTTCTGCCATACTGCGATAATACTTTGCAAAGCGGTCTGTATCGGATGAAGAAGCAGTTTCGTAATTAATAACAGGCTGGTCATTAAAGAATACTCCTACCATTGAACCTACTCTGTTGATTTGCAAGCTAATACCATGTTTATCTGCAGCTTCTCTATATCCTTGGACTAGTTTATCAACTTTAGCATTCAGCTTTTCGTAAGCCTCTTTTGTCATTGCTTTCAATGTTTCTAAGCCAGCAGTCATCGCCAATGGATTACCTGATAAAGTACCAGCTTGATAAATGTCTCCAACTGGTGCTATACGTTCCATTATTTCTCGTTTACCTCCATAAGCACCTACAGGTAAGCCTCCACCAATTACTTTTCCAAGACATGTAATATCAGGAGTGACACCAAAATGACCTTGCGCACTTTCGTAACCAACTCTAAATCCAGTCATTACTTCATCAAAGATTAGTAAGGAACCATATTCTTTAGTAATCTCTCTTAGTTTCACTAAGAAATCATCTTTTGGTGGGACTACACCCATGTTTCCTGAGACTGGCTCTACAATAATAGCCGCAATATCCGATCCATATTGCTCAAATGCATAACGAACACTTTCTACATCATTATATGGAACCGTAATCGTCTGTTGTGCCACACTTTCTGGAACACCAGGACTATCTGGTAGACCTAATGTCGCTACTCCAGAACCCGCTTTAATAAGTAAAGAATCTCCATGGCCATGGTAGCAACCTTCAAATTTCAAAATTTTGTTTCTGCCAGTGTAGCCACGAGCTAAACGTAAAGCACTCATTGTGGCTTCTGTTCCTGAGTTAACCATTCGAACCATCTCAATAGATGGCACGCGCTCAATTACTAAGCGTGCTAGCTCACTTTCAAGTTCAGTTGGAGCTCCAAAGCTTGTTCCTTTTTCTGCAACTTCTTTTAGCTTTGTGACAACTCGTTCATCAGCATGACCTAATATTAAAGGTCCCCAGCTAAGAACGTAATCGATATACTCATTTCCATCGATATCATATATTTTGGACCCTTTACCTGATTGCATGAAGATAGGATTCATTCCTACAGATTTAAATGCACGTACTGGAGAGTTGACTCCCCCAGGCATTAAATCCACTGCTTCTTTATAAGCATCTATTGATTGTTGATAATTTCTCAATCTAATTATCCTCCTCTATTGTTCATTCAACCATTTGGCTACATCTTTTGCATAGTACGTAATAATAATATCTGCGCCTGCTCGTTTCATAGCTGTTAATTGCTCCATCACAATCGCTTTTTCGTCTACCCAACCATTAAGACTAGCCGCTTTTGTCATGGAATATTCCCCACTTACGTTGTAGGCTACAACCGGAACAGCATGGCGATCTTTTACTTCACGGATAATATCCATATATGCTAATGCAGGTTTTACAATTAAGAAATCTGCACCTTCATTTATGTCCGAATCCGCTTCACGTATTGCTTCTAAACGATTGGCAGGGTCCATTTGATATGTTTTTCGATCACCGAATTGTGGTGTACTATCTGCTGCATCTCGGAACGGACCATAAAAAGCAGACGCATATTTTACCGCATATGACATAATTGGTACATGTACATAACCTGCTTCATCTAATCCTTCACGAATTTCAGCAACAAATCCATCCATCATATTCGATGGTGCAATAATATCAGCACCAGCTTTTGCCTGTGTAATCGCCGTTTTAACATGTAAAGGTAACGACTCATCATTATCTACGTCACCATCATGGATTACTCCACAATGACCGTGTGATGTATATTCACACAAACAAGTGTCGGCAATCACGAGCAAATCCTTCGTTTTGTTTTTAATCTGGCGAATAGCCTGTTGGACAATACCATCATCTGCGTATGCACCAGATCCGACTTCATCTTTATGCTTAGGAATACCAAAAAGTAGCACACCTGGAATACCTAACTCTAATAATTCGTCGATTTCCCTATCTAATAAATCAAGTGAAAGTTGGTATACCCCTGGCATTGATGATACTTCATTTTTAATATTTTCACCTTCTGCTATAAAAAGAGGATAAATCATGTCCTCTTTTTGGAGTACCGTTTCACGTACTAACTTACGCATTGTAGCTGAGCTTCGTAATTTTCTATGTCGATCAAACATTGATTATCACCCATTTTTCATTAAAAGATATCTTTCCAGTTCTTGAACCATCGCATCAATGGTGAATTTTTCCGGATAAACCACTTGTTGAAAGTTGTGATATTCGAGTGAAGCAGCGGTAGTTGTACCAATAGCAACTGTCAGTTGGTTTGATTTTACCACTGTAAGCAAATCCGTTGGAAGTAACTCACAAAATGCCTCTACAGTAGACGGACTAGTAAACAATAAACCATCCATTTTTTCATTTTGCATAATTTTCACTAGCTCATGTTGAATATCTCTATTCATAATTGTACGATATAAGATTATTTTTTCAAAATGAATTCCATACTCTTGAAATAAAGTAGGTATTTCTGGTCTTGCTTTTTCTCCACATAAATATGCAACCGATTCTTTGCCATATTTAGCATGAAATTCCTTAACTAATGTCTCGCCGTTATATCGTGACGGAATAAAGTCAGTTTTGTAGCCATAGTGCTCTAATGCTTTCGCTGTTTTTTCACCAACTGCCGCAATTTTCTTAGGTAGCGCGAGCGATCTACCTTCGTTCAATTTTTGAAAGAAATGTACCGTGTTTGCACTTGTAAAGAATATCCAATCGTATTTATTTATTTCTTCAAGAGTAGTAGAAACTTCTTCAATTGGAATCGAGGCAAACTTTAGTAATGGAGTGACAATCGGAAGAGCTTCGTATTTAATTAGCAATTCCTTTAACTCTTCCGCTTGATTCTGCTCTCTTGTTACTAATAATTTCTTTCCTGCTAGCGGAGAACTCATTCTTCTTCTTCCTTTAAAGCTTCTTCAATTAATTGTTTTGCTCCTCTAGCAGCTAGACGGTCAGCAGCTTCTTTACCAACCTCTTCAGGATTGTTTCCGGTAATTTTTTCTTTCAAAATAATATCCCCGTCTTTACTACCCACAAGCGCCGTTAAAGTAATCTCATTACCCTCTAGTGTTGCATAGCCTCCAATAGGTACCTGGCATCCTCCATTTAATAAATGTAAGAATGTTCTTTCTGCTTTCACGGTCTTTTCTGTGTAGTCATCGTTAATTTTTTTAATTAATTCCAGTAGCTCCAAATCATCTTCCCTACATTCAATAGCTAACGCGCCTTGTCCTACTGCAGGCACACAAACCTCTGGCTCCAAATACTCCGTTATAATGCTCTCATCCCAACCTACTCGTTTCATACCAGCTGCAGCAAGTATGATTGCGTCAAAATTCTCTTCCTTTAACTTTCTCATCCGAGTTTCGATATTTCCTCGAATCCACTTTACTTCTAAGTCAGGTCGAGCGGCAAGTATTTGAGAACCACGTCGCAGACTACTTGTACCAATGATAGCCCCTGCTGGCAATTGATCTAGCGTACGTCCATCCTTAGAGATAAATGCATCTCGAGAATCTTCTCGAACAGGAATGGATCCAATAATTAGACCTTCAGGCATTACGGCTGGCATATCCTTCATACTATGTACTGCGAAGTCTATCTCTTTATCATACATTGCTTTTTCTATTTCCTTAACAAATAATCCTTTTCCGCCTACTTTAGAAAGGGTCACATCAAGAATTCTATCCCCTTTTGTTACGATTTCTTTTAGTTCGAATTCATATTTTCCGTTACTTACTCTTTTCAATTCCTCGATAACCCATTTGGATTGGGTAAGAGCTAAATTACTTTTTCTCGATCCTACAACTATTTTCCGCATGCTATCACCTCATAAACCTACTAATAGTGAGAAACCAGAAAGCAAGCACATTCGCTCTCTGGTTTCTTTTTAAAATGCTTCCATTATTCTTACATTAGCTTTTCATTTTGTTAACTATTGATTATAGAAAGCTCCGAGTCTTTACTCGTCTTTTTGCGAATTTGTATCGCTGTTTCATAAACGGATTCATCTATAGCAAAAATCCTCATAAATAATGCTAGAGCCTCTTCTGCATTTGGTTCTCCTGCAAGGTCCTTTGCTTGTAGAATTGGCTGTTTTAATAATTGATTAACAATACTTTTTGTATGTTTATTCAGTACTTTTCTTTCCCGTTCTGTAAGGTCAGGGATTTTTCTTTCAATGCTTTCCATTGTTTCTTTTTGTACAGTTAACGCTTGCTCTCTTAAAGCGTTGATGATTGGTACAACGCCTAATGTCTGTACCCATTCATAGAAAACAGCTATCTCCTCACCAATCCATTCTTCGATTTGCTTAGCTGCCTCTTTTCTTGCTTCAAGATTCTGATCAACTGTATCGTATAAATCATCTATATCGTATAAGTGAACATTCTCAAAATTGTTTACTTCTGGATCAATATCCCTTGGTACAGCAATATCTACTAAGAAGAGCGGCTTCTCTTGACGTTGCCTTATGATTGTTTCCACTTGTTGATGTGTCACTACATAATCTCGAGACCCCGTTGAGCTAATAACAATATCCGCTTCTACTAACGTTTCTTCTAGCTCTTCCGTTGATTTTGCAATACCATTGAATTTTTCTGCAAGTTTTTCGGCCTTCTCTTTCGTACGATTAATCACTGTTACCTGATTTGCACCTGCGCCATAGAGATTTTTTGCCGCTAACTCGCCCATCTTCCCTGCACCTATTACGACTACATGCTTGTCTTTTAATTCTGTTAACGTCTTTTTAGATAGCTCAACTGCCGCATAACTGACAGATACCGCATTCTCATTAATTGAAGTATCACGTTGGCAACGTTTTCCAAAAGTAATCGCCTGTTTAAACAATTCATTAAAAATCGTTCCAGTCAGCTTTTTAGCTTGAGCTTCTAAGAAAGCAGTTCTTATCTGTCCTAATATCTGAGTTTCCCCTACAATCATGGATTCTAAACCACAGCATAAACGTAATAAATGTTCTACTGCTGATTCATTTTCATGAGAGATAATGTAAGGAGCAAAGACTTCCTTATCAATTGAGAACCAATCGGATAAGAACTGCTGAATATAATATCTTCCTGTATGAAGTTGATCAACAACTGCAAATATTACCGTCCGATTACATGTAGAAAGGATAACATTTTCCAGAATACTTTTTCGTTCCTTAAGTGCCATCATAGCATCTTGTAATTCAGATTCTGTAAATGCTAACTTTTCTCTTATTTCAACTGGTGCTGTTTTATAATTTATACCTGCTGCGATAATATGCACGCCTACCTACCCCCAACCACACAAACACTTATCTTCCATTATAGCAGAATTAGAACGAATAAATCGTGAGGAATTTATGAACAGTTAGTTGTTTCTATGCTAAAATAGGTGTATTGTGTCTACTTATGAACGTATAGCTAATGTAACACAGATTAAAACACCAATCAAGAAATTAATATCATATAATAATTATTATAATCTGGGGTGTTAAAAATGAAAAAGAATGGTCTTTTTCCTTATTTATTAATTGGAGTGGGCCTATATTTTTTACTAAGAGAATGGAAAATTCCAATATTAACGGATTTTTATTCATGGCCTACACTACTTATTATCGTTGGTGTCGCTTTTTTAATTCATTCGTTTAGTACGAAAGAATATAAAAATATATTCCCTGGAGTTCTTTTATTTGGAATTGGTATCCACTTTCATGGATTGAAATATTATTCCTTTTGGATTGATCATTGGGCTATGTTTACATTAATCATCGGAATAGCGTTTCTCGTTCAAGCGTGGAAATCAAAGAAAGGCTTCGTACCTGCTATTGTTCTATTACTAATTTCTTTTATGGCAATTTTTATGGAAAATAAACCGGAATGGTTTGGGTGGGTAAATACTATAATGAATTGGTTGTTCCAATCATGGCCTATCTTATTAATATTCGGTGGAATTTACATGTTAGTAAAGAAAAAGTAACGAGTTATCAGTTACTTTTTCCATTTTACTACTTATCTATACCAGCATCGTCCATAAATAATATTAAAGAAAAGTCTGAGACATAACTCAATACAACAAAATGCTGTTATATAAATTACGTAGTCAAAACACGAGACTCCAGCAGGAAAAGCAACAGCTGAAAATCCATTTCATAAGTTTTTTTAGAAACTTATGAAATTAGTTGAAGCGTTGCCTGCGGAAAGCGAAGTGTTTTTGCGAAGTAATTAAAAAAGCGTAGATACCGAACGAATTATTACAATATGTTCGGTATCTACTATGATAAAATACTTCTGTCTCGTCCTCTTTTTTATAAGTATTGCTGCAAGAAGTTCCAAGCTGCATCTTTTCCTTCTCCAGTTTCTGCTGAGAAGGGAATAATAGTATCATTTTTATCTAGTTCCAGCGTATTAATAACTTGCTGAAGATGTTGTTGCTTTTTATTTTTAGGGATTTTGTCTAGTTTAGTTGCAATAACTAATACCTTCATCTCATAGTATTTAAAAAAATCATACATCATTACATCGTCATTGGTAGGCTTGTGACGTATATCAACAACTAGTACTGCTAGCTTCAAATTAGTTCTTTTAGTAAAGTACTCTTCCATCATTTTGCCCCATTTTTCGCGCTCTCGCTTCGAGACTTTTGCATACCCATAACCAGGTACGTCTACAAAATGAAAGGCATCATTAATAAGATAGAAATTAAGCGTTTGGGTTTTTCCAGGTTTCGATGATGTACGTGCTAAACTTTTACGATTAATTAACTTATTAATAAATGATGATTTTCCTACATTGGATCTTCCAGCTAGCGCGATTTCAGGTAAGTTACCATCTGGGTATTGTTTCTCTGATACCGCACTAATTACTATTTCTGCTTTAGTTACTTTCATAATATTCCTCCGATAAAGCGTGTTGTAACACCTCGTCTAAATGAGTGACAGGTATAAATCTCAATTCATTACGTACGCTTTCTGGAATATCATCCAAATCTTTTTCATTATCTTTAGGAATTATTATTGTTGTTATTCCAGATCTATGTGCACTAAGAGATTTTTCCTTTAAACCTCCTATAGGTAGAACTCTTCCTCGGAGTGTTATCTCACCAGTCATACCGACTTCGCGCTTAACCGGGCGTCCAGTTAAAGCTGAAACAAGTGCAGTCGCCATTGTTATACCTGCAGAAGGTCCGTCTTTTGGTGTCGCTCCTTCTGGTACATGAATATGGACATCGTATTTCTCATGGAAATCTTCCTCTATCCTTAGCTCATTTACCCTAGAACGAATATAACTAAACGCTGCCTGGGCAGATTCTTTCATTACATCACCTAGTTTACCAGTTAACGTTAGTTTTCCTTTCCCAACTGCTAAACTAACTTCGATAGAGAGAATATCTCCACCACTAGCTGTATAGGCTAGTCCAGTTGCAGTCCCTACTTGGTCTTCTTCTTCCATTAACCCATAACGGAAACGAGGTTTACCAAGTAACGTTTCCAATTGCTTCTCTGTTACGATGACTTTATTTTTCTTTTCTCCGACAATCATACGTGCAGCTTTTCTACAGATAGATGCAATTTGACGTTCTAATCCTCGAACTCCCGCTTCTCGAGTATATCGGCGAATTAGCTTGATTAAGCCTTCATCTCGAATTTGTAGTTGCCCTTTTTTCAAACCATTTTCCTTTAGTTGTTTCGTTATTAAGTGTTGTTTGGCTATATGTGTTTTTTCTACCTCTGTATATCCTGGAATAGATATAATCTCCATTCTGTCTAATAAAGGCTGTGGAATTGTTGCCAAATTATTAGCTGTCGCTACAAACATTACTTTAGATAAGTCGTATGTTTCCTCGAGATAATGATCGCTAAACGTATTATTTTGCTCCGGATCAAGAACTTCTAGCATTGCTGAAGATGGGTCACCCCGAAAATCATTAGACATTTTATCTATTTCATCTAAAAGAAATACAGGGTTAATCGTCGAAGCTTTTTTCATTCCTTGTATGATACGACCTGGAAGAGCTCCAACGTATGTACGTCTGTGACCTCTTATCTCCGCCTCGTCTCGGACACCACCAAGTGATATTCTTACAAATTTTCGGTCAATCGCTCGAGCAATTGATCTAGCTAAGGAGGTTTTTCCAACACCTGGAGGACCAACTAGACAAAGAATTGGACCTTTTAGCGAGTTAGTTAACTGTTGAACAGCTAAATACTCTAGAACTCTTTCTTTTACCTTTTCTAATCCATAATGATCTTCATTTAGGATTTTTTCCGCATGGTGTAGGTCAAGATTATCTTCCGTTTCTTCTGTCCAAGGAAGTGATAAAACCCAATCAATGTAGTTACGAATGACGGAGCTTTCAGCGGATGTTTGAGGAACTCGCTCATATCGAGCTAACTCTTTCTCGACAAGCTTATGAATATTATCTGGTAGCTGCTTTTCTTCAATCATCTTACGAATTTCAGCTATTTCTCCATTTCTACCGTCCTTATCGCCTAGTTCCTTTTGAATAGCTTTCATTTGCTCTCGCAAATAATATTCTTTCTGTGTTTCTTCCATTGATTTTTTTACACGTTTTCCAATTTTGCGTTCTAGCTCCAATACCTCTTTCTCGTTCGATATAATTGAAAGTAACAATTGCAAACGCTCTTCCACATTAATCGTTTCCAACAATGCTTGTTTATCAGATTGTTTTAAAGGAATGTTAGAAGCAATCATATCTGTCAGACGTCCCGGTACCTCAATGTCTGTTACACTCGCTAATGTTTCTTTACTAATTTTTTTAGACATTTGACTATAATATTCGAATTGCTCAATTAAAGCTCGCATAAGTGCAATCTCTTTATTAGAGTTCTCTTCTTTATCCTCTAAAGGTTCGACTTCTACAAAGAACTGCTCTTCTTCATTAATATATCGTAAAATCTCTGCACGATGAACACCTTCAACTAATACTCTCATCGTTCCGTTTGGTAATTTTAACATCTGATTAATCTTAGCAACTGTACCAATATTAAAAATCTGTTCCGTTGTTGGATCATCTATTGCACTCTCTTTTTGGGCTGCAAGGAAGATATGTTTATCATTCATCATAGCTTTTTCTAATGATTGAATTGATTTTTTACGACCAACATCCAGGTGAATAACCATTCCCGGAAAAACAATTAAACCGCGTAATGGCAGTAAAGGGATATGTATAAATTTTTTTTCGTCCATATGGTGGCACCTCCGCTTAACTCATTTGTTGCATAATAACACAATAGCTCATATCGTTATTATCTTCTAACAGTCTCATTTTTATCATAGGATAAAAATCATTATGTATTATTCCCTATTTTGTATAAGTTTAATGAAAAACAATATGTTTGTAAAATTTTTCGTACAATGTAAAAAGAAAATGCACCATAGCCTGATAGGCTATCGGTGCATTTATTAGTGGCTATGCACTTTCTTTCGGTGTTTGTTTGGAGACTTTGACTTCTTCGCCATCTTCATTTAATAAGACAGCTACACCTTTTTCATTAACAACGGTCTCTTTAGTAATAATACACTTCTTAATGTCGTCTCTTGAAGGTATTTCGAACATGATTTCGAGCATAATTTCTTCAATTATGGAACGTAAACCACGTGCACCTGTTTTACGTTCAATTGCTTTTTTCGCAATTGCTTCTAATGCTTCTTGTTCGAATTCTAACTCGACACCGTCAATATCTAATAATTTACGATATTGTTTAGCGAGTGCATTTTTAGGTTTCGTTAAAATCTCAACTAAAGCTTCTTCATCTAACGGTTGAAGACTTCCAATTACAGGCAATCTTCCAATGAATTCAGGAATTAACCCAAAGCGCAGTAAATCCTCTGGTAATACTTTAGATAACAATTCTGCTTTATTTAGATCATTACCTTCGGTTTCAGCACCAAAACCAATCACTTTTTTACCTAGTCGACGTTTTATAATTTGATCAATACCATCAAATGCTCCACCACAAATAAATAGAACATTAGAGGTATCTATTTGAATAAACTCTTGGTGTGGATGCTTTCTTCCACCTTGAGGAGGTACGCTTGCGACTGTACCCTCTAGAATTTTCAACAATGCTTGTTGAACACCTTCTCCAGATACATCACGTGTTATCGATGGGTTTTCCGACTTTCTTGCTACTTTGTCAATCTCATCAATATAAATGATCCCTTTCTCAGCCTTTTCTACGTCATAATCTGCTGCTTGGATTAACTTCAGCAAAATATTCTCTACATCTTCTCCAACGTAGCCAGCCTCAGTTAAAGAAGTAGCATCTGCGATCGCAAATGGAACGTTTAATATACGTGCCAAAGTTTGTGCAAGTAGGGTTTTACCGCTTCCAGTCGGCCCAATCATAACGATGTTACTTTTCGCTAATTCTACTTCATCTTTCGTTGATATAGCGTTAATTCGCTTATAATGATTATATACAGCTACAGATAAATTCTTTTTAGCATCTTCTTGACCAATAACATAATCATTTAAAATTTCACAGATCTCCTGTGGCTTTGGAATATCTTTATATTCAGATGATTCCTCTGTTCCTAGCTCTTCCTCTACAATCTCCGTGCAAAGCTCTATACATTCATCACATATATAAACACCTGGTCCAGCAACAAGTTTACGAACCTGGTCTTGGTTTTTACCACAGAAAGAACATTTTAATTGTCCTTTTTCTTCATTAAATTTGTACATGGTTGAGACTCACCCCTTCTATAGAATATCTCCTGTCCAAATAAGATTATTCCTTCACTTCTTTCTTTAGCCAATCATATCAAATTGAACTAAAATAAAAAAGTAATATACATTTTATGATGTTAGCGCGATTAATTTTATCGTCTTATTTGTAATTGGATTGGACAAAACACGAGTGAAGCATACCAAATTTATATTCAGTATAGCAACTAATATGTCTGATGGCGATTAAGGAGATTCGGATAATGGATATGTAAAAAAGTACTCATCGATATTTAGTATATGTATGTAACTGTGGATTTAATCCATTCGTTCGTTTATTATGTTTTCGCCCTATACAAGGCAACAATAGGTATGATAACCAGATGAGCTTCTTATATGATCTGTTTCTTTCATGAACGAAATGGAGAGAAAACAAGGTACTTAACACCGTACCTTGTTTTCATTAAAGCTAACTTATTTTGTTTTGCTATTATCTACTAATACATCAATTGCTTTTCTGAATTTCAAGTCATCTTGAAGCATTGCTGTATTCCCACCAAGTGCTTGTTTAATTTGATCAACTTCCATGTTATAAAGAGAAGCCATAGATTCAAGTTCTTTATTGATATCTTCTTCTGTTACTTCAACATTTTCAGCTTCTGCAATAGCTTCTAATGTTAAGTTCGTTTTTACACGTTTACCTGCATCTTCTTTCATTTGTTCTTTCAATTGATCCTCATCTTGGCCTGAGAACTGAGTATACATTTCTAGATTCATACCTTGCATTTGAAGACGTTGTTCAAACTCTTGCATCATACGATCTAGTTCTGTATTTACCATCGCTTCTGGAATATCAACTTCTGTATTTTCTGATGCTTGCTCAACTAAAGACTCACGTTTTTTAGTATCTGCGTCTGTTTCTCTTTGATCTTTTAGTTGTTTCTTGATCTTTTCTTTTAATTCATCAAGTGTTTCAACTTCTTCATCAAGGTCTTTTGCAAATTCATCATCTAATTCAGGAAGTTCTTTTTGCTTAATTTCATGGATTTTCACTTTGAAGACAGCTTCCTTACCTGCTAGATCTTCTGCATGATATTCTTCTGGGAACGTAACCGTTACTTCAGTTTCCTCACCAGCTTTTTTACCAACAAGTTGTTCTTCAAAACCTGGGATAAAGGAACCAGAACCAATTTCTAATGAATGATTTTCACCTTTACCACCTTCGAAAGCTTCTTCTCCTAAGAACCCTTCAAAATCGATTACAGCCGTATCACCGTCTTCGATTTCTCCATCTTCTTTTACAACTAGCTCTGCTTGTTGCTCTTGACGTTTTGTAAGTTCTTCAGTTACATCTTCATCTGTAACTTCTGTATTTTCTTCTTCTACTTCTAAGCCTTTATATTCTCCAAGCTTCACTTCTGGTTTAACCGTTACTTTTGCAGTGAAAATTAAATTTTTACCTTTTTCGATTTGGTCAATATCTATTTCTGGCTGATCAACAGGTTCGATTCCTGTTTCTTCAATAGCTTCTGTGTATGCAGCAGGTAACACAATATCTACTGCGTCTTGGTATAGAGATTCTACTCCAAATCTTTTTTCGAATAGACCACGTGGCATTTTACCTTTACGGAATCCAGGTACTTGTACATCCTTTACCACTTTTTTGAATGCTTGATCTAGTGCACTATTAAATTTCTCGGCTTCAACTTCAACCGTTAATACTCCTTCATTACCTTCTTGCTTTTCCCATTTTGCTGCCATTACATTTCCCTCCAACAATAAATCATATAATTAACGTTCATATCACTTCTCATATATTGTAGACCGAACGCAAACAACTACAATATTATAACACAACTAGTATACCTTTCAATAATAAACTCACATGGCAAAATTGTATACAACGATTGATTGATTTGCAAGAATTAATCTTCTCTACATATCAATAATCGAGGAATACAACGCTTCTGAAGTCTCAATCATATTTAAATAATGTTCTTTTAAGCGTAATATCCGCTTATCGTCTGCGTGTTTTTTTAAATCGTAACTCATATGTACATAATAACGTAATGTTTCCGCTAACGCTTGATAATTCTCTTCTTCTGGTAAAAATGGTGCGTAAACATAAGCAAAGCGGTTTAAGACAAATTGCATCATTTGATAGGATGTCGGATCATCACTTTCCATATCATCTAAGTAGTAGTAAACACCCGAGAAAAAATCACTTGGGGATAAGCTATTGACATCATTTAAATCCCATTCGTAATGAATATTGAATTTCTCTATAGCGATGGTATCAACTGGCTTCGTTTCTATGTAATATTCTAGTATTGCCGATTTGACTACAGGATGTATATTCTCATCTACTAACATTTGCTTTAAAATCGGGATATCCTTACTTAATTTCAGACTATGTAATTGCTTCATCATATACCACTGTTGACGATCATTCTTATGTATAACTGCCTGTTTCAGTTTTTCAATTATTTCGCCGAAAGTTTGCTCGCTCTCTTGCTCAAATAATTCTTTGCTTAATGTATAGATGTGCTCTAGCTGACTTTTAAATAAATCCGGAACCACTTCATCACGAAACACATCTTCCAGTAATTCTATGATATCTTGATATTTGCTAGATTCTAGCAACAATGTCGTATAGATATGTAAATAGGAAAAATAATAATCATTATGTTCAGATAGAAGTGCTTCACAGTATATTTCTGCTTCTTCATGCATCTGCATTTCCATCATACAAATTAATTTTCCTGTATGTACTTCATGAGATGCTACTCCATTTGATGTTAATTCTTCAAAATAACGGAGAGCCTCTTCAAAGTGATTGGCTTCCATAGCTTCTTTAGCCTTTTTTTCTAAGTTGTCTTTCCATTTCGGAAATATAATGATTTTTTCTTTTTCCTCCTCCATTCTTTCACCTGCCTTGGTCTATCGTTTCTTTTTATTATAAATAATATAACCACGTTTATACAAGTACCACCATTATGTAGAGAGAGCTGGATTTTCAACAAAATATGACATAGTCGTTTTCTTATGTGAGTTTTTAACTTTAATAACTATAATCTACAGATGCTGAGAGGCATTGTTGAGTGAAACAGACAACTATAAGGATTCCCTTTTAAAGATACACACTATTACTTGTATTCACTTCTTTGCTACCTTCTAAACTTATAACGATACAGTTTCAAAACTATTTGCTTGAACTGCTATAAAAATAAAAGCACTGTTAACGTCATATTCTAACGTTTAACAGTGCTGAGAAAACGTCCCAGGAGCGATTCGAACGCCCGACCTACAGATTAGAAGTCTGTTGCTCTATCCTGCTGAGCTACTGGGACACAATATGGAGCGGGTGAAGGGAATCGAACCCTCGACAACAGCTTGGAAGGCTGTGGTTTTACCACTAAACTACACCCGCAAAATAATTAAAATAATAAATTTCAATACCAACACGCTTTTAATTTAAGCTTATGGTTCCTGTCCCTGCATCTTCTAGTATCGCTTCGTTGTTGGCTTCTTCGGGACAACTCGATGTGGTTTCGACGATGTTATGCTCGTCACTAAACTACACCCGCATAATATAAATAAAACTCTTATGTATTCACGCAACTAGTGTGACGAGCAAAACACATACTAATACACACCCGGTTGTGCTTAAGCAACCTACTAAGTAAACTACACCCGCATGCTCTTTAGGTATCATATGTATGACCGCTTAAAAAGTTATTGCTTTTTTTCGGACAAGTATTATTATATTAACTTCCTGAATGAATGTCAACATTTTTTATGTATTTTTTCAAAAAAGAACGTAAAGCTTAATAGGAAAGAAAAAATCGACCAAAATAATACGATTTTTCTTTCGCTATTATTTATTGCGCTTATAAGGACGTTTTATAAGCGAGCTTTTCTATTTCTAGTCCCTCTTTTGTATAATAATCAATTTGTACGTTTTCCAGATCATCATCTGCTGATAAAATAGCATAGGATCCGGGTAACTGTACGCGAGGTTGACGAATGCTACCTGGATTTATATATAAAATTTCACCTATTTTTTCAGCTACTGGGATATGAGAATGACCAAAACAAACAACATTTGCACCAATTTCTTGCGCTCGATATTGTACATTCATATAAGTAGAATTAGTTTGATGTAGGTGACCATGTACGACAAGGAAATGTAAAGAACCAGTCTGCACTTCTTTTTCTGTAGGGAAATCCATATCAAAATCCATATTCCCTCTCACTGCTTGAAATCCTTCTAGTTCTTTACTATCAGGCTCTAATTCTGAATCTCCACAATGTATCATTACATCGACCTCATAATGATGGCGATTTTTAATCGTTAGAACCTCTTCCTTCCAACCATGACTGTCACTCATAATTAACACTTTTGGCATGAAGAACTCTCCTTAATACTATATAATCACTTTTGCAACCAATCTTCAAGTTGATCTAGAGCTTTTTTTCGGTGGCTAATTTCACTTTTTTCTTTAGGGGACATTTGTGCCATTGTCTTATCAAAACCTGATGGATAAAATAACGGATCATACCCAAATCCATTTTCCCCAACTGGTTCGAAACCAATTTTACCTTCACATTCTCCCCTTTTAAAAACTGTTGATTTCCCTGGTTCAGCAATTGCAAGTACACATACAAACCGAGCTGTTCTATCGCTAGAAGGTATATTTTTTAATTCAGATAATACTTTTTGGTTATTAGCCTCATCATCTTTGTCTGTACCCGCATATCTAGCAGAGTAAACACCTGGGGCACCATTCAGTGCATCAATCTCAATGCCTGAATCGTCAGCAATTACAGGTATATGAAGCTTTTCAGAAATGGCTTCTGCCTTAATCGCAGCGTTCTCCTCAAATGTTGTACCAGTCTCTTCGATGTCTCCTATTTCCGGTGATAAGTCTAGTAATGATTTGACTTTTATTCCGTACTTATTAAATAAAAGCTCAAAATCTTTCACTTTGCCTTTATTTCGAGTCGCAATAACAATCTCTTTCATTATTCATGTTCCTCATTTTTTTCCGTGATATATTTATCATATTCCGCAATCGCAAGCTTTTGAATCGAAAAAATCTCTCTTATCCCTTCTTCGGCAAGAACTAACATTTCCATTAACTGATTACCCGAAAAAGTTGCCTCTTCTCCGGTACCTTGTAATTCAACAAACTCTCCATTTCCTGTCATTACCACATTCATATCTACATGTGCAATAGAGTCCTCTGTATATTCTAAGTCCAACACTGCCGTCCCATTAGGTAAAACTCCTACAGAAATAGCAGCCAAATAATCTTTAACAGGGAACTTTTTAATTCTTTTCTCTCTATGTAACTTTCCAAGCGCAAGGGCTGCTGCTACAAATGCTCCTGTTATAGAAGCTGTTCTTGTTCCACCATCTGCTTGTATAACATCACAGTCAATCCAGATTGTTCTTTCTCCAATTACATCTAAGTCCACTACAGCACGCAACGACCTACCAATTAAACGTTGGATTTCCATCGTTCGTCCAGAAACCTTACCTTTAGATGATTCTCGAATGTTTCTTGTTTCAGTAGCTCTTGGTAGCATAGCGTATTCTGCAGTAATCCATCCTTTTCCACTACCACGTAAAAAAGGAGGAACTCTATCCTCAATACTTGCATTACAAATTACTTTCGTTTCTCCCACTGTTATTAATACAGAACCTTCTGCATGTTTTGTAAAATCCGTTTCAATATGTATAGGTCTTAGTTCATTAACTTCTCTGCCGGTTTCTCGCATCATCGTTTCCTCCTATCATTCTGTAATATCTTAACATATTTTCTCTAACATGTAGACTTTCATACATTTCCAAAAAACTTAAATTAGACTAACAATTGTTTTGAATAACCATAGAGATTGTGAGTATTGGGAAGTTGAGGCCGTGCCGAGGTATAGGAAACACTGTGTAAGTATTTTTTGCACAGTTTTTTACTTATACCGTATGGGTAAAAGCGAAGTGTTTTAGCGAAGTAATTATAAAAAACGTAAATACCGAACGAATTCTTGCAAATCGTTCGGTATCTACTATGATAAAATACTTCTTTCCTTGCCTCTTCTTTATTCAGTCATTAAATACTCTCTTTAGGTGACGCCATCTCCCGTGTCACTGGTTCTTCATAAGCTTGTCCACTTTCACTTATAACAGCTTTATGTTCCCCAGCAGAAACTTCAATCGCCTCTACGTTTTCTAGTTCAGTCATTGTTAACACTATGGACTCCATCACTTCATCAGCAATCACACCTTTTTCACTATTTGCTAAGATGTTTTCATTAAACTGTAGAGAAAGGGTGCCATCACTATTTAATAGTGGCTCACTTGCTAATTGTGCACCAGTGTTAATGTATTTTTCTAATGGTAAATCAAAGGCTGGTCCCTCTAATAGAGCTTGTACAATTGAGTGTAGCTCATTATCCTGATTTAAAGGAACGTGTTGTGTCACTGGCACGAAATAAACTTCTTCATTATTAGCTTGCATTGGAAAGTAAAGCGTTGCTGCTTTACTCTCCATGAAATCTACTGCGTCGGCTACATGGACATTAATTCCATTAGCACGAGAATATCCTTCTGTAAGTGGTGTTCCATTCACTGGCATAGTCTGTTGCTCTTGCCCATTAATCCAAATTTTAATATTATTCACATTTTCAAACTGTGTTAATGTAAAAGTCATGGCTTCCAGAATTTTTTTCTCATTCTCTGCTTCATAATTGGCAAATTCTTCTGACAGATCAAGTACAAGTGTCCCACTTTCATCTAAATTGAGCGATATGACATCTGTACCTGAAGGAAGTACCGCTTGAAATCCGTTTGGAAGTATAGAGCTTATTGGACCATCCTCCACTAAGTATTCCACTACTTGTCTTGCAACTTCTTTATTGCTCGGTGCAGGTAAGTCCACTTCAACAGGTACTACGAGCCCATTTTGATCCAGTAAATACAGTGTACGTGTAACGGGTTCTCCCGTTGTCTCTGATTCCATATTTTCCTCTTCTTCTTCTTCAGTACCTTCCTCATCGGAACCTTCTGATTCTCCATCTGTAATACTTTCTAGATCGTCAACTAAGTTTGCTTGTTCTGGTGGTGGATCCATATCCTCCATGGTTTCTTGCTCTCCTTTAAACATGCCACATGCACTTAGAAGTAACATACCAATCAATACTATAGTTAAAAATGGTAGACGACTTATTTTTTTCATCACGATACCCCCTACGATGGTTTGTACTACTATGTATACGAGCTATCGGTGAAAATAGACTAATAAAATAAAACATTTATTTCTGAATGCCTCTTCCTCTTAAATACAGATTTATCCTAAAACCATAAAAAAAGTATGGAAATTAAATTTCTCCCATACCTTCTAATTTTGTTAGTGAGATTCGGCTCACCGCATCTATTTTTTGTTTTAACCAGCGAGAAGCAATCGCATGAAATTTACCTACGTCGCCGGTTGTATGAAAATGATATGTTGGTAATTCATCACCTTGATACAAATTCTTTCGATATCCTAAAATTGTACTTACCTCTCTAGCAGTTTCCTCACCTGATGAAATGACAGTTACTGCTGGTCCCATAACTTCTTGTATTAGTTCGGTAATCATTGGATAGTGTGTACAACCTAAGATTAACGTATCCATCTTCTTATACGGTAACAGTGGTTGCAATGATTCTACCACAATATCATAAGCCTCTTGGCCGGACACAATACCCTTCTCCACCAAAGGCACAAACCTTGGACAAGCTAAATCACGTACATTAATTGTAGTGTCTATATTTTTCAATGAATGGACATAGGAACCAGATGAGATTGTCCCTTCTGTACCAATAACACCTACTTCTCCTGTCCTCGTACTAGTAATCGCAGCTCTTGCACCTGGTTGAATTACACCAACTACAGGAATTGGTAATTGTTCCTTTAACAAATCCAATGTATAAGCAGTAGCTGTATTGCATGCAATTACTAACATTTTTATGTCTTTATCCATTAAAAAATCGACCATTTCCATTGTAAACTGAATAACCTCTTCTTCTGGTCTTGGTCCATATGGACAACGTTTCGTATCTCCTACATATATAAAGGATTCTTTCGGTAGCTGACGGATTAATTCACTAGCTACTGTTAAGCCACCAACACCTGAATCAATAACTCCAATTGACTGTTTCATTCCATCGCCTCTTTATTCTCTTTCAGTTAATTATTACGCATATAATCATATCATAGCCAGTTGAAACTTATCGACTACCGTCAAGTAAATCAGCTGAAAAAGTACTTTCCACCTATTTTTGTTTCCAATCGTTCTTTAACATTCCATAAATTACATGATCCACATACCGATCTTGGATTTTTTCTCCTTGACGGATAGTTCCTTCTTTCATGAAGCCTAATCTTTCAGGTATTGAACGACTTTTTTTATTCTCAGTAGCAGCTCTTATTTCAATCCGATTAAGTTGAAGCTCGTTAAAACCATAATGTATTAAGCCCTTAACAGCTCTTGTCATAATTCCTTTACCCTCATAATCGGAATCAAGCCAATAACCAATATGGCCAATTTCATTTAACCAATCTAATTCATTAAAACCTACTGTTCCTACGATTTTATCATTATAAACGATAAACGTAGTAATACTATTATTTGCTAAAAAACCACTACGACATATTCTAATAAAATTTTTGGAATCTTCTATCGTTTTCGTGTGATCTACCCAGCCCAACCATTCTCGAAGCGTCTCTCTAGACCTATCAGTAAGTGTAAAGATTCTTTCTGCATCCATTAACTCGGGTAGTTTTAAGCGAATATCGTTATCAATATCGTATGTAAACAATGACGTTCTCTCCCGTCCTTTTATTTTTTTATACATCTTACTACTGTTTCTTAGTTTTTGAAAGCATGAAACCGCTCATTATAAATACCAGTTATTCCAAACAGAATAACTGGTATTTACTTAAAGCTTTAGCTCGCCCATTCTAATAAGCTCGACCACAGCTTGCGAGCGTCCCTTAACGCCGAGTTTCTGCATAGCATTTGATATATGGTTGCGAACTGTTTTTTGGGAGATGAAAAGTTCCTGTGCAATCTCTTTTGTCGTTTTATCTTGGACTAATAGTTCGAATACTTCTCGCTCTCGTTTCGTTAATAATTGCTTTGGCCTGTACTCACTATCCTTCAACTGTGAACCCCTCCTTGCTGACTTTAGGGCATTTTTTTGCAGAGGGTAATTACTTAGTCACTTTCATATTATGTGAGAAGTAGTATAGTGTTCCCGTCATTAGCCTATCCTCGCATTTTCTTTTCTTCACTAAGAAAAAAAGTTCAGCAGCTATTTTAGCTACTGAACTTTTTGTTCGATTAATAAGCATTGTCACTACCAAAGAAATTCTTAAAGGATTGCAAATTGGTAGATCTATTTAATGCAGCAATAGAAGTGGTTAAAGGAATTCCCTTAGGACAAACCTGGACACAGTTTTGTGAGTTACCACAACCTGTAATACCTCCATCTTCCATTAATGCATCTAATCTTTCTCCTTTATGCATTTCTCCTGTTGGATGAGCATTAAACAAACGAACTTGAGAAAGTGGTGCAGGTCCAATAAAATCAGATTTGCTATTTACGTTAGGACAAGCTTCCAAACAAACACCACATGTCATACATTTTGATAATTCATATGCCCATTGACGTTTCTTTTCAGGCATTCTAGGTCCTGGTCCAAGATCGTATGTTCCATCGATAGGGATCCAAGCTTTAACTTTTTTCAACGATTCGAACATTCTGCTTCTGTCAACAACTAAGTCACGTACAACTGGGAACGTACTCATCGGTGCAATCCGGATTGGTTGCTCCAATTTATCAACGAGCGTAGAACAAGCTTGTCTAGGAACATCGTTGATAATCATAGAACAAGCACCACAGACTTCTTCTAAACAGTTAGATTCCCAAGAAACAGGTGCAACTCGTTTCCCATCCGCATTTTGTGGGTTCTTTTGAATTTCCATTAAAGCTGAAATTATGTTCATATTCTTTCGATATTTCACTTTAAATGTTTCGTCGTAAGTTGCCGAATCTGGATCATCTTGTCGGGTAATTATCAGTGTAATCGTTTCTTCAGCCATTCTCGTTACCCCTTTCTATTTTTTCTTAGAATAATCACGCTTACGTGGTTCAATCAGTGACACATCTACTTCCTCGTAATAAAGCTCTGGATTATCATTAACAGCATCATATTTAGCCATTGTCGTTTTTAACCAATCTTCGTCATTACGTTCTGGGAATTCTGGTTTGTAATGTGCTCCTCGGCTTTCATTACGATTATAAGCTCCAATCGTAATAACGCGAGCTAATTGAAGCATGTTCTTCAACTGTCGAGTGAACATTACACCTTGGTTGTTCCAACGAGATGTGTCATCCATATTAATATTTTTCCAACGCTCTTGGAGCTCTTGGATTTTCTCATCTGTACGAAGTAATTTTTCATTTTCTCGAACTACTGTAACATTATCTGTCATCCATTCGCCCAGTTCTTTATGAATTTGATAGGCATTTTCTTCTCCACGCATATTTAACAATTCTTCAAACTGGTCTTCTTCTGCTTTTAACTGATTTTCAAAGACAGAAGATGGGATGTCATCCGCGGTTTTCTCCAAGCCTTCGATATATTTAATTGCGCTTGGTCCAGCTACCATTCCACCATAGATAGAAGATAGAAGGGAGTTCGCTCCTAGTCGATTTGCTCCATGCTGAGAATAATCGCACTCTCCAGCAGCAAATACTCCTGGAATATTTGTCATCTGATCATAATCGACCCATAAACCACCCATAGAATAGTGAACCGCTGGGAAAATTTTCATTGGAACTTTACGTGGATCTTCTCCAACGAATTTTTCATAGATTTCGATAATTCCACCAAGTTTAACATCTAATTCTTTCGGATCTTTATGTGATAGGTCTAGATAAACCATGTTCTCGCCATTAATACCTAGTTTTTGATTCACACATACATCGAAAATTTCACGTGTAGCAATATCTCGTGGTACTAAGTTACCATAAGCTGGATATTTTTCTTCAAGGAAGTACCATGGCTCTCCGTCTTTATACGTCCAAATACGGCCACCTTCTCCACGTGCAGACTCACTCATTAAGCGAAGTTTATCATCACCTGGTATAGCTGTTGGGTGAATTTGAATAAACTCGCCATTTGCATATATTGCACCTTGAAGGTAAAGTGCAGCTGCAGCAGATCCAGTATTAATAACCGAGTTCGTCGATTTACCGAAAATAATACCAGGGCCACCTGTAGCAATAATGGTTGCATCCGCTTTAAATGCTTTTAATTCATGGGATTTAATATCTTGAGCAATGACACCTCGCCCAACACCCTCATCATCGATAATAGCCGAGATAAATTCCCAACCTTCATATTTTGTAACTAATCCTTGTACTTCAAAACGACGAACTTGTTCGTCCAAAGCATATAATAGCTGTTGTCCTGTTGTTGCACCTGCAAAGGCAGTTCGGTGATGTTGTGTTCCACCAAAACGACGGAAATCTAATAAACCTTCGTCAGTTCGGTTAAACATTACACCCATACGGTCAAGCATATGGATAATACCAGGCGCTGCCTCACACATTGCCTTTACAGGAGGTTGGTTTGCTAAGAAGTCTCCCCCATAAACCGTATCATCAAAATGCTCCCAAGGTGAGTCTCCTTCACCTTTTGTGTTTACCGCACCATTAATTCCACCTTGTGCACAAACAGAGTGAGACCTTTTTACCGGGACAATGGATAGCAAGTCAACATGTACACCTGCTTCTGCTGCCTTTATCGTGGCCATCAATCCAGCAAGACCACCACCAACTATTACTATATTACGATCACTCATGAGTGCTCACTCCCCCTTTGTCTGTCATTATATATTCTTTCAGCCTCTGAATCTATCAATCTACACAAACGCAAATAGAGCTCTAATACCTATATAAGTTACTGCAAGGAAAACAATTAGCGTAGCATATGTTGCAATTCGTTGTGAACGTGGAGTAACGGTAATTCCCCAAGTAACGAGAAAACTCCATAATCCATTCGCAAAGTGGAATGTTGTAGAAACTACACCAATCACATAGAACCAAAACATTACTGGGCTTGCTAAAATATTTTCCATTAGGCTATAATCTAGTTCCTCTGTTCCCATTCCTATTTGTACTCTTGTCTCCCAAACGTGCCAAATAATAAAGATAAGGGTAATAATTCCCGTAATACGTTGTAAATAGAACATCCAGTTACGGAAAAAGCCATACCTTCTCACATTATTTTTAGCAACAAAAACAATGTACACTCCTAATATCGCATGGAATAAAATAGGGATAAAAATAATGAATATCTCCAATAATATTCGGAATGGCAAGTCATGCATAAACTGTGCCGCTTTGTTAAAGCTATCGGGACCGTACACAGCAAAATGATTGACTACTAAATGTTGAATTAAAAAGATCCCGATTGGAACAACTCCCAATAAAGAATGCAATCTACGATAGAAAAAATCCCTGTTCTCCAATTTGTACCCCCCTTAAATTATGTAATCTTTTCTCTGTAACAATCTTCTTTACGCTTTTAAAGCGCTTTATCCATTCGCAATAGCTCATCGTTTTCATGCTTAAAGCGAATATTCCCATCCCTTAGTTTACGTACATTGTTACAACTTTTATTGTACTTCTATCGAATGAAAGCGTCAAGAAAACGAATGCGGTTTCTTTTTGGTTTTATCTCTCATTAATCCGTTGCACATTCTTGTAAAAAAAGAGATAATAGAATTAGGAGACGGAAGAAAGGGGTTCACATTTTGACTGAACAAAAGACACATATAGCAACTGTCCTAGCAAATCTACGAAACACTAGTAGTGGTTATGATTTATTACGTTATGTCGGTCTACCGGATATGCTCGGTAAAGACGCTGGAATTATACTTTATGTTTTAGGTAAAAACCTTGCACGAAAAGCTGAATGCGAATCTTTTGAAGAATTATTCGAATTCTTTTTACATAGTGGCTGGGGCGAATTAGTCCTCCTACAAGAAAAAAGAAAAAAATATATATTTGAGCTTTCAGGCGACATTGTACAATCTAGATTGTCTACTTTCGAGAATATTGATTTTCAAATAGAATTAGGATTTATCGCTGAAACAATATCACGTATTACTGCGATTTCGTGTGAGTGTACGAGTGAGATTAAAAAAGATAAGGTTTTTCTGCATGCTATTTTACATGTCGACTAATACCTTGTAGAACCTCGACAAATCTAACAAGCTATCTATGAATAAGTCGACATTATTAGACCCTATTCACACATTAATACTTTCTTTTACGAACAAATGAAACAAACACCACTCAGGAGTCTCATATCCTAATCGGTGTTTTTTTCGCATTAAATCTTCTATGTTTCTTGCAATTTCTTCAGTATACTTTTTGCAACAGGCTCAGGAATCCCTAATTTAGTTAAATCCTTTTCCTCTGCTTTAGCTATTTCGTTTATCGATTTAAAATGAGTAAGCAATAGTTTCTTACGCTGCGGTCCTACGCCTTCTATACCATCTAATTTCGAATGAAAGGCACTTTTCCCCCTTAACTGACGGTGAAATGTGATAGCAAAACGGTGGACCTCATCTTGAATCCGCTGAATTAAATAAAATTCCTGTGATCGTCTATCTACTTCAACTTGTGTTGGTGGGTCACCATATAATAATTCACTAGTTCGGTGTTTATCATCTTTTGCCAAGCCACATAGAGGAATAGACAGACCTAATTCGTTCTCTAGTACATCTAGCGCAGCAGACATTTGACCTTTCCCGCCGTCCACTACAATAAGATCTGGAAGTGGGGCTTTTTCTTTCAAAAGCCTAGTATATCTTCTTCTTACTACTTCCCGCATTGTATCATAATCATCCGGGCCTTTTACATCTCTAATTTTATATTTACGATACTCTTTTTTAGCTGGTTTTCCATCGATAAAAACTACCATAGCGGAAACTGGGTCCGTCCCCTGAATATTGGAGTTATCAAACGCTTCGATTCGATATGGCGTCTCAATATGAAGTACTTCACCGAGTTTTTCTACCGCCTTAATTGTTCTCTCCTCATCACGTTCAATAAGCTGAAACTTTTCTTGTAACGCAATTTTGGCATTTTTATATGCTAAATTAGTCAATTCCTTTTTACGACCTCGCATAGGTGCATGCACGTCAATCTCCAATAGTTTATTTATCAATTCTGTGTCGGTCTCGATCGGTACAAGAATTTGCTTTGGTTTTGGATGGTGATGATGCAAGTAAAAACTCCCAATAAAACTATGAAATGCTTCAATTGCCTCATCGAAGAAAGGAAAAACTGAAACATCTCTCTCGATTAACTTGCCTTGTCTTACAAAGAATACTTGGACACACATCCAGCCCTTATCATAGCTATAGCCAAATATATCCCTATCTGTACGATCATTTAAAGTAACTTTTTGTTGTTCCATCACAGCTTCTATATGGTGAATTAAATCTCGATATTCCTTTGCACGTTCAAAATTTAATTCTTCCGAAGCTTTTAACATCTTTTCTTGTAGATTTTTTTTAATTGACTGATGACCGCCGTTTAAAAAAGTTGAGATTTCTTGCGTGATTTTTTGGTAAACTTCTTTATGTGGTGGTGTGTCAGAACAAGCTAGACATTGATTCATATGATAGTAGAGGCAATATCTTCCTTTAGGGTTGTTGCATTTCCTTAATGGATAAAGCCTGTCTAATAATTTCTTCGTTTCTCTAGCAGCCAAAACATTTGGATAAGGACCAAAATATTTACCCTTATCCTTTTTAACTTTTCTAGTAATAATAAGCCGAGGATGTCGTTCGTTTGTAATCTTTAAATATGGATACGACTTATCGTCCTTTAATAACACGTTATATTTGGGATCATATTCTTTTATTAAATTCATCTCTAAAATTAACGCTTCGATTTCTGAACTAGTTACAATATATTCAAAGTCAACTATTTCTCGTACCAATCGTTGAGTCTTCTTATCATGGGCTCCCATAAAATAAGAGCGAACCCGATTTCTTAATAATTTTGATTTCCCTACGTAAATTACTGTTCCATTCTTATCTTTCATTAAGTAACAGCCTGGCTGGGCTGGGAGAACTGCTAATTTTTCTTTTATATGATCTGTCATCTATTCCCCCTCCTCTTGGTTGTCGTAAATATATCCTATTTTTGTATATTCTTAAATGTACTATTAAGTATATTTTAAATTTGTTCGAAGTTAATGGTATTCTCTATCATTTATCATATCATGAAATTGTTGCTTTGTAAGCTTCATTATCTAATCGAAATCATATTCTGGAAAGTTTAAAATAGAGAATTATTCTCTCATTATTTTTCTCTTTTAAAATCATATAACAAACTCTCAAGCTGTGTATATTTTCAGCTAGATTCACTATTTGTAACATGCTATTATAGCAATAAACAAATGTCACAGGGAGAATATTATGAAGAAAACCATTAATGTAGTCGCAGCTGTTATAGAAAATGAAAATAATGAAATTTTATGTGCTTTAAGGTCGCACGATATGTCCATTCCTAACAAATGGGAGTTTCCAGGAGGTAAAGTAGAAGTAGGTGAGAGCTTACATGATGCATTAGAACGAGAAATAACAGAAGAGTTACAATGTAAAATTGTTGCTGGTGAAGTTATCCATGAACATACTCATGAATATGAGTCATTCATTGTTCACTTAACTTGTTTACATACCAGAATAATTGAAGGAATACCACACTCTACCGAACATGCGAAGTTAATATGGCTACCTAAAGAAAATTTAAATTCTATCATATGGGCACCTGCTGACATACCGGTTGTAAAAGTAATCATGCAAAAAGCGTAAACACTAAAACAAATGTCGAGGCTAACGGAACTTAAAGAAGCTACTGTCATAAAAAATACAGACAGCAGCTACAATAAGTTACCTAAACCCAATAAAACAAGCTCAGGTAAGTTTAAATTATACATTAAAAAAACCAAACTTTGGATCAATTATTAGTGTTCTATCTAGAAAGAGATTACCTAACTCACAGGAGGTTTCTGGTAAATAAGAACAGCTATGACATGCAGCACCGTTTAGGTTATTAACACCTTGTCCAGATGCTTTACCAATCTCAGAACAAACTGGATCAGAACTGCACCACCTTGCTTCTTCTATTGCCTTATCAACAACAGGAAAGAAATTTTCCTTTTTCCCCATTCTAACAAGGCCCCCAAATGTTCCATCTATATCTCCTGAAGAGGTGTAGATTAAAATTCCACATTGCTCATCATTTATATAAAGACGTTCGCGTATTGAAGCAGAATTATAACCACAAGTAAGTGCAAGTTCATCGATTAGGATATGGGCAAGTGTGTGAATCAAAACATTCCTAGGTTTAAGAATTGATTCATCTATTCTTACCCTACTTTTCTCAGACCTTGTAATTAAACCATTAAAATAACTCTTAACATCGGGCCTTTGCTCCCAAGCAACAAGTTTCTCAACACTCAATGTAAAGAAAATACCTTCTCCATAAACCTTGTAGGATGGAAGCCAATTATTTTCCTGTAAGTCAGGATTCTTAAATAATAATTTTTTCCCTCTTTCAACTTTATCTCTACCAGATTCATCGTCATCTGTAGTGAGTCTATTGAATCCAGTTAAAGCAATAGTCTCTTTTAATTTTGTAACTCTATTAATAAGGGTAAATTTATTAGTAATATCATCATCTTTGGCATTACTCGAATCCCATTCTTTTCTTACCTTTAAGTTTCTGGTATCTACTTCATTGACAAGTGTTTCAAATTCCTTTTTTCTCAATTCCTTTTCTGTGTTTTTAGAGTATATTTTTTCTTCCGTTTGCTCATCATCTAGTCCACCTTCAATGTAAAGTATTGCAAGTTCAATATCTGATTGGTTGTACTCTTGAATCTCAGGAGGGCACATTTTTTTAACAATATCCATTTTTTTCTCAAGTTTGTCAGCCACACTTAGCCAAGAAGATGTTACCCCATTTCTCTCAAACATATCAATTAATCTTTCTACTTCAGGGTTTTCCCCCGGTAGATAAATTGCACTAATTGTATTAGGATAGTATACATTTATTGAATTTTTCAAGACTGCAACAGGATATGAAGTACAATTTACCTTTTCTTCAAGTGAACCATACCATGGTTTGTGACCAGGACATTTAAATAAATTACCATTTTCATTTAGCCTCTTACTTAATTCACTGATACCTTCTTCGTCATCAGTTGTATCACTTTTTCTTGTCATAATCCCTCTCAATGGCCTTTCCTTGTTACAACTACATCTAACCTTAAGGGAATCCAGTGTTGCTCCTCCAGTAGTTATTAAACGCATTTGTCCATTACAAGTAGTGTGCTCGTCTTTATGAACCCACTCTCTCCAAGGAAAGTCAAATATATGTCCTTGATTACAAACTATTACAAATGGTACTTGAATCATTTTTCTTCGCTCTTTACATGATTTACAATCTAGCCAACTTGTTCGGTTAGACATCTCTGATTGGTGTAAAGTCTTACATACTGGACAATAATGCCAAGTAGGAAACCGCAGTAAAGGAATATATATATCTGTGTTAGTTTGAGTTAGTGCATCTCCAGCATTTTTATATTTATAACTCGGTCTATAATCGGGAGGCATTAATAGTTTATCAACCCTTAATAATGACCTTAACCTCGGCTCTTGAATTTCAAATTCATCTAAGGCATTTATTGGATTTTCATTCTTATCATAGTACCATTTATCAAGAGATCCAATCATTGCAGATTCACCTTCAGGACTAATTACAAGTGAACCGGGACCAAATGTTGTAACAAGCTGTCCTCTTCTTAAAGGTAGGTCTTTCATGAAAACAACCCCTCCCAACTATTATCATCTTCACTAGTATCTTCTGAATTATATATAGAAACAATGAGTCCTCTACACTCAGAATCTACATTTCTCATTGAGTTTATCATTGACTCCGCCTTATTCTTCATGGTTTGCGGCAAAACTGTACCTGCAGGGTACATATATCCATCCACTTTTGAATCTACTTCCCATGCAGTATAATTGCCGTTTTCTAACCTCTTTAGTATTGTAAGGAATCTACTCTTCAATTCTTCAACTTGTTCATGATCGACTAGTTTCGCCCTCTCCACTAAACGGTTATAAAAAGGAACAATCTTATCATTCAAATTCTTACTAATCTCATTCCAATCAGGAGTTCTAGCAATATCGTCATTTAACGCTTGTCGAAGATATCCAACTATTACAGCATGTAGTCCTCTCTCCAGAGAAGAATCAGAAAATGGAGTAACGCTTGTCGGTTCTACTTGAGCATATAACTTTTGGTGATATTCTCTGAAATGCTCAAAGTGTGATTTATCCCTTGATTTTGTATTTGAATAAAGAGTAAATATTAATCCGGGTCTTTCCCACCAACGACGACCTACACGTCCACTAACCTGTATATATTGTGCAGTCATTTTCGGTTGTCCAACAATAGCCATTACAGAAAGTCTGTCAATGTCCACTCCTACTTCAATAATATTTGATGCTAAGCACAAATCTATTGCAGAATCGCGGATGTTTTTCTTATTACTGTCATATTCTACTTTTAAATCATCAATTGTCTTAGATATTTCATGACTTTGTTTCCTTGAAGTCAACTCTAAATAGTTATTTATAAAGCGGAGATCTTTTTGACCCTTCCTCATTGACATTGAAGTTGAATATTGCGGAATGTCTGTTTGAGTCAAAGTCAGGCCTCCACCTAATTCTCGAAGTGTATTATAAAATGAAAGTAATGTCCAATAAGGGTCCCTCTCTACTTGCTCTATTTCATTTGCAGACTGAAGAATTGAGGAAAAAGACATAACTTGAGACATCATTATACGAACGGTTTGAGTGTAAATCCCCACATACTTTCTACCAGGCATTGGTTTCCCTGTTTTCTCATCAATTGCTGGTGTAGCAAAAAAAGAATCTTCATTTTCTAACCCCGGACTTGGAAACAACATTGAGTTTTTTCTTCCAAAAAGGGCAAGCGCTTGTTCCTCAAACTGTTTAATTGTTGCAGTAGCGGCAATAATTTTAGGTTTAATAACGTCATCATCAACTTTTTTTAAACATAGTTCTTCAATCAAGGTCTCAAATAATCCAGTAAGTGTTCCCAATGGGCCAGAAATTAAATGCAATTCGTCTTGAATAATTAATGATGGAGGGCTTATAAACCTTTCACCGTTAGTGTCAATTCCAAATAGCAACCTTGCTTGTGGCTTCCAAATTAATTGTACAAACTTGTCAACTGTTCCTATTAAAAACGTTGGGCGTTTCTCATATATTGTTTCATCAACAATATAAATTGGTAATTCCTCGTGAAAATGGCAATTTTTATCCGGACAATGAATTGCTAGTGTATTATTATCAATTTTATAACCCAGATACCGTTTCTTTTTACTACCCTTTTCATCATAAAACCCTAAATTGGCTCCGCACCACGAGCAATTATTTACTACAAATTCTTGCGCATCTTTATTATTTTTTTGTAGTTTAGCTAGGTTACTTTTAGCGATTTTATTAGAATTAGGCGTTGTCTTTGAACCAACCCAAATGCCAATTGAGAACGGTATTTCTCCTAATTTTTCTTGGTTTTTGCTTCTTAAGTACTCTAGAGCACAAATAAGTCTAGAAGATCTTTGGAATTGGTCAGCAGTTAGCAGTCTCAATGTATATCTCATTAATACATCTACTCCCGCATCCATAGGGTTTCTTAATCTTCTTAAAATCATTTGGAAAGCAGCAACACCTAAATAAGCCTCTGTTTTCCCTCCACCAGTTGGAAACCAAATTAGATCTACTATTTCCCTTGCCTTACTTTTCTCATTAACAAATGATTCAATTGATAGTAATATGAATGCAATCTGAAATGCTCTCCATGTATTTTTTGCATCTTTCAATTTAATTTCATCATTTGTATTTTCAGAATATGTTTTATTAAATAGTATTTGATTGTTTTCAATAACACCAAAACGTTTATCTTTTCCGTTTACTTGTTGCAAAAGAATGGCAAGATTGGCTAAACGAAACGCCTCAAGAATCTCTTCTTCTCGCAGTAATTCTAGACCCTTTTTCATTCTTCTTAGGCTTTCTTTACATAATCTCATATGTTCCTTAGCGGCTGGACGTAAAATTTCAGGAATTTTGTCCTTTATTTCCTTTTCCTTGTTATTAATCCACTCTTCATATCCATTTACTAAAGGTTTTAGTATTTGCTCTGGGTGTTTATTAGAAGATATTCCTGCCAAGTCACTCATTTTAATTTTTAATTCAATATTCTTATTTCCTTGTTTTAAGTATACGTCTGGTTTCATACTAAGAGTTTCATACTCCGGGATAAAAGTCGTAGATATTTCTTTTATATTAGTACGATTCTGCTCCCAATGAGCTGCACAACCATGTCCAAACGCATAAATACCTTCGTTTCTATAAAGTAATTCCGTTGATGCCTCTTCATCACTTATATATTTTTTCATCTCATACTGCCTAGGATAAATTGAAAAAGAGTGATTATCTGGTGTGCTTATACTCATTTCAGATTGAAACAATGCCAACTGTTGTCTATTAATACCTTTTTCATCTGAGCGGTTAGTTACACTTACAGTTATTATATATTTGCCCTTTACTTCTCTAATGCGAGCTAAAAATTGTATCTTGTAATGATTTATCTTTTCTTCTTTTTTATTTTTCATTTCTACAACTGTATCCATTTGTCTATTCTTAAGTAAATCATGAATAGGAACATTCCAAATACCTTCAAGAGATTCTCTCAGCCACCATTGTATAGTGTTACTTTCCCCCTTTACTCTTACATTATGAGGAGTGTAAGTTCCACCTTGAATTTTAACAGTAAAGTTTGGTAAATTCTTATTAACGCAAAAGGTTAATCCCATTGTGGAGGGCATAAAGTCATTTCTTTGCGGGAACAATTCCACCTCGCCATCGTCTTCAGTGTTCTCTATTCCTTCTGTAATTTCGAATAATTCATCCCGTTTTTTAACATCTTTTTCTTCGACAGATTCTTTATCGAGTAGAGTATCAAAAGACACATCTTCATTTTCACTAGTACCCAAGGGAAATAGTAGTCCACTAACATATCTTTGAGTTGGAGATTCTCTCTGAAGTATTTCTTCTTTTATTCTTCCGACTATCCAATAATACGGCTTACGCAGTTCTTCTTTCGATTGGAACTCTGTAGTACCGACAGGATTAAATTTTGTATAGCTCTCTCTAATTTGTCCTGGACCAATAATTTCCTCTTTCACATTATTTAATACTGTTTCACGATTCTTCAGTGACTTCTCCAGTGTAATAGGCATATAAATAACTCCTTTAATAATTAATCAATTTCTATTGCTTTCATTAGATTATAAGGGGCTATGAGATAACTAGAAAATTCTATTGAGACTACCCTTTCAATATTAAAAGAGGCTCCATTAAATTCCCGAGATGTGAAAGTGTAATAGCCTTGCTCCTTCAATTCATGTAGAATTTCAGTTGATAGTTCACTCATTAATTTGGTTGATATTAACCTACCAGCTTTTAAATGTGCACGCCTAATTTCTTGCATTCTACTATATATTTCTTTTATTTCATTTTCAGTGAATTTTAAGGCCCTCAATAGCTTCTGTAATTCAGTTGGACTTATGGAATCCTCATTACACCAATTTCTAATCGATACAGTTGATGCAGTCTTTAAACCATATTTTCTACTAAGAATTTGACTTACACGATTTATTCCTTTCTTTTCAACGTTATAACGAAGTCTTTTTTTCCATCTTTTCTGCGAATCTCTGTATTTAATCGATTTCGACCCCAGTATTTGGTCAGCTACTTCTGCAATCAATTTTGTATCACTTTCATTTCTTACTACTATGTAATCGTCTTCTTCTAAATCTTTAAAATTCTTTTGTTTAATAAAATTTCTTTTCTCTTCCGGAAAAAACACACGAATCTTAGAATCTTGAGGTGCAAATAAGAAGCGGTCATTTTCTAAATAAACTATACTCGCTTCAATAGCATCTGAAGAATTACTTATTGAACTTATTTGCTCATCTAAAAGTTTGTTAACTGCATTGTTTAATAACTCTTTTTCTTCAAAATTTATCAATACTTCTTTTTCAATTGGCTTACCGATAACAACTTTTTCATAAATAGTACTGTATACACCTTTAGTATCTATGTCCTTAAATCCGCTTTTAGGACTCATCGAATTAGCAAACATATCATAAGAAACAAAAATAGTTTTTAACCCTTTAAATATAGTTCTAACGTATTCTCCAAAGTAATTTGGACTTCCTATGTATAATACTTCATCGTATATATTAATCTCTTTTCTAAAACTATTTTCAGTATAATAATTTATTTTATGACTCTCTTCAATCGCTAAAACGAATTTATTTTTTTCTTCTACAGTCAATGCTCTTTTAGTTACAATTGCTATCTTGTTAGAACCTTTTAAATTATTTATATAGTTCTGAAGATATTCAACCATACTATTTTCATTTGTTTCTGCTATATCTTTAAATGTTTTAGCAATTTCTATTACTAAACTAGAAAATAGTTCAGGATAACTATTTTTAATTTGATGAAATCTTTTTAGTAGTTCATTTTGAACTTCCTCACTTATTACTTTATTATATGGCATGAAGCTACCAACCAATTTAAAGAAAACTCTTCTCAGAAAATTTAAGACTTCATTTAAATGTTGATCACTATCATATTTACTTTGGACTTCTTTACGATATGAATCAAGATATTCTGCGAAAGAGGATAATTTCCTGTTCTTAACATGTGAAAAAACAATATTACTCTCTAATCTATATAAGTCTACTAAATTACTAAAACTCATACAGCGTTACCTCCAAACAAATAATTCAATCCCTTTAGGTATTTTTGTGTTACTTGATATTAAAAAATCTATTAGTTCATGAGTGAGTACATTATACTCTTCTTGTAACAATTTCCTTTTCATTTCCTCTATAACTTCATGAATTCTACTTTCATTATCAGTTCTGCTTAAAACAATGACATTAGGATTTGTACTAAAGTACCGAGACTGTTTAATATAACTATTTACATCAGAATAAATTACTGGAACGTCCATAGCAATCTCTACTTGCTTTTTCTTCAATTGAGAAGAGAATAACTTTCCATTCGTATAACTGTTTTTATCATCCATATAAAGGAAATCTTTAATATTACCTTTAACACTGTTATATATGAATATATCTTCATTCATTTGATCATTTATTTGTGAGGTGTTTCCTACTAAGTAAAAATAATCACCCGGATAGAAAGACACCTTACTTAATTGAGCTTGTGAATATAATTCACTTAATATGGCGCTTCCCTCTAAGCCTAATTCTTTTTTCTCGCTTACTTTTCTAGATCTTTTTATTTCGTCTGATTCTTCATCTAATAAAATCAGTCTATCTATCCATTGTTTTTCTGGGACAGCCCTTCTCATATTTTTATCTTTTATCCAGAGTATCATTTCATTATCAAAAACAGGACTTGGCTCAACTGATAAAACCGATACCTTTCTAGAAGCATCTTCATCTTGATATATTATACGGCTTCCTTTTTTTAAACTCATTACCTGTTTTTTTATAGAACGCATTTGTTTATTAACCGAAAAGGTCTTATCTGCAATTCCCATTGCAATAAGGAGTGAAAAATATTTTTCACTAGGTAGCGATAGTAATATATTAATAGGTTTTCTATATTTAATACCGTGATCATATAAAAAAGAACCTAACTCGAATGCGAATACCACCCAATCTGGCAAATAGTTAGTTTTTTGCTTATTAAGAATCTGTAAATTTCTAATAAACATCCATATTCACCTCTTAAATTACTAGTTGAGTAAATTGTATCATGCATTAGGTCTATTTCACTAATTAATTCTTATATATTTTTTAAAAAAGCCTTTATTAGGCTTTTTTTATAATAAAATGCCCTTTACATGTATTTAATACCAAAAGTTAGACTAAATGTTTAAGCTGATAATTGGCTGGTTTGTTTCCGGTATTCTACTGGACTCATTCCAGTCAATTTTTCTTTGATACGCTTATGGTTGTAGTAATAAATATATTCATATATTGCATGTTCTAACGCCTCAAACGATTCATAAGCGATTCCATAATACAATTCTTGTTTCATCACCCCAAAGAAATTCTCCATAGGAGAATTATCTAAACAGTTTCCGTGGGGAGACATACTTTGAAAAATCTTATATTTATTTAACGTTTTCGTAAAGGCGTTCATTGATAAGCTCATCCTTGGTCCGTTTAAATGCTCGTACAAAATTGTGCATCCTTACCTTTCTTTATTACTTCATTTAATCCATCTAATACGGCTTTAGCGTTTGGTTTCTTAGATAGACGATAAGAAAGAATCTCGCCGTTAAACATATCTAAATAAGGATCAAGATAGGTCTTTTTGATGCTCACTTGATTATTTTCCCCTCGTGTATAGTACTTAAATTCTGTTGTATCTGTTGTCACTTTCTGTAACAGAAAAGGTGTATTAAATCGTCTATTAAGACGATTGGTTGCTATCTTTCCACGATAGGTACTATACTTTCTTGATTTATGTGTAAACTTCGTACATGTAATTCCTAACACTCTCATAACTCGTTAATACTTTCTTATGGTTTACAATAAAACCACGTTTTCTTAGTTCGAGAGTGATTCGACGATAGCCATAATTACCTTTATGTTCTTTCGAAATTTCACTGATTTCTTTCTGTATTTCTTCATCAGAATCAGCTTCATTTAAACGTTTTTGCCAATACATATATGTAGCCTTAGGAAAATTGATTGCTTTAAGAATAACTGCTAGTTGGAATTCTTTTCGGAGTTCCGTGATGATACGTGATTTTGTTTTCGCAGTCGGATCGGAATATCTATCCCTAAAGCTCGGAGTTTTTTTAAGTAAGCATTCTCCGCACGAAGTAATTCAATTTTTCCTCAAGTTCCTGTTCACGTGTCAATTTTTTGTTTGGTTTATTTGATTTCCTTTTAGACATAGATGGACGCCTCTTTGGTCTGGAAAGTCCTTCAACGCCATACTTGCTCCAAACTCGATACCAATTAGCAAGTAAAGATGGTTCAGACATCCCAAAACGAATGGCAACATCGAAAGGACTCACCTGTACTTATTTTATAGTTTAAAGCATCCAGTTTAAATTGAACAATATAAGTTTTATTTTTCCATTTTCGCCCAAGCTCTTCTGTTCCAAAAACGTTATATATTTTTACCCATTTCCTAATTGTAATTTTAGAAGGTACATTGTATCTGTTAAATGTTTGAACCCTCCTTCGCCTTTTATATAAGCTTTTACAACAGTTAACTTAAATGCAAAATCATATTTCAACATACAAAAAAACCCTTAAGTTAGATTTTGGTCTAACTCAAGGGTTGAACATCAACAAAGGATACACTTTATAACGTTACTACAGTTTTATTTTCGTTATGTTTGAATCCATTCTTAGTAAAATCCAAAGCTACTATTAGATTTTCTGCAATCCTCTTAATTACAGGTATACTCACTGCATTTCCTGCTTGTTTATAAATATGGGAATTTTCCATCCTTTCGACCATTTTAAAATTTTCATCAACAGGAAAACCTTGAAATCTCAGAGCCTCTTTTGGAGTTAGCTTTCTAATGCCCCAGTTATCAATAATAAGAGGGACATTATGACCGCCAGTGCCCATATTTGCAGTTAAAGTAGGGCATACATTTGATTGGTTTTCTCTTACATAGACACGACGCAATTGATAAACAGTATCCTCTCTTTTCATCGCTTCTCTTAACATATTGTAATACTGACTTTCAGGAGTATAATAGTATTTATCATCCTGCTTAATATCTCTGTCTAATATATCATCAATTGTTTGAGTAAGTGGAATCTCCTTAGGCCAAATAAATTTGTCCAATGCCTTTTTTTCCCTAAATCCTACAATGAAAATTCTTTCTCGGTTTTGTGGAATATTACCATATTCCATTGTATTCATCAATTTGCTATCAATATGATAACCACTTTCGCGTAGCATTTTTTTTATCACTTTAAAGGTGTTCCCTTTATCATGACTTTTTAGATTTTTGACATTCTCCAAGAAGATTGCTTTCGGTTTTTTTGCACGGATGAAGCGAATTACATCAAAGAATAGGGTTCCTCTAGAATCTATTGCATCAGTGTGACCATGACATTCTGGGCACACGGCGCCATTAATATATTCTTCATATGAAACACTATGCTTATGCTCACAGACAAGACATTGATAATGCATTCCATGTCTATTTCCTGCAATTGAAAATGCAACACATGGCCATCCTGCTGTCAAAATATTTATATCGGGCATATCATTGCCATCCAATTTTCGAATATCCTCTTCTATTAAAGTGTGCTTAAAATTCTCACGATATGTGATACAAGCGTTTTTATCTATTTCATTTGCCCAAATTATTTCTGCACCTGCTTGTTCAAAACCCTTATCGATTCCACCAATACCTGCAAATAATGAACCGACAGTATATTTTTCCATAACCCTAACCTCCGAACGCGCGTTCTATATTCTGTGTATAGTATATTATATTCTATCATACATTGTCCAGAACGATGACAGACAGCCTAACTTTACCTCATACAATTAATTAGTATGTATCCCATTTTATTCTTAAATTACTTGTATTCTAGTAGCTATTTAATGAAACCGTCGATAATATTTAAATGAAAATGATTGTGGTATGAAATAAGAAACCTAGATTTTTTATAACAATCACAATAGATTTGAACACCGCTGGTCATAATGTTCATTTTTTATTAGATAAGCACAAGCGCTTTGACCAGCTCCGACAAGCTTAAGTAAGGATTGACGCGGGGCCTTTTTGCCACAGAATAACATTATTTAAGATCTCGAGGGGCTAGGCGCAGAAGCTAGACAAATTCTATATGAATAATCCCGTAAATCGAGTAGGAGGAGGTGATTAACCTCCATCCTCTCACACCACCGTACGTACCGTTCGGTATACGGCGGTTCAATTAAGATAAATAACGCAAGATTTCATAACGAGATTGTAGACTTCTTAGTC
>NZ_JACHON010000002.1 GCF_014206945.1 Gracilibacillus halotolerans
TGGTTTTCTGGTCATTAGTGAATCTCCTCAGACTTTTATTTGATTCAAGTTTAGATGACCTTAACGAATCTGTCCAACTAAGTGTAACCTATCCACTCTCGATAAACAACACGCGACTCTAGATAGAATCAATCTACTCTCGATAGACAGCACACGAGTCCAGATAGAATCGAACCACTCTCGATAGACAACACACGACTCCAGATAGAACAACTAGCTAACATCCTCTTATTCATTTCATTAGTCTTTCCGGCTAAAATCAGGCAATTCGATTATAATAGAATTGATCGAAGGAATCGAAAGGAAGAGATTTATATGAAACTATATACAAAAACAGGTGATAAAGGGAGAACAAGTGTGATTGGCTCAAGACTATCCAAAGATGATGTCAGAGTGGAAGCAATCGGCACGCTAGACGAAGTGAATTCTTATCTCGGAAAAGCTGTATCAGAGTTAGACGATGAACATTTCGCTGATCTAATTGCTGACTTAGTAAAGATCCAGCATGAAATCTTTGACTGTGGATCTGAGCTGTCCAATACATCAAACGAAAAGCCACATCAATTATCAGAAGAACCGATTGAATATTTAGAATCTAAAATTGATCAGTGGACAGAAGAAGCACCAGCACTCGAAAAATTCATTTTACCAGGAGGAGCTCCTGCAGCTGCTACTATACATATAGCGAGAACTGTAACGAGACGAGCGGAGAGAAGAATCGTCACACTCATGAATCAAGAGGAAAACATCTCACATATACCACTTCAGTATATTAACCGTTTATCTGATTTCTTATTTGCAGCAGCTCGAATCGTTAATTCACGCATACAGGTTCGTGATGTAGAATATGAACGAAGTGCAAAGGTATTTCATTTTAAAGACAAAAATAATAAAGAATAAAATATTTACTAAGATCAGAATGCTCCGCTTAGGCGGGCATAATTCTATATATGCTCAAACATTCACAAAATTGTCGTAGTTTTCTCGACTATTTCCAACATTAGGTGGAAGACTACATGTAGAGGCACTTATTCACGATGCTAAAGGAGGAAATATATATGTCCGAACGATTTAAAGACAAAGTAGCTATTGTTACAGGTGGAGCAAGTGGAATTGGTGAGGCGAGTGTTATTCAATTTGCTAAGGAAGGCGCCCGAGTAGTTATTTCCGATATGTCAGAGGCAGGTAAAGAACTGTCTGCAGATTTAAATGAAAAAGGCTCTGAAACCATCTTTGTACAAGCAGATGTTACAAAAGAAGAGGATGTAAAAAATCTAGTTCAAAAAGCTGTAGATGAATTTGGTAGTGTCGATGTTATGTTTGCGAATGCAGGGATAGGTGCTATGTCCTTATTACATGAAACAGACTATACAGATTTTAAAAAAGTTATCGATGTTAATTTAAACGGAGTGTTCCTATGTAATAAATATGCGATTGAGCAAATGCTAAAGCAAGAAAATGGTGGCGCAATTGTAAATAATGATTCTATCCATGGTGTTGTAGGTAAAGTAGGAGTGGGTCCTTATGCTGCAGCAAAAGGTGGAGTAAAATTATTAACACAGACGGCTGCTGCTGAGTACTCTGCAAAAGGTATTCGAGTAAATAATATTAATCCAGGTTATATTGAAACACCATTACTTTCAGGTGTACCATCGGAAGTGAAAAACGAGCTTGTAAATCTTCATCCAATTGGAAGACTAGGGAAACCAGAAGAAGTAGCCAAAGCTGTCGCATTCCTAGCAAGTGATGACGCATCATTTATCACAGGAGCAAGCTTATTAGTGGATGGCGGTTATACAGCAGTATAGTTGTCTTACGATTCAGATAAAAAGACTCTACATCTAATGTCGATGTAGAGTTTTTTCTGCATTATCCCTTTCTCACTAAAAAGATATTCGCACACGCTGCTAATAGAGTCGACGTAAAAATGATAATACCGAAAGGAATCGCTGAGTACTCTCCGGCAATCCCCACAAGTGGGGAAGAGATTGATCCTAGTAAGAATGGTAGAACTCCGAGTAGTGCAGACGCACTTCCAGCAATATGGCCCTGTGTTTCAATTGCTAAAGTAAACGCAATTGGGTTAATAACCCCTAAGGAGAACAATAAGCAGAATAAGGTGATAACAATAGCATACAACGGTCCATTCGCTAAAATAACAATGAAGACAGCTGCACTACTAATAACTGCTAAGATTAACCCGATTCGTAATAATCGTAGAGCTTTCATTTTTCCAGCTAAGCGATTAACAACTTGTGCACCTATAATTAAAGCAATCCCATTTACAGCAAATAATATCGAAAATACTTGTGGAGAAACACCATGAATTTTTTGATAGATAAATGGTGTTCCAGCAACATAAGCAAAAATACCAGACATCATTAAACCTTGAGTTAATGCATATCCCATAAACACTTTATTACGTAATAAGTTACCAAAATTGATCGCTAACTTCTTTAAATTTGCAGGTACACGCTTCTCTTTAGGGAGTGTTTCTTTCAACCGAAAGAACGTCATTGCTGTTAAAAGTACGCCTAATCCAGTAAGGAAAATAAAAACTCCCATCCATGGTGTAAAGGAAAGAATCATTCCTCCTGATAGTGGTGCAACTAATGGTGCCACACTGGAAACAAGTACGATCATGGCAAAGAATTTAGTTAATTCAACCCCACTGTATAAATCACGAGCGATAGCACGAGAGATAACCAACCCTGCTGCTCCTGCAAAGCCTTGGATAAAACGCATAATTACTAATGTCAAAATATTTGGCGCAAAGGCACAGGCTAAGGAAGCCAGTGTAAAAACAATCATCGAAATAAATAGAGGCGTTCGCCGTCCATATACATCGCTCATTGTTCCAATTATTATTTGACCTAACCCAACACCTAATAAGGAAGCGGTTAAACTACCTTGAATAGAGGACGCACTGGTGTTAAAATACTCCGCCATTTCCGGAAATGCTGGTAGATACATATCGAAAGTAAATGGGCCTAATGCAGAAAATACGCCAAGTATCAGAGCGAATCGGAAAGACTGTTTTTTTGTAATTTGTGTCATAGTAAATTCCTCTAGCTTTCATATAAAATTTTCTGTTATTTTTCTACTAATACAGTATGCGCTGAAAACGTTGTAATTTCAACTTCGTTGTTTCATAGATTTGTATAAATTATTTTAGACCGAATTCGAAAAAGGTAATAAAATAGTAAGGAAAGAGGTAATTCGCACTTGAAGGAATGATGTAGACGTGTATTGTCAATGCTTGAGAGGAGAACTTCGTATAAAATTTAATAATGGAGTGTTGCAATTTGAATATATTAGTCACATTAAATGCGAATTATATTAAGCCGTTAAAAGTAATGTTACAGTCTTTATTCCTGAATAATCCAAAAGAAGAATTCACCATCTACCTGATGCATTCATCTCTTACATTTGAAGAAGTTACGGAATTGAAAAGCTTTGTTCGACAACAAAGTCATGAGTTAAACGACATTTTGATTGATTCGGATATCTTTGTTAAAGCCCCTATTATCAAACACTTTTCGATAGAAATGTATTATCGATTATTAGCTTATAAATTTTTACCGGCCCATTTAGAGCGTATTTTATACTTGGATCCAGATATTCTCGTCATTAACGAATTGAGTGACTTGTATAATGAAGACTTAGAAGGATATTTGTATGCAGCTGCTTATCATGATTTCGCGTCCGTGAAAGAAATAAATAAGCTAAGATGGAGGAAATATGACATTGAGGCCTACTATAATTCCGGAGTTCTATTAATGAATTTAGAAGAACAGCGAAAAAGGATTAAAGAGGAAGATATCTTTCAGTTTGTAGAGGAAAATAGAAAAAAATTGATCTTGCCAGACCAGGATATTATCAATGGACTTTACTCGAAATTCATAAAAAACATCAATGAAATTCAATATAACTTTGATGCTAGATCCTATTATTATTATAGATGGATGAGTAAAAATACAATAGATCTTGACTATGTTATGAACCATACTGCGATCATTCATTTTTGTGGTAAAAAGAAACCTTGGCATCCAAACTATAAAGGAAAGTTTCACTCTCTATATAAACATTATGAGCGCTTAACGAAAAAATATCATATTAATGTAATTAGTGAATTAGGGTAGAAAAAGCCGATGAAACCATCAGCTTTTTCTGCACCTATTTACATAATGATTGTAGGTGATAGTTTAATGTATCCATCATTTGTTGGCGAGTGAAATATTCAGGGTTTAGTAAATGGTGTGTTGCCATTCCATCGACTAATGCGTGAAGTCTGTTCGCCTCTAACTCAATGTCAATATCGTCTTTTGTAAGGTTTGAAGATTGCAACATATAAATAGCTTTTTTCAAGCCTTGATGCATGTCTTGATAAACTGCATTACTTCGCTCACGTAACGCTGTATCCACCAATACTTTTGCAGAAAATGCTAACCACACCTCCATTTCTATTTTCCGATCTTCATCAATTGGAAGGACTTCATAGATACCTTCAGTTACAACATCTAAAGGGTTGACCTCTTTTATATGCTTTCGTATTTTAATTCTTTCGAGAACTCGTTCAGAGACTAAGTCCATAGAAAAGGCTAGTAACTCGGATTGTGAAGCGAAATAATATCGAATAGCACCTACTGAAAGACCTGAAGCTTGAGCTATATTCCTCACTGTTGCTTGTTCTATACCTTCTTTGATAATAACATTCCATGTTGCTTCCGCTATTTGGATCTTACGTTTATTATGATCTACTATTTTTGGCATATATTTATAGTAACACACTTGTATTAAATAATCGATTCTGCTATTATTTAATTAATACGTTTGTATTAAAAAGATATATTATACAACTATAAAAAATAGGTTAAATTGGGGGAGAATAAATGGACATGAATTTATGGATAGTTGGGTTTATTATTATTTTTATGCTACATAATTTAGAAGAAATCATCATGATCGAGAAATGGATGGGGAAGGTTTATCCACGTGTAATAGAGAAAATTCCTGATACGATTCAGAAAGAATTAAATAAAAGTAAGAACATTACATCTAGCCAGTTTGCGGTAGTGGTATTTATGGTATCAATATTCGCTTCCATTATCATCATGATTGCTATCACAACAGATCGATATTCTTTGTTTTTCGGGCTTAACCTAATATTCGCGCTTAATATTTTTACACATCCATTACAATCGTTGTATTTGCGAGCTTATACTCCAGGACTTCTAACCTCATTATTGCTCATCATACCCTACAATATTTTCTTTCTTAATTTCTACATCACGTCCGAACATTTTACAAAATCCACTTTACTAGAATCCATCATTCTATTGATAATTTTTATACCAATTTTTATACTCAGTCATCGTATAGGGAAGAAATGGGATTAAAAGTTGTTTGTATAGTAAATTAAATTACATGATTCCCGCTTCATAGACCGCGCTTATGAATAAAAAACCGACACAAATAGACTAATTGTGTTGAAGAAGTTAGAATGGTAGAAAAGGACGTCGTAAGAGCAAAGGTAGGTGGGAGCATGTTTAAACGAGTAACAGAAGCAACCTATTTAACAGCTGATAATGCATGGCGTTATCGAGCGATATTAAGATACTTTTACATTCAACATGAAAGGATGAGGGAATTTCTTTTCCCGGAAGAAATTTTCGAACATTTGAAAGAAATCCATGAATTCCAAGAGTATACAGTAGAAGCTTTACATCTTGATTTAGATGCATTAGTTCGATGGGGTAATTTAATTGCTAGACAAGAGATGGGAAAATCCAGAACAGTCGAAGAATTTAAAAAGAAACGTTTCCGATATCAGTGTACACCTTATACTGTTGAATTTGAGCGAATGCTCATCATTTTGGAAGGTATGGGAGAAACCTTCGGAGGCTCTTTAGAAAGAACACAATTTGAGCGTTTGTACCAGGCTTTACTTAAAATTGAGCAGATTGCTTTAGGTAACTTACATGAATCGAATGAAGAGAGTGCACAAGTATGGGAAGATGTGTTAACGTATTTTCGCCAAATCACTCAAAACACTTCAGATTATATCGCTTATATTAATAGTGAAGATGTGGAAGATAGGATGCAAACCGAAGCGTTTCTCGTCTATAAAGATCAATTTACTACGTATTTACGTGACTTCATTATTGCTTTACAAGGAACTGCGGTACAAATTCAAGACTTACTTCGTGGGATTTATCCGCAAAATCTCCAACGTTTCTTTGATCAGGTAATGGGGCATCAACAGCAAGCATTTCGTTTTGAAGAGATTGAGAAAGAAGTAGAAGACCCTTATGAAGAGTACCGAGAAAAATGGTTAAGTATCAAATTTTGGTTTCTTGGTAATGAACATGGAGATAGTCAATACGAGATGCTACAACAGCGAACAAATGAATCGATACGACGGATAACAAGAGTTGTCCAACGACTTGGCGAACGACATCGACTCTTTCGTAGTCGAAAGAAAGATTATCTTCATCTTGCTAAATGGTTTGAATCAATCGAAAAGATGGAGGAAGCACACCAATTGTCATCGGTAGCCTTTGGCGTATTTCATACTCGTCATTTTCACATTGACCATATACCAACAGAAGATATTTATACGGATATTTGGGATGAACAACCAATGGAACACGAGACAAAACCAATCGTTCGAAATTATCGGGAAAAGACACGTCCTGGAGCTGTAACAGATAACAAAGAAATGAAAGAAAAAATGAAGAAAATCCATCTAGAAAAGAAACAACGAGAGAGAAAGCTAATCGAGCAATACATACACAATCATCAAATAAAAGTGGAGGATCTACCAATTGTAGAATCACACGTACGGAAGTTGTTATTATCTTGGATTGGGAAGGCCATGGCACGCAAAGATCGTACGATAAAAACGGAATTTGGTACGAACGTCCATGTTGTCCTAAGTGATGACCGTGTTGAATTACATTCTGAAGATGGCAAACTCGAAATGCCGAAAGCTGTCTTTGAGTTTGTTGATAGGGAGGTGGACAACGTATGAAACTTTCAAATTTTGATGAAAAATCCCAAGAAGCTTTAGGGATTCTGTTCGAACAGTTTTGGGTATTGCGACAAGAAGAGCCTGAGGTATATCAGTTCATTCGAGAACGAGAAACAGGGATCAAAAAGTATGTTTCCGAAAAGTTTGGCTTTGATTTAATTGTCCATCAACATTTTATTAAGCTTGAGAAAATTCCAGTAGACCCAAAAGGTTGGATGGGAATTCAAGATTTTGTAGAACCACGTGACTATGCGATCTTTTGCTGTGGATTAGCCTTCACAGAACAACAATCTGTTGATGAGCAATTTTTGTTGTCGGATATTTCCGAAGAGATACAGGATATGTATCCAGGTGAATTTTCATTAGATTGGACGAACTATCAACATCGAAAATCGCTAGTTCGGGCATTAAAGAAGATGGTCGATTTGCACATTATAAAAGAAGTAGATGGGGACATTGAAGTCTTTGCGAATAATGAAGAACAGGAAGTGCTGTATGAAGTGACTGTATACGCTCGATATTTCATGCGCTCTTATCCAGATGATTTATATCAATATCAGACGATGCGAGAAATACTTGATAGTGAATGGCAACGGCACCAAGCTGATGCAAGAAGGAAGCGCGTTTATCGTAAATTGATGTTTTCTCCTGTAGTCTACCGAGAACACGAGGAGGATCAAGATTTTGCCTACATACGAAATTATCGCAATAGACTGCGAGATGACTTAGAGGAAAATACACCGCTTCACTTGGAAGTCTTTAAAAATGCAGCCATGCTCGTTATGCCAGAGCGAAAACAGCGGTACACATTATTCCCTGATCAAAAAGCGATTACAAATATTGCACTACATTTTCAGTCATATATAAGAAAACACCTAGATCAATTTTCTATTAATTCATTTGGAGAAATTAAACTAACGATGGCAGATTTTACCCAACTAGTAGATACAGTGAAAAAAATAAAAGGTCATGGCTGGAGCAAGAAATATCGTGATATTTCTTATACAGCGATTGCAGAAGAACTATTACAATTGTATAAGGAATGGGAAATGGTTGAAGTAGAAGAGGATACAAATATACTCACTTTGAAATCGACAATCGCACGGATGATAGGAGACTATCCAAGTGATTTTCTTATGGAGGTGAAGGATAGTGAATAAATGGCAGATTAACCGAGCTGGATTGTTAAACTTTTGGTACTACGATGAGGAGTTTTTTACTTTTGCAAACGGGAAGCTATTACTTCGAGGCAGTAATGGATCTGGTAAATCGGTAACAATGCAAAGTTTTTTGCCTGTTTTATTGGATGGTAAAACGTCTCCAGATCGGTTGGATCCGTTTGGTTCAAAAGCGCGCCGAATGGAAGACTATTTGCTTGGAGAGAAGGACATTGTTGATCGTGATGAAAGAACAGGCTATTTGTTTATGGAATTTAAACGACAAGGAATGGATCAATTCATGACTATCGGAATTGGCTTACAAGCGAAACGTCATAAACAAATGAAGTTTTGGGGGTTTGTCATTACAGATAATCGCCGAATAGGCCATGATATGAATCTTTATAAAATGGAAAACAATGCTGGAGAAAAACAAAAAATACCATTATCACGTGTAGAGTTAGAAAATTTAATTCAAGACGGTGGATTTGTCGTTCAAACAAAATCAGAGTATATGAATTTAGTAAATAAATATTTATTTGGGTTTGAAACGATTGAAGCATATGAAGATTTAATAAAATTGCTCATCCAACTGCGAAGTCCAAAGTTATCAAAAGATTTCAGGCCGTCTGTCATTTATGAGATTTTAGAAGCTGCTTTACCACCTTTATCTGATGAAGATTTGCGACATTTATCAGATACGATTGAACAAATGGATCAAACCAAACAGCAGATAGAACAATTAGATCGAGAAGCATCTGCTATAAAACGTTTAAATGAAGTATATGATTTGTATAATCAATATTTACTTGCCGATCAAGCGAATGAGTTTCGTTCCTCTAGTAAACGTTTAGTTAAGGAAAAATCTGAATATAAGCAATACAATGATAAACGGACACAATTAGATGAAGAAATTAATCAATTAAACGAACAAATTAGAGATTTACGCTTGCAAAAAGAGACGAATAAAAAGCAAGAAGAACGACTACGGTCACACAAAGTATGGAATCTAGAAAAAGAACGAAGCGAGGAATTCGAAAAGCTTCAACAAGAAAAGCAAAGTCTAGCACAAAGGGAAATCAGATTTCAAGATCGTCGTAAAAAAGAAAACTCCTTTTTACTAGAAAAGAACGATATCGAGGCGATGAATGATGAACGAATGCACACAATCGAGGATTTGCTTTTTGATATGGAACAAGATGCGGAGGAGTCAGCCTTTTTAGACGCGCATCGATTAAACAAACAGGATTATGAACGTCATCAACAGGAGAGCTTTGATTTTAGTGTATGGATGAAAGAAACGAGTGAACATTTAACTCAACTCGAAGAAATAAAAGAGAAACTACAAGAATTTGAGACATTAAAGACCAGATTTCAAGAAAAAGATAAGGAATTAGCGAATGAAAATCAACTCCTTGATGAAGTTACGTTTCAAGAGCAAGATTGGAATAGGCTATTTGAAGAGGACAAGGAAAAGAAATTAAGCGAAATCCATTCCTGGTTAGGAGATACCGAATGGTTAGATATCGATAGTGAATCATTGCAAGGCGTTTCCAGAAACATTCATTCTTTATATGAACCTAGTAGTTATGATGTGGTGAAGGAGCCATTTAGACAAGCTGTCTTAGATTACGAGCGCAAACAAGGACAGAAGGTGTCGGAATTAACATTCCAGCAAGAAAAATTGGAAGAGGAAATAAAGGAAAAAGAAAAGCTGCTCCAAGAATGGAAAGATAAGACAGACCCAGAACCGGAAATGGACCAACTTACAAGGGAAGCTAGACAACTATTACGAAAAAAAGGCATAGACTATATTCCTTTTTATGCGGCGGTGGAATTCCAACCACATGTTCATTCGGATGTAAGAAGAAGAATAGAGGCTGCCATTATCGATAGTGGTATGTTAGATGCTTTAATTGTAGGAGAAGAAATAAAATTACAGCATGATCGAATGTTATCTCCAAAGCCACAAATGATGGCATACACATTAGCGGATTATTTACAGCCTGATGTTAACGAAGAAAGTATTATTTCGCCAAGAATAGTTGCGGATGTATTAAGCAGTATTACAATTGGAGATACGGACGAAGGCGCATTATTCTCGATAACAGAAGAAGGTCATTATCAATTAGGATTATTAAAAGGTCATGCACTGCCAGTAAGTGAAGTTAGATTTATTGGTCGTAATGCTAGAAAAAGATTTAGAGAAGAACAAATAGAGATCATTCAAGCAGAGATTGCGATATTAAAAGAAAGTAAACAAACATATCTTTCAGAATTAGAAAATGTTCGCGCAACGATTGAACGAGCAAAAACTAGATTTGACCAATTTCCAAATGATGAAGATTTACAAGAAAGTTTTCGACAAATAACCGACGTAAGATTAAAGATTAAGCACCACAACGTTCAAGTAGAAAGACTATCTAGGGAGTTAAAAGAAATCCACAACAACTATTCGGAAGTAAAGCAAAGAATTAATGAAAAAGCGAGGGCTTTTAATCTCGAAATAAGTTGGGATGCTTACCAGCAGGCTATTTCCGTAATGAAACGATATGAAAAAGACTTATCTAGATTGGAAAAACAGCATCTTCAATATATCAACGATTGGAGAAGACAGCACGATATTATGGCAAGACTTGATGAATTAGAGCAAGAAATATTGGAGGTTCAAGGCGAAATAAATATTTCTGAAGACAAAATAAAAGAAATGGAACAGAATATAGAGCACATTGAACAACAATTAACGCAACAAGGTGTAGGTGATATAAGGCAACAAATAATGGATGTACAACAAGCATTAAGTAAAATTCAAAATGATTTAAGAGACAAGGAAATAACGTTGTCTCGAAAGGAAGCCGAACAAGACCATGTTCAGCAAGATATAAAAGTTAAAGAGAATCAGGTTTTGTTCTGGGAAAACATGGAGAAGGCATGGAAATCCTCATTCGAACAAGAAGTACATCGTGGATTCCTCGAACTTGATACAGAAAATGATATTCAGGAAGTAGCCACTACTGTACTTCAATCATATCGACACATACTGAAAGAAAAAGACCGTGGAAAACTGGTATCACAGCTAACGCAGGAGTATTTTCGACAACATAGCGATCTAATCGAGTATCGCCCGAATATCTTCAACGCACCATTTACAAAACCGAAGTGGATGGATGAATTAGTAAATGAAGAAAATATGCCTTATATCGAACAGTGGATACAAAAAGTTGATCGCCAATTGATTGAGCTAGATTATCAAGGTAAACAAGTGAGCCCATATACTGTGCAACAGAAGGTTGAATTAGAGCAAGAGCGCCAAGAAAGCTTACTCAATGAACAAGACCAAGCATTATATGAGGAGATATTGTTCCATTCTGTTGGTCAAAAATTACGAGCGCGAATACGCCGTGCAGAGCAATGGGTCCATAAAATGAAACAACTCATGGAAACAAGGGATACATCCTCTGGCCTATCCTTCTCGATTAGGTGGAAACCGCGAACAGCAGATGCAGAGACGGAGATGGACACGGTTGATTTAGTACATTTATTAAGACAAGATGCGAAGCTATTAAAAGAAGAAGATATCGAGAAAATTATGATTCATTTTCGTTCAAAAATTTCCAAAGCGAGAGAAATGCTTGGAGACAGTAGTGAGATGCAAACATTACTTCAAGTGTTAAAGGAGGTTCTCGATTATCGTAAATGGTTTTCATTTGTCCTTCATTTCCAAAGAGAAGGTGAGAATAAACGAGAACTTACTAATAATCAATTTTATAAGTTTAGTGGTGGAGAGAAAGCAATGGCTATGTACATTCCTTTATTTACTGCTTGTTATTCACGTTACTTGGAAGCGGCTGATGATGCACCATATATCATTTCTTTAGATGAAGCTTTTGCAGGAGTAGATGAAAATAATATTCGTGAGATGTTTGAAATAGTGGAGCAGTTAGGGTTTAACTATATTATGAACTCGCAAGTATTGTGGGGTGACTATGACACAATTAGTAAATTATCCATCAGTGAACTAGTACGGCCAAAAAACGCTAGCTTTGTAAGTGTTATTCGATATCATTGGGATGGTAGTAAAATGAATATGGAAATTCCTGATGAGAGGGAAGAGGAGCAATCATTTGTGTGAGGATGAAGAATCATGATAAAAGCAGCACTCGCATATTTTAGAGAAAATAACTACTATGATCGTTTATTTATTTTATTCAGGAAAAAGTATGAATCGTTAGGACGTATTGGCGGGACTGTTAAAATAGATTCCCTTCGTGACAAGGAATTAGAGGCAGTAGCTCGCTTTTTTGGAAAAACTACGACTGACTTACAACGAATGGAAAAAGTATCGTTGGAAAGTTTTGAGAAACAATTAAAAAACACTAAATTTGCTAGTCTGGATTTAAAAGAGTTGTTAGAGGCCTATTTTGAAGAACCGCTTGTTTCCAAGAAAGAGAAAAAAGAGATGGCAGAGCAAAGGACCAAGCATTTTTTTGACCAGTTAGCTAGTAAATACCCTGGGATTAATAACTGGTTGAACTATGTTAGAAAAAAATCGTCTGATACGTATTGGATTTATCGTTTAATGGCTGATTCACCAGAGGAATTTTTGATGAAAGCTTGTCATTTAGAACATGCAATCGCTCATTTACCAAGCGAATTAGAACGATTACCAATGTTTAGTCAGCGAATTACTCGTGATCCCCATGCTTTTGATTTAAATACTATTTTAGGTAGACTGTTTGTCCATTTGTTAGCAGTAGATAAATGTAAAGGGAATGCTGTTATTGTACCAACAGATAGTGAGGGCATCAACGAATTGCTGCTATCCTACAACATACTACGAGACGATATTACGAATTATGTAACGTGTGCAAATTTACTAGCAGAATCGACGGAAGGATCACATCCCATGTGGGAAGCAGCAGCAAGAACACAAAGTGTCTTGAACATGCCTCTCCGTGAATTAATTGGGCTTACAAGTGTTTATCCAGCTGGCAATAAAAAAATGGTGTGGATTGTGGAGAACTCCGGGGTCTATTCAAGTATTTTAGACAAATTACCTGATGCTCCACTAATTTGTACCCATGGTCAATTTAAATTGGCAGCATTAATTCTGATAGATTTATTAGTTAAGGAAGATTGCACACTTTATTATGCCGGCGATATTGACCCAGAAGGTTTAGGTATGGCGGAAAAATTAATATTAAGGCATCCTCAGAATGTGCGGTTGTGGAAGATGGACGTAAAGTCGTATCAAAAATCAATAGCCAGTATAGAACTTTCGGATGAGCGATTAAAAAAGTTAGATGCTATTGTGACGTCTGAAATGTTACCCGTAGTAAAAGAAATAAAGAAAAGAAAACGTGCTGGCTATCAAGAAGCACTTGTTAGTGAAATGATTGCTGAATTGAGTAAAGAAAACAGCCAATCCTTATAAGGAGATTTATTGGTAAAAAATAATGGTTGATAGAAAATCAAGTAAGGGAACAGATCCCTACTTGATTTTCTTACATAAGAATTAGAAAACGTATATAGAATTTGTAGTAGGTATTGTCTTTTTAACAAATACATTATAAAATGGTAGATAATACCTAAAAATGTGAAAGAAAGGAGGAGAATAATGAGAATTATTTTAGAAGTTCTTCGTTTTATGTTGGTGTTCTTCATTATTGCAACTCTAACTGGACTAGCAACTGTCATTATTACTGGACCGATATTAACGAATTTCGGATTACACCCTGATGAATTCGTTTGGATTGGATTTGTAATAGCGATACCCGTAGTCTATGCTATTTATAAAAAGAAAAAATGGGGAAATGTTATGGATAGAAAAATTTTCTGGACTTCCATTGCTGCAATTATACTTCTACTAGCTATCACTCCAGCTGCTACCACTGAGTTCTTACACACATCCAAATACGCACAAAGCTATGGTTTTCCATTCCCATTCTTAACATTATACGTAGAAAATGGATCGCAGTTTTTATTGCCAAACTTACTTTCTGGAAAATTGACAGGAAGTGCCTTGCATACGGGTGTTTTCATTAACTTTTTACTCATTTACTTTGTAGTATTTTTAGGATTCTTTCTAAAGAAAAGGGTGCTAGAAAATAGAGAAAATACGATTGGCTAACAATATTGTTTTTGTAAGGAGCATATATGTTCAGTAATGTTTTTAGAGAAGGATGGAATATTCTTCAATTAAATTGGTTGAAAATTATTGGTATGGTATTTTTCGTTTATACGATAAAACTATTGTTAGGTACATTACCTATCCAAGGAACGGTCATTATACGATTTGATCCACTTGACATTTTAACATCAGATTCGCTAGGTGAACTTGTTGTACAATCCTTCGTTAATGGTGTACTCTTTTTTATTCTTGTTCAATATATTACACTTACAGACCGAACAATGCGGGGAAGGTTTGTTAAGGCAATCACTTTTCCATTTCGGAATTTTCGTCTATTGTATAAAGGACTTATTGTTCTTTTTCTAACGTATATCCTTTTATCATTATTTGGATTGGTGGTCCTCTATTCATTTTTTGGTTTATTGATTATATTATCAGCAGGGTTAGATGGCTATTCCATCCTACTTGCTGTCATCTTTGCTCTTCTTTACGCATTGTTTATTTGGCTCTTAACTGGAATTTCTCAGGCTTTATATATCCTACATGATGATCCGTCTATTAATACGTTCAGAAGTATTGGAAGAAGCTTTGGCTTAATGAGAAGAAGTCGTTGGCCATTAATAGGCTTGTTCGTTTTAACTGGTATAGGGATAATTGTTGGAGTGTTGTTGCTTTTAGTAGGTGTAGTAATCACAATGGTTTTATTTGAAGTGTTTCGACTAGCTTTTTACAGAGAGCTTTTACGTAAGAAAAGACAACAAGAATGGCAACATAAAGTCGAAGCAGCCGTAAACGTAAATAATTAGTAAAATCAATAGCCCGTGATTTTTTACTATCCAGGCTATTGATTTTTTATTTTGCTAGCTTTAATGCTGCTTTTGCTGCTTTTTCTTCTATCTTCATTTGTTCATCTAGATTACTTGGATGATAATAACCTTTTTCAATCATATATTGACTGATTCGCTCATGTGCTTCAATCGCATCATTAAGTTGCTCACGTAAAACGTCCCTTGCCTCCGGTGTGACAGACTCTGTTAAAGCAAAGGTCAAATTCCTAACAGCAGATTTTGCATTTATCAAAAAGTCTGTTGCGATTACCTGATCGGTCATTCCACTTAACCCAGCAATTTTTTGAATCATGTTCGTCACATGACCACCTCCCTATCTTTGATTAATTTACTTAATTGTTGAACGTGCTTTTTACCTTCTGTGACATCCATTTCCAAAATGCTTTTTAATTCATCACAACCAACTAAGCCTTTCATTGTAGACGACTTTGTTAAGCAAATGTTTTTAAACGCTAGAATTTCTTGTAATTCCAATCGTTCATGCAATGCCAATCTTTCCTCCATCTTCTCACCTCAATTATCTAAACTTTCCTCTATTTTGTGTATTTTTGCGCTAGTTATTCTTTCTTATCTCCCATTTCTATATGTCGGTATATCATACACAAAGCAGGGTAAATTATGCTTAGTCTAAACAATTGAATGAGGAGGTTTTTGAATTGGCAAAAGAGGATCTCGCATTTCACGAAACAGTTGATATGCATGAAATAATGAATGCAAAAACGATTGGTTTACTGAAATCGAAACTTATACAAGGTGTCGTTTTTGATCAAGACTTACGACGACTGATTCAAAAGAATGTAGATATGACAGTTGTAGATATGAAAGAATTACGCAGGCTTTACCCTTATACAAAATCCGAGTAAGTGAGGTAATGAGAAATGAATGACTACTTAGACCCAATTAATTCAGTCGGTATGCCAGAAAAAATCGATTCCGCAATTGCGCTCGACCTATTAATTACAGTGAAGGAACTAATACGGAATTATTCCGTTGCGATTACCGAAACTGCTAGTCCAGAAGTAAGAACAACTTTACGAAATCAAATGGAAGCTGCAATTGATTATCAAACGGAAGTAATCGATTTAATGATGCAAAAGAAGTGGTTCCACCCTTATGATGTGAGTGAACAACAATTACTTGATTTAGATGCAGCCAACAATGCCATCGATATTGCTGGACTTAATCTCTTTCCAGAAAACAATAACCGAAAAGGGATGTTCCCGACACCACCCAACTAGAGAGGAGCTAGGAAATGAAAGCTGTAACGTTTCAAGGTGTTAACAATGTAGTCGTAAAAGAAGTCGAAGCACCTCGTATTCATAAACCAGACGATATTATCATCAAATTAACGAGCACTGCTATTTGTGGCTCAGATTTACATTTGATTCATGGTATGATCCCCAACTTTCAAGAAGATTATATTATCGGTCATGAACCTATGGGTATCGTAGAAGAGATCGGTCCGAATGTAACCAAGGTTAAAAAAGGTGATCGTGTTGTTATTCCTTTCAATGTGAGCTGTGGCGAGTGCTGGTTCTGTGAGAATGAATTAGAGAGTCAATGTGATAATTCGAATGATAATGGCGAAATGGGGGCCTATTTCGGATATTCAGGTACAGCTGGTGGATACCCTGGAGGGCAAGCAGAATACATGCGCGTACCATACGGGAACTTTCTGCCATTTAAAGTGCCAGAAGATAGTGAGTTAGACGAGGATAACTTACTTCTACTATCTGATGCTGGTACGACAGCCTATTGGAGTGTTGATAACTCAGGAATGAAAGAAGGGGACACTGTTGTAATCCTTGGTTGTGGACCAATTGGTTTATTAGCGCAGAAGTTTGCATGGTTAAAAGGTGCGAAACGTGTAATAGCAGTGGATTATGTAGGATACCGTCTAGACCATGCAAAGCGAACGAATCAAGTGGAGACGATTAACTTTGAGGATTATGAAAATACGGGTGAATATTTGCATGAGTTAACGAAAGGTGGAGCTGATGTAGTAATTGACTGTGTTGGAATGGATGGGAAAATGTCTGACTTAGAGTTCCTAGCTAGCGGTTTAAAGCTACATGGTGGATCAATGGGAGCACTCGTTATGGCAGCTCAAGCGGTTAAAAAAGGTGGAAACATACAAGTGACAGGTATTTATTCTGGTCGCTATAACGCTTTTCCGTTCGGTGATCTATTTCAACGGAATATCAATATACGGACAGGGCAGGCACCAGTCGTTCATTATATGCCTTATTTACATGACTTAGTTGCCAGTGGAAAAGTAGATTTAAGCGATATTATTACGCATCCTATGCCACTAGAAGAGGCAAAACGAGGATATGAAATTTTTGATGCGAAGTTAGAAAATTGTATTAAAGTAGTGCTAAAACCATAATTGTATACAAAAGCACCCCCATAAGGAAATAAGTATTTATTTTTAAATCTTTCTCCTATGGGGGTAAGTTATGAGGTCTTATTTTGCATAAACCATAGAGTAATCGTTCTCTTTTGTCTGTTTAACTTGAAAAATAGTAAGGAAAGGTGATAATAAGTATTGGAAGCGATAGTACATAGAAGAAATAACCCAAAGAGGTCCATATTCCAACTGAATGGAATAGATAAAATCACAAGGATAAGGATACCAATTACAATACCAGCTATGGAAAAAGAAAGAACGCCATATAAATAATAGACCCATCTAGGATAAATAGGTAATTTAGAAAGTATTTTATCTATAAGCATAGCGATTGGTAGTCCGAAAAATAGATAGATTGGACCTACATATATAATGGTAATAAGAAAGGATTCCAAAAAAGTAAAGTAATACTCACGAGGTAATTGTTGTTGGTAACTAAGGATATAAGTAAGTAAATAGAATAAAATTGCAAACAATATAATAGATAACACCAGTGTTAAAAATCTCCTAATTGTACTCACCACACTTTCCACACAGCGAATAGAATCTTGATCAAAAAATTGACGCTAAATTATTCAGTTCGTACATTTCCATTAGAATTATCCTCCGATATATATTTATATATGCCTCTTCATTATAACAATATATGAAAACGTAAGAACATAATTCTAATATTTATTTAATATAAAAGCTTGACGCTAACGTTACGTCATGGTGTAGATTAAAAGTAAGAATAGGAGGAGAGGACTGAATCATGGAAGACAAACATTATAAAACGAAAGCGTTTGCGAAGTTAACTGGTGTCACGGAACGTACGCTTCGTTACTACGATAAAATTAATCTATTAAAGGTGTCTCGTTTCGATGAACAAGGTCATAGGCTTTATGGTCCGAATGAAATGTATCGAATGCAGAGAATATTAACCTTAAAGTACCTAGGATATTCACTTACGGACATTAAGGAGTTATTAACATTAACAAAGAAAGATACATTTCATGACACCTTATTGAGACAAAAAGAAATGCTCCAGAAGAAGCAAGAGGAAATAGAATATGTTATCCAAACGATTGAGAGAGTGGAAGCATTAGGAGAAAACAATATTGATCATGACATATTACTAGCGCTCATACATTCATTTCAACACGAACAATACCATAAAGAGATGTTTTCCAAATATTTCACAGAGACGACAATGCAGCAAGCTTTCCTTGACGATAAGCAAGACGAGGAGAAACAAGCAATCGAGCAGAAATTTATCAGCTATTTAAAAGAATTAAAGGAATTACAATCAAATGATTATCAACCAGCGGATAAGGAAGTTCAGCAAATTTTCTCTCATATGTTTGCTGTATTTAACGATATACTTACTCCGCAAGCTTTCGAGGAAATAGCAAATTTTCAAGATGAAGAAAAGCAGAATCTCATGTTATCGTATTTCTCTCCTGAATTTGAAGCATTTATAGCGCAAGGGTTTGAAATTTATGAAAAAGAAAATGAAGGGGTGATCAAGTGATTCAGATTCCACAAGACAAAATAGCACAAGAGCTACGAGGAGCTACAAAACTTAGCTACGCATTGGGGATTGTTACGAGAGAAGGCAAGTTAATCGATGGAGGTATTTATGGGGAAGAAAATTCGAAAATCCCAGTCGAAAATCGTTTTTTCGAAATAGGTTCTACAACAAAAACGTTTACGAGCTTATTGTTGGTACAACTAGCGCTAGAGGGTGTCTTGGATTTAGATGAGCCAATCGTATCCTTTAAACCAGAGTATCGAAATGCACTAACCTATCAAGGAAAGGAAGTAACTTTTCGACATCTAGCAACTCATACGTCTCGCTTGCCTCGTGAAGACATCAAGGTTATTAGAAAAATAATGAAAGAAGACAAGGAAAACAAGAAGAATGTTTATCATCACTATACAAAGGAGCATTTTCATAATTTTTATTTGGAGCACGATCTAAAGAAAGAAATAGGCAAGAAGTGGGGTTACTCAAATATTGGATTTGGTTTATTAGGTAGAGTGTTAAGTGAAATAGTAGGGATGGATTATGAGGATGCAATTAAAACACATATTTTAAATCCGCTCGACATGCATGATACCTTTGTGACACCAGAGCAGAGTCAGGTAGAGCGTTATATACAAGCCTACAATAAAAAAGGAGATAAATTCCCTCCATTAGGATTCGGTTCTATACACGGAGCAGGTGCTTTACGAAGTACAATATCTGATATGATGATTTACTTAGAGCATCAAATGGGACTACGAGAGAGTAGCTTAACAGAAGCAATAACACGCACACATCAAGACCAAAATGTAGAGATTATGAAGAATATGAGAATGGGTCTGAGCTGGTTTATCGAGCAGAAGAAGGAATTGAAATACCCAATTATTCACCATGGGGGCACAACATTCGGCTTTCATACTTATTGTGGCTTTATCAAAGAACTTCAAATTGGTGTCATTATGTTTTCTACAATTCAGTTGAAAGCATGGAGAATTATAAAAATGCTATTGAACTTAGCAAATGGTGTGAATGAAGATGTCGCTTTGTCCGTTTTCAAACAGTATAGTGAAAAGAAAATCTCTTTAACTAATGATATGCGTATGTTATCCTAATCAAAAAAGGATGAAACTAATTGATAGGAATAATCGTTTCATCCTTTAGTATTTTTAATTGCTGCTTCGTATCGTAAGTTTATTTTGAAGTATTTTCAATTGATCCATTAATAGTTGGTATTCATTTAAGTCAATTTGACAAGCTATTACTTCATTTGCGATAGCTTGGTGGATGTCGTCCTTTTGATTGATCGCTTTTTCTTGAAGACAGATCGCAACTTTTCTTTCATCCGAAATCATTCGTTCTCTTTTAATCCAACCATTTGCTTCCATGCGTTTAATCATCGGTGTTAACGTTCCTGTACCTAGATTTAATCGCTCACCTAATTCTTTTAGTGTAATCTCATCTTTTTCCCATAAAGCTAACAGAACTAAGTATTGCGGATAGGTAATACCAAACGATTGTAAAACATTCGAATACAATTTGGTGAACTGACTGTTTGTTTCATAAATAGCAAAGCATAATTGATTGTCTAATGTTAAAAAATTCTGCAAGGCTTTCATCACCTTATCCTAGTTGTTTGACAATGTCTTTTTCTATTTTACTAGGCTTTGTAGTTGGTGCATAACGTTCTACAACTTGACCATTTTTATCGACTAGAAATTTAGTAAAGTTCCACTTAATATCACTGGATAAAAGACCACCTTTGGCAGATTTTAAGTGAGTATATAAAGGATGTTCATTCTGACCGTTCACATCAATTTTTCCAAACATCGGGAAAGAGACACCATAATTTACTTGGCAAAATTCTGTCGTTTCTTCAATATTATCAAACTCTTGGTTATTAAATTGTCCACATGGGAATCCTAAAATTTCTAAACCTTGATCTTTATAATTGTCATATAATTCTTGCAGCTCTTTGAATTGATCCGTTAGTCCACACTTGCTCGCTGTGTTCACTATAAGTAATGTTTTTCCTTCGAAGTCCTTAAGTAATTGCTCCGAACCATTCGTTTTCTCTACTGTAAAATCATAAACAGTTGTCATCAAGCTACCTCCTATAAAATTTAATCGTGTATGATTTAATCGTACACGATTTATATAGAACATACAATGATTGATACCTGCAAAAGTGAAAAAAGATTTTTAGTAACTTATAGCATGCTGTAAATAATACCTGAATCCTTTCGTCACAATCAACATGTATGATGTATAATTAACAGACATAAACCTATCCTCTATGAGAATGTTCTAAAAAAGTTGTAAAAGGGTAAAGATAAATAGGAGTGAGAACATGGATGAATTGAAAGATATTCGTTGGAAACAAAGATTTGAGAATTTTGAAAAATCCTTTCACCTTTTAGAAAAATATTCGGGTACGAGTATAACAAACGAATTAGAACGAGCAGGAATTATTCAATTTTATGAGACCACGTTTGAGCTAGCCTGGAAGGTATTAAAGGATTATTTAGAAGTAGAGGGTTATGTTGTGAAAAGTCCAAGGGAAACCATTAAACAAGCATTTCAGGCTGAGATAATTGAGGATGGACATATCTGGATGGACGCACTATCTAAAAGAAATCTAACAGTGCACACATACGACCAAGAACTTGCAGAAAAACTAGTTTTAGAAATACAACAACATTTTCTACCAATACTCAGACATTTATATGACAAATTATTAAAGGAAAGATAAATATGTTTGGTTTGATTGATAGTGATTTACGTTATATATATAATGCTCTAGCTAAATTCGATGAGATAGAGTGTGCGATTATTTTTGGAAGTCGGGCTATGGGGAACTTTAAAAGAGGATCGGATGTAGATATTGCTATAAAAGGTAAAACAGTTACTGCCAACACGTTATATAAGTTGTCGGATTTACTAAATGAGGTATACCCTTTACCTTATTTCTTTGATATTGCACACTATGAATCCATCTCTAATCAAAATTTAAAAAATCATATCGATATAGAAGGTAAAATCATTTATATGGCTAACTCTGAGAACTATGAAACGTACGGGAAATAAATTTTTGTTATTTAATTTAATTGTTTTGTTCTATTTTCCTTGCTTATAAGTGATAGGGTAAAACCTGTACAAATAATTTGTTTGAAAATCAATCGAAGTCCGATCCTGAATAGGTGGGGACTTCGATTGTTGTTTTTGATAGTATAATCTATGACAGCAAAGTGTTTTTTACCAAACCGTTTATCCTATCTTCTTTGTTGAAGCAAGATCCGAATCATCTATTTGGAAAAATGTTTTAATAAACGCGAAGACAGTTAAAATCGTTGTACTAACCACTATACATAAGATGATGGATAAGGAATATCTATTGATGATAAACCCCATCATTATCACTCCAATTAAATAGGAAGAATCGATGATTGGCATCGTTATACTATTGAATATCCCTTGGTCCTCTTTAGAAATTCTTTTTTGAAGAATTGTAAAATAGGATACAAAAGCTAACGTTTCAAACACAGATGCTACTATTAAAACGGTTATAACAAAACCGACGTTATCATTAAAATTGATCAGTAAAAGAGTGAATCCTTCTAGTATACTTACAAGAGCATAAATCTTTGTTAGGGAGATTCTCCTTTGAAGTTTTATGATTATATTTTGACTCAACACTGCTCCTATTAATGCTCCAAATCCCTGCGAGGCCAAGAGAAATGAATATATTTGTTCTGATTCTCCAAGTAATTCTGCTAATGAAAGTAAATAAATCCTTAAAGCACCTAGAGTAATGGTATAACCGATTGCAGTTATAAATAAGCCTAATAAAAGTTTATCATAGACCAAAAACGTTAAAATCGATTGAAAGATAAATTTGATTTTATTCTTTCTATTATCCTTTTTATCATGTTTATTTAGTGGAATTGCAAGAAGAGCTAATATAGACGGATAACAAAGTATTGCTGAAATAATAAAGGAATGTTCCACGCTAACGAACATTATAAGTAGTCCTGCAAAAAGAGGACCAATAATTTTTGATAACCTTTGAATCCCTATAATAATAGAATTCCCAGCCACTTCCATTCCTTTTGGTATTACATATGCTCTTAATGTTAAGGAACTGGGTGAAGCAATCGCTTGACCAATTCCCAACACAAAGATTAACAACTGAATATGGGATAAATTCGATGTAAAAGGCAAGAGGGCCAGCACGATAGAATAAAAAAACATGACGAATACATACATTTTATGCGGACCCCATCTTTTAATAAGTGTGGCTGTTAGAGGTCCTAATAAGATACTTGGCAACCACTGTAATCCTAAACTAAAAGCTAGTTCTTTACCTATTCCAAAATGCTTATTCAATAATATTGGAGTTAGAGCAGGAATCATCCATGTATTAATTTGAGTTATTAAATATGCATAAATGTATCTTCTAAATACTTTATCTTTAAAAATAGTATGTTTGTCTTTATTAGACATAATAATAATCACCCCGAAGATTTTTTAGTTTCTAATCTTCGGTTTCAATACAATGAGACGTACCAAATCTAACACTCCTTGCTTAATTATAAATTTTTCTTGGCATAAAAATAAGAAAAGGTTTTTCAGTATAACTGCTAATCTTCTATGAAGTCCGATTCTCTATTCTATTCGACATTAGTGAAGCTAATCCTTTAATTTTTATACCGGGGATACACGTACAGGGTTATGAAAAAATTAAAAAAGTATGAATACATAAACTAAGGTAAAAAAGAATATAGTAGATAGGACTAGCTTGTTTAAAATGAGAAATTTAGTGTAATGGATAAAAAGGACAAGTCTCTGACTTTCGCGCCAATTGAAGTGAAAGCAAAAGAAGAACTTTCGGTGGTATAATAGATATAAAGTATAAGGGTAGGTGATTCCTATAAAAAATCTAGGACGTATTCTTTTAATCATAACAGGGTTCGTATCTTTTGGAATAGGTGTTGCTGGAGTCATACTTCCTGTACTACCTGGGGGACCATTTTTCTTATTTGCAGCATATTGCTTTGGGAAGAGTTCAGAGCGAGTAGAGAACTGGTTCAAGAGCACAACCTTTTATAAAGATTATGTAGTTCGAATAAAAGAAAACACGGGGATGACACTGCGTGAGAAAATTAGGATTAATGTGATAGCAGATGCTTTTATTATTTTTTCTGTTATTTATGTAGATTTTATATTTGTAAAAGTTATTATTATTATTTTAGGACTCATTAAGCATTATTACTTTATCAAAGTTATTCCAACGTTGACACCAAAAGAAGCTAAACATGTTAGAGAATCTTTAAGAAATCGGTAATCCATAGAATTAATTATAGACTGGGACAGAAGTAATTTACATAATACAAAATCCGAATATTATACTAAAGCCAAGTCAAAATACTTCGCTTTCCGCAGGCAACTCCTCAACTAATTACAAAAGTTATTTAAAAACTTTTGTTTGTGAGTGTTCGGCGAATAACGCAACATCCTGTTGCAACGCCGAACTGAATTACATCCTGTAATCCCTCGGCTGTTGCTTTTCCTGCAGGAGTCTTGTATTTTGACTTGGCTATTTATATCATCTCCATGATTTGGTTGGACTTTCTTGCTATTTTTTGTGCTCGGCCTCTTTTCTCTGCGGCTGAAAGCCTCTTTTACTGGCCTCGTCCTGAAGGGACCACCGAATGGTTCTCCCTCTTGCACCACATTTACTCACTGATTCTAAAAGAATCCCTTATTGTATAGTGTTTTTTGCCCTGTAAACGGATCAAGCTCTTCAAATATTGTTAATTAGTCCGTCATGTAATCTCCTTTTAGCTAATTCCTAATATATTCAAGTATTTTCTTTTTATTTCTACCTACTGTATCTACTTAGAAACCACAGCAACAAAACTTGCGATTTCCGTATTTATAATTAAGATTGGCGTGATGATCAAATATCATCAAACTACTTTTCCTTTTTAAATATCACATAAATTTAAATACGCTTAATTTCCGTGGGATACTCACTAACACGTGTATATGATTCCTACATGCGTTTGCCTCATGTATAGTGCTTTGCGTTCACATAAATCGAGAGGCGGGGAAATAACTAAACTTACAATATTAAAGGCGAACAATTAAAAAATGAAATATAAATTACGCAGCAAAAACACGTAGACTCCTGCAGGAAAGCAACAGCTGAAAATCCATTACAAAAGTTCAATTGAACTTTTGTAATTAGTTGAAGCGTTGCCTGCGGAAAGCGAAGTGTTTTAGCGAAGTAATTATAAAAAGCATATAAACATAACTGATTCAACGGATCGTTCGGTTTGTAGTATGATTAAATAATTCTGTCCCAGCCTCGTTGATTAATTGGAGGTTGTGAAATAAATTTCTCCTAGGATTTCACTTTTCACATACTGATCTATATTTAGTTCGTTTTCAACAAAAGAAACTAAGTCGGATTCTTCCACGTCATACATAACTTCAATTTCTTTGGCGAAAAGCATCTTTTCTTTCTTTAGTAAGGACGACAAAGCTGGAACTTCTTTCGGTGTTGGTTCTTCGCCAAGAAGTTTTGTTAATCCAGAAACATAATAATCAAACGGTCTGCCACCAACGATTTTTACTCCTTTATTCGCTTCATTTACCATAATAATCGTTGGAAAACCACGCGCACCTAATTTTCTAGTTAAAGTGAAATCCTCATTTAACAACTCATGTCCTGTCTCCTGATTTGCTTCCTCCACAATGGCTTCTCCATTTAAGCCCATTTCATTCACAATATCGATTAAAATTGTTGCTTCTCCGATATTTTGATTGAAAACAAACAAACTTTCTCTTGCTCTACGTAGGTATTCAAACGCTTTTTCCTCGCCATGATGTTTTTGAATAATCTTGTATACACGAGATGGTGGAAAAGAAGATTGTACAGGGTTATCTATCATCAAGGAACCATCAATTGGCATACGATAATGCTCACCGACTTCCCTCCAGTGTCCTGCCACATCAGCTGGACCGTTAATCCCGTTCGCTGGGTCTACTGGTCCGCCGTGCCATTTTTCTAATAAGCCACCCATCACACTCTGGAAATTAAAATAATGTCCATATTGCTTCATAAAGCGGCGAAGTGTTGGTTCAATCGCCCAGCAATGAGAGCAAATTGGATCTGTTACATAGTAAAAATCGATTGTTTTGTTCGGTTCATTCAAATCAATCATCTCCATTTCTGATTCTCCCGGAACACCACATACACCTGTTTCAATATCACAAATTAAATTATTGTTTTTCATTGTATTCCTTCCTTTTCTTTTATTCGGATGATTTTAGAGATTAGGTACGATAAGTCTCCGTTCGGCTACTTGTGTTAATACTTCCCTCTTATCTTCATTAGCATGTAATGTATCTATTTGCTTCTTAATGTTAGTGTAGGGCATAATGAGATTTAAAAAAACCAATAATTTTTGTTTTATGTTGGATATCCAACACATTTGAAAAACTGTCGGAAAAGTTCATACATGATATGTTTTTATTATCTAGAGGGAATACTAACATTCATTAGTTTGGCTATTGGAGGAGGAAATAATAATGAGTATACAATTCGATGTAAGGAGAACGTTGCGAGTTCCTGTAGAGAAAGCTTTTCAAGCACTTCTCGACTTAGATGCAGCAAAGGAATGGATGCAAGGTTTGGTTCGAATGGAGCGATTAGATGAGGGACCAATTAAGGAAGGTAGTGAATGGAAAGAAACAAGAAAAATGTTTGGTACCGAGGCATCTGAACATTTTGAAGTGATAGAGCTTCAAAAGCCAAATAAAATTGTTCTCCGATGTGATGGCACTAAAGGTACAACAGGAAAAGGCGAATTCATATATACGTACACTCTTCAAGAGGTAGATGGTCATTCAGAAATTTTACTATCGGGTGAAATTAATAAACTGACAGGCATGGCGAAGTTTTTTGGAAAAATGATGTCTAAGACATTTGCAAAAGCATGTGCCACGCATTAAAAGTCTACCTTGAAAGAAAATAAAACAAGAGGAGATGACAATATGATTAATAAAATTGGTAAGATTACGGTTTATGTGGAAAATCAAGAGCAAGCTAAAGATTTTTGGCTAAACAAAATGGGATTCGTATTAAAGCTGGAACAGCCAATGGGGCCCAATGCAACATGGATGGAGGTTGGCCCTAATGAAGATGAGTTCACAACATTAGTACTGTATTCTAAATCGTTAATGGAGCAGCAACAACCTACCAAAGTGGCTCATCCCTCTGTGTTATTTACAACTACAGATATTGAAGCAGCGTATGAAGAAATGAAACGAAAAGGAGTAAAGGTAGATGATTTGTTAAGGATGCCTTATGGTACAATGTTTATCTTTTATGACCAGGATGGAAATGAATTTATGCTTCGAGAGGATAAATAAAATAACAGTACCTGGTATAAGAAATACTAACGTTCCAGGTACTGTTTTACTATAGATAGGATTATTAACGTTCAAGATAACTACAAGCAACATGTCCAACTGCCTTTGCAGCTACGAGAATCGCATCTTCATCGATATCAAATTTCGGATGGTGGTTAAAAAATGGCTTATCGATACCTTTTGGTGTACAGCCAATATAAAAGTAGGAGCCAGGAATTTTCTGGAGATAATAAGCAAAATCTTCGGAAGGTGATAATTTTGGAAATTCTTTCACTTCTTTAATATCCTTGTCTTGTATTTCCTTTAACGAGCTAGCAACAAAATTAGTAATTTCTGGATCATTATATAGTGGTGGATAATCTGGTGTGTATGTTAATTCGCAGCTCACACCAAAAAGTGCTTCTATTCCTTGGACAATGCGGTGAAATTCTTCATCGATCACCTTCTGAACATCCTCATCTGAATAGCGGATATCTCCTTCAATTTCGATGCTATCCTTAATGACGTTAAATGAACCTTTTCCATCAAATGAGCCTATGGTAACAACGCCAGCAGACATTGGATTTACTCTACGGCTGACAATCGTTTGTACAGCTGTCACAAAATAACTACCGGCAACGATAGAGTCATTTGCTTTATCTGGTGAGGAACCGTGTCCACCTCGGCCTTTAATGACGAGTTTGAAATAAGTTCTTCCATTAAATGAGTAGCCACTATGGTATCCAACAGTGCCAGCAGGACCCAAAGGTAAAACATGTATCCCAAAAATAGCATCTAAATCATCTAAATGCCCACTCTCCATAATGCTTTTTGCACCACCGGGTGGGAGTTCTTCTGCATGCTGATGAATTATTTTGATAGTCCCTTTAATATCGCTCTTTAACTGGATGAGACAATCAGCGAGAACGAGCAAATAAGCGGTGTGTGCATCATGTCCACAAGCGTGCATGACACCTTCGTTTTTAGATTTAAAAGGGACGTCAGCTTCTTCTGTAATAGGTAAAGCATCGAAATCAGCACGTAGCCCTATCGTTTCTCCATCGTGCGCACCCTTAATGGTTACAATAATTCCATAACCATTCCCTACATTTGTTTGTATATCCACGTCTTTATCTTTATAAAATTCTTCAATATATTTTGCAGTTTTTTCTTCTTTAAAAGAAAGCTCTGGGTTTTCGTGTAAATAACGACGGATTTCAATCATTTCATCTTTCCGCTCTTCTAACAATTGCATTAGCCTTTCTTTCACTATCATTCAACTCCTCTGATAACGATTTTAGCACCTTAATTTTTTCCGTATTTATGTGTAACACAAATCAACTAACTTTCTTTGATTCTCCTGCATCTCGTGGGACAAGTGCAATAATGGATATCAAGGAAAGAATAGCAAAGATAACGTTCGTTATAATCCCAGCAGTTGCAGCCATATTAACAGTACTAAACGCGGCGACCGCACTATAAACGGTAGCGGAAATTGCGATCCCAAAGGCATTTCCTAATGAGCTAGCCATCTTATAAATACCTGAAGCCTCACCAATTTTATTATCAGGTGATGACGATACGGCAGTATCAGTTGAAGGAGTAGCATACATTCCTAGACCTATACCGAATAAGATAAAACCAACAAAAACGGTAATTGTATAAAGCGTGTCTGGTAGGAAGGTTAATCCCATAATAGCAACACCGATTAATGTTAATGTAGTTCCCCATATCATCGGATTTCGTGCACCAATTCGTTGCATAATCTTCTCACCAACACGAATCATAGCAAGAACTGCAACTAGATAACCAATGGAAAGCATTCCTGATTGAAAGGCTGAAAAACCACGGCCTACTTGAACATACGTATTTGCAACGATAAGCGTTCCAGCTACAGCATTTAATAAAAAGTTGGATATTGTGGCACCGGTATAAGGTTTGTTGGCGAACAATTTAAAATCAATCAATGGCGTCTGTTTCACTCGTTTTTCATAGCGAACGAATGCGAAAATACTAACGACGACTATTGCGGCCAAGATTAAGGTAATTGGACTTGTCCAACCAAATTCAGCACCTTGTGTAATGACAATATTTAAAGCCAACATAGCAATGATAAAAATTACGAGTCCACCATAATCAAATTTGAATTTTCCAGTTGTTTCAGCCTTGCTTTCTGGAACTTCTTTAATTAATAACATCGCAAGAATTGAAAAAACAATCGAGAAAATAAATATCCATTTCCAGCCTAAATAGGTTGCAATAGCCCCACCTGCAAACGATGTAACACCTGACCCACCCCAAGAACCAATCGACCAATAACTTAAGGCTCGCTGCCTTTCAGCACCTTCAAAATAAGCTTTCATCAACGCAATTGTCGCTGGCATGATACAAGCAGCAGATAATCCTTGTAGTACTCGACCAATGATTAAGAAAAATGCTCCCTGTGATAATACGAGTAATAGTGAACCAGCAATGTTTAAAATTAAGCCTAGATATGTTAATTTCTTTCTCCCAACTCTATCTGCTAAACCTCCAGCTACTACGATAAACATACCTGAAAATAACGATGTTAAACTAATTGCAATATTTAACGTTTCTAAGTTTATCCCTAAATCCTCTTGAACGGCAGGGACTATATTTACCATGGCTTGTGCAAAGAGCCAGTAAGTGATGACCCCAAACACAATCCCTATAATCATTTTATTTGTACCTTTATATGTTGTTGAACTCATGATGTCCTCCTAAGTAATACGTATATAATTGTTGCTTAGCGATTTTATCGTGTGGAATAGGATTAATATGCACTTTAAGGCAAGTTACTATTCGGAGACGAAAGAGTAGATAACAATGCTTTTTTGATTGAAAGCATGAACATAAAGAAAAAATTACATGTCTTTTATTAAGTAATTACTGAAAATTAATTTAATGGAAAGGGAGGAATTAAGGTTATAGCATAAAAAAATTAAAATAGATAACCATAAGAAAAATTGTGAACCTTCATTAAATACAAAGAATTTCTTATGTGGGAATAATTCATCATGATTTGCAAAAGGCGGTACATATAAATGGGAGTATCAGAATTGATTATTCGAATTGTTATAGGCTTTTTCGCTCTCTATTTGTTAACGAGGTTATTAGGTAGAAAAGAGATTAGTCAAATGACGTTCTTTAATTTTGTATCAGGAATTGCAATTGGATCGATTGCCGCTGATTTTGTGGTCAATCCAAGTACAAGTATCCGTAATGGTATTATTGCGCTAGTTGGTTGGACGTTAATAACGGTTGTACTTGATACCCTCGATATAAAATTTAAATCATTAAGAAGATTATTAACTGGAAACCCTGTTATTGTAATACAAGAGGGTAAAATAATAAGGAAATCGCTTGTATTAAGTCGATTAGATTTAGATTCATTAACAACGATGCTACGTGAAAAAATGTTTTTTCGATTACTGATGTAGATTATGCTATTTTTGAGACAAATGGAAAATTATCGATTCTTTTGAAAGAAGATAAGCAACCAGTAGTAAAAAAAGATATGAACGTTTCGGTATCTCAAAAGATTTATCCGATTCCAACAGAGGTAATATCCGATGGTAAGATTGTAAAAAAGAATTTGACAAAACTAGATTTGGATGAAGCTTGGTTACTTCACGAATTAAAACAGCAAAACATCTCTCATGTTAAGGAAGTTATCTTTGCCCAAGTTCAAACAGATGGAACTTTAGTTACCTACGTAAAAGATCAAATGGAAGCGTAATAGTAACTACTTGATGGGAATGGTTCCATCACCTATAATCAAAACAACACAGACTGATATACAAGACAAGGGAAGAGGCGAAGTAACATGTATGAACATATGGTTTTCTTTAAATTTAATGAACGTTTAACAAAAGACAAAGAACAGGAATTGTTAAATAAGTTAAGTAGTTTCAAAGAGAAAATTCCAGGTATTGTCGAATTAACAGCAGGAATAAACGTTACGGAAGAGACAGAAAATATTAGAGGTTACACATTAGGACTTCGAGTGACGTTTGATAGTAAACAATCTTTAGATGATTATGGACCACATCCTGTTCATCAGAATTTCGTACAAGCTTTGGACGGTGTAATTGAAGACGTGGTTGTCGTTGATTATCCTATTTAAACAAGTGAATAAAGAACCTACATACACGACACTAGCAAAATAATAACATGCTGGTGTTTTTAGTTTTATTAGCTCGGTAATTCACGTGGAAGGGTGAAAGATATGAAAACAGAAACAGCAAAACAAAAAACAATCGATATGTTAATGGAAGCAGGATTTGTATTGACGGAGGAAGAACAAGAGAGAGTGGAGATTGCTGACTTCGGCTTGAACCGGTTAGAAAAGGAAGGATTACAGCTAATTACGTATGAAAATAACGACTATTATTGTGCAAAGGAGCTTGTTTTATTTCCAAATCAAACTTGTCCAGAGCATAGACATCCGCCAATTGATCACTCTTTAGGGAAGCAAGAGACGTTTCGTTGTAGAAAAGGAAAAGTCTATCTATACGTAGAAGGCGAAGATGCTGCGGTCATACAAGCTAATTTGCCTAGGGAAGGGAAAGAATTTTATACCGTTTTTCATGAAATTATCCTACACCCAGGTGAGCAGTATACAATCCCACCTAATACACTCCACTGGTTCCAAGCGGCGGAACAAGGTGCGATTGTTTCAGAATTTTCAACGACAAGTCGTGATGAATACGATATTTTTACTAATCCACATATTAGACGGTAACCTTGAGAGAAATATATTGATGGTGAAAAATTGATAGAAAACTAATAGTGTAATAGAAACTGTGAAGATAGAGCCTAGAGTTCTTTCTTCGCAGTTTTTTTACATGATAGGAAAGCATAAATTTTCAACATAGAAGTCATTCAACGTAGTAAAAATTAAAAGTTCCAAGTTTAAGTACAACTAAGGCGATCGCCTACGCAAGGCTTGATGCTAGCCAAGTTTTCTTTATGTAAATTCAGCATCATAATTCTTAACAAAACGTTTACCGGTAGTTACCAATTACTTAATATTTTTACATTACACTGTAATAAGTACCAAATAGCTTGAGAAAGGAAGATAACATTGAAAAAGCTTTTATTACTATTGGTGGTCAGTTTACTAGCATTTTTGTTAGTAGCATGTGGAGATAATACGGAAGAGAGCTCTACAAATGAAGATAAAGAAGAAGTAAGTGCGTCAGAAACAGAAACTTCAGAAGAAGAAGAAGAAGCAACTAACAAATCAATTGACGAGCTTTCGATTGGATTTGTCCCTTCTAGAGAGCCAGAAGAGATTATAACGGCAACAGAGCCTTTAAAGGATTTATTGATTGAGGAAATGGCAACATTGGGATATGACATTGGCGAAGTAGATATTACGGTTGGTACGAACTATGAAGCTGTAGGTGAGGCATTATCTGCTGGGACAATGGATATTGGCTTAATTCCAGGTGGTACATATGTATTGTATGATGACGGAGCGGAAGTTGTTTTAACAGCAACACGTGCAGGATTGAGTATCGACTCGGACAATCCTAAAGATTGGAATGACAACAAACCAACAGAAGCATCTGACGAACAAGCAATTGGATATCGTGCGCTAATTATTGCAGGACCTTCAGAGAAAGGACAAGAATTAGCTGAAAAAGTGAATAATGGAGAAGAATTAACGTTTGATGATATTAACAGTGCATCTTGGGCTGTCATGTCAACATCTTCACCAGCAGGCTATATTTATCCTGCTATCTGGATGGATGAGAAATTTGGTAAGACGATTACAGATCTAGAAAATGTCGTGCCATCTGATTCTTATGGTAGCTCTTTTGCTAGACTTGCAGCTGATCAAATCGATGTGATGGTTACGTATGCGGATGCTAGACGTGATAATGAAGAAAGCTGGAGTGGTGAAGGAACAATTTGGGATGATACAAATGTAATTGGTGTAACACCTTCCATTTATAACGATACAATCAGCGTGAGCAAGAATTCAGACAAGATGGATGATGATTTAAAATCGGCAATCCAAGAGGCCTTTATTAATATTGCACAAACAGAAGAAGGTAAAGAAGTTATTGCTATTTATAATCATGAAGGCTATCAAGAAGCACAAGCTACCGATTACGATGATGAACGAAAAGCACAGGAACTCGTAAAAAGCTTAAATTAATATAGAAAAATTAGATTCGATGAGAGCATCACTTGTGGATGTTCTCATTTTCATAGATAGGAGTATTTATAGATGATTGAATTTATCAATGTTGGTAAAACATATTCAAATAACGTCAAAGCACTGCAAAATATTAATCTGCAAATAGATAAAGGTGAATTCGTGGCGATTATTGGTCTTTCTGGTGCTGGGAAATCCACATTGATTCGCTGTATCAATCAAATGCATGATATTACAGAAGGATCTCTCGTAGTAGATGACGTGGAAGTGAACTCACTAAGAGGGAAGGAGATTCGTAAATTTAGGCAACGAATCGGTATGATTTTTCAATCGTTTAACCTAGTTAGTCGAATCTCTGTATTAAAAAATGTGCTCGTATCCTTTGTTCCAGAGCTCCCATTCTGGAGAAAGATAACGGGAATATTTACTAAGGACCAAAAAATTAAAGCATTGACTGCTTTAGATAAGGTAGGAATCCTTGATAAAGCCTATGTCCGGGTTGATCAATTATCCGGTGGTCAGCAGCAACGTGTTGCATTAGCTAGAACATTAGCTCAAAATCCCGATATTATTTTAGCAGATGAACCAATTGCATCCCTAGACCCAATCACAGCTAGACAAGTAATGGACGATTTTGCAAGGATTAACCAAGAGACCAATATGACGATCATTATTAACATCCACCATGTCGAAATCGCGCTTGAATATGCGGAACGAATCATTGGTGTTAGAGAAGGACAAATTGTATTTGATGGCAAGGTAGAAGAAGTAACAAAAGATGTTCTCCAACACATATACCAAGGTGAGACGAAGGATATCAAAGAAATTCAGCTGGAGGAAAGGAAGAGAAATTATGTATGATAAAATTTTTCCTCCTGCAAAAATTGTGCTTCCTAATGGTAAAATCGTGCAAGAGAAAAAGTCTCGTACACCTATTATTCTAGTACTTTTATTAATAGCGACGATTCTCTCGATTCGATTTACTGACTTTGAGATGAGTGTGTTACGAGATAGATGGCACCAATTCTTTGTTATTGTTAATGAAATGATTCCACCAAATTGGGAGTATTTCGACCATGTCTGGAAACCATTAATGGATACGATTAAAATGTCACTACTCGGTTCATTGTTAGGGTCGATTGCTGCCGTTCCTGCGGCTTATCTAGCATCATCCAATATTATGAATCGAACCATCGCTAGTATAAGTAAATTCATTCTCAGTATTTTGCGTACACTACCTACCTTGGTCACTGCGCTAATTGCAACGTTTATATTTGGATTGGGGACACTTGCTGGAACAGTTGCTATTTTTCTGTTTACAGTTGCCTATGTAGGAAAGCTTCTCTATGAACAGATTGAGAATGCAGAAATGGGCTCATTTGAAGCAATGGAATCAACAGGTATGACAAGGCTGCAAAGCTTTCGTTATGCAGTTTTTCCACAAGTTTTACCTAATTATTTGTCTACATCGTTATTCTGCTTCGAAGGGAATGTCCGTTATGCTGCCATACTTGGTTATGTTGGTGCGGGTGGAGTCGGGCTCTTACTACACGAAGGTTTAGGATGGCGAGATTATGCGAGTGTTGGCATGATTTTACTCATGCTAGTAATTACCGTTTTCATTATTGAACAAATTAGTGAACACTTCCGTAAAAAGTTAATCTAAAGGAGTTTACATACGATGGATGCATTAGAAAAACAATTATATGCTTCACCACGAAATTTGCGCTATTTAATGACAGTAGCTATTCTCCTTATCGTTTTATTTGTTTGGTCACTTTCTGCTATCAATCTTAATAACTTTGAACAAAGCGGATGGGAAGTTGCTACTAGTATTATCACTGGTATCCTCCAACCGGAAACAGATTTATTATTTAATTTTACAAGTAAAGGGGTTATGTACTTACTAGTAGAGACGATGGCGATTGCCTTTCTTGGAACAATAGCAGGTGCATGTTTGGCTGTCCCGCTAGCATTTTTATCTGCGTCTAACGTTGTGCCAGGCCCAGTTGCATGGTTAACGCGAATACTATTAATCTTTATTCGTACAGTTCCAGCGCTTGTTTATGGATTAATGTTTATCCGTGTCGCAGGACAAGGTCCATTTGCAGGTGTATTAACAATTGCGGTAATATCGATAGGAATGCTCTCCAAATTATTTGTCGATGCGATTGAGGATTTGGATACTTCTATTCTTGAATCGATGACTTCAATTGGCTGTAGTACATTTGAAAAAATACGCTATGGAATTCTCCCACAGCTATTTTCTATGTTTTCGTCTATTATCATTTACCGATTTGACATGAATTTAAGAGAAGCATCTATATTAGGCCTTGTAGGTGCTGGAGGAATAGGTGCACCACTCATTTTTGCGATGAATTCTTATCGATGGACAGAAGTTGGCGCTATTTTAATTGGTTTGGTCGTCTTAATTCTACTAGTAGAATTCTTTTCCAACCGAATCCGAACAAAACTAGTACGTGGGTAAAGAAAGAAGCTGAGACTGTTTATCGTGTCTCAGCTTTTTCGTGTGATAAAATGTACGACGGTTTATAGCACGTTTTCACAGTCCATAGCACACCTTCGACAGTTCATAGCGCCTATTCACAGTCTATAGAGCACAAGTGACAGTCCATAGCGGACCATCCACAGTTCATAGAACCCACGCCACGGTCCATAGATAAAAACTAAACTACTACCTTAAAGTTAGGATGTATGGTCGCTTTAATCGTCTCGTGTTTCTGTATGTATTCACATATAAGTTCTACCATATCTTGTCTAATATCCTTCACAATAGGCTTATCTTTAAACATATCAAAGTCGCCACCGCCACTAGCGCGATAGTTATTCATTACAACATGATAACTCTTATCCATATCGAGCGGCTCTCCTTGAAATGTTATATCTTCTACCCTCTTACCGAAAGGGTTAGAAACACGAATTGTATAATCAATCCCTTCCCACATATCATAATTATAGTGTTGTGGTTTTGGATTAATAAACTCTGGATTTACCACAATGTTTTTTTCACCATCTAAAGAAAAATAGGCGGCGCTTTTTTCAAGTGCTAATTTAATATCCTGTCCCGTTAAAGAAAGGACAACAAGTGTATTAGGATAAGGATAATTTGAAACGATATCTCGCATTCGAATCGTTGCTGGAAATCCTTTCGCCTCGTTGTTTAATAAAGAAGTGACCGATATAGGTGCTCCACTAACATCCATTTGGACTCGTTGGATGAATTCGATAAAGGGATGTTTTTGAAGGCGCGCTTCGTGTGGATTACGTATTAACATATCTCCTTCAACAAGGCCCATTGGCTTATCTAACCATGCTTGAGTCGAACTTTCTAACAATTCCATATCTTTTAATAAAACAGAATCAGCCTCAACGCCTTCTACAGAATGAACATCCGCTGATTTATTTTCTATTCTCCAGCCTAGCTCATCGTCCTTCACCATTTCAATCGTGATTTCTCCAAACGTTTGTGCATTATTACCAGGTTGAATGACGAGGCAGTCATTTACCATACCGGTCAAAATGCGATGCTGGTGACCAGTTAAAAGTACATCAATCCCATCTATCGTACTAGCCATTTCATATCCTTGATTCTCGCCAGTTAAATTTTCCGTTACTTCTCCTGTTGTAACATCACGTTCGAAGCCACCGTGGTAGGCAGCAAGTAATACATCACAATCTTCACGAAGCTCTTGTACCCAATCTTTCAATGTACGATAAGCATCCGCAAAATAAATACCTTCGATATGCTCTGGTTTTTCCCAATTTGGAATATAGTGTGTAGTAACTCCAATGATTCCTACTTTTATTCCGTTGGATAAAGTTTTGATGATATAAGGTGGTCCGAAAAATGGTTTCCCTGTTTCTTTATCTAATATATTGGCAGATAGCCAAGGATAATTAGATTGTTTCATCGCATCTTGTAAAATGGACAGGCCAAAATTAAATTCATGATTACCGATTATTCCAGCATCAATATTCATTTGATTCATTATAGAAATCATAGGATTAGGTTGATGTACATGCTCCTTAACATAATGTGTCATGAGCGGAGTACCTTGAATGAGATCGCCATTATCCATCACAATTACAAACTCATTTTCTTCCCGAATTTGTCGCACAGCGGATGCATATTTAATGAGTCCGAGTTCAGCTGGTTCATTCGTTCCGTAAAGAATAGGTAAAGCATGCCCATGAATATCACTCGTATACACAATTTTAAGCGTTGCCTTCTGGTTCAAGTGGTATCATCCTTTCTATCTTAAGTTTATCAAAGAAGTTGTCCACTGAATGTAAAGTTTCATTTACGATTATGAAATGGATAAAGTTATGTCGCTTCAACAATATTTACCTATAATTTACAGTGTGGTAAACGTACATACATATTTGATTGTTATATTGAGAGTGTTCGATAAAACAATGAAAGAGGAGGATTTTCTTGAAAAAACATCTACAAGTATTTTGGATGCTCATTGTAACAATCTTCATTAGTTTTACTGTTATTCCCAATTTAACCTATGCTGAAACAATGGATGATCCAGCTCCTATCATTCTACCTGATTCTCCTAATGGTAAGAAGGTACTGTTCGACAATACACATGGTCAAACTGCTGGACAAGCTGACTGGGTCATTGACGGCGCGTTTTCTGATTTTGCCGAAGCAATCGCAGATAATGGATATGAGGTAGTAGAATTTAGAAAAAATAGCCCGATGACATTAGAAGACTTGGAACCTTACGATGTCTTTGTTATTCCAGAGGCAAATATTCCATTCAAGACAACAGAACAAGAGGCGATGATTGATTACGTGGAGAATGGGGGAAGTATTTTCTTTATTTCCGACCACTATAATGCAGACCGCAACAAAAATCGTTGGGATTCATCGGAAGTAATGAACGGTTTTCGTCGTGGTGCCTATGATAATCCAACAAAAGGGATGTTTGAAGCTGAAATCAATTCTGAAGCAATGCAAGATGTGGAAAGTTCTGATTGGTTGAGTGACAACTTTGGTATTAAATTTCGATTTAATGCACTGGGAACAGTAGTAGCCAATCATGTAGTAGAACCAGCTGAAACTTTTGGAATTACAGAAGGTGTTCAGGAAATCACGATGCATGCTGGTTCAACACTTGCTATCACCAACCCTGAGTTAGCAAAAGGAATCGTATTCTTGCCAGACGGTCTCGATGAAAGTGACAAATGGGGACCTGCTGTAGATGAAGGAATCTATCATGGCGGCGGAGTCGAGGAAGGTCCATATGCAGCTATTTCCAAGCTGGAAAAAGGGAAAGCAGCATTTATTGGTGATTCTTCTCCGGTTGAGGATGCTACACCGAAGTATCGAAATGAAGAAACAGGACAAAGAAAAACAACGTATGATGGTTTTACAGATGCAGATAATGCTACATTGCTATTAAATATTATTGATTGGTTAGCAGATAAAGAAGATTATAAAGATTTTACAGAAACAGAGATTCCGTTAGATGATGTTTCACCACTTCTAGATAAAGAAATACCGGAAAACACGACAGAACCACAACCTGAACCATGGACAAATCCACAGGAACATTATGATTGGTTTGATCCATCTACTTTTGCACCAGGTTCATTTGGGTCATCAATAGATCCAGTTTCGGAACCAGAATTCACCTTAAACTACAACGATGTATTACCAAATAACGAAGCCTTTACGATAGAAATAATCGCAGAAAATCTCGCGCCAGGTCAAACAATTTCTGGTTACAATCTAGGTATTTACTTAGATGGTGGACAACAAATTGCAAAGGTACAAAATGAAGATGGTAGTTGGCCAGCTCAGTACGGATATAGCAAGGAATTTAACCTAGAAGCAAATAGTGAAGGGATAGCCTCAAAAATACTTACTGTCCAAGTAAATGAAAATGCATCTGGAAATGCTAATGTACGACTTCGCCAAGGAAAAACTAACATTAAAACACAATCAGCTCTAATCGGTGAAGTGACAAATGAAGAGCCTTCAGAGCCTATTAGCATTAAGCAAGCTCGGGAATTAGCGGATAACAGAACAGTAGAAGTCGAGGGTGTTATTACAACAAAGCCGGGTATTTTTGGTGGTAAAGGATTCTATTTACAAGATGAGACTGCGGGTATATATGTTTTTCAACATGCTGATGCTTTCGAGGTCGGTGATAAAGTTAAGGTAAAAGGAACCACCACTACGTTTCAAGGAATGAAGGAAATAACGGATGTTCAGGGTATAGAAGTTGTCGGAAAAAGTGAGCTACCGTCCTTTCAAAATATCCAACAAATCGACGAAACCAATCAAGGTGAGCTAGTACGAATGGAAGGTGTTATCGAAAATATTCAATCGTATTGGAATGCATTTGAATTTGATTTAAGAAATGGAGATCAGGTAACAAGAATCAGAGTAGATCAACGTACCAATTTCTTATTCGAAGAATTTACGAATAATTTTGAAGAAGGTGAAGAAGTCACTGTCTCAGGAGTAGGTTCGATATTTGGAGATACGTATCAATTACTAGTAACCCAAGCAGACGATGTTCAAAAGACGATATCTAACCCACCGATAATCGGTGACCTGATAGATTTCACATCATTTCTCATTACAGAGACGTACCAAATACCTGTTAGTGTAAATGATGAAGATGGTGATTTACAAGAGGTAATTATCGAATTAGACGGAAAAGAAATGAATGATATGATTCACATTTCTCCTTTAGAATTTACACCGGGTACGTATGAACTTAAGATAACTGCAAAGGATGAAAAAGGGAATATAACAGAGCGGACATTTACAATTGAGGCACAGTTAACTACTTCAGAATTAGATGAGCTAGTGGAGCATGGTGAGGACCTAGAGTTTCTAGATAAAAAAATGGAACAACGTTTATTAAAGAAAGTAAACGACATTCAATCAGCTAAAAACATTCGAGCCAAACAAGGAAAATGGAATGCTCTTACGAATCAAATTAAAGCTCAACTTGGGAAAAAAATTAAAAAAGATTATATTCACTTTTGGGAAGTGCCGGCAGACTTTTAACTTATCCAAGGAAAGCAACGGAAAAAAAAGTCCGTTGCTTTCACTGTATTTTATGGAAACACATAATCTAGGTAATTTCCGTTTTTATCTTTCCATTCTAATCCTTTTTCTTTAAGTTGTACCCATATGTAGCGATCTAAGGAGTAAGGAGATGCAGACTGTAAATCTTTTAATCGATTTGCGGAAATCGGTACGTTGATTATTTTTTTATTGTTTTGCACAGAAATAATAAAGTCTTCTTGTTTGAAAACTTGAAGTTGATAGGACTCATCCCACTCTTGCAGTTGTCGTTCCAATACCCATACGACATGTTCTAAAAATCTCTCGGTCTCCATGTTTTTGGCCATGTAGCCACGTATAAATCCTGTTGAATTCAATAGTATCTCTCCTATTTGTTATTTTCAATAGGGTTCAAGACCAATGAAAAGGCCCTTTGCTACGAATGAAAGTAGACAAAGGGCATGAGCACCGTCGTTATCATCCAAAGCAAGCTTTGCTGGTGGGAGCACCTTACCTTTTAGGCAGGTTGCCGTGAAGTCATAGAGCCAGGACTCTCGTTCACTCTTGATAACCATATTGAATTAGTCTAATTATATCATATGAAAGACAAATAATGACAAATTAAATAAAAATTTATAGAAAAATTTACAAATCATTAAGTTTTTATCACATGCTAATACGTGCTAGCATGTAGAGGAAGGTTATTAATAAAAAAATAGGAGACGTGAATAAATGACACAGAGAGTAAAACTAGGGAAATCAGATTTATTCGTTCATCCGATTGGTTTAGGTGCTAATGCAGTTGGTGGCCATAACCTTTATCCTAATCTTGATGAGGAACAGGGAAAGGATGTTATTCGTCAAGCAATCAAAAGTGGAGTTAATTTCATTGATACAGCGTTTATTTATGGCCCAAAACGATCTGAGGAGCTTATCGGTGAGGTTGTGAAAGAAACCGGTAAACGAGAAGACCTTGTCATTGCTACGAAAGCAGCTCATCATATCATAGATGGTGAAACCAAAATTGATAATTCGCCAGACTTTTTAAGGCGATCCGTTGACGAGGCGTTAGTACGGCTTCAGACAGATTACATTGATTTGTTTTATATTCATTCACCAGACGAGGATACACCGAAGGCAGAAGCTGTCGGTGCCCTACACGAGCTGAAAGAACAGGGAAAGATTCGTAGTATTGGAGTATCTAACTTTTCCATCAACCAACTAGAAGAGGCAAACCAAGATGGTTATGTGGATGTTCTTCAATCTGAATATAACTTATTCAGACGTCAGGCAGAGGAAGAGCTACTTCCTTATTGTGTGACAAACAATATATCTTTTGTTCCATATTTTCGACTTGCCTCTGGATTATTGACCGGGAAATATAGTGAACAGGATACTTTCGACGATTTACGCAAAAATAACCCATTGTTTCAAGGTAATGCTTTTAAAGAAAACTTACAGAAAGTTGAACGGTTACGAGAAATTGCGGTTGAGAAAAAAGTGGAATTAACCCATCTCGTACTAGCATGGTATTTAACACGAGATGGAGTAGATGCGATCATTCCAGGAGCCAAAACGGCTGACCAAGTACAAAACAACCTGAGTACATTAGATGTTAAATTGTCTCAGACAGAAATTAATCGTATTGATAAAATTTTTCAATAAAAAATGAGTGCCGAGCTGCTATAGCTCGGTTTTTTGCACGTTAAAAAGTATAAAATTTCTTCAATGGAGTATATCGCCGCGGCAAAATTATAGGTTCAAAGTGTAAATGCAACTAAGGCTGTTGCATCTAAAAGCTTAGCGCTAGCCAAGGTTTTTTATATGGATGAGATAGAAGGAAATTTCTGTCCCTATTTGTCGCATAGGAAATTCATCCGATGGGATAAGTCTTTAGCTCTATTTGCAATGAAGAGTCTTCTTTACTTTTTAATAATTTTGGTTCACCCTCATATAAGTCCTTTCTATTAGGAAAATAAAGTAACCTCAAAATAGTAAGGATATTTTAACCATTTTTGTTAAAAAGCCTTTTACTTCGCATGGTTTCTGGTATATTTTAAATAGGAAAAAAGAGGATTGGTTATAAAGGAAGTGATTTAAATGTCAGATTGGAATTTTCTTAAAGACGCATTTGCAACTATCTCGGATCGACAAGACGAAATTGATGAAAAGATTCAACGATTAAAACAGGCAAAAACCGCAATAGAGACTGAGCAGGATGCAGCACTTAAGGAAATTAAAAGAATCTATCAACCTTCCTTAAACCGTATGTGGGAAGGAACAGATGGAGAAGATTATGACTCTGCACGTCAAGATGCCTATGAATCAATGCAAAGGTATATTCGACAATATGATTTTCATCTTATGGAAATTGATAGGAAAATACGTCAATTAGAGCTTCAGAGGGGCGCTTTAGACGTTACTAGTTCGATTGCTCGTAGTGCGCAGTATTTTCTTGAACAGGGAGAAGAGATGGCAAACGTGGCGAGTACACAAATCAATAAGTTAAAAGGAAGGTTATTCGGATGAAAGCGGCACTTAAAGGTATCGGTTATGGTGGGGGTCCTGAAATTAAGCTAAAGTTCTATGTAGTTAATGCTAAAGTGAATTTAGCACAGGCTAAGTTAGCTGGACTTGAGCTTCCACAACCAACACAAAGTATTGGGAAGAATTCTCTCAAGTATACGAAGGAATGGAAAGAGCGGGAGAAGATGATTCATCAATTTTTAAATCAATATAGAGATGCGGTTGAAAAAAATTTAAACGATACAAAAGAAAATTTGAGAAAGCTAAAAGAACAGGATGAGGTTCTAGGTAGATAGGAAGGAGGGCAAAATGAGTAACACTCAAACTTTAGAAACGAAAACACTGGTAGAGGCGATGGAAAGTCGTGCAAAAGAATATAATTCGCTCCGCATTCAGTTTAGAGAATTGAAAACGTCTTTCCATGACATCATTAATCTGGATGATTTTAAAGGTAAAACTGCAGAATCAGTGAAAGGCTTTTATCGTGCACAAATCGATGTAGTAGATGCTTGGCTCGATTTTATTGATTTGCAGGAGGCCTTTTTCAAAGGAATAAAAGGAATAGCGAGCGATATGGATTTAGGAGAAGACACACTTGTCCATCTGCCGTTCTTAGACAGTGACTTAAAGAACAGTGAAACTCGTGCTCGACAAATAGTAGATGGTCAAGAGCAAGCCCTTGATGAAATATTTTCTGGAATCAGTGATATTGTCTCCTTAGAACCTTATTCAACAAGTCGATTCGACGATCGTATAGATAAAGCCACGAAAACACGGAAGGAAACAAAAGAAAAAGTAGATAGCTTAGACCAAATGCTAGTAGAGCACTATGAACAGTCCGAGTACCACGAAAATATCATTGCTGGGTTAATATCTGAATTATACCAGGCTTCTATGCAAGGTGGAGAAGTGAACCCACTCTACTTTAATGAAGATACATATAGAAATAGTGACATACATACTGCAAAAGAGAAAGCTAAAAAGATTACAGCAGATTACATAAGCTGGCAAGATGATTTAGAGAAAGCTCGAGAGCTAAAAAATCGTTCTTTTGGAGAGAAGACGTGGGACACAATCTGTACCTTTACTGGAGAGGTAACAGGCTATTACGATATGAAACGAGCGACTACTGGTATTGATCCAGTAACAGGTGAAGAATTAACCGATGGTCAACGTGCTACTGCAGCAACATTAGCAGCTGCAGGTTTTATTCCTTTTGTAGGTTGGGCTGGAAGAGCAGTCAAAGGTGGTCATGCAATCTATAAAACTAGTAAAACCTTCAAGGCTGCAGATAATGCGTTAGATGCCTACCGAACAACCGAAGCTTTTGATATACTAAGGAAAACGGAGTATGGATTATATGGACTAGCTTCAGCAAATGGATTTAGTGAATACATCACAGGAAAAGATATGTTCGGAGAGGAACTAACGGAACAGCAACGCCAAAGCAGTCTTACTCAGTCAATACTTTTACTCGCAGCTGGTGGCGGAAGTGTTGCAGTTGATAGAGTACAAGCAAAGAATAGTGTAAATCACATTTTCCCAACCCCGACCCCTCCGGCAACCAATCCAGGCATCCGCATGCCATGGATGGTTACAAAAGCTTTTGATTTTATGAAAAAACTAATTAATATGCAAATACCAACACCTCGATTTGTTCAGGACAGCATGGGCAATAAGTATTTAGTCTTGATGAAATCTGGTAGCGGTGGAGGCGGAAACACCGTTAAAAGAACAGAATCGAATAAGCAAGATACTTTGAGACAGGTGGAGACTAGTGGTACAGGAAAAGTATATCCAACTAGACAAATAGATTCAGTAACAGAAGCGCATATAATTGATAGAGTGAAGGAACTAAGAGGAAATTTATCGAGTAAATATAAGAAATCCGGTAATTTTGCTGTTGCCGAAGTGGATGTCAGTGGGATAAGCAAATCGGAATTTTATGCTCAAAGTAGCATAAATGAACTTAAGGGAAGTCTTGAGCATAAGGTGCCTGATATTTCTTTACAACCTGAAAATCCAATGTTTAAGGCTACAGAAGCAGTTGGTAAAAATGGATTTAATTATTTAAGGAATACAGATACGGAGTATAAAATACTAAATGATATAGCTTCTAGGCTTGGGGATAATACACAAGCTAGTGGTAGAATTAAGTTATTTACAGAATTGGATACTTGCGACAGTTGTAATAAAGTTATAGCAGAGTTTGCAGCTAAATATAAAAATATTGAATTAGAGGTCGTACACAACAATGGTAATAGAATTATTCCTTAAACTAAATTCTTTGGAGGAAAGTAATTATGAAAGATTGGGAGTATAATGAATTATTTGAAGCAATTCAGGAGACATATGAAGAGTTGTTAGATGAAGATAGGGGATATAAGTATGCTATAGCAAAACTATCAGATGAGTTTGATAACTTTGGTAAGATAGAAGATGTTATTGTTGATACTGCTATTGGTGAGATTGCAATTGGACATGATAAAGTTTTTATTGGGCTTATTGAAGGTATAACAAGAAGATTAAGCAAGTTTAAAGATATAGATGCTTCAAAGGAACTGACAAAAGAGGAAATAGCAGATTTAACTAATAGGATAGAAAAAGTATTAGTGGGTCTTAGTAAAGTTGAGATAGATTATAACCCATCTGCCGAGTAAGTTATATTAGATTCTCAACATTAGCTAGCTATAAGGAGCACTTGATTGTCTTTTTAGGCAACAAGTGCTTTTTTTACTGATATAGGTAAATTAAACGTACATTTTGATTATACAAACTGTCATGATAGTGAATTTGGGCCAACAATAAGAATTAAGTACTTTGAATATAAATATATAAGTCAGAATAAGGAGCAATTTGATTTAGACTTAATAGAAGGGATGAAAAAATTCGAAGGAAAATAGCTGAAAAAGCAGCAGTTGTTCATAATTTAAATGACTGCCTCCTTTTTTATAGTTTGTTTATTTTTTTGCTCTGTTAGTTGATATAATGAAAAAAATCAGAACTACCTATTATGTGGCAAGTTCTGATTCGTGTAATACCTTCTTCAATTAAAGTGCCTGCTAATGCAAATGAATTATCCCTCTATCAATCCTAAATATCTTATCTTTTTATCATCGACTATAACTATATAAATACTACTGTTTTCGACAGGTTCGTATATTTTAGTTCCTACTGTAAGTTGGGAAGCTGTAAAGTTCTCAAATGCATCACCATCAGTAGTTTGTTTTTTTATCTCGCCAACTTCCTCTCCCAATGTTAAATCATCGTCATATACCCATTCAATACCTTCTGCATTTGTGTATACAATGTCATTTAAAACAAATATGTCTGCATCTTTATCATTTTGTAAAATTTGTTCAGCAGTTGGGTTTCCAATATCATTTCCAGACAATTCGGATGTTGTTTGACTATTACAAGCTACCAATACAATTGATAAAAGTAAAATTAACAATAGCTTTCTTTTAGTCATCTTAAATCAGCCCTTTACAAAATTAGAGGTTGACAATAGATTTAGTTTCACCTTACGCAATTCCTGTCCCGATAGTTGAATAAGCAACAGTGTTTATACAGCAAATTTAGTTAACCTGATTGTATCATAAGTTTCTGAATTTTGTACTAAGTCCCCTCTATTAATCAAGTCATTCTAATAAATTTGCTTTACCATCAACGAAATACGTAACAGATGTGATTTTTGAGTCTAGAACTATTTCCTGTATTAAAATGGAAACGTGATATACTATCCTTATAAGTTTCAGAAAAAGGAGTGTTAGCTATAAAAAGATTTTGTATGTTTATTACGGCAATTCTATTTTTAACTGCTTGTTCTGATAATGACGCAACCTACAGCGTAAAAAGTACTTCTCCTTCCGAAGGTGAAAATAAAGAGGGAGTATTAAGTTATAAAGAATTCGAGAATTTATTCGAAAAACTTTCAGATGAAGTTGAAATTGAAGGCTATATATATAAAGACAGTTCAGATGGTGAAGATGCAATAAGAATAGACGAAGATCTAAGTTTTGGCAAACGCAAATGGTTAACTAAAGATGGAGAATCACTCACTGAACCTACGCAAGAAATGTTCTTCTATGAAAATGAAGAGAGTACTAGATTATTAACGATTACTCTTGCTTACACGGAGAACTTCATCGGAAATGATATGCTTTTTTATAATATTAGCTCAGAGCATGACATTAACGACGAACTCTCTAATAATGAAATTATTGCGCTAAGTTATAAAAATATCGTTATTAATATCATGCAAACGACTTCCACTGACATAGAGATGGAGGATACTCAAAAAGCAGCAGAGTCTATTATAAAATATCTCGAAGCTTATTAATGTTCAACGTTACTCTCTACTGCGAACTACTACTTTCCTAAATTTAATTTTCTTACGTACTAAAAACACCTCCAAAAGGCATTTACAAACCATTTTGAAGGTGTTCTTTATTTATCTCATCATCTGTTCATTCTAGGCCCTAATTTCACTTCTCATAAATAGAAGATAAGCAATGGCGAAACAAATAAGTGTTGCTGCAATCATGCCTGTTAGTTGTGGCCAAATGAGCAACAGACTCTGTGACAAAGGTAAAGGACTAGCCACTGCTCCTACTGTCTGTTCCATTGTTAATGGACCTAGACTACGAATACTAGGTGAGAGTAGCGTGGTAGTTGATTCACTAAATAGATAGTTAGGTGACAGTCGTTGTAGGTTCATAATAAGCTCTTGGCGAAAAATAGCATCGTCGAGAGAAGCGATAGCCTCAGAATTTAGAATAGGTTTTGCTACAAGATTAATAATCATCGAGAAAAAAATTGCGAAAAATAACCAAATCGACATGGAAGCTAAAGCTGAAGTAGCTGGCTGTCGGAAGACAACGGAAAATAAGATACCTAGATTTAACCAAAAAGCAATATAGACAATACATAAAAGGAGAAATGCGATAATTCGGAAAAACTCCTCGGCTGTTGGTGGAATTCCTAAAATAATAATGCCAAATGCCATAACTAGCAATCCTAGCGCGAAAAATAACAAGCTATTAATCAATAAGGCGGCAACAAATTTTCCATTAATGACATAGTCTCTCGGGATTGGCTGTGCCATTAAACGACTTAATGTTCCTTTATTTCGCTCGGAGTTAATCGCATCAAAACCTAACGCAATTCCTAGTAATGGACCGAGCAAGCCTACAAATGTAATAAAAGGTGGTAATGTTCCGTCACTCATCGTAAATAATTGTAAAAACAAATAGCCATCTCTTCCAATTGCTTCTGCATTCTCGCTCGCATTTGCAGCATCTTGTATCGTTGTAACTGCTGTATAAAGCGATCCCACACATGTAAGCAGGATAATTGCGAGTAATATTATAATTCGCCAGCTAGAAATATAATCACTAAATTCTTTTTGAACAATCGCCCAAAATGTATGAGCGTCACCTCTTGATGTGCTTTCTTGATTATTTTTCGTTACCAACGTTAGTCTCTTTTTTATCGTGGCGATGTTCATCTTTCTCGCCTCCTTCAAAGTATCGGTGATAAATCTCATCTAAACCAAAATCTTTTTTCTGAATTTCATATAATGCTGAACCAGATTCAACAATTACCTTACTAATTTCAGCTGCAACATCTTCTTCGCAGTATAGTTCTAATACATTGTCTACTTTTTCTATACGGTGGACTTGTGGAATATCTTTTAGTTTTTCAATAAGTGTTTCATTTGCTGGATTGGCAATAACTTTAATGACAAATGGCGCTGTTAAAAATAACTGCTTCCCTAAACTTTCCGTATTACCTGATGCAAGAAGTTCACCTTTTACAAAGATGCCAACTCGGTCACATATTTGTTGTACTTGATGTAGCTGGTGAGATGAAAGTAAAACGGTAAGCGCTTCTTCTTCATTCAGTTGACGAATTAGATTTAGAAAATCTCGGACTCCTTCTGGATCAATACCTAATGTTGGTTCATCGAGAATAATGACACTTGGATTTTTCATTAATACATCTGCTAAGCCTAATCTTTGCCTCATCCCGCGAGAATATTTCCCTGTTTTTTTATCCGCGGCATCAACCAAATTAACTTTCTGTAATAAGTCATTGGCTCTTTTTTCGGCTTCTTCTTTCGGAATACCGTTTAGTTGTGCTGTATAAATTAAGTTCTGCCAACCTGTCATGTGTTGATAAAATCCGACATCGTCTGGTAAATAGCCTACTTCTTTTTTTACATCGAGAGGATTACGCGTAGGATTCCAACCACATACAGATATTGAACCGGATGTTGGCTCACTAAGCCCTAGCATCATTAAAATAGTCGTTGTTTTACCAGCGCCGTTCGGACCAAGTAAACCAAAAATCTCACCTTTTTCAATGGAAAGAGATAAATGATTAACCGCAAGCTGCTCATCATATTTCTTTGTGATATTTTCCAATTGTATGATTGGATTTATCAACGTTATCTCCTCCCGTATTTTCTAACGATATAATAAAGTCCTGCTACAACTCCTACAATGATTAGAACAGCTACAATTCCCCAGAGGGTGGATGTTTTTACAGCGATTCGATAGGTTGCCTCAGCTGATTTCTCTGCCGACTTAGCCGTAAATGAAGCGACATAATCTCCTGCTATAGCATCGCTAGAAGCTTCAATGGTAGCTTTAACTGTTTCAGATTTACCAGGCTCTATCTCAGGAATTGTTTCCTTATCGAATTCTGTTTCCCAGTCAGGTGGTGTGGTCGCACTTAATTCAATGTCTGTAAGTGTAGCGGTTCCTGTGTTTTTAATGACAAGCTCTACGGTTTTGTCTTGTCCAGCTGTAATATTAGTACTCAGATTACCTTCAGGAGTAGTTAATTCCATATCGTAGGATCCGGTAATAGTAGCTTCTAGTTCCAAATCAGCTGTCATATTGCCACTTTCGGCTCGAATAGGAATTTTGTACGTTCCTTCAGCGATGCTTTCTGGTGGTGTTACCTTAACATTAATGTTAGCAGTGCCATTTGGTTCGACACTAATGGATGAAATAGAATCGCTACCTGATTTAAAGGCAACGCCCCATCCACTTTCTGCTTTGGAGCTCAATGCATAGTTTTGTTCTTCTGCTGTACGGTTACGCAAAGTAATAGAATATGAGAAGTCAGAATCTGCATGACCTTGTAAATTTGTTTGGTCACTTGTTAGTTCTGTTGCCAATGTACCTTGTTCACTTATCGTAACGACAAACGGCAATCTAGTTTTATTATTTCCATCCGAAGCTACTAAACTAAAACGATAGTCTGCCTTTTTCACCTCTAACGGAGTAGTAATATCTAATGTAATAACCTCTTCACTATTCGCGCGAACGGATAATTCCTTGATTTCTCTACCACCAGCCGTTAAGCTGTATTCCCATTCTTTCGGAAAATCTTCCAATGAGAAAGACATATTTTGAATCGAAGAACTGTCATTAATAACATCAACAGAATAGTTAATTGTTTCACCTGGAGTTGCAGATAACCCTGTGTAAGGTGTAAATAGAGACACTCCTTCCACAGCCTCTAAGGATGTAGGTTTAATCAACGAGAATGATAGTAGAAAAATAAGAAAATAAGATAAGATTTTTTTTTGTTTGTTAAACATATTCTCTATTCCTCCCTTTTTTAATGGTTCACTTACGATACGCAAATAAAATTAATTTGGATTTATAGAATTGAATTTTTTTTAGAAATTTTTAAAATAATAAGTAAAGAGGATTGTAAGAGGGAGGTTAGGGTTAGAATGAATGAAAAAGAACTGGTCCGATTACTTAGTGAAATGGCGAATGGATCGAAACAGGCGTTTGATCAGTTCTATGAAACTACGATTTCTTTTGTTTATCAAATTGCTTTATCTATTGTTCATAACCATGCTGAAGCAGAAGATATTTGTCATGATGTTTTTTTAGAAGTTTACGGGAAAGCGAAGCAATATTCTGAGGATAGAGGCTCAGTGAAAGCGTGGCTAGCGGTTAGAACAAGGAGCAGATCATTGGATCGATTAAGAAGGAACAAATGGCTTCTAACGGATCGATTGGAAGAATTAGTTGATAAGAAAGGGAAAGTACCTGCTACTGAACTATACTTTTTGCAATCCATAGAAAAGCACATATTGATAGATGCGTTAAAAGAAATACCAGAAAACCAAAGACAAGCTATCATTCGTTCCTACTTTCATGATGAAACTCACGGTGAGATTGCATTGAAAATGAATAAACCTTTAGGGTCTGTAAAGTCATTTATTCGTTATGGTATAAACAATTTACAGAAACAAAAATCACTCGTTCAATGGGTGATGGGAGGAAGTAGGGGTGAGAAAAATGAATAAGAAAAACCACTTACAAGAAGAAGTCATCATTGATTATCTGTTAGAAAACATAGAGGATGACAAAACGGAGCTAGTCGAAGAACATCTTCAACAGTGTAAAAAGTGTAAGGAAATGCTGAATGAATGGGAGCTTCTACTACATCAAAAGGAACCTCTAGAATTTGAGACTGACACTTTGAAGCATAAAATATGGGAGAGTATAGAAAAAGAGAATGCTCGTCGTAACAACCGTTGGAATTGGCTGAAAAAGCCTCCGTTTGCTATTGCCTCTGTTGTAGCAGCTATTTTTCTCATTCTTTTTGTGTTTGAAGCGTACCAAAAACCTATAGTTTCTAACTATCAGATGAAAGAAAATGACAATATCCCCGTAGAGACAATGGAAGAAAAACGTTATACAGATCAATTAATGATTGTGCCAGTATCACAATTTCCGAATTTAGACGGACAGATGTGGGTGAACGAACATACAAATGAAATGTTATTAGAATTAAATGGTCTAAATATAATGCCTAATCATGATTACCAATTATGGATTATATACAGAGATGACAAAATAGACGATGAAATCATTCCGGTTCAAGATGGTACCACACGGATGTTCTTTCAAGGAATTCCTGTTGAACAATTTAAACGAGTAAAAGGTAGTGTGGAACCAATCGGAGGAAGTCCAGAGCAAACAGGACCAGATACGTTCTATATTGAATTTTAAGTGAATTATGGAAGCGGAAAATGTGGTAATAGTTCGTTTGTAATTGCCTGTATTTGAACGTTAGAAAAGTATAAGGAAGTAAAGGAATAAAATTTTATACTTTAGCCATGTCCAAGTCATTTAGGGATATGGCTTGTTTCTCTACCATTTGCAAAAAATCGTACAGAGATTGTTGATGAGTGCCTTAATAGATTAAATGCTGAATTGAAGAATGGCGATTGGCATAAGAAATATGCAGATGTACTTCAATTGAAGAAGTATGACTGCGGCCATTTCTTTTTAATAGTTAAGTCATCACCTAAATATTTACGTATGGAACAGTGAAACTTTTTTATTCATTACAACGTAAATTCTAATAAGGTGCTGTGAGTAGCTATTTATAAATGGATGGAGATGATTGTCAAATGAAAGAAAACAATGGCTGTATCAAATGCGGAAGTAAAAATGCTTCTACGAAGGATGTAGCAATGACAGGCACAGGGTTATCTAAGATGTTAGATATTCAGCACAATCAATTTACTGTCGTATCTTGCAATAATTGTGGATATTCTGAGTTTTATAACAAAAATAGCACAACTGGAAGTAATATTTTAGATCTTTTCTTTGGTTAAATGAAAATAAGGATAAATTGATTTGTATGACTTGGTGCTTACCTATAAGAGGGATGAAGCACCTTTTTTGTTGATTTTATAGAAAGTATGGAACTCTCAAAATAGATTTGAAGGAAATAACAATTTCTATTTTAAAACTGTGCTAAAATAGCGTTAATAGTATCAAAAAAGTTACAGGTGGAGGTTGTTGTGAAAAACATTTTTATATGGATTATATGGTTAATGATTAATTTAGTCGTGGTGGGTGCAGCTTCTTATCCTCTATTTACAAACGTTAATGAAAATATATGGGGAATATTTGGAGTTTGTCTTTATTTTGTTCTTTTTTTTATTTCCCCGTTATTTCAAAAGCGGCTATCTCTCATTACGATCATTCATTGTTTAAAGATAATCATTATCCTTATTACATTCTATTCGATTGATTATGAATCACACTATTATTTTTTGCCGATCTTAATTGGTGGCCTCGTTATAGGAGAAGCAGCGGAACGATTACCGAGTAGAAACTTTTTCGCTGTATTAACTGTCGGCATTCTAGGTGTGCTATTTTTCTGGTTATCTAGTGATTTCACATTAATCGAACGTGTAGTTAGTATTATATTTCTCATTGTTAGCGGTGCAGGAATCGTATATTACTACACATGGCGTAACTATCATCGGGAATTGGAAGAAAGCCACCAAATATTATTACAGGAATATCGTCAGTTAGCTAGGCGAGTTAGAGATGAAGAAGAGCTGGTAAGACAAGAAGAACGTCAAATGATTGGACAAGAAATTCACGATTCCGTTGGTCACAATTTAACATCGTTGATCATGCAGTTTGAAGCACTTCGTATCAAATCAGCGGGTATTGATGACGAGCAACTCAACCAATTAAAGCAGTTAGCTGTCCGAAGCTTGGATGAAACCCGTCGAGCTGTAAAAACGTTTAAGCAACGTGAAGTAGGTGGACTTCAAGGGGTTATCCGACTCATTCGAAAATTGGAAGTGGAAAACTTTATCCGAATTAGTTTCTCTGTGAAAAATGGTGCATTTGCTGCTCCACTTACAGGAGAACAATCTTTTGCTGTATACCGTGCAGTACAAGAAGGTTTAACCAATTTAATGAAGCATGGACAAGCTCGGGAAGCGGAGGTAAGCTTTGATGCTCCAGGAGGAAGTCTGTTACGCTTTGAAATTAGGAATCCAGTAAAGGATCAAACACCTTTTAGGGAAGGCTATGGTCTATCCTCCATGAGAGAGAGATTGGAGAAACATGGTGGTGGAATTGAAGTAATGAAGAATAAGCAACAATTTATATTGCGTGGCTGGGTTCGCCTAACAGAACAGGGGGAACGGGAATGATTCGAGTACTATTAGCGGAAGATTTAGTCATGGTGCGTGAAGGGTTAAAGGTAATGATTGAGTCGGATGATGAGATTCAAGTAGTTGCCCAAGCTGATAATGGAAAAGATGCGATCCAACTCTGTGAAAAACATATTATTGATGTTGCTATTCTAGATATACGGATGCCGATTATGGATGGCTTAGAAGCAGCAAAAGTAATTCACCAACGTTGGCCAAAAATTAAAATATTAATGCTGACCACGTTTGATGATGAACAGTATGTGTTAGATTCATTAAAAATTGGTGTTAGCGGTTATATGTTGAAGAACGGTGATACACAGTCATTAATACGTTCTATTAAGAGTGCGTTAGAAGGTGGATTATCGATTGAAGAACAAGTTGCAGCAAGAGTCGTGCCTTCCTTATTACAACGTAAGACAGAAACGGAAAAAATAGATCCTAGTCTAACCCCTAGAGATCGAGCAATATTGAAATGTATTGGAGAGGGACTAAACAATCAAGAAATAGCAAATCGCCTTGGCCTCTCAGTTGGAACAGTGAAAAATAATACGAGTAATATATTGGACAAATTGAATCTTAGAGATCGTACGCAATTAGCTATTTATGCAATTCGACACGGACTTGTATAAGTAATATCTAGCTAAATAATAATTAAAATGACGGAAGTCACGAATTTCGGTCAAGTAATGACTAGAGTCAGTATTGTCTCTAGTCATTTTTTTATATGATGAAAGCAACACAATGGATAACCAAGAGAAAAAAGGAGGCTATCGCATGATTGAGACATATAAACTTACAAAAGCATTTAAGGGAAAACGTGCAGTCGATGAAGTAGATTTTTATTTGGATGAAGGGGAATCAGTTGGATTGCTCGGACCAAACGGTGCTGGGAAATCCACAACAATCTCAATGATTTCTACTTTAATCAAACCAACGTCTGGTGATGTGAAATTGAATGGAGAAAGTATCGTTCATAATTCGAGTAAGCTTAGAAAAATATTAGGAGTTGTACCACAGGAAATTGCTCTTTACGAAGAGCTGTCAGCCTATGAGAACCTTAAATTTTTTGGTCAGTTGTATAAGGTAGAAAAATCGATACTAGAGAAAAGAATACAAAGCACCTTAGAGCTAGTCGGCTTAAGAGATCGACAAAAAGACCTTGTGAAGACTTTTTCGGGAGGAATGAAACGAAGAGTAAACATTGCGGTTGCACTATTACACAACCCGAAAGTTCTTATTTTAGATGAACCAACAGTAGGAATCGACCCACAATCACGAAATCATATTTTAGAAATGGTACGACGAATGAAAGAAGAACAGGGAACAACAATTCTGTATACGAGTCATTACATGGAGGAAGTCGAGCAGTTATGTGAACGAATCTATGTAATGGATCACGGGAAGGTAATTGCAACAGGTACGCAGTCAGAATTGCTAAGTATTTTATCCAATGAAGACACCATTAAAATTCAAGTGGATAAAGTTACGGATTCATTAATAGAAACGATTCAAGAGATCGAGCAAGTTCATCAAGTAGAAGAAGATAAAGATAACTTGAAAATCATTGCTAAAAAATCTAGTAATATTGTGCGTGAATTAGTATTAGCGGTAGAGAAGGAGAAAGCGCAGTTATTAAACTTCCAAATGGAAAAGCCAAGTTTAGAAGACGTATTTCTTCATTTGACTGGCCGAACATTAAGAGATTAGGAGGGGGATATATGCTTACATTTTTACTAAAAGACCTGCTTATTTTTTGGCGGGATCGCAAAGAAGTCCTTATTGTTATCCTTTTACCACTCCTCCTTGTAATCGTATTGAGCTTTGCCATGGGTGGAATGTTTGATAATAATAATAACTTATCAATGGATATGAATATCGGATTTGTGGTGGAGGATGATCAAGAGCAGAGCTTGCAATCGTATGAAGATATGCTGAGTAGCATGGATGAATTAACGGAAGAAGAAAAAGCGCAGTTTTTAGCTATAGCTTCTTCCATTCGACCAATTGATATGTTTGAACAGTTTTTTAATGATCCGGAAGTCAATGACTGGATGGAAGTAGAAAAGTTAAGTCGTGCAGAAGCAGAAGAAAAAGTCGAAAATGGTGATATTCATGCTATGTTTGTTATTCCACAAGATTATACGAAGAATTTCTTAGAAAATATTCTGCATGGTCGTGAAATGGACCAATCGTTTGAGTTCATCGTGATGGACGCGGGGATTGAAATAGAAACTCTTTATAGCATCATTCAAAATTACGCAGATCAAATGAACTTACAGTTTGCGATACAAAATATTGGCGGCGAAATACAAATGGAAGAGATACACCTTCCAGAGGGCGGAAGAGAAGTTGCAGAAGGTGTCGAACCATTCACTTTGAAACAATATTTTGCGATAGCTATTAGTGCGTTGTTTTCTCTATTCATTATAAGTACGGTTGTTAGTAGAATTGCTATTGAAAGAAGAGACCGAACATTTAACCGCATTATCTTAACGAATGTTCCAGCAAGAAACTTTTTATTTGGAAAAACAGCTGCAACATTCTTATTATCTTGGTTACAAGTTATGTTAGTGTTCATTGGTTCTCATCTTATTTTAAATGTATTTGATGGAAAAGCACTCAGCTTTTGGTTAGGCCTTATATTAGTAGCAACTGCATTTTCTATTGCCATTGCGGGTATATCTACGATTTTTAGCTCGTTTATGCTGAAAACGAAAAATACAGACACAGTTGATGGCTTAATTATGATTTTTATTATATTGTTAGGTACTTTAGGTGGTGGCTTTGTGCCGATTTATGTTTTTCCGGCTTGGCTACAGCAGGTGAGTCAATGGATACCAAATGGTTTAGTGCTCTCAGCTTTAACAGAATGGTTCCAATATGAATCGATGTCAACATTATGGATGCCAACATTATATTTAGTAATCCTTGGAGTGGTTACGTTTTTCATCGGGGTTATGTTGTATCCGAAAAGAGGTGGAGTAAGATGAGTACTATCTTTTTTGCTCAATTAAAGAAAGAATTACGACGCCCATTATTTATGATATTGTTAATTGGTGCATCTGTAGGAGTTACTTTATTATTCACAGGTAGTACCCAAGCTCCTATGCAGGTTGCGATCTTTAGTGAAGAAGTTTCCCAAGATGTATTAGATAATTGGGAAGAAAAGTTAAATGGGAACAGCTCTTTTCAATTTGAAACGAAAGAAGCGGCAGAAGCTCTAGAAGATGTAAAAGAAGGACGAAGAGATCTTGCTATCCGGATTAATAACAACGACTATCAGGTGGTCACTTCATCAGAGTTTCCAGAAATAGCATATGTGGAACAGCATGTACAAAAAGCATTCCACGAAGAAGCTATGATGAAGGCTGCGGTTTCACAAGCAGATAATCCTGAAAATATGAGAGAAGAGTTAGAGGGATATTTGGAGAATCCTCCACTCAAGATAGAGGTCTCATCATTAAAAACAGATGATTTAAATAATTATGATATAAAAACACAACTTGCCTTTGCTTTTGCACTACTCGTTGCGATGTTTCTCATCGGCTTTCGAATTAGTAATATTCTTAAAGATAAAGTTACTGGAGTACGCAATCGTATTTTACTATCTCCAATTTCGAAAACACAGATGTATTTAGGTTATATTAGTTATAGTATGATGATTGGTACGATACAGACGCTCATTGTCTTCCTCATCTTCCAAAATTTTATGAATTACGATTTAGGGGATAACTTTGCCATGCTAGTTGTTATTACGATTATATTTAGCTTCAGTATGGCGAGTATAGCAATGTTAATTACAGGTATGTTAAGAACACCTGAACAATTCCTTGCGATTTATCCATCTGTTATTCCTTTACTACCAGTAATTAGTGGAGCATATATGATGCCGGGAGCGTTAACGAATCCTGTGTTAAATTTTATAGGAGATTTATTCCCCATCTCCCACGCGATGAATGCTTTCGTGGAAGTTGCCTTTTTTAATCCAGATTGGATTGAATTATTAAAACCTATTGTATTCATGCTTCTAATAGGAGTTATTGCAATGGGTATTGGTATCAACTTAATGGAAAGAAGAAGTGCTTAATTATTTAGAAGATAAAATATTTCAATTAACTTAAAAATAAAGTATTTAGTGGGTGGGGTTGTTTTGTTTAATATATTTCTAATTATCCATATTGTTACTGGTTTTGTTTGCTTGATTAGTGGTGTAATTGCTATGTTATCCAAAAAGAAAAAAGGCAAGCATACAATAGCAGGTGAGATATACCACTGGTCCTATTTTTTAGTGTTCATAACTGCTGTTGTTATGTCAATTATCCATTGGCAAGAAAGTGCTTATCTCTTTTATATTGCAATTTTTTCATACGCACTTGCTTTATTAGGTTTCTTAGCAGCAAAAATCAGGTGGAAAAAATGGTTTGGGTCTCATATAGGTGGAATGCTCGGTTCTTATATCGGGATAGTCACAGCAACTATCGTTGTAAATGTACCGAAGATACCGCTATTAAATGAATTGCCACTGCTTCTATTTTGGTTGCTACCGACAATCATAGGAACACCACTTATTTTTAGAGTGGGGAACAAATATAAGCCCAAAAAAATTATTAAGCACCCCTTAACATAATTCAATTTACGATAAGTACTAACTAAAAGTTGTTTCACACGGTCGTTGTGAGCAACTTTTTTCTTTGGATTTTTAAAATGCAAAGTAATTAATTGATTTTCATCGAATTTTCACATTAGATGGATAGAATAGAGTTGGAGTAGAAAGTGAGGAGACAACATGGCGATAGCAAGTAAGTTAACTTCAATAGGTTTTATTATAGGTAGTTTTGCAATTGGCATTCTTTCTTATTATCTGTTTGCAGAGCAATCGAAAAAAGAAAAAAAGAAGCATATAGAGGAAATTATATCTCAATTAATTAACCTTGTTATATTTATATGGGTAGGAAAAATATTGCTAAACCTATCTATTTTTCTTTCTGATCCTTTATCAATCTTAGCGTATCCGAGTGATTCTTCTGCTTTTTATTTTGCGATTGGTCTATCGTCGATTACGTTTATATATCAATCGATACGTAAGAAGAAAGAGATAATACCGATTATTGAAGCATTTATACCAATATTTTTAATCAGTTCTTTTGTATATGAATTTAGTCAATACGTGATAAACGACAATGCAACTTCATTTGGGTACATCATTTTACTAGGAATCTTAATAATTTTGTTCCTATTTCTAAACGTATCTCACAAGTTACTAGCACTTGTAATGGTATGGTCTGTTGGCTTGTTGATCTTATCTACCATTCAACCTTTTGTAATGGTCTTTGGGTATATAATGGAGCCGTGGTTTATAGGTTTACTGTTCGTGATGAGTACAGTAATCATCTCATTTGCAAATAGGAGGGAAAAACAAACATGGCAATAGAGACAGATACGATATTATGGGCTGGGATGCTTTTAGCATTAAGTGCAGGGGCGCTATCCTTTTTGTCACCATGCGTTTTACCTATCTTTCCTGCTTACATGTCCTACATAACTGGGATTAGTGTAAAAGAATTGCAAAGTAACCAGAAAAAGAGCTTTGTACGTCCGTTATTAACGCATTCTTTTTTCTTTTTATTAGCGGTTTCCCTTGTATTTCTGAGTTTAGGTGCTGGAGCTTCCTTTTTAGGACAAATGGTGCAGCAATTGTTTGTTGGGGAAACAGGTTTACTGATTCAACGGCTTGCTGGTATTTTCATTATCTTTATGGGCTTCTTCCTAGCGGGGTGGTTGAATCTGCCATCTCTCATGAAGGAACGTCGCTTGCATTATACAAAGAAACCAGCAGGATATCTTGGAACATTTTTCGTAGGGCTAGGATTTGCAGCTGGATGGACACCATGTATTGGTCCGATCTTCGGTTCGATATTGCTTTTAGCAGCTAGCCATCCTGGCCAAGGTATGTTTTATACGTTTATGTATATCATCGGGTTTGCGGTACCATTTGTGCTCTTAACTTTATTTATAAGTAAAACAAAATGGATAGTGCGGCATAGTGGAATCCTTTTGAAAATTGGAGCAATCATGTTAATGATTATGGGAGTTATTCTCTTTTTCGGTTGGATGCCAGTAATATCCGGATTTTTATTAGATCTCGTAAAAGATACATGGTTTGCTAAATTAGGATAAAAATCTAGGAGGTTGGTTCAATGAAAAAATGGGTTATCATAGCGATAATAGTTGGTATGTTAGGTTGGACGATATTTGATTATGTACAATCAACAACGGATGCAGCTGAAGAAAATGTATCTGCTGAACAAGGGGACCTTTCTGTAGGACTAGACATAGGAAATTTAGCACCAGATTTTGAGCTAGAAACATTAGATGGAGAAACTATGGCGTTATCTGATTTTCAAGGGAAGACGGTAATGATTAATTTCTGGGCAACATGGTGTCCACCTTGTAGAGCAGAAATGCCGGATATGCAGAAGTTTCACGAAGATACGGATGTTGTTATCCTAGCTGTAAACCTAACAGATTCGGAAGCAAGGCTTATAGATGTTAGAAATTTCAAAGATGAATATGAGTTAACGTTTCCTATTTTGTTAGATACGCATGTGGATGTGGCAAACCTTTATGCAATACAACCGATACCTACTACTTATATCGTCGATGGGAATGGTGTTATTACGTATCGTGCTTTTGGTGCTATGAATTACGAGTTGATGGTGCAAGAATATGAGAAAACAAAGTAAGCGCCAAATAGTATATAATGGGCTAGAGGTGAGTCAAACTTATGAAGCAAACGATTCTAGTCGTTGAAGATGATAAAATGATACGTGAATTAATCACCATCTATTTGCACCAGGCAGGCTATGAAGTAGTTGAAGCAAGTGATGGAGAAGAGGCGAAGGAAGTTTTTATAGCGACACACCCATGCTTGATTGTTCTAGATTTAATGCTTCCAAAGTTGAGTGGTGAAGAGTTTTGTCAATGGGTGCTTGAGCAACAACGTAATGAGGTTTCAATTATTATGTTGACAGCTAAATCGCGGACCGAAGATAAAATTAACGGTTTAAAAATGGGTGCAGATGATTATATAGTAAAGCCGTTTGAACCAGAAGAGTTATTGGCCCATATCGAAGCGGTATTACGACGTACAGGTCAGTTTTGTCAAAAAATAACACATGATGGACTCTGTATCAAACCCCGAAAAGGCGAAGTGGTTTTATATGATAAGGAAATAAAACTAACGAAACATGAATTTCAGATTTTGTTCTATTTTATGGAGAATCCAAATGTGGTTATATCAAGAGAAAATTTAATGAATCAACTTTATCCGTATACAGATAAAATTATAATGGATCGGACAATTGATGCCCATATAAAGAAACTACGAAAAAAAATCGAGGTAAATCCTACAAAGCCGGAACGAATTGTTACGGTGCGAGGAATGGGGTATAAATTTGTTGCGGAATAAACGGAGGCTAACTATTGTACCTAAACAATTTCTCTTCCGACTTACCTCTTTAAACGTCATTGTTTTAATTGCGTTCGTAGGCTTAAGCAGTTGGGCAATTTATAATACTGCATGTATACTAGCGGAAGGATTTATCGAGGCGGGAAGTCCAAGACAAGCTAATTTCGAAGCAACCTTGTTACAGTATTTATGGATTTTTAGTATTTCTACGATAATTATTGGAAGTTCCATTCACTACTATTTAACAAAAAAATTGATGCAACCTCTAAAAAAGCTCATCACTTCTACTAAGAAAATGAAAAAGGGAGAATATCCACAACCGATTATAGAAAAAAGAGACGACGAAATTGGGGAATTAATTCATCAATTTAATGGTCTGATACGACAAATAGAGAATAATGAAGAGCAGCGTAAAAAATTAGTTTCAAACTTATCTCATGAATTTCGGACTCCGTTATCCAATTTAAGAGGTTATTTACAAGCACTAGAAACAGAGGTCATACAGGGTGATGCGAAACTTTATCAATCGTTGTCAGGAGAAACAACGAGGCTTATTCAATTGGTGGAACAGATGGAACAATTAAAAGAATGGGATTATCGATCACAAAAAAGTTATTCTCATAAAACAATAACTTCAATAAATAGATTGATTCAACAAGCGGTTGACATGTTTCGCTGGAAAGCATCTCAATCAAATATTCCATTAGAAGTAAAGGTAGAGCCTTGTAATCTCAATATCGATGACGGTGCTATTATCCAAGCAATTAGTAATTTGTTGGACAATGCTATTCGCTATTATGAAGGTACGGAAGCAATTAGTATAATAGGTGAAAAAGAGATGGATACATACAAAATTGCGATTACTGGACCGGGAAAGCCTATCACAGAGAAAGATAAGGAAAGAATTTTTGAACGTTTTTACCGAATGGAGGAATCTAGATTAAGTGGTATAGGTGGGGCAGGTTTGGGTTTAGCCATCTCCAAAGAGATTATCGAACACCACCAAGGAAGGATTAGACTTCATTCCAGTGAAAATGTTCATACGTTTTGGTTTACATTACCACTCGAATAATGATAAAAAGGATATGGCAATCAAATTATTTCATTTAGACGAATTGTCTATTGAATATATGGAGGAAAAAAGATGAAAGAAATTACAGCAAAAGAGTTAGAGCAAAAGATAGACGCAGGAGAAGAAGTTAACATAATAGATGTAAGAGAAGATGAAGAAGTAGCAGGTGGTAAGATTCCTGGAGCAAAGCATATTCCACTCGGTCAAATCCCTGATAGACTAGATGAAATAAATAAAAACGAACACTATTATATTGTTTGTCGATCTGGGGGTAGAAGCGGGAGAGCATGTGACTACCTTCAAGAAAAAGGATATGATACTACTAATATGGTTGGTGGAATGCTTGACTGGGAAGGCGAAGTTGAATTTTAAAGCGTAAAGTAATCAATGATTTACAACATTTAAGATAGTGAAGAACAGAAAATAGACGTATATAGAGGAACAGTCCTATCAATGAGGGCTGTTTTTTTGCTTGCACGTAGGAAAGTAAAAAATTTATAACATAAAAGTTATTCGACGTCGTTAAAAATTTAGGGTAATCGGAAAATAGTGTGGGAAATCCCAATGGTTTAAATTAATGTTTATAAAGTCATAAGTCGGATTATCGTATGGCTTATAACTAAGTAGCTTTTTTATGTACTACTTACTTATTTATTTTTAAAAACATGATAGTAAAAGAATATCAAAAAATGCTTATAACATGAAATGAAGTCAATACTTAACTTTAAAGCACTCTGTACTTCAAGAAATTAGACAATTTATAGTTTTAGCACGTGCCCACACCTTAGAGTTTATTTATTTTTTTAATCCCTGACATAATGTTGTCAGGGTACTTCTGTATAATGATCTTTATATTATATAATACCAACTATACAGGAGTGGTTAATTATGGTTGAGAATCAATATATTAAACTTGTTAGCTTAAAGGAAAATAACTTAAAAAATGTAACCCTAACTATTCCAAAAAAGAAAATCACTGTATTTACGGGTGTTTCTGGATCTGGAAAATCATCAATCGTATTCGACACAATAAGTAAGGAAGCTCAACGACAGTTAAATCAGACATTTTCGACGTATATTCAAAATAGATTACCAACATACAGTCAACCAGACGCATTGTCCATTGAGAATCTTTCCCCTGCCGTGGTGATTGACCAAAGACGATTAGGAGGAAATGCTCGTTCAACGCTTGGTACGATCACAGATATTTACTCATTATTGCGATTATTATTTTCTCGGATTGGAAAGCCCTTTATTGGTGAATCTAATGTTTTTTCTTTCAACGATCCGAAAGGGATGTGCTCGAGATGTCAGGGTATTGGACGAAAGGTTGAGCCTGATATAGAGAAACTATTCGAAAAAACAAAATCTCTTAATGAAGGAGCGATTTTGTTTTCCACGTTTTCAGTGGGGACTTGGTATTGGCAGAAACATTTAATCTCAGGCATATTCAATCCAGATAAGAAGTTAATGGATTACACGGATACAGAGTGGCAAACGTTATTACATGGAAAAGACAAGAAAATTGTATTACCCTTAAAAAACGAACCCGTCAAATATTTTGAAGGCGTTGTAGACAGATTTAGACGCATGTACTTGAAAAAAGAGATCAATCAACTATCAAATAATGTTAAGAAATTTATCACTATAACAAATTGCACCGCATGCAATGGAACTCGGTTAAGTCAAGAGGTATTAAATTGCAAAATAGATGGTTGTAACATTGCTCAGTTCGCTGCTATGGAAGTAGAAGAATTGATAAAACTAATAGAAACTATAAAGGATCCAATAGCGAAACCGATCATTTCCAACATTTCTAGTCGATTACATAACCTCATGGACATGGGACTTTATTATCTTAAGCTGAACCGAGAAACATCAACCTTGTCTGGGGGAGAATCACAGCGTGTAAAAATGATACGACATCTAAATAGCAGTTTAACGGATATGATGTATATTTTTGATGAACCGAGTATCGGACTGCACCCCCATGATGTGCACAGCCTCAATCGGATGCTCCAAAAACTGCGAGACAAAGGAAACACTGTTATTGTGGTTGAACATGATAAGGATATTATTAAAATTGCTGATCATATAGTCGATGTGGGACCAGGTGCAGGTACAAATGGCGGTGAAATTGTCTATGAAGGAAATCTTCTTGGATTATACGATGCTGATACATTAACGGGAAAATGTATGAGGATGAAACAATCATTAAAAAAGGAAACCCGTAAACTTAATGGATATCTTTCCATTGTCGAAGCCTCAAAACACAACCTAAAGAACGTTACTGCTCATATTCCTTGTGGTGTTCTCACTGTAATTACTGGCGTAGCCGGTTCGGGTAAAAGCACATTAATTTTTGGTGAATTTTTAGAACAGCATCCAGATGCCATTGTTATCGACCAAAAGTCAGTGAGTACCTCGATTCGATCAACCCCAGCGACTTATACGGGCATTATGGATGCAATTCGAGATTCCTTTGCCACTTCTAATAAAGTAAGTAAGTCACTTTTTAGTTTTAATTCAGAAGGTGCCTGCTCAAAATGCCAAGGAAACGGATTTATTAATACGGACCTTGCATTTCTTGAGAGTATTAGAACAACTTGTGAAACATGTAGTGGGAAACGTTTCAAAGATGAAGTTCTTCGGTATACGTTGGATGGGAAATCCATTTCAGATGTGTTAGATATGACAGTATTAGAGGCACTTCAATTTTTTCGGGACAAAGGAGTGGTTTCCACTTTAAAAGCATTATCAGAAGTAGGGTTGGACTATATGACATTAGGTCAGCCATTGAGTACATTATCGGGAGGAGAATGTCAAAGAATTAAATTAGCTGGACATCTACACCGATCGGGTAACATTTATGTTTTGGACGAGCCGACAACTGGACTTCACATGTCCGATGTTAGACATTTATTATCCATTCTAAATCGTTTAGTTGATAACGGCAGCACTGTCATAGTAATTGAACACAATTTAGATATAATGAAACAAGCAGACTGGATTATTGATCTTGGACCTGGTGGTGGAAAAAAAGGAGGAAAAATCATGTTCGCAGGTACACCACATGATTTAGTAACAAGAAGTAACTCGCTAACTGCACAATATCTAAGAAATGATATACAGGGGGACTAACCTTGAAAATCGAACGGTTATTAGGAATCATTGTGTTACTGATTCACAGGAAAAGAATGAAGGCGGTGGACTTATCGAGGTACTTTGAAGTATCAGAGAGAACGATATATAGAGATATAGATTCTCTTAATCGTGCAGGGATTCCCATCGTATCGCTTCCTGGGAAAGAAGGAGGTTATGAATTAATAGATGGGTTCAAATTGGATAAAAAGTATCTAACTTTAGATGAATTACTTTCTATACAGTGGGCGCTAAAAAGCATTGAAAAAGCTACTGGGTTCGAAAATATCAGTGAATTGATTTCGAAAATTAATCAATTAATTGACTCCGTACCCATGCAGGATAAAAACATCCAATTACAAATCTCACATTCGAATACTAGTTTGCAATATATTCAAACAATATACAAGTCAATTCAAAATTGTAGTGTAATTAAGATTCGCTATGTGGATCATAAAGGAAATGAAACAGAGCGAGACATTGAACCCATGGGGATTTTTTTGAAAGATTACCACTGGTACACTTGGGCTTATTGTTTACTGCGGAATGAACTCAGAGTATTTAAATTAACCCGTATAATTGAAACATATAACGCGAATCGCTATTTTACCAAGCGTCCATATACAATTGAAGATATATATGAAAAAGAGGAAGTGAAATCGGGAAGCAACATAAGGCCATTCACGGTTTGCCTCCAATTTAGCCGAGAGATGAGGGCACAAGTATTAGATAACTTTCAGAAAGGTGAAATAGTTAATAATCCGGATGGGACAATAATCGTAAAGAAAAATTATTACACCATTGATAAAGCTATTACTCAGATTATTAGTTTTGGAAATAAAGTCCGTATTATCTATCCTAAAGAGGTGATTCAAAAGTTTATAAAGTGTCTAGATGACATAAAACAATTATACAAAGACTAAAAGATGGTGAAGAAATAAACAAAATTTCACATTTTTAAAACTTGTGGAAATGTCGAACATACGGAAAAATAATGACTTTTAGGGACAAATATTAAAAAAATTAAAATATTGACTTTACCAAAGCGGTTTAGTAGATTATAATGTGATTAGTAAATAAATGAATCTAGACTATGAACGGATTAGTAAAACATGATATTAACAAGTTAGAAAGCGCTTAAATAAAGAGATCTCTACTAAATCCACCTTAGAAATGTAAGTGCTTACTACGTGCGAAAGGAATTATTTTTTTGAGTATTATCCAAAGCGCTTTGGTGAAATGAGCTAGTTTGTTTAAGTCGATTCATTTACTTTACTGAAAAATAAAAGGAGGGTCCATAGAGATGAAAAACTTTTTAAAGCTTTTATTAGCAGCATTATTCACAGTTAGTATTTTAGTAGCTTGTGGTGGTGGAGATGAAGACAGCAACGCAGATTCATCAGAAGACGATAATGCAGAGGAAGCAGGGACAGAAACGACGGAGGCTCAAATTGGAAGTGATGATGCTGAAGTTGAATTGGTATTTTGGGAATTTGGTAATACTGGATATGATGTGTTGATAGAGGAATACGTTGAAGCCAATCCTCATGTATCGATTAATTTAATCAATCAAGATATGAATGATTTGCATGATAACTTATTTACTTCTATCTCGGCAGGAAGTGGTGCGCCAGATATCGCAATGGTCGAGGAAGCGCAAATTGAGCGATTTAAAGTAGCTGAGGATCAGTTTTATAATTTATATGATCTAGGCGCTGATCAAGTAGAAGGCGATTTCTTGGAGTGGGTATGGAGAAGTGGACAAAACGGTGAAGGCTCTTTCCAATTTGGTTTACCAACTGATATTGGACCAACCGTAATGTTCTATCGTACCGATGTATTTGAAGAAGCAGGTTACGATTCTTCCCCAGAGGCAGTATCAGAGTTATTAAGTACATGGGAGGATTTCGCTAATGTTGCTCAAGAAATAAACGATAAGACAGGAGCATTAATGACGGATGCAGGCGAATTAGTCTATAATGCACGTCGTGACCAAGCAACAGAAACATATTTTAATTCAGATGATGAATTTATTTTGGAAGAGAACAATCAAATAAAAGATGCGTACGACTATGTTGCAGATTTATTTGACGCAGGTTTAGTTGGGGATATCCCTCTTTGGACACCAGAATGGTTTGCTGGTATGGATGATGCATCTTATGCAGTATTTTTAGGTCCAGCTTGGATGCAAGGGGTTATCAAGGACAATAGCCCGGAAGAAGGTATATGGTCAATCACTACAATGCCAGAAGGTGCTGGTAACTGGGGTGGATCTTACTTAACGTTACCATCTGAAGGTGAGAATTCTGAAGAAGCATATGCGTTTATTGAGTGGTTGACAGCTCCGGAACAACAATTTAAAGCATTCCAAGGTTATGGGTTATTCCCATCCACTCCTGCAGTATATGAAATGACAGAATTCCAAGAGTATGAAGACTCCTACTTTGGTGGTTTGAATACAGCTCAAGTATTTTCAGAAGCGGCTGAAGCTGTAATTCCTGTATATAAAGGTAGAAATTATTATCCTGTAGACGATGAGATTAAAGAAGCGTTAGATAATGTTTCATCAGGTTCCGATCGTGAGGATGAGTGGGAAGCTATGTTAGACAGAGTTGGAAGCGTTTTAGAACGTCAGTAGTGATTCTGGATAGGTGAGGGGTATGGAAATTAAGTGCCATACCCTTCTCATTTTGAAATTCACTTAAATTAAATTAGAACTATTATTTTGCTAACTTTTGAAAAAGAGGAGGGAAAGGATTGGCAACGAAGGAAAAATCCAGAAAACTAACAGAAAGAAAACAAAATGCGTTATCAGGATATTTGTTCGTTTCACCATTTTTTATTTTGTTTGCAATTTTCGGATTATTCCCCATGGTTTTTAGCTTTTACTTATCCTTTTTTCGTTGGGACGGGTTAACACCTATGACATACGTTGGTCTTAAAAATTTTGAGATCATATTTAATGACAGCATATTCTTCTCATCTATTTGGAACACCTTTTTGATGGGGATTATGGGAACATTTCCGCAAATTATTGTTGCCTTGTTATTGGCATTTGCGTTGAATTCAGCGCTCATTCGATTTAGTAATACGTTTCGAACGCTTGTGTTCTTACCGTATATTACATCGGTTGTAGCGGTAGCGATTATATTTAGCTTGATTTTCAACAATCAGTCATTTGGTTTAGTTAACTATATTTTAAGTATGTTCGATGTCGAACCAATACGTTGGAATCAAGAGTACTGGCCAGTGAAAATTGCAATCTCCACTATGGTTTTCTGGAGGTGGGTTGGTTATAACACAATCATCTTCTTGGCTGGGATGCAGAGTATCCCTAAAGAACTATATGAGGCGGCGAAAATAGACGGTGCTTCGATAGGTCAACAAATTAGGTTGGTTACTCTTCCGATGCTTAAGCCAGTGTTAATGTTTGTTGTATTTACAGCAACCATTGGTGCATTACAGTTATTTACAGAACCATTTATTTTCCTAGGAAGAGGACTCCGTGAAGAAGGTATTACAATGGTTGCTTATTTATGGAGAGATGCATTCGGTTACAACTCATTTGGTACAGCATCTGCAGCGGCGATTGTTCTATTTGCAATTATCATTGTCATTACAGCCATCAACTTACTAATTACGAATAGAGTAGGTCGCTCTAAAAAGGTACAATAGGGGGGACGATAAATGAAAAAAAATAAAGAAGTAGGCTTGAAAAAGTTTTCCATGAAAAAAGCCCTCGTATACTTGTTTCTAGTTATAGGATCATTGGCTTCTCTGTTTCCGTTTTATTATATGTTTGTTATGGCAACACGTTTAAACCGGGAAATTAACGACGTTCCACCACCGTTTATTCCAGGTAGTGAGTTAATTGGGAACTTCAAGAAAGTAATGAGTAATATGGACTTTTTTGGAGCTCTAGGTAATTCGTTGTTTGTTTCCGTAGCGATAACATTTGGTGTGTTGTTTTTATGTTCTTTAGCTGGTTTTGCATTTTCAAAACTACAATTTAAAGGAAAGAAACTACTCTTTGCTCTCGTTTTATTAACGATGATGGTACCACCACAACTAGGGTTAATTCCTCAGTATTATATTATTACAACACTGGGATGGCTAAATGATTTTCGCGCCATTATTGTTCCAGGACTGGTGAACGCATTCGGTATCTTCTGGATGAGACAATATATCAAAGAAGGTGTACCTTTCGAAATTGTAGAGGCAGCTAAAATTGACGGATGCTCTAACTTCAGAGTCTATTGGAATATTGTAGTACCAATGATTTTACCTGCATTTGCTACATTAGGTATCATTGTATTTATGCAAGTATGGAATGACTTTTTATGGCCAGTAACAGTATTGCGAGATCCAGCTGTTCATACAATACAGGTAGCGCTACGTGCACTTAACGATGCTAGACAACTAGATTATGGAATGATAATGTCTGGTACATTCTGGGCCACCGTTCCATTACTGATTGTTTTCTTGCTATTTAATCGATTGTTTATCCAAAGTTTATCTGAGGGTGCTGTGAAAAGTTAGTATATGAATCTAGAAAACATAAACGTAATCGGATCCCATTAAGAGTGTGGTCTGATGGTTGATAGATTCTATTATTTAATAGAAATTACAGGAATGCGATGAAGAGGTGCTCAAGTTGGGAAACATGATTTTTAAAATTGCCGATATCATTTATAGATTTGTAGCCTTAAATCTTATATGGTTATTATTTTTCATTATGGGATTAGGTGTTTTAGGATTCATGCCAGCTACCGTAGCGTTGTTTTCGGTTATTCGGAAATGGTTAATGGGTGAGAAAGATTTACGACTATTTCATCTCTTCTTTTCCTATTATAAATCCGAGTTTATTCGCTCCAATATATTAGGATGTATCTACTTCATTGCATTCTATATTATTTATGTAAACTATGCGTTCGTTCCTTATTTTTATGATGAGCAGTTCCATATTTTCTTATATATTATTATTTTCTCTGTAGCAGTGATTGTTTTTATGAGCTTTATGAATCTATTCTCTATGATGGCTCATTTTGAATTTAAGCTTTTACACTATTTAAAAGTTTCGTTCGGTCTTGTCTTTTTTAGACCGATGAACACATTGATGCAATTGGTTTGGTTTCTAGCTTATTATATTCTATCGATACAATTTCCAACTATTTTTATTGTTATTGGTATTAGTGTATTTGCATTTGTCCTAATGGCAATCAACTACAAAACATTTATAACGTATAAAGAGAGGTAACGAGACAGCATTGTTAGGTTACATAGAGCAACTGTGCTTTAGGAAATGCTGCCAGAAATACATTTGTGATTAACCTAAAGATAGAAGAAGTGTTTCCGATCACTTGGAAACAAACTAGAAATAGATGAATATGTAACGAAACTTTCTTTTATAACCTCGATCCATTTTGAAAATTTAGGAGGTTTACGATGTTTAAGAAAAGTTTAAGTATGTTTCTAGTGATTCTATTAATTTGTACGCATTATAGCACTACTGTCCTTGCTAATCCTCAAGATGAATCGGTGGAGGTCGGCGATAGTTTTGGAGATTGGACGTTAGTATGGCATGACGAATTTGATGGAAATGAGTTAAATGAAGAAAATTGGAGAATTGACACCGGTAATGGTTTTATCGATGGTAACGGAGAATTCATTCACGGCTGGGGAAATGAAGAGCTCCAATACTATCAAGAAGATAATGTTTCTGTTGAAGATGGTTATCTAGTTCTTGAGGCGAAAGAAGAGACGGTACATTACCCGGATCATGGAAGAGAAACTTTCCATTATACATCAGGGAAAGTAATATCAGATGGTGGGAGATTTAACAAAAAGTATGGTAGGTTTGAAGCGAGAATGTCTTTACCGAAGGGGCAAGGATTTTGGCCGGCATTTTGGATGATGCCAGCAAATGATGAGTATGGTGCTTGGGCGGCATCTGGAGAAATCGATATAATGGAAAACGCAGGTAATTCCCCTAATAAAATAGGTGGTGCCATCCATTATGGCGGAGAATGGCCGAACAACACTTTCACCGCAAAAGATTATTATTTTCCTGAGGGAAGAGATATTACAGATTTTAACGTGTATGCAGTGGAGTGGGAGCCGGGTGAAATTCGTTGGTACGTGAATGACGAGCTTTATCAAACGGTAAACAATTGGGATACTACAGGTAATGGAAATCCTGCAAAATTCACTTATCCAGCGCCATTTGATCAGGAATTTCATATAATTCTAAATTTAGCAATTGGTGGTCATTATGGTGGTAATCCTGACGAAACAACTGAGTTTCCTAACAAAGTCCTTGTAGATTATGTAAGAGTGTATGACTTAACAGGTAGAGAGTATCGAGAGCCTGTAGAGCCAACTTTTGAGGGAGCACCTTTGCCTGAGAATGCAAAAGAGGCAGTTGAAGGTAATTATATTTATGATACTGGCTTTGAGCAAGGTTTTACGGAAATACGTACGGATGCAGAAGCGGAGACGAATTGGAATCGTAATTATTGGAATTTTCTACATTTAGAACAATTCAATGGCTCAGGCTCAGTATCTGTAGACTCCATTGATGATAAGCCATTTGCAAAAGTAGAAATTGAGAATGGCGGTAATCAGTCGCATTCCATCCAGTTAATCCAAGATGTTACCGTAACAACTGGTAGATGGTACAAGCTTAGCTTCGATGCGAAATCTACTACAAATCGACCGATGAATGTAAAAATTGGTGGAGGAGCTGAAAGAGGCTGGAGTGCATATTCTCCAAATCGCGATTATGAGTTAACAGATGAGACGCAATCGTATGAGATGACGTTTCAAATGCAACAAGAGTCTGATGCATCAGCTCGACTTGAATTCAATGTTGGAAACAATGCGAATCCAGTTTGGATTGGTAATGTACGGTTAGAGGAAGTTGAGCCTGTAGATCCGTACAACGAGGATGGTCCTAAAACTCCTTTAGCGGATGGTAACCATATTTACAACGGTACATTTGATTTAGGCAGACTTGATCGATTAACATATTGGGATTTTCTAACAGATGGAGCAGAAGCGAATGTGTCTGTTCAGCCAGAAGCTCGTGAATTAAATGTTAGCATATCAAATGGTGGTTCGGAAAAAGAAGCAATTCAGATAAAGCAACGTGGAATTCAGCTGAGAGAACGTGATGAATATCAGTTAACGTTTGAAGCTAGAGCAGAAGAAGCAAGAGATATAGATGTTGCCTTTGTTAGTGAGGATGGGGAAAACGTGTATGTAGCAGAGACGTTTTCACTTTCTACAACAATGGAACAACATGAGATGTTAGTTACGATGGATGCACCTACTGATATCGAAAGTCAATTAGTATTCATGCTAGGTGGGAACGGCAACGATGTTACGATTGATAATGTGAGACTCGTTCGATTGACGGACCACCACGCCGGTGTTTCGTTAGAGGATGCCTTCCCATTAAAGAATGGAAATTTCACACATAGTTTGTTACATTGGACATCACACGTGCAAGGTGAACATGAACCTGGTATTTCGGAAGCTACTTTTGAAATTACAGATGGTGAACTAGTTTCTACGGTTACAAATGCAGGCTGGGAGCCATGGCATGTTATGCTAGAGCAAAGTAACTTAGATTTAAAAGAAGGAAACACATATATTTTAGAGTTTGATGCTAAGTCATCAATTAACCGAGAAATAGAAATTGCTGTAGAAAATAGTTCCTATGAACGCTATTTCCATACAGTTATCGAACTAACGGAGGAAATGTCTACGTATTCTTTTGAAATAGATATGGGTACGAATGATGCAGTAGCTCTCAAGTTCTTGCTAGGTAATTCCGATGCTGATGAACATTCCTTTCACTTTGATAATGTAAAATTAGAAGTGAAGGGTGAGAGAGAAAAGTATTTCCCGCTAGAAAATGGAGATTTTTCAAAAGAGCTTGAAGAATGGAATCCACATGTCCAAGGTGATCATGAACCCGATGTTTCTGAAGCTACTTTTGATGTTGTCGATGGTGAACTAAAGGCATCTATCATAAATGCTGGTTGGGAACCGTGGCATGTGTTGATTGATCAAGGTAACCTTAATCTAAGAGCTGATAATACGTATATCTTAACGTTTGATGCAAAGTCTTCAGTAGATCGTGATATAGAGGTTGTTGTGGAAAATAGCTCTTACCATCGATATTTTCATTCGGCTATTGAATTGACAGACACGATGCAGACATTTTCTTATGAATTTGAAATGGATGCGGATGATATAGGAGCATTAAAATTCTTGCTAGGTAATACGGACATTGGTGAGCATGAAGTTTACTTGGATAATGTTCGTCTAGAAGTAAAAGGAGCGCGTGAAGTTCTGGAAGAGGAAACGGTGGAGGGTGAGGAACCAACTCCACCTGGAAATGAAGAAGAAGATCCAGATGATTCTGAAAATGATGAAGACAATGAATTAGAAGAAAGAATTAGCCAGTTAGAACAATTAATTGATGAGCTAACATCTAAAATCGAGCAACTAGAAAGCCACTCGGATTTGTTAGAGCTAGAGAAGAGAATTCAAGGACTAGAAGAACAGTTAGCTGAACTGAGAAAAGAGTATAGTCATGTAGAGGAGTCCTTTACTTTGCTTGAGCAAGAGCTTTCTGATTTGAAACGAGAAATGGAGCTTTTGAAGGAGCAGTATAATAACGAAGAAGATAAAAGGGAAGAAAATCCTTCAAGTGACGATTCGAATCAGGAATCAGGTGATAATTCGGACGAGGTAGAATCTCCTGAGAGAGATTCAAAAGCCGAAAATTCACAGGAAACTACAGATAAGGATGAACATATACTTCCAGATACAGCAACAAATCAATTCAACTATTTACTCATTGGCTTGTTGTTTATAGTGGCAAGTGGGATTCTGCTATACTTTAGAAAGAAGAGAGTGTAATAGTGAATGTGGCCTTCCTCGATTCTTGTCGGAGAAGGCCATAATAATACATGTTGGATAGTTGTGACCTTTATGAAGATGGAGATTTATAGCAAATTAGTATAGGAAAAATTAGTTTCTTTTGCTATAGTTATACTAACAATTACCAATTTTAGTTTAATAAAAAAGAGAGCAAAATAGCAAAAAGACACAATCAACGCGCCTAAAAATAGAAACGTTTTAATAAGGGGGGACATCCTATTGGTAACCATTTATGATGTAGCTAAAAAGACTGGATATTCGATAACAACAGTATCCAGAGCATTAAATAATTACTCCGATGTAAGTGAAAAGACAAAGAAAGTCATTGTGAAAACTGCTGAAGAGATGGGATATTTTCCGAATTCGTTTGCACGCTCATTAACAATGAAGAAATCCTTTACTCTCGGTGTAATTTTCGTGGAAGATTTAGGAGTTGGGATGAAGCATCCCTTCTTTAGTGCAGTTATCGAGGACTTTAAAAGAAGAGTCGAAAAATTTGGATATGATTTAATTTTTATAAATAGATACATTGGAAACGAAAAGAAAAGCTATATTGATCATGCGTACTATCGTGGTGTTGATGGCATTATCGTTGTTTGCTCGAATTACGATGATCCGGAGGTTGTAAAGCTTATTGAATCCCCACTACCAAGTGTTGTGTTAAACGTACATACCGACAAAACAAACGTAGTATACAGCAATAATGGTCATGCGTGTGAGTTAGTAATGGACCATTTATTTTCACTAGGTCACACAAAAATTGCACATATAGCTGGTGCTAGTGATACATTTACAGGAAAAGAAAGAGTGAATGGTTATAAACTAGCATTAGATAAATATGACATTCCTTTTAAGGATACGTATATTGTGGATGGAGGCTACTTTTCTTACGAGGGTGGCTATGAAGCAATGAATCGATTGCTAGCGTTAGATGAAGTACCAACAGCAGTTTTTGCCTCTGGTGACATCATGGCAATGGGTGCGATTAAGGCTATAAAAGACGCAGGACTGACTGTTCCTGATGATGTATCGATTGTTGGATTTGATGATATCGAGCTTGCTAAGCATATCACGCCAAGTCTAACAACGATTCGTCAAAATACAGAGCTGATAGGTAAGAAGGCTGCAGATTTGCTTATCAATCAAATAAATAATAAAGATGAAGATTATTCTGCTGTTATGCTACCTGTTGAATTAATAGTGAGAGAATCCACGCAGGATATTACAAATAAAGAATAAGAAGAGCTCCTAGTTTATTTACTATCAATAGACTGGGAGCTCTTTTATTGTAAGGATATTCTAAATTAATTATCGTTACTTACCATTTTATCCTCGTGTATTTCATCACTGTTTTCATTGTTGTCAGTCGTAGATGTATCTACTTCATATTCTTCTATGTGTAAATCAATGATAGTATCACTATCATTAGATAAGGAGTGATGAACGGTAAATTGCTTCATTGCCTTATTTAAATTACTAGCTGCGTGATACAAATCATCCGAATGATGGTTTATCTCATCGATGACCTTGTTTTGTTCATGTATCGATTGATTGGCTTCTGTAATGTAATCTGTTGTTTTATTCGATAGATTAGATAATTCCTCAAGCGATGTATTAATTTCATCACTTTCCCTCGTCATCGTTGATAAATTCGTGTAAATATTGTCTATGTTATCAGCTAAAGTGTGAATGGATTTCTCCGTTCTAACTAAGTTCATAATATTTTGCTCCATCTTTTTTTGCTCATTAATTGTTTTCTCATTAGAAGATTGAAGCACTATTTTTACTTGATTGGCTTCTTGTTCGATACCTTCTGTAATTATGTTTATATTATGAATCGATTGATTTACTTCTTGTGATAATTTTCTAATTTCGTCCGCAACGACAGCAAAGCCTTTTCCATAATCCCCAGCTCTTGCAGCTTCAATGGAAGCATTTAGTGCCAGAAGGTTTGTTCTTTCTGCAATCTCCGTTATAAGTTCGGTAATTTGAACAATGTCTCCTGCTCTTTCGACTAATACATTTACTTTTGAGACAGAGTTTGCGACGGATTCATTAATAGCATCGATATTGTTAACCGTCTCATTCATTAGAGAAATACCTTCTTTTGTATCAGCCGAAACTTCTAGAGATGATTCTTTCATTTTGGCGCTAAATTGTTCAATAGAGTTAATGCGCTCATTAAAGTTATTATTTGTGCTAGAAATTTGAACTATGGCGGCGGATTGCTCCTCTACAATCGTGATTAGTTCTTTTAGTGTATTGGATACATTTCTACTTACTCCATTCAAGAACGTAGCAGATTGTTCTAAATCACCACTTTTGCTATTAATACCAGTAGAAACTGTCGTAATCTCTTTTAGAATATTTTCCATTCCGTCTTTCATTGTATTCAGAGATTGTGAGATTCTTGAAAATTCATCCTCTCCGTAGACGGTTAAGGCTTCAGTAGTTAAATTCCCATTCTCAATATCTTCGCTAAATCCAAGTATATTCTTTAAGCGCTTCCTTACGTCCAAACTAACGATAGCTAATATGATAATCCCAACAATCACGGATAGGAGTATCGAGAGAATCAGAATAAGTGTCGTTCTTTCAAAGCTACTAGATGTGGCGTCTTCTGCAGCAGCTCTTTCTTCTTCAAAGATGCTTCGTAATTGTTCCAATGAAAAAGAGCTTTGTTGGTAATTTCTCCGTGCATTATCCAACGTCCGTCTGTTTAAATTATCGGACGTTTCACTTTCTCTTAATGCCGCATACTCATTAAAGCTTTCAATAATTTCCGCGTCATTCTCGAGCACTGTATTTAATAAAAATTGCTTATTCTCAGAATCTATATAAGGTTCAATAGCTGTTAAAAGTCGATTAAAAGCCTCTATTGTTTCCTCGAAATTACTGGCGCTATGCTGATTTGGAGCAACAATATGTTGACCTAACAGGGAATAGCGTTCCTGTATTAGTAAATCCATCTCCATTAGTCTCGTTGAATTTTCCGTACTCTGATTCATGACCTTGACTTGACGTTCTGTATCCGTTAGTAATAAATGAATAAAAAAAGCTGATGTTACGAATAAAATAATTGTAATAGCATAAACAGATCCATATTTAAATGTTAAGTTTTTATTTGACCATTTCCACATAATACTCATCCTTTGCGCATTGAAGTATTTCAATCCAATTTAGTCTTAAGACGATAAATGTTAAATCGATAATAGTAAAAAAGACATGAGAATAAATGCTTATTATTAGTGCGAAAATATAATCCTTTTCAAATTAAGGATTTTGCAAAGTAAATGTATCATTTCGTATAGTAGAGCTTGTCCGCTATTAAGAAGACAAGCTCTTCATCTATACTAGAGCATTGCGTTATTTTTCAAAGGTAAACCAATCTGTTGAATATTGTGGTCCTTCTCTCTCGTACGTAAAGCTATATTGCACGGTATCCCCAGGTGTAAGGTTGATAATCCGTTCCCACGTGCCATTCACTTCGTCCATTCGGTAATTCAATTGTGGTTGATTATTGATTATGATATGGACATCTACATAATTTGCTCCTATAGTTGGTTGGAAAAATAATCTTGAATTATTGTCATTTATATTGGTAATACCAGCAGTGTAATGGTCATGTTCATGTAATTCATCATTATCCTCATTATTGTCATCATTCGAACTTGCAACGAACTCAAACCAATTAACATTCATTAAATCATCGTCTGGATTTCCTGCAAAGACGAGATATAAATCATGTTTGCCTTGAACATCAACATTTCCAGTGAATGTTTGCCATTCTTGCCATCCACCTGTGTTTGTTATGTCGACGGATCCAACTAACGGACCATTTGGACTGCCGGTACGGAGCTCTATTGTTCCTCCAGACGTATCACTAGCAGCTCGAACATTAATAGAAGAAGCTCCATCTTGAAAATTCACGTTGCTATATTTTACCCAGTCGCCGTTTGATATCCAGCCGATATTTTCGTTACCAGAGTTATCCTCTGTTTCTTCTATTTCAATTCCAGACATCTCATCGAATGATTGAGCTTGGATGACGGAATAAGGATTTCGTTCCTCTGGTTCTGGGTCTGGCTGATTCGGTTCACCAGGATCATCTGGTTCACCTGGTTGGTCAGGTTGCCCGGGATCTCCATTTCCAATATTAAAGCTATTTGGTTCTACTGTTATCGAATGACCATCTGAGAACTGCACGGTAATAGGTGAATTGGAATAGTTATAAGCTACATACGTGCGTTCACCATTTTTGTTAAATACAGCATAGATAGGGTGGTCAGCTGTAACAGTTGGATCTACCTGGCCTAAAACATTTAAATTATGAACCCAGTGGTACGTTTGAGCTTTCGTACTTCCACGTTCAATGATAGATTCATCTCCAGGATTGAATGTATCATAATTATCTATTTTCGCTTCCATTTGCTGAATAGCATCAGACGGGTCTATGAGTGAACGATACATCCACACCATATTGGACCATAAATTCCAATCAGTAGAACCGTTCCGTGTTTTAATTGCTTGGTATGCTCTCTCCACATAGTCAGGATGATGTCCTAAATATAGGGAACCACCATGGAAAGGAAGCCAACTTATTGCATATTTCTCTACTAATCCCGATTGCCACCAAGTAGCAAAATCCATCTTGCCTCCCCAGTTAATCGTAACGATTTCAGGTCCGTATTCTTCGGGATGAACTTCTTCATGGACATCAAAGAAATATTCATTAATCGCGCTCATCTCTGTAGTATATAAATAGATTGCACGATCTCTTAATTCCGTATTCCCTGTTGCTTCCGCCCATAAAATAACGTTTGTCCAAGCATGCATCGCTTCAGAGGAAGATTCTTGGTTGTTACCAGAGTCAAAGGTTGCTAGACCGTCTGCCCATGAGTTACCAGAGTATGGGTCAAACATCCGAATATAAGGGAATAATTGATCATCTCTTCCACCAGCAAAATCTCGTATTAGTAAATTAATCATTCCACCCCAATTTTCGTCCGCAGCCCACTCTGGATCTGTACGTGCAATCTCTGCAGCTGCTTTGACAAAATAGCCATAATGGAAATGGTGATCGTTAATACGAATAGCAGAACTATGTGCTGCATGATAGCCTAATATTGTTCCCCAGTTTTCGTTGTAATAAAATAGATTTTTACCTTTAATGTTTCCATTGGAGTCGGTAGCTTTTAACCAATCTTCCAAGATAGACTTTAATTCGCCACGGAACTCTTCAGCTATTTCTGTTTCTCCCATCTGGTCAGCAATCGGAGCTAGTGTTGCTAATTTCCCTAAATATTTTCCTAACTCATACGTATCCGATCCCGTAGGATAATGGGATCTAGCATCCTCCAAATATTCTCTTAATTTATTTTTATCATAGCTACCAAGGTCGGGTAACGATGGTAAGACTCCATTGTAGGTTAAATCTGTTTGAAAACTTTTTCCTTCTAGTAATTTCATATTTCCGCGAATCGTATGAATCGTATAGTCATGGAGTAAGTGATTCTCTGAGGTTTGTGCAATGTTGCGATATTGATGTGGATACAAAGCAAATAAAGTTGCATCAGGTGCGCCTGGTGCTTTTGCTTCTGTTGTAACTTGGAAAGTTGTAGTTACCGAGCCAGTATTGTCGTCATACTCATAGTTAGCAGTAGCATTTCTAACAATGGAATAGGCGTATTCTTCATATTTTTCTAACATAGCCGTATTACGATCTGGAAGTTTAGCAACGGAAATATAATCAGAGTTATTTAGTAACTCTTGTGTGCTGACACCTGACCAGTTTTCACCTGGTGGTGCGAAAGCAGCGTAATGTTTATTATCGTGTGTTGAGAATCCAATAACATTTCCATTGTTTGCCCAGATATCGGGTGCTATATCAAATGAAAGTTTTGCAGAACCGCCTTCGTACTCAACAAAGATGAAAGGAGAACCAACACCATATGTCACACGCATATTTGAAGCACCATCTTCGAGTTTGCTTCTAACATACCAATCGTTATAGTCATCTACGAGAGCATGCTGGAAATTGCTTGTATTGGAATGTTGGATTAAAAAGTCAGTTCCAATCGCACCGTTTATATGCCACGTACCAGCAGTTGGATTTTCATGCACAACAAAATTATGTGGAGCATCATAGAAAACATGAAATCCTTCTGCGCGATGGCGAATACTAAATGGATGCGGGTATTGATTCATAGAGAACTGATCAACCGCAAGGGATCCCCACCAAGTGTTAGTTGGCATAGGACCTGTTACATTTTCTGTTCGATAAATTGTTTCAGGTGGTTCGCCTTGCTGATCGATGAATCCGGGATCTGAAATGCCATCATAATCAATGGTAGGAAATTCAGTAGTATAACTACCTTGTCCAATTTTAGTTTCATTTGTGTTGGCTTTTGCTTCTTCTATAGGAAGGACAAATACAACAACGACTAATACGAGCATCCATAGCAATACTTTCTGGTGCCTCATTTAACTCCTCCTAAATATTTAGTGATGTTTGAATGCAGCGTTAAGTCATCCCTCCTTTTAAAATCAAAGCGCTTTCATTTTAAAATAAAATATACCAAAGCGCTTTGGCTACATTCCTTATTAATAGAATAGTCTGTTTATGGTTCTATCGTCAACATATTTTAATAGTTTCTTTTAAAAAAGTTCTTTTTACCTATGGAATCTTAAATTAAAAACATTAGTAAAACGTATCATGATAAGTTTTATACAATATAAACATTTATAGAAATTTACCTAATACGCTTACTGCTTTGTCCTGTTGACAAATAGTTATAAGTAATATATTATAACTCCAAAGCGCTTTGGTGATGTTAGGGATATTATATTGGAATTTAACATAATTGAAGAAGGGTGGTTACTATGTATAAATTACTGAATGATCAAACATTTAGAATAGAGAATTATCAGACTAAAAGTCCATTTTCTAGTTTTTTACCAGGTCTAGCTGGTGAAGATGGTATCCCTATGTGGGTATTTTACGTTAATAGAGGGCAGGGAATCGCTAGCTTTGGAGTGGAAAATAAAGATAATGCTATGACAGAGTTTTATCCTGCTGATAAAGCTTATCAAATGGTACCTTTACAAGGGTTCAGAACATTTATAAAAGGAAAACGAGAAGGACATACTTTTAGTTATGAAGCGTTTAATCGTTCACATCCGATGATAAAAGATAGTATGGAAATTGGCGAGAATTGGTTAGAAATTCAACATCATAATACATATGACCAACTACTAATGGATGTCACTTATTACAATCTGCCGAATCAATCTATTCCAGGATTAATAAGAGAAGTTACGATTCAAAATGAAAGCGATAACAAACTCAAATTAGAATTAATGGACGGTTTAGCTACATTATTCCCACCTAATGTAGAGTATGAGGGATACAAATCAATCAGTCATACTTTAAAAAGTTGGTTCGACGTACAGCTAGTAGACCAACAATTTGGTTACTATTTTATGAGAGGTAGTACTGCAGATGAAGCAAAGGTATCACAAAATGAGAAAGGAAATTTTTATGTATCATTACTAGAAACAAAACACGGAGAATCTCTTATTTCTCCTGTATATGATAGAAATTTAGTTTTTGGAGATGATCTCTCATTAAGACATGCTAATTATTTTGAAGCACATCCTTTGGAGAATCTACTTACCATTGAACAAGTTGCTACGAACAAGACCTCGTGCGGCTTTACTCCCGTGGTTCAAGAGTTGGAGGCAAACGAGTCGATTAAACTTTATACCGTTATTGGTCAAGTAGATACTGTAGATGAAGCACGTAATTTTATTAAGAATCATATTTCTAGTGAAAAATTTAAGTCTTACCAAAAAGCCGCTATTGAAATATCAAAGGATTTAACCCAAAGAGTCGAAACAAAAACGGCTATAACATCGTTTGATGCATATGTGAAGCAAAACTTTTTGGATAATGGACTACGTGGTGGTTTTCCAATTGTTTTTGAGAATGATAGAGATAAACAAGTTTTCTATTTATATTCTCGTAAACATGGAGATCTAGAAAGGGATTATAATTACTTTACGATTAGCGCCTCTTTTTATTCGCAAGGAAATGGGAATTATCGAGATATGAATCAAAATAGACGACTTGATGTGTTGCTTGAACCACGAGTTGAAGATAAAAACATTAAACATTTTGTCAATCTTATTCAATTAGATGGATATAACCCATTAGCGATTAAAACTGTAAGTTTCAGTCTAAATGAAAAGAATATCGATTTAACTACCTATGGGTTTCCAAAAGAATTGTATCAATCATTTTTGAATCTGTTAACGGACGGCTATACACCTGGCGATATCAAAAGCTTCATGTTAAAAAGCAATGTAAAATTAAGCGCTCCATTTGAGGTGTTTCTAACAGATTTGCTAACGGCAAGTGACGAAGTATTAGAAGCGGAGCATGGAGAAGGCTTTTGGATTGACCACTGGACGTATAATCTAGATTTGATTGACAGTTATTTAGCTATATATCCGGATAAATTACAAAGTCTTTTCTTTGAAGAGGAATATCGATTTTATGATAGTCCAGCCTTTGTAAACCCACAAGAAAGTAAGTATGAGTATACAGACGGAAAAGTCCGTCAATATAATGCATTAACTCTGGATGAACCAAAAGTTAACGAATCCGGAGCGAATGGACAATGGTTACGAGCTAATAATAAAAAAGAAGAGATCTTCACAACAAATTTATTCTCTAAACTGTTTTTACTTGCAGCCAATAAGACTTCCACGATTGCTCCATATGGACTTGGAATTGAAATGGAAGCAGGGAAACCAGGTTGGAACGATGCGCTAAATGGTTTGCCAGGAATGTTAGGTGCTGGAGTCTCAGAGCTTTATGAACTGAAAAGATTGTTGAATCAATTAAATGTAAGTGACTTTTCCTCTGAGAGTCATGTTTCACTACCAAAGGAAGCCGGAATTTTTATTGAGAATTTATCAAATGTCTTAACCTCTCACGGAGATAAAAAGTTGGATTTAACATTATGGAAGAAGATAACGGAGGTGCGTGAAGCGTATCGAGCATCCATTTTAAATGGAATCACAGATGAACGATTTACTTGTAGCATCAAACAGGCGCTGAATAAGATACGAATAATGAGTCAAATCGTTGATCAAGCAATCCAAGCAGTAGAGTCGTTTCGTGAGGACCTTGTTCCAACATATTTTTATTTTGAAGCAGAGTTTTCTCCAGAAGAAAAGACGGTAACAAAAATAACCCCGCATGCTGTTCTCCCTTTTTTAGAGGGAATAGTGAAACAAATGAAGCTAGCTAACGATGTAGACGTTGCGAGGTCCATTTATGAAAAAGTGAAGCAATCCGATTTATATGATAAAAAGCTAGGGATGTATAAAACAAGTGTTTCTATTAAAGAGGAACCAATCGAGCTAGGTAGAGCTAAATTCTTTACACCAGGATGGTTGGAGAATGAGTCAATCTTTCTTCATATGGCATATAAATACTTGTTAGAACTGTTAAAGTCAGGTCTATATGATGAATTTTTCGAAGAGATAAAAACTGGCCTTGTCGTGTTTCATGATCCGGCTGTTTATGGTAGAAGCATACTAGAAAATTCATCCTTTATTGTTAGTAGTGCAAACCCAGACCCTTCTATTCATGGCAAAGGATTTATTGCTAGATTAAGTGGTTCCACTATTGAATTCTTGCATATGTGGTTTGCGATGTTTGTCGGTCAAAAGCCATTTCGATATGAAAATGAGCAGCTTATCTTTCAATTAGATCCAAAGCTTCCAAGCTGGTTATTTACAGAGGAAGGCAATGTACGTTTTAAATTATTTAGCAGTATTGATGTTACGTATGAAAACAAACAACGAAACAATACGTATGGAGAGATCGGTGTAAAGCCGGTAAGATATACTTGCATACTGAAGAGTGGGGAAGAGATAACGATTGAAAATGATAGGTTAATAGGAGAATTAGCAGAAAAGATTCGCTCTAAATCAGTAGCGTCTATTCATGTTCAATTAGCCTAAATCTAAAAGAGCAGTCCGGCTTATATTAATGGACTGCTCTTTTACATACTTGCTATTGTAAATTCGTTTTCTTCTATTGTATCGATAAATTTTTGAATGGTAGGTGTTAAATGGGTATCTTTTCTTCTTATAAATACAGTTCGTATTTTACTATATTGTTCAGGAAGCGAATGAAAGTATAATTGACGTTCTTCATGCAGTTTCTTCACTTCTGAAATCGGTACGAAAGCTACGCCAAGTCCCACGACAGCACTTCGCAAAATCGTTTCTAATGTTCCAAACTCCATTATTTTACTCGGCTTCATCTGTTGATCCTTAAACCAATTCATCAGTCGAGCACGATAGCCGCAACCTTCGCTAAAACATAATACCGTCTTATCTTGTAACGCCTCTACACTTGAGAGGTTCGTATCAGATACTATTACAAGCTCTTCCTCAAAAACGTTGTGAGAAATTATGTCAGAAGGGAAGTCTCTTTCGGTTACAAACGCACCATCCAATTTATGATTTAAGACGTCGCTCACTAATGATTCCGTAACACCTGTAAAAAGAGATAAGTCGACTTTTTTATATTGTTTCACATAGCTCGAAAGGATTTTTGGCAAATGAATAACGGATTCTATCGTTCCAATCTCCAATTTACCAGATGGTTCTTGATCTGTTTGAACGGACTGTTCCATATCTTCTTTTAAGGATAATAGTTTGCTAGTGTAGGTTAATAGTCGCTTTCCTTCAGGAGTAAGACTCATTCCCCGTCGATGCCGGTTAAACAGTGGTGTTTTCATTTCAGCCTCTAGTTTACGAATGCGAGAGGTAATATTGGATTGAACATAATTTAATTCTCTTGCAGCTCCAGTAATCGTTCCCTTTTCTGCGACTAACTGAAAAATCTCTAAATCTTTAAACTCCACTTTAAAACCCTCCTTCGGTTTTATTTTCTAGTATTATGATATCAATATAAATGATGGCTGTAAATCATTATTATTCATTTTACAAGATACCTAAGTGGGATGATAATGGATATAGCAAAGATATATCGCACGGGGGTGGAAGTAACATGAAGAATAATGTATTAGTAGGAGCTTTTTTGTGTTTTATTGCGGCTGTCTCATGGGGAGCAATGTTTCCTGTTGCTCATTCCGCATTTAATCATATTGATCCTTTTTATTTTACGATGATTCGATATGGTGTAGTAACTGTAATATTAGTAACGATGCTTTTGTGGAAGGAAGGGAAAAAAGCTTTTCGTCTTGAAGGGAAGGGCTTATCTCTATGGTTTTATGGAACAATGGCATTTACCGTTTATAACCTTTTCATATTCTGGGGAGAAGATTTATTAGGAGAACCAGGAGTAATGGTGGCTTCTATTATGGAGGCATTAATGCCAATGATTTCTATCGTTATTATCTGGGTGCTTTTTAGAAAACGTCCGCACTCCTTTACATTGACGTGTGTCATTATTGCTCTAATTGGTGCTTTTATGGTAATTACAAAAGGGGATGTTGGTTCCTTTTTAACAGCTACAGAAGATATCTTTCCTAACTTACTTATTTTCTTGGCAGTAGTAGGTTGGGTAGTTTATACAATGGGAAGAGACAAGTTTAATGGTTGGTCAGTATTACGTTACTCCACATTAACTTGTTTACTAGGTACGTTAACTGCAGGAGTGTTCGTCCTAGTTGCGACGTTAATTGGATATGTTTCAGTCCCTTCGATAGAAGTAGTTACAACAACTGCTCCTCATTTATTGTTTATGATTGTGTTTCCTGGGTTGATTGCACTTCTTGGTTGGAACGAAGGGGTATCTGTATTGAAACCAATTAATGCGTTATTGTTTATTAACTTTGTTCCAGTAACTACTTTAGTAGTTTCCATTTATCAGGGCTATCAAGTAACAGTGTTTGATGTTCTTGGAACCATACTTATCATTATAACTCTGTTAGCCAATAACCTATTTGTTAGATGGCAAAAGAAGAAAGTTAAAGTTACACAGAGCTCCTACCAAAGGGGTCTTAGAGAAAGAACTTCATCATAAATACGTATCTTGCTCTTACAATAATGTGTTGTAGGAGCAAGATTTTTAATATCATTTACTTTTTAGCCGCTTAACCTTCTTCGTTAGTGAATACGCAATGAGTAGAAAAATTAGACCGAGTATTAGAAAGAAAAGATTGAATAAGTAGTCTTGATCCGCAATATTCATAGTGGTAACAACAACAAAATCAATAATCGCAAAAAGTAGGCAAATAACAGCTAGACTATACCAAACGAAACTGATTTTCTTGTAATAACGACTTTTAGCCTCTAAATCAGTATTTATGGAGAAGTCTCCTAATGAAGACTTTTTCCTAAAGTAATACCAATTATGAATAGATGTAACGAACGTAGCTTTATCTTTTTTCATCGATTGAAGAAACATGTCCTCATTATCTTTATCATCTTGTTGAAAAAGACTAATTTGAAATGTATATTCTCCCGGCTCACACGTTTCAAAAACGTAGTATCCATTTTCAAAGTTACGTAATGCATATCCATCTTTACTCATGGCATTTAACCATTCTTCTTCTTTTTCAAAGTCTAGAAACATATGCTTAAACATGCTTCGACGTATTTTTTTCGTCATTTCTAATAATCCTCTCTAACTTTTGCTAAGGACTTACCTAAGAGATAGAGCCCTCTTTACGCATAACAAATTCACGGTCCATAGCGCGCCTGCCACGGTCTATAGAAAGTAGTCACGGTCCATAGCGCGCCTGCCACAGTCTATAGAAAGTAGTCACGGTCCATAGCGCGCCTGCCACGGTCTATAGAAAGTAGTCACGGTCCATAGCTCATCCGCCGCGTCTATAGAAAGAAACATGGTCCATATACCCCAATGGAAGATACTAGTTTAAGACAATTAATCTATCAAACCACAAAAAAATAGACTATCTTCGATTCTTCTCTCTCACCGTAAGTATTTGCACATCTGATCCACATTTTTGCCGGACCAATTTTCTCGCTTCGGCAGGAGATCTTGCCGGTACAGTCATTATTTGATTGATATTCTCTGCGTCTATTTCAACATCAAAGTATTTTGTTCCACAACGCACATTAAATCCTCCTCATAAAAGAAGTAATTACTAATATTATATAAGTAAGAACTGATTATAAACAAACAATCAATGTTGTACCTGCTTACATTAAATATCAAAACTTAAATTTCCTTTGTAACATGGTGCCTACTTTATTATAAACCGATGAAAAAATCCTCCATACCAACCTTTGTTTTAATGGTAAGTGCTTGGAATAGAAGAATATGTACTCCAGTTCATTTCGGGATCCTCTTAACTTTTTGAAGTCTGCTACTCCAGCGCTCCGATGGATATTTGCTTGTAATTTAAATCCTTCTGAAGTTAATAAATACGTGAGTATTCGATATAATCCATCTTCCCGAGGAACATTCGTATCATAACCCAATAGAGGTGCTGTTATCGTATCCTCTATTTGAAAGTATCCAAGCACACCTTTTAAATGATCCTCCTGATCAAATACCCCAATCATTTTCAAAAAGTTATGTTCCCAAGCAGTGGCAATAAATGATTCATTAAATTGCGGGTTATGTCTCGAATATTTATCAATATATAATTTATTGTATATAGCTACAATATTTTTAAAGTACTTAGTATCCTCGATTTCCTTAACACTGTATGTGGCATTTTCCTCGATAAGTTTTTTATCCCTTATTAATTGCTTTCGTTGACTCCGTGTTAAATCAGATAACGATTTCGCTTCAAATAATAAAATGGATCGACTTAATACCGATTGATACTTTAAATTTTTTAAATGATTGTATACTCCGGGAACAAAACTCTCACATATAGACCGAAAGACAATTGCGTGTTTTGGAAAACATTCGGTTAGATAGTCAGTTATCTTCTTTAATTCTGTTTTAGACATATCATAGTAAAGATTCGTTGATAATAACCAGTTGTTCACAATGACTGTTTGATTTAATCCACCAAACTTTAGCACTTGTCCAAAGCCAGTGAGAACTTTGTCCAAAAACCATTCTAAGCGAGGACTACCAAGTTCCCACAATTCTTCTCTTGCATAGGTAATGTACTGATTATATAGAGATACAACGTAGGATGAATCATCAACCGTATTCATAACGGTTACAGGCAAAAACAAGTCATTTATTTGTAGCAAATGCATTTCTGCGGATACATTATCGATATAAGCAGCCGGCTGATTCCTTACCAATTCTTGCAAGTATGCTAAATGCTCTTGTTTGTAATTTGTTGTATCGAGTTGTTTTATTGTATGTGAGTCATAAAGACGAATAACCATGTAAACCTCCGATAAAACGTAATCACTATATAACTATTATGCTGGAAAACTAACTAGATTGTAAAATATCATCTTTAAAAAATATGATTGTTTGATATGATTATCTATGATGTTATGTCATATAATCAGAACAAAGGCGGAAAAAAGATGAGAAATGTTAGAATAAGAAGTATGGAAAAACAACTTCCGACAAGAATTGTTACATCGGAAGAAATCGATAAAAAATTAGGTCTTCCTAATGGATGGACGGAGAAGAAGTCTGGAGTAAAGCAACGCCACTATGTAGAAAATGAAACTGCGTCTGATTTAGCAGCACAAGCAATTGTAAAAGCATTAAATAAAGCAGATTTATCTTTAGATGACATAGATGCTATTATTTGCACGAGTGGAACGATGGAACAGGCTATTCCGTGTACAGCGGCACTCATCCACGAAAAACTGGCTCCAAACAAACCTATCCCAGCATTTGACATTAATTCTACTTGCTTAAGCTTTGTTACGGGATTGGATGTTATATCTCACCTTATTCATAGTGGTACATATAAGAGAGCGATCCTTGTATCGAGTGAAGTAGCATCAGTTGGACTAAATGATAAGCAAAAAGAAAGCTATGTGCTTTTTGGTGATGCTGCAGTTGCTTGTATCATTGAACAATCAGACAAAATGGAAGCTTCGAAAATATATGCATCTAAGATGGAAACCTATAGTGAAGGTGCACACTACACAGAAATACGCGGCGGAGGGACAGGATTGCATCCGAATTTCCCTCATGATCCGGAAGATAACTTATTTGATATGAATGGAAGAAAGATATATAAATTAAGTGCTAGAGTCATACAACCATTTGTTAGCCAGCTTTTAGAGACGGCGAATTTACAAATGGAGGACTTGAAAGCAGTTGTCCCTCATCAAGCTAGTGGGATGGCAATGAGACTAATAGGAAAGAAACTCGGTATTCCAGCTCATAAACTAGTTAATGTTATTGAGAATTATGGTAATACAATCGCAGCTTCCATTCCGCTTGCGCTACATGAAGCGATTCAGCGTGGCGACATTCAAAGAGGTGATACAATTATGTTACTTGGGACTTCTGCTGGTTTATCTGTAGGAGGAATCGTTCTTGACTACTAAACGAATTCTCGTAACTGGGGCTAGAGCACCTGCAACACTTGAGCTAATGAAGAATCTAGCAAACCATGGTTGCACAGTGTATGCGGTAGACTCTGTTCCTTTTGCGCTCGGGTTTTATACGAAGTGGGTTGAGAAATACGAGGTCATCCCAGCAGCGAAGCAAGAGACTACTAAATTTATACATAGATTAATAGACCTCATTCAACGATATGAGATTGACTTACTAATCCCTACTTGTGAAGAGATTTTTTATATTGCGCAATATAAAGAAGAGTTAGAAGCGTATACATCCGTCTTTTGCGAGAGTATCGCTCGATTGGCTGGTCTTCATCATAAATATCAATTTATAGAATTAGCTAAATCGTTTGGATTACAGGTTCCTGCTACAAATCTCTGTACAGATAAAAGACTGCTGAAAGATGTAGATAATAAAATTGCAAAACCTGTATTTAGTAGGTTCTCAACTAATGTCGTGAAATTAGATAATCAAAACATCGATAAGCTACACATAAATACTAAGAATCCTTGGGTGATTCAAGATTACATAGAAGGAACAGAATTTTGTTCTTATAGTATTGTTAAAGAAGGAGAATTACTAGCCCATGCTGTCTATGAAAGTAAGTTTCATGCTGGTGATGGTGCAACGATTCAATTTCAATCCGTTTATCATGAGGCAATAAACAGCTGGGTAACATCATTTGTAAAAAACTTTAAATTTAGCGGCCAAATTGCTTTTGATTTTAGGGTGAATCCTAGCGGCGAGGTTTTTGCAATTGAATGTAATCCGCGACTGACTAGTGGTATTCACTTGTTTCGAAATCGGTCGCTTGTACAAGCTTTTTTTGGACAAGGCGATAAAATTCTGAAACCTCAAGAGGAACCGATGAAGATGACGCTCCCTATTCTGTTATATCTTCTCCCGAATATAAGAAAAAATGGAGTTACTTCAACGCTCCAAACCCTGTTTCAAGGTAAGGATATAGTTTGGGATAAAGAGGATAGAAAGCCATTTTGGAAGCAAGTATTTTCTTATTATCAATTTTGGCGATTGGCTAGAAAACATAAAATATCTACAATGGAAGCAACGACTTACGATATATCATGGGATGGGTGAAGGTAATGAAAGTATTCATAACAGGTGGAACGGGATTTTTAGGAAGTGCATTGGCAAGGCGACTACATTCCATGTCGTATGATGTAACAATAATGGGACGAAACGAAGAAAAAGGTTCGGTGTTAGAACGAGAGGGAATTCGATTTATCCAAGCAGAATTCCGAGATAAAGAGACGATTCTACAAGCAATTGAAGGAATAGATTATGTATTTCATTGTGGAGCACTTTCCTCTCCATGGGGAAGATATGAAGCATTCTATGAAGCGAACGTTCTCGGTACGGAAAACATTATTTCGGCGTGTAAGCAACATAATGTGAAGCGATTAATCCACGTTTCCACTCCGAGTATATACTTTGATACTAAGGATCGACTAGATGTAAAGGAAGATGATGCATTGCCATCCAAGTTCCTCAATCATTATGCCGAGACCAAATATTTGGCAGAAAAACGGATAGATGAAGCATTTCAAGATGGACTACCAGTCATAACGATTCGACCACGCGCCATTTTTGGACCAGGAGATACAGCGATTATTCCACGACTCATTCGTGCGAATCAGGAACGGTTTATTCCGATAATCCATCAAGGAAAAGCAAGAATCGATTTGACATATGTTGAAAATGTGGTCGATGCACTGATTTTGTGTATGAATTCTAATAAAGCGACATTAGGGAAAAAGTACAACATATCTAATGGCGAAAGTGTTGTTTTAAAGGATGTACTTGGTAGATTGTTTAATGAATTAAAAATGGATTTTCATTATAAGCAAATCCCTTATCGACTTGCATACAGCATAGCCTATTTAATGGAGAAGAGAGCTGAATTATTTCGTAGTAAAGAGGAGCCAATGCTTACTAGATATTCTGTTACTGTTTTATCTTCCTCACAAACAATTAGTATAGATAAAGCAGAGCAGGAGTTAGGCTATCAACCAGAAATTAGTGTTGAAGAAGGAATCCAATTATTTTCTAAATGGTGGTTAGAGACAAATGGTGAATGTAGAGTTTGACCTAAGGACAGCAGGTTATTGCAAACAAATAGAAAAAATAACGAACAATCAGAAACCTTTTCATTCTATTGCATTCCCAGCGCATTTTGCGATTATTCGACATCCTGAAAAAGGGATTATATTAGTGGATACGGGATATTCTGAGCACTTTTTACAGGCGACAACCCCGTTTCCGTATTCGATTTATGCGAGGGTAACTCCGGTAATTTTTGACCTACAACAAAGTGCTAAAAAACAACTGGAGTCAGAAGGCATAGAGGCAGCAGATGTATCTTATATTATAATTACTCATTTTCATGCCGACCATATTTCTGGCCTGAAAGACTTCCCGAATGCACAATTTATTTGTTTATCGAAAGGGTATCACTATGTGCGGGAAAAAACAGGGATTAGAGCATTGCTTGCAGGCTTCGTTCCGATGTTATTACCTGAGGATTTTCATAAGCGTACGATTTTCTTAGAGGATGGTTCACATGCGCAACAAGAGGTTGTGGAAAACACCAGCTTAAATATATTGAACCATACTGTGTACGATGTATTTGCTGATCGTTCTATTTTAGCGGTAGAATTACCAGGTCATGCGAGAGGACAAATTGGTTTGCTGATTCAATCTCAAAATCAACAATATTTTATTATTGCGGATGCAGTCTGGGATAGTGATGCTTTTCGCTATCATCAATTAGCGAATCCTATAGCAGGGATTATTTTAGATAACTCTGAGGACTATCGGCAAACAGTGCAAAAATTACATACATTTTATCTGCAAAATAAGGAAGTAAAGATGATTCCGCTGCATTGTCGGGAGTGGGATGGAGGTGATAAGTCATGAAGATAGCATTAGTAACCGGAGCAGGTAGTGGCTTTGGATATTTAACGGCCCTCACGTTATTGGAACAAGGAATACACGTCATCGCAACAATGCGGACATTGCAAACAGCAGATAATTTACGTAAAGATGCAGAGAATAAAAAAATAGCAGAGCGATTAACGATTTTGCAAATGGATGTCACGAATTCTGAGCAAATCGAAAACGTAAGAAATTACATAGATAAAGAATTTAAGCGACTAGATGTTTTAGTCAATAACGCTGGCTTCTGTCAAGGAGGCTTTGTGTCCGACTTAACGTATAGCAATTGGAAGATGCAGATGGATGTCAATGTTGACGGGACATTTCAAGTGACAAAGCAATTGATTCCGTTGCTGGAACGGTCAGAGAAAGCCCATATTATTAATATAAGTAGTGTTAGTGGACTAATTGGACTTCCTGGCATGTCTGCTTATTGTTCGTCGAAATTTGCCTTGGAAGGCTTTAGCGAAAGCTTGCGAATCGAATTACTTCCAAAAAATATTTATGTTTCCTTGGTCGAACCTGGATCCTATCAAACGAAAATATGGGAGAAAGGATTAGCGGGAATAGAGCCAACGGATATGGAGGAAGATGCATTAAAGGAATCGGTTCTCCGTTATGCTAGACGTGCAGCGGATGGTGGTGCCAATCCGCAAGAGGTTGCCGATTTAGTAGCTAAAATTAGCCGTCTAAAAAAACCTAAATTACGCTACCCAATTGGCAAAGGTACAAAAGCACTTTATTACGCAAAGAAGCTCGTTCCTTGGTCATTAGTGGAACGAGTTGTAATGAAGCAACTATAGTCAGGTGGTTTTATCATGAAAAAGAAACTGAATGTCGTTCTATCCTATATGAAAACAAAAAGAAAGACTTTTATAACAAGAGAAGAGCTAGAACGTTGGCAACAACAGCAGGTGGACAAACATTTGGAATTTGTGCGAAACCATTCCCCGTATTTCCATGAACAGTTAGCTACTCATCATTGGGAAGAGCTGTCTTACATGAATAAAACGATTATGATGGAACACTTTGATTCACTTAATACGAAGGGAATTCGTAAAGAAGAGGCGATGCAACTAGCATTAGAGGCAGAGAAAACGAGAAATTTCAAGGCGCAAATTGATGATGTCACTGTTGGCCTGTCATCTGGGACATCCGGAAATCGCGGTATTTTTCTTGTTTCGGAACAAGAACAGAGTGAATGGGCAGGAGTGATTTTAGCTAAATTATTGCCACGTGGCTTGTTCTCTCGTGAAAAAATAGCATTCTTTCTACGTGCAAACAGCAATTTATATGAATCTGTTAAATCACGGACAATTCAATTCTCCTTTTTTGATTTAATAGAGCCAATAGAGACTCATGTTGAACGTTTGAATGAACTGCAACCAACGATCATTGTTGCTCCTCCATCCTTATTAAGAATGCTAGCATCAGCAAAGCAATCAGGTGAATTACAGGTTGCTCCGATAAAAATGATTTCTGTCGCGGAAGTTTTGGAGCCTGTAGATAAAAAATACATAGAAGGAATTTTTAATTTGCGATTAGATATTGTTTATCAGGCGACAGAAGGTTTTATCGCTCATACTTGTTCTCACGGTACGCTTCATTTAAATGAAGATATTATGTTAATAGAAAAGAAGTTTTTAGATAAGGAAAAATTAAGATTTTCTCCAATAATTACAGATTTTAAAAGAACAACGCAGCCGATGATTCGATATGAATTAAACGATATATTAACATTAGCAAAAGAACCATGTAGCTGTGGCTCTGTCATGACGTCCATTGAATCTATCGAAGGTAGAAGTGATGATATTTTTCGATTATCATCTCTGACTGGGAAAAGTACTGTTGTCATTTTTCCGGATTTTATACGGCGTGCCGTTATGGCTGCTTCAGATGACATAGAAGAATATCGAGTTATCCAGACTGAAAGAGATCGGATTGTTGTTCAATTGAAACTGAAGAATCAAAAGGAGTTAGCAGAACAACAAGTTGTAGATAAACTTAAGGAGATTTTCGAGTTGTTTAACGCTCAACTACCTACTATTATTACCAAACCATATGAAAAACAGTCTCCGCTAAAAAAATTAAAACGAATTGAAACTTGCATTCAAGGACAATAAGTCACCATCTAACATCCTAAGTAAAATCTTAGGATGTTTTTTGCTTTTTCTATTAAAATTGTTTTACATAAATTTGATAGACTCTTTACCTACTCTTTACCGTCTATTAATAGTACTAGATTATGCTGAAGTAGAATCTATACATTTAATGAGGAGGCGAGCGGATTGAGTAAGAGAAAGAAGCTTTTAAAGAAGATATCGATTGCATTAATTGGACTTTTGCTATTTACACATTTACTTCCAGCTCCAGTTTTAGCTACAATACCTACTAGTATGAAAGAACAAGTAATCGAAGAAAGTGAAAAAAAGGAAGAGGAGGATGCAGTTAATAATCATAGTAAGCCACAAATGGACAAAGATAATCCAGAAATGAATAATAGCCAAGAAAAGGTAGTAGAAAAAGCACCACCGCCGAGTAATAATATATCAAGTGAACCCATAGTAGAAAACACTACAGAAAATAATCCAGTTGAAACTACCACAGACCTAAATGAAGAAACAAAACCACTCTCAAAACAGGCTGAAATAACAGTAGAAGAAAAGTTAGCACCACCTGTTCCTACTGATAATCCGGAAGGGACCATAACTGAAGAAGATCTAGATGAACCTACAAACGTGGAAGAAGACCCAAACGAAAATCCGTTATTACTGATTACAGAGATTATTCCGGATAATACGGGTGCCGATCGTTTTGAGTTTTTCGAAGTATTCAACAATAGTAATTTACCTATTTCACTAGATTATGTCGATATTTACTTAAGAAGTACAGATAGTAGTTATAATGATAGAGCCTTTACTTACTCAAATAAGACAATTCAACCAGGAGAAGTACTTGTCTTTTGGAACAATTCAAATGGATTAGAACTCGAAGACTTTAACGAACATTATAGTACTCAATTAGATGAAAGCAAGGTAGTAGAATATGAGGGAACGAGTTTTTCTAATCAAGGCAATCGTGGCGTTGTCATAAAAGAAAATGGGACAGACATAGTAGTAGCGTCTTATGCTACAGCAGATTTTCAAGTTGGAAAGTCAGTAACCTATCAATATCAGGCTCAACAAAAAGAAATGCTAGTTTATGAGCAATCAACTAACCCAACTCCAGGTGAGATAACTAGTGACCAAATACCGGAGAATAACGTAGTGATTGCAGCTCATGAAGCACCTGTTATTGAACATGAGCCAGTAGTTAGCGCATTGGAAGGGGAAGAAATCATTATCCAAGCAAATCTGACTGATGATGAAGAAAAAATAAAAGGTTTTCTATATTACCGTCAGTCAAAAGATCAGAGCTTTCAAGTAACGAGCTTTGATCACAAAGAATCTAATATATATGAAGCAGTTATTCCCGGACAAAATGTAAAGGCTGGAGAGCTAGAATATTATATGGAAGCAGTAGATTGGAATTATCGAACTACATATCCCGAAGCATCAATTCGGATACAAATAGAAGCAAAAGAACTTTCAGAGGAAGATTATCAATCCATCCCACCTTTATTAATTACAGAATTAGCACCCAATTCCAAAGGTCCAGGAACGGATTTCTATGAATACTTTGAAATTTATAACAATAGTAACCAACCGCTATCATTACGTCAGTATGCGCATATTTATTACTATACGGATTCTGGTAGAGAATTGCTATTTCAAGTACCAAATGTAACTATTGAGCCGAAAGAAACGCTCGTTTTCTGGTATAACAATGGCAATAACACGTTAGAGGATTTTAACGCAGAATTCTCCGTGAATTTAACTGAGGACCAAGTAGTGCAAGTGACAGATAGTGTATTTCCTGGCTTTGCAAATGGTGGGAATCGCGCTCTCGTTTTAAAGAACGCACAAGGCGAGGAAGTTGTTTATGCAGATTATGATGGTGCAGATAATGATAACAACGGAAAAACGATTCACTACCAATATCCATTAAATGATACAAAAATGAAAAAATACAAAACATTGGCTACTCCAACACCTGGAGAAATAGAGACGAGTCAAGTGCCAAAAGAAGTTGTTCAGTTACCAGAGCAAGAAACAGATACGGAGGCACCAAAAATTGTACATGAACCTGTAACTAGTACTGAACTGTATCAATCTATCTCAATTGAAGCAGAAATTACGGATGATATAACTATTCCTACAGCAACGTTGTATGTGAAAGAGGATGCAGGAGATGATTATCGTACTTTAACGATGAGAAATACAGCAGATTCTCCTTCAATCTTTACTGCTGTTATTCCTGGAGAATTTGTAGCATCGGATCTTACTTATTATATAGAAGCTTCGGATGGATTCAATTCTTCCACTACTGAACCTGTAACCATCAGCACCAAAACATTAGACATTGATACTCAACAATTACCTAAATTACTCGTTACAGAGGTTGTTCCGGATTCTACCAATGTAGGTTCGGCAGATGGGTATGAGTTTATTGAAGTGTATAACAATACAGATCAACCAACATCACTTGAGCACTATACGATTCAGTATCGTTATGGGAATGATCCAGCTAGTGATGTGTTATGGCCAGCTGTTCCATATAATGTTGTAATTCCAGCACGAGAAACATTAGTTTTTTGGATTATCAATGGACAAAATAATGATAGTACCGTAGCAGATTTTAATGAAAACTATGGCTCAAATCTAGTGGAAAATAAAGATATTGTTAGAATTTATTCTGCCGGAATGGCAAACGGTAGTATGAGAGGTCTGATTATCGCCTCTAATATCGGAAAAGAGTATTCGATTGCTTATTACAATGATGATGAATCAGTAAGTGATACAGCTCCAGATAAAGGAATTATTTATAAGTTTCCAACAGACGATTCTAATATAATGGAGAAAATGAGTGCAGGAGTGCAAGATGCTACACCGGGTAGGGTAGAAACATATCAAGTCCCATCTGAACCTGTAAGAATCACACAAGACAGTAATCCACCAAGTATCCAAGACAGGACAAGCATTACTACCATTCAACAGACAGAGGACTTAGACTTAAAAGCTTATGCAGCGGATGAAGAAGAATTGTTAAGTGTTGCGGTTCATTATCGTACAGATAAAATGGAAGAATTTCAGACAGCTCTCTTACATCAATTAGAAACAGAAGGGGAATTTTCACACAGAATCTATTCACCAGAAATCATAGGTGCTACAGAGATTGAGTATTATTTTGAAGCCTCAGATGGAACCCATACTACTACAACGGATCGAGTAATAGTTTCTGTTGAGAGTAACGTAAGTAATGAATCACTACGTTTGAATGTAGAACAAAACCAAGTCATTGGTGGAACGTATACATTGAAGGGAACATCTAACAACGATAGACCAAGTGACTTACAGATGCGTGTAGATGGTGAGGAATTTAAAAATACGTTTTATGCATTAGAACATCCTGCCTATTTTGCTTACGAAGTAAGTGGAATTAACACCTACTTTCAAAATGGGGTAACGATTGGCGACCAAATTATTCATATTTTTGACGATTGGATGGCAGAATGGGAAACAATTAGTGTCCCTATTGAGCCAGAATTATTATCTATTGGTAGTAATACGATTACGATTAGAGCTGGAAATAAGGCTTCTCCGTGGGAAGGTGATCCAGGAGAAAACAGAGATGATTATAATTTAAGAAATGTACGCTTAGTACTTGCAGATGGTACAGTGTTATATGATCCAAATAAAGCTGATCCAACGGTTGTTTACGATATGGGTGATGATGGTACGTATCGAATATTTGAAGATTTCACATTTCAAATAACAGACGAGCATACTAATTCTATCGCTTATGTTTGGGATACTAAGGAACTGGAAGATGGTGAATATGTACTCGAATTAGAGGGTTCACATCAAACCTTAAGCGAAGTAGTAATGGTCGATAATACTGCACCAACAATTGAATTCAACATAGAAGATGGAGAATTCTACAAGGGAACTTTCGTTATCGACGCGGAAATTATCGATGAAGTTGCTGGTGTGATGGAGTATGAAGCGACATTAAATGGTGAACAGATTGAATTACCATATGCAACTTCCTCAGGAACTCTAAAGCCAGGTGAACATACAGTTACTATTACAGCAATCGATCATGTTGGTAATGAATCAGTACAGGAATTACATTTTACTACCGCAGATGAACATCCGGTTATTTCTGATCAATTAACAGATGCAGAGAAAGGAGATCCAACACTTCGCCTTCTAGTAAATGATCCTATGGAAGATAACGTACATGTAAGCTTTTATCAAGCATATCAGTATAAACCTTCTGATATGGCCTATGTACAATCTTACCAAGGAGCTGCTCCGACAGAACCTCCAGCAACACTCGAACTAGGAGTGGAGGATCGGATTTTCACAGAGGAAGAAACGAGTTTAACAAGTGAACAAGACGGAGAATATCTCATGACGAGAGATACAGAGAATTTTCCTTATCATCGTTTTGACATTACACTAGATGATTCGATTCAAGCTGAGGATACGGTAGAACTGGAATGGACAGGGCATTCTCTTGAAGGTAGAAAAGTATCGATGTACGTATGGAATTTTAGTCGTTCCCAATGGGATTTAGTTGCTTATGAAATTGCAGGCGAAAATGATTTCATCCTCCGCGGAGAAATGCTTGTAGGTGATTATAGTGAAAACCATAAAATTCATGCACTTGTACAAGATGAAATCCCAGAAGACCGTGATGCGTATGACTATACCTTTGTATGGATGTCGGATACGCAATATTATGCCGAAAGCTATCCTCATATTTTTGACCGTCAAACGGAATGGATTGCCGCACAGAAAAACGAAATGAAAATCGAATACGTGATTCATAGTGGAGATTTAGTTGATGAGTCTGACCAAGAATATCAGTGGATTCATGCAGATGAATATATGGGTACCTTGGATAAGGCAGGAATTCCATATGGAGTTTTGGCAGGTAATCATGACGTTTATCAAAAGGATAATGATTATACAGAGTATTACAAGTATTTTGGTGAAGAACGATTTAATCAATATTCTTATTACGGTGGCTCCTATTTAAACAATCGAGGCCACTATGATTTAATCTCTGCAGCAGGTAATGATTACATTTTTGTATATTTGGGATGGGGAATAGAGGATGATGGAATTACTTGGATGAATGAAGTATTAGCACAGCATCCTGATCGAACAGGGATTCTAGTCTTCCATGAGTATTTACAAGCAACAGGTACTCGTCATCCATTAGGAGAAAAATTGTATCAGGAAGTCGTTTTACCAAATGAAAATGTCATCGCAGTGCTATCAGGTCACTATCATGAGGCACAAACGTTAATTGATGAAATTGATGATGACGGTGACGGCGTTGTAGATCGAAGAGTGTATCAAATGCTTGCTGATTATCAGGCAGGACCTGAAGGTGGACAAGGCTACATGCGCTTGCTACATTTTGATACGTCAAATAACCAAATATATGTTAATACGTATTCACCATATTTAGACGATTATAATTATTATGATACAGATCAATATCCAGGAAAAGATGAGTTTACGATTGATTTAGACTTAACACCAAAAGAAAAACTAGTAGCAACAGATTCGTTTACAGTGAACGTTTATACCAATAACGAAATAGATACTGTCTATAATGTTCCAAGTGGTGGTATTGCAGAAACAATATGGGAAGGTTTAACAGAGGATGGGCGTTATTTCTGGTATGCTACCTTAACTGACGAGTATTCAGGAGAAACTAGAAGCTCTATCTGGTCGTTAGTAAGAGGGGAAGATTCTATTTCAGAAGGTGACATGGAAGATGAACCTTACAACCCAGAATTAAAGATACCTAATCCTGCAGATGAACCAGTTGGTGACACTCCTAGGATTCCAGGAAACGAAGAACCAACTACCGATCAAACAGTGGAGATAGACAAAGTGAGTTCTACAGGAGTTGAACAATCAACAGAAGACGATTCTAATAATGAAGCTGAAGGTCAGACTTCTAATAAAAAGCTTCCTAAAACGGCAACGAATATCTATCATTACTTATTCTTAAGTGCGATTTTCATTGCTGTAGGTTTGTTGTTATATGTGTTAGCAATTTATCGTAAACGAGTGAATAATTAAGGTGAAAAGGATCTCTATTAAAGGGGTCCTTTTTCATGTTTAAAATAGAATTAATTATATTATATATTTAAAAAATATATATAACACAACCTTATTAATATTTATGTTGTATTTTATGATAGGGTGATGCTATAATAATACAAAACATTTTAAAGGAGAAGCATATGAAAAGAATAATACAGAGTAACAATGGGGAAGTAGTATGTGCTTTTTGTGGTACGGTTTTGAAGACAGTTACAACATTTGGGAAGAAAACGATCTATTCAGAATGTAAGAAAGATTGTAAAAGAACTAGATAATAATTATATGAGGTCCGTTCTTTGAAAAATGCAAATTCGCAATTTAAAAGGGTTGAAGTAAATACTTGTAAAATGTTTTATTTAATGAGGAAAAGAAATTATAGAATAAATAACGGAGGAAGTGGTTTATCTTCCTCCAAAAATAAATATTAGATATAAGCATAATCCTCTATCTGGATAGCTGTTGCCTGGTTGGTTAAATAAGCTGCCACTTCTCTACCTATGACAGGACCTGCTGTTAATCCAGAAGATCCTAACCCATTAATAACAAATATATTGTCGGTCGCCCAGCCAAGATAAGGTAAAGAGTCTCGTGTAAACGGCCGTAAACCGACAGACATACCTTTAATTGCTAAGCTAGAATCCGGAAAGTATTTTTTAGCTTCTTCGAGCAAATACTTTTTACTTTCCTCTGACGACTGCACATCGAAACTTTCCGTATCTTCATGGGTCGTTCCGATTGCGTACGTATTTGCACCAGTTGGCACAATATACATAGGTCCTAGTCCCATTACTACAGGTGTTGGATGGTGAGTAGCGGGGGTTACTTCGATATGTAAGAGCTCGGCTTTCTGATGTTGAATACGTGGCTCCCGAACTAGCTCTCTACCCCATGCACCAGCGGCATAAATAACTATTCCTTCAACTTTTTCAGGATCTACCTCTTTTTGAATCCACTTACCTCCGTAATGTGAAATTCCTTCCCTTAGTGCAGTTAATAATTGTTGTCCATTGATTTGCGCACCACCCTCTACAAAAACGGAAGGATAAGAAGAGGTCAAAAAGGGATTCAAAGAACGTTGATCCACATCAGATAACATTTTTACTTCACCCATTTCAGGTGCCGTTTCTTTCTTTTTTGATATTCGTTCAAATGCTAATTGTTGTATGTGTTTATCTTTAAACATACAAATTGCGCCGTTTTTCGAGTATCCTGTCTGTCGCTCTGTAAGCCTCTCTAAATCATCTATAAAGGAAGGATAATACCGAGCACCTTCATGCACAAGTCGATACCATTTCTTGTTCCGGCGTTGACTCGTCCATGGACAAATGATACCAGCGGACGCTGATGTAGCTTGTCCTTCATCAAATCGATCGTAAACAGTAACGCCATGGCCTAGTTTTGCTAAGTGGTAGGCTGTTGACGCTCCCGCAATGCCTCCACCAATCACGGTAAATGTATGCATGTAATTCCTCCTGTTTGTTACCCGTTATATTACACAGAGATTTATTTACTCTTGCTTTAAAATTATCCAATTAGGGAAAGAATATAGTGAAATAATAACATGTTTTCTCTACCATGTATGTTAGAAAGGGGCTCATTTTATGAGTTTTCATCAAAAGCCAACGATGTATGTAAGCAGTGTTCATCTTCATGTGATGGACATAAAGCGTTCCTTAACGTTTTATCAGGAAGTATTGGGGTTGAAAGTATTAAAAGAACTGGATAAAATGGTTCATTTTACTGCGGATGGTACGAATACACTGCTTGTTATCGAGCAACCAGAAGGAGTGAATCCTAAGCAAGGTAGAACGACTGGTTTGTATCATTTTGCTATTTTGCTACCTGAACGATCCGACTTAGCGACATTTATCAAACATATTGTACCTTTAGGGGTAGAGTTAGGTGCGTCCGATCACCAGGTTAGTGAAGCAATCTACTTCTCAGATCCTGATGGAAATGGGATTGAGGTATATAGAGACCGTGAGCCAGCTGAATGGAATTGGGACAATGATCAAGTTGAAATGACGGTGGATCCACTGGACGCTGAAGATTTACTAGCTGCCGCAAAAAATGAAGAGTGGAATGGGATACCTGAAGATACGGTAATGGGACATATTCATTTACATGTTGCTCATCTGCCAGAGGTTGAAGAGTTTTATACGAAAGGATTAGGGTTTGAAGTTGTAACAAGATATGGCAACCAGGCTATTTTTATATCAGATGCGAAGTATCATCATCATATTGCACTCAATACTTGGAATGGGGTGGGTGCTCCTACTCCCGCATCCAACAGTGTTGGATTAAAACATTATACGATTACGCTTCCGAATGAGCCACAAAGAAATGAGGTAATTGAACGACTGAAACAAATTGGAGCGAAAATAGAAGAGGAGAATGGACATTATTTTACTCAAGATCCGTCAGATAACAGAATAAAATTAGAGATTTAATTCCATTAGAAAAAGACTTTCCTATTGTTTTGGAAAGTCTTTTTCTTTTTGGTCTATAGATTGTGGATAATAAATTACTTGGTTTTTACCTTTTTCTTTTGCATCATATAAAGCTTGGTCTGCCAAGTTCATACACGCTTCCAACGTCATTTCTTCAGATGGTAGAACAGTTGCTAAACCTAGGCTAACCGTCACGACTGTAGAGCCGGTAGATTTCGCATGAGGAATCTGAAGGCGTTGAACTCGATGGCGCATTTTTTCTGCAATCATGATTGCTTGCTTTTGGTCATATTTAGGCAAAATACAAACAAACTCTTCTCCTCCATATCTTGCAGTAAAAGCGTCTGGAAAATAAGATGCAGTCTGGTCTAATGTGTCGGCAACGTTACGGAGACACTCATCTCCACGTTGATGTCCGTAATGGTCATTATAAAGCTTGAAATTATCGATATCGATAAAGATAAGAGAGAATGGTTCGTTGCTTTCTCTACACTTTTCAAATTCTCTAACTGCTAATGAGTCAAACTGTCTTCGATTAGGAATCTGCGTTAATCCATCAATTAATGCCATGTTTTTCAATCGTGAATTTAATTTCTCTAATTTTCTATTCGATTGGAGAATTTGTTCTGTCCGTTCTTCTACTTTCTCCTCAAGTTGTTCATTCAGATATTTTAGGTCTATTGAGAGCTCTTGAGATAAGTCAAGTGAAGTTGAGAGTCTTTTGGATAGTGAAAAGGATAAACAAATAACAAAAATAAACACGCCAAAAGGATAAAGGTACAAATCGTTATAATTAAATAAGAACCGAGTCATATCGACTACAATCATTGTCATCAATCCGAAAATACCAATTAATGCATAAATTCCGCCTTCCCTACGATGGAGTACTACTCTAACTACAACAATAAGTGCATAGATTACTCCGATAAAAAGAGGGATATGGAAAAGGGTTAAAAAATGTGTATAAACCTTAGCGTTAGTCACTAATGTAAGTATTGTATATAGACTGGAGATCGCGATGGCAAACTTAGTAAATAATTTCGAGCTTTCTTGTGGAAAGAGACGATATAAAAACATACTTAATAAGGGAAGATTAATGTATAAACTTATATACTCCATCTTCATAACTAATTCCCAATTGATATTCGGGAAAATTTTAGTGAAGAGGATATTTCCACTTAAGAAGTAGTGGGTTGCCATAGCTAGACAGGATGCTCCAAAGTAAAAGAAATACGATTCAGATTTTCGGAAATAGCTTAAACCAATATGATACAAGCCAGACAATAACAGTATACCGAGAAGCACTGACTGTAAAATAACTGAGTGGAGATAGTTTTTCTGTATAATCTGTTGATTTCCCATCACGATTGGTTCCCACATGCCACCTGCATAATCATGGTAATTTGATATTTGTAACGTAATCGTGAAGTTTTTGCCGTTTGGGCTGAAATGGACAACTTTGGTTTCTTTTTTCGGAACAGTGTTTTGTTTACTTGTTCCCACTATTCCGCTCTGTGCTACAAGTGTACGATTAATCCATAGTTTATAATTAGAAAACATATTAGGTAAATGCAGGCTCAATATATCATGGTGTTCCTTTAAATTGACATTTAGTCGGTAAGTAGCATAGCCATCTTTAGGTAAGGGCTCTTCTTGAAAATCATAGTTATACCAGTTACTAGGCATATACATGTAATCTGTCATTTCTATAGAAGAGTTAGAATTGAAATCTTCTGGTTCAAGTAATTGATTCCAATAAAACTCCCATTGGCCATTAAGTTCTACGGCTGTGTCTTCATGTTGCCACTCCGTTAAATCTAACGTCCCGTTCTCCGCTAAATTAGCTTCGGAATTAGATGGGTGAGAACATGCTTGCAGTAGCGATATCATTATTAAAATATAGATAACTACTAAATTTCGTTTCATGATGTTCCTTCCTTCATTATAAGGAGTATAGTTAAGCTAATAGTAGTAATTAACATCCAATACTTGTATTTTATACTAAAAGTAATAAAAATTACCGGTTTGTTTAGGGAAATATGTTGATATTATGTTTTAATCATATCATATATCTAGATAAAAGGAACTATATAAAATCGATGGGATGGCCATATGAAAAGAGGAGATAAGTTAATAGAATGGAAAAGAAAACGAACCTCCTCAAACGGGTTGAGAAAGTTCGTTTACAATTATTTTAGAATGCTGCTGTCCAGCCACCGTCCGCTGTAAGTACAGTTCCATTAATAAAGCTAGAATCTTCAGATGCTAAAAATAATGCAGCTTGAGCTATTTCCTCAGGTTGACCAATTCTTGGCATTACACCTTGAACAGGTTTCAAACGTTCCATACCTACTGGGTTCGGGTTTTGCATGGAGGAAGCGATGTTTGTTGCTACACCACCAGGAGCAATTGCATTACAACGAATACCTTTATCAGCGTACATGTAGCCAGTGTTTTTCGTCATACCGATAACAGCGTGTTTCGATGCACCATATGCCGCACCAGCATGCGCACCACTTATTCCTCCAGTAGAAGCAATATTGACAATTACCCCTGTTCCTTTTTCTAGAAAGATAGGAACTGCCTTACGCATTGCTCTCATAACACCTTTGGTATTTACATCAAAAATTAAATCCCAACGGTCATCTTGTATATCGCCCACAGGCTCAAATCCGTCCATAATACCAGCGTTGTTCACTAGAATATCAAGTGTGCCATATTCTTTTACCGCTGTATCAATCATGTTTTCAATATCTTCTTGTTTAGCTACGTTGGATTGAACTGCTTTCGCCACACCATTATTTTCGACAATGTTTTGTACAACAGCCTCTGCACCTTCGAGGTTTAAATCTGCCACGATCACTTTGGCACCTTCTTGTGCATACAACTCAGCAATAGCTTTACCCATACCAGATGCAGCACCAGTTACAACAGCTACTTTGTTTTCAAGTTTCATATTGGAACCCCTCCTAATTTTATAAAAGATATTGAACACTCGTTCATTAATTATTATACTATGACTAGTTAAGTAAACACAAACAACAAAATGTTAACAAATGTTGAATAATAAACAATAATAGTGTATATTGTCTAATAACTGAGGTGACAAAAGTGAAAAAAGACTTACGGATTATTAAAACTCAGGAGAATCTTCGGAGAGCACTCTTAAAACTGTTGAAAGAGAAACCGTTAGAGGATATCTCTATAACAGAGCTATGTCGAATAGCGAAAATAAATCGCGGTACTTTTTATTTGCATTATAAGGATGTACATGGCGTATTAAAGGATTATTGGGAAACAATTATTGCTGACTTAAAAGAATCATACGAAGAACCTTATTATCAAACGAATTTCAAAATTGAAAATGTGCAAGCAGATATGATAAAGATTTTTCATCACGTTAAGCAATACCAAGATTTCTACCAAATAATTTTTTCCGAAAAGACGCCAATGTTTTATTATTATCAACTGTTTGAAACGGTTCACTCCTTCGTTAGGGATTCATTTAATAAGAGTCTTACAGATGATAATAAGAACCTTAAAGTTGAATTTCTAATCAGCTATCAAACAAATGCTATTTTAGGGTTGTTATTAGAATGGCATAAACAAGATTATGAAACCTCTGTAGAGTTACTTAATGAACAATTAATCTATAGTATTCGTTTAGGTAAGTAGACTAGGTTCCATAATATCTGTTCTAAATACAGTGGAGCCGTTCCTAAAACATTTATAAAAAATCGATAATATGTAAAGCATAGGTATTACCCATTTGATGTACCAAAAAAAACGTTTTCTAAGAACAGGAAAGGGAATGAGTGAAAGAGATATTCTCATACAAACATCCTTATAAAAGGAGGAAAAATGATGGCAACTAATAATTTTAAATCAGGAAATGAAATTGTAATTCCAGAAAATCCCCTATCTATGTATCTTTTTAACAGTACACGTTCAGCGTGGATATGGTTGATCATTCGACTATACGTTGGATATGTATGGTTGAGCTCAGGAATTGGTAAAGTAGGAAACGATGCATGGATAGGTGAGAATGCAGGAGCTGCTATCCAAGGATTTGTAGGTGGGGCAATTGAAAAATCAGCTGCAGGTCCTGATGTATCTGGCTGGTATGCTACATTTTTAGAACAGATTGTCTTACCGAATGCTACTGTATTTTCTTATTTAGTTGTCTTTGGTGAAATAGCAGTAGGCTTAGGCTTAATTTTAGGCCTTTTAACAGGTATTGCAGCTTTTTTTGGAAGTATTATGAATGTTGCTTTCTTGTTCGCAGGTACGTTGAGTGCTAATCCACTTCTATTTATTCTTGCTACATGGCTAGTGTTAGCTTGGAAGGTAGCGGGTTGGTATGGTCTTGACCGTTGGGCACTACCTAAGTTAGGTACCCCATGGAACACAAGTAAGTTTTAATATTAATGAAATCTTCTCTCTTAACTATTCAAGAGGGAAGATTTTTTTTGACAAAGCCACATTCCTTTATGAATCATACCCTATCATTAAACGAAACCATCGCTTAGGATGTCATATCATTTTAGATGAATAGACTGCAATGTTATACTAATAACTGTTAGACTTTTTAGTAATAGAAGTAATATCCAGTACATAAAATAACTTGGGTTAAGCTCATAAAGAGAATGTCATAAAGGAAGAGGAACTATGAATTTTATAAAAGAATTTTATGGAAAATTTGATTTAACACCTACTGTTACGACTATATTATCTGTTTTAACAGAAATAATATTATTAGCGATATTCTGTATTATTGCCAATTTCATTACGAAAAAAGTAGTTATTCGAATTATTACTCATATTGTAAAAAACAATAAAGTTAAATGGGATAATGTGTTCCTAGAACGAAAAGTCTTTCAAAAATTATCTCATATCGTACCAGCAGTGATTATTTATCATTTTGCATCAGCTTTTCCATCCTTTGAAGTATTGATTCAAAGAGGTTCCATCGTCTATTTGATTATCGTAAGCTTACTAGTCATAAATAGCTTTCTAGCCGCAGTGAATGATATTTATCAGACGCATGAAATATCAAAAACACGTCCAATTAAAGGATACTTACAAGTACTCAACATTGCGTTCATCGTGATAGGTATTATCTTAATTATTGCTAACTTAATAGGCGAAAGCCCTTTAATCTTACTAAGTGGTATCGGTGCGTTGTCTGCAGTATTTATGCTTGTATTTCGAGATTCCCTTCTTGGTCTTGTGGCAGGTATTCAACTTACATCTAATGATATGGTACGAGTTGGTGATTGGATTGAAATGCCGAAATACGATGCTGATGGTGATATTATCGATATCTCACTAGTTACCGTGAAGGTACAAAATTGGGATAAAACGATAACAACGATACCGAGTTATGCTTTAATTTCAGAATCATTTAAGAATTGGCGTGGGATGCAATCAGCAGGTGGTCGTCGTATAAAAAGATCTATTTATATCGATAGTAATACCATTCAATTTTGTACACCTGAAATGATAGAAAACTTCAAAAAGATTCATGTGTTAAAGGATTATATTATTAATAGAGAACAGGAAATACAAGAGTATAATCAAGCACAAGAAATCGATCGTAATAGTAAAGTAAATGGACGAGCATTAACGAATATCGGTGTATTTAGAGAGTACATACATCAATACTTGAAGCATCACCCAGGAATCCATCAACAACTTACACTGATGGTTCGTCAGCTTCCATCAACAGACCATGGACTGCCACTAGAAATCTATGCGTTTACGAACGATATTAGATGGGCGGTATATGAGTCCATCCAGTCAGATATATTTGATCATTTATTTGCAGTAGCTGACGAATTTGGATTACATGTATTCCAAAATCCATCAGGCAATGATTTTCAATCCATTGTGCAACATGCGAAGATAGAGAGTGTAGAGACCATCGAAGAGGATAAAAGCAATTAAATGGGAATCTATGAATTTGCGTAAGGGTAACCTGGATTATTGAAGAAGTATCCTAATTCCTGTTAACCTGATGAATCATAAAGTGGTAAATAAAAAGTATTAATAAAAAGAAAAGCTTGATGATAACCGTAGACATTAGGTTTTCATCAAGCTTATTTATCATCTGCAAAATTTAGGATAAAGTTGACTATTGAGAGTTAGCCTCGATTATCTTCTAGCTTAATATAACTGCCAATTGAAGTGCTAACACAAATATTTTTAACTATCTCAATCTCTAATATTTTTTAATAGCATCCAAATAAATACTAATAATGAAATCATTAATAATGAAAAGAATATAATACCTAATATAGACCAACTACCAAATGACGCAAGTATATACATTCATTTTAGTTATTCATACAAATGTAAGGGAAAGCCATTGATTGATACTCAATCACCCTAATATGTTAAATGTTATAAACATAGTTACAATTTAACATATGTATTAATAGAATGGTAGAGAAGGATCTTATGCCAGTCTATACAAATACACTACGAAGCACGAGACAATTTGAGAAAGAATGGTAGAAAAGAGGAGAGGTATATCCTCCCCAATCTTTACTATTGAGCGATAAACATTTGTGTCCAATAATAACCATTCTTGTCTAATCCAACACCTATGTGTGTAAAGTTTCTATTCATAATATTTTGTCTGTGGCCAGAACTATTTAACCAAGAGTTAACAACTTGCTGTGCGGATCTTTGTCCCTGTGCTATATTTTCTGCAGCACTTCGATACTGTATTCCGTACGAGCGGATCATATCAAAAGGACTTCCATAAGTAGGTGATGTATGACTAAAATATCCCTTATTACTCATATCATTACTTTTATGGCGTGCAACTCGTGATAGCTCCCAGTGCTCTTTTAACGCAGGTAAGCCATTCTTTTGTCTTTCTATATTAACAAGCCGGATAACTTCTCTCTCGATGGCTTTTAGCTCATCAATATTCGGAATGTTTAAAACTTGATTAGGATAGATTAAATTAGGATTATTAACTTGGGGATTTGCGTTAATTATTTCTTGTACTCCTATCTGATATCTAACCGCAATTTTCCACATACTGTCGCCACTTTTAACCGTATATTTGTCTTGTGCCGAAACTGTAACAGGTACTAGTAATAGCGTCAACACCAATGTTAGTAGTAGTGTTTTTAATTTCACGATTTCACCTCGCTTTCTTGTCGTTATTTTCACCCGTGTTTCGCATAACTATGTATCCAATATTTAAGTGAAAAGAGAATGGGATAGATATTAAGAAACAAGCTTACATAATAAAAAAAGCATTCAATGGAATCCGATAAGCTAGTAATACTAACTATAGGAATCTTAATTGAATGCCTGAGTTCCGATTTATTCATTCACTTCTTTACTTTGTTGCTCAAAATAGTCTTTTAGCTGGTCTTCTGCACTTGTTTCCGTTAATGGAACATTCGATCGATAAGCAGCTCGGCAAATAACGTGGGCTGCGACAGGGGCAGTTAGGAAAACAAAGACTATACCTAAAATGAGACGTATACTAAAATATCCTTCTGATATAACAAAGTATAATAATGTCCCTACTAAAACAGACAACACTCCTAAGGTAGAGCTTTTCGATCCTGCATGAGAACGTGTATAAACGTCTGGTAAGCGCACTAATCCAATCGCACTAATTAAACTTATAATTGTCCCAACAAATATAAATATACCTGCAATAACTTCAGCGCTTGCGCTCAATAGCATAACCCCTTTCAATAAATCGTGCAAATGCGATGGTTCCGATAAAGGATAATATACCAATTAACAAAATTAACTCAAAAAAAGCGTGCGTATGGAGAAACACTGAGAAAATTGCTATACCTGAAATTAAATTAATGCCAATGGCATCCAGTGCTTGCACGCGATCTGCATTGGAAGGTCCACGTACAAGTCGAAATAGATTAAGGAGAATCGCTACTGTAAGGATTGTTAGAGATAAGATCATTAATGTATCAAACATACTTCCTTGTCACATCCTTTATAGCACGCTCAAAGATTTTTTGCGATTTCAACACAGAATTCTTAGAGTCAGGTATGTCCATGGCATGAACATAAAGACTTTTATCATCAGGTGTCACTTCCATAACGACAGATCCCGGAGTTAAACAAATTAATAAGGAGAGTAACGTAATTTCAACATCTCCTTTTAAGTCTGTATCAATTCGGAATATACCTGGTGTTATATTAATTTTTGGACGTAAAACCTGGCGTATTACCGTGATCGCTGAGGATATTAGTTCGCGTACAAAAACATAGACAAGCTTAAAGGCGGCGTACACAAACAGCAAGTAAAAAGGTGCTTTAAAAAAGCGTCGAGTAAATAATAAAATGAATATCCCGATAATATAACCTTCTAGAAAAGTTAAGAAGCTCCAGTTGTCTTGGAAGAAAATCCAAAGGAATGCAAGTAATATATTAACTAAGATTTGAAATGGCATGACTTCTGCACTTCCTTTCTTAAAAATGTTTAAAATGTACTAGGGTAGTGCATGTAACACTTTTATTAACTATATAGATTACAATAAATCATTCAAGAAAGTTATGGAATGTCGTTTCCTCCAAAGACAGCATCAATATATAGTTGGGGATTCATCAACGCTTCTACTGCTGTGTCTACATAAGGTTGAATAAATTCTGGCCCAATTCCTAGAGCTATCGTTATAAAAGTTAATATCGAGATTGCAACCATAACCCCTTTTGTTGATCCGTATTCTTCTTCTTCACTTAGGAGAGTTTCTCCCCAAAAAGCATTCATAAACACTTTCATTATGGAATAGAGAATTAACAAACTTGCAAGTAAGCCGATGATACCTAACCAGAATAAATCAGCTTCAAACGTTCCTCTTGTAATAAATACTTTTCCAATAAATCCACTTAGCGGGGGAATTCCAATTAAAGAGAGAGCAGCAATAAAGAACATCCAGCCTAAATATGGATGTGTTCGAATTAACCCACTCATTTCTTTTAAATTGTTTGTTCCTGTTAAATAGACAATGACACCACCGATTAGGAAGATTAGTGCTTTGATTATCATATCGTGGATTAAATAATAGGTCGCACCGAGTAAACCGTTATGCGTGAATGCAGCTAAACCAGCTAATATAAAACCAGTTCCGATGACAACGTTATATGTTAGTATTTTTTCTATTTCCCAATAACCAATGGCTCCAATTCCACCAAGAATCATCGTTAAAGCAGCTAAAACTCCGATAAAAACATGAGTTATTTCTGGCTCATGATAGAATATCAACGTAAACATACGAATAATCGCATAGATTCCAACCTTCGTAAGAAGTGCTGCAAATACAGCAGAGACGGCAGTCGGTGGAACACTATAGGAACCTGGTAACCAATAAAATAGAAATAAACCAGCTTTTACTGCGAATACAAGTAAGAACAATATAGCAACCGTTGTGATGAAACCATCTTGACCAGCTTCTGCGATGCGCACAGAAATGTGAGCAAAACTTAATGTACCAGTAATAGAGTACATATACGCAATACCAACTAAGAATAAAATCGAAGATAGAATATTGATAATCACATATTTCATAGCTTCTCTTAATTGAACTTTCTTGCCACCTAATGTAACTAGCACATAGGAAGCGAGCAACAGAACTTCAAAAAATACATATAAATTGAACAAATCTCCTGTTAGAAACGATCCTATTACACCTGAGATAAGGAATAAGAATAACGCATAAAAATAGTGTTCTTCTCTTTCTTTTTCAATTGTTTTAAATGCAAATATAACACAACAAATCGCGACAATACTTGTGGTTAAGACTAATAAAGTAGAAAACATATCTGCAACAATTCCAATACCAAAAGGTGCTTGCCAGTTTCCGAGTTGCATGGTTAAAATGCCATGCTGGTTAATATGCACCATCATAAAGATAGATGTAATCATAACCGCAACTAGCGTCACAACGCTTAATATACGTTGAACTTTTATATAGGACCGTAATAATATGAAAACTAAGCCAGCTATTAACGGCAAAATAACTGGTAAAATAATTATTTTATCCATGTCTATTTCCCCTTAATTCATCCATGTTATCTGTACCATGCATCTTATACGTCCGATAGCTTAATACGAGTAAAAAGGCTGTAACCGCAAAATTAATAACGATTGCCGTTAATATTAAGGCTTGAGGAACCGGATCGGTAAACCTTGTTGTATTCTCAGCAAGTAATGGGGGACCTCCTTGTTTTAATCCTCCCATTGTAATAATCATTAAGTTAACTGCATGGCTTAAAATGGAAAGGCCTAATATAATCCGCAGCATTTGATTCGATAATATTAAGTAGGTACCAATAGTGAATAGGATACCTATTACAATTGCAACTAGTGTCTCCATTACAAGTCATCCTCACTTATACTTAAGATGATGGATACCGATGTTCCAATAACAGCAAATGCAACACCGATATCAAATAGTACGGCTGTTGCGAGCTCAACATTTCCAAATAAGGGAACATCAATGTAATCAAACATTTGTTCCAAAAAAGCCTCCCCTAAAACGAGACCACCCACTCCAGTCAATACGGAAATTAAAACACCAAGTGCAGCCAGCATTTTATAGTCGATTGGGAGGTTCTTTCTAATTGTTTCGATGTCAAATGCTAGGAATAGCAAAATAATTCCTGCAGTTGTTGTTAAGCCCCCGATAAACCCGCCACCAGGCTGATGGTGTCCAGCCATAAACAGATGGATGGAGAAAGCAAAAATGATGACGGAAGCTAGTTTTGTTACGGTGTGAAGTATGACATCATTTGGTTTCATTGTTATCCCCATCCTTTGAACGCAGTTTGATTAGTGTAAACACTCCAAGTCCAGCAATGAGTAGAACGGCGATTTCCATCATTGTATCAAAGCCTCTGAAATCAACAAGTATCGCATTTACAATGTTTTTAGCACCTGCTAACTCATAAGCATTCTCGAAGTAGCTAGAAATGGAATGATAAAGTTTATGGTTCGTAGCAATTAATGTGAGAACTGTGAAAGTTAGCCCCACACTGATCGCTACAAGAAAGTTCGTCAGCTTAAACGGCAGCTTCTCTATCCGTTTTCCAAACTTCGGTAGATGGTAAAAGCAAAGTAGAAATAATACAGTTGTTGCAGTTTCTACTACCATCTGAGTTAAGGCAAGATCTGGCGCACGGAATATAACATATACCATCACCATTAGATAACCGACAGCACCTAGTGAAACAATTGCAGTTATTCGGTTTTTAGTCAGTAGTGTCATAAATGCTGCTACTACCATTGCAGCTAGAATACTAACATCATATATACTGACATTAGCCTTAAAATTCAGATTGAAGCTCACAGAATCGAGAGATATTACAGCTGTTGCTAAAATCCCAACGAAAGCAATTAAGATATACATAATATAGTGGCGAATGGAACCAGTCATATAAAAGTTAGTGAAGGAAGATGACGAGCTCTCCATTTTCTCAATACCTGAATTGTACAAAGAATTTAATGAAAGGTTATCAGGATAAATACGGAGAATCGAATTCCAATTCTTCACCATAAAGAATAATAAAAGTCCAACAACGATAACACCAATGGTCATATAGATTTCTGTGTTCCATCCATGCCATGCTGTTATCTCAAATGGAATTTCATTTAATGAAGTGAATGGTCCTATGGATAAAAGTGCCGGCTTTAATAGGGAATCTGAAAGAACGTTTGGTAAAAAGAAAATTACAACTACTAGGATCGCCAATATGGAAGGTGGTACAAGCATTCCCAATGGCGCTTCTCGTACTTTCTTTTTAGGTAATTGATCCAACCTTAAGGAACCAAAGAATGGTTTAAATAATAGGATAAAGCAATAGATAAATGTAAACACACTTGCTACCCATGCAATAATCGGGAATAGGATAGTAAACCCTTCTAAAGTGAACATATTAACTTCAGCAGCTTGTAACATCCCAGTAAAAAACATTTCTTTACTTAAAAACCCATTGAAAGGCGGCAAACCAGCCATGGATAAACTACCAATGACAGCAATCGTAAAGGTAACAGGCATGATTGCCATTAAGCCACCCAATCGCCTTATATCGCGGGTACCAGATTCAAGGTCAATAATACCGACGACCATGAATAAAGCACCTTTAAAGGTTGAGTGATTAAATAGATGAAAGAGTGCAGCGAATAGTGCAAGTGCATAAAGCTCTTGTTGCTCACCACCACTAAAATAATAGGCAGCGGATCCCACACCTAAAAGACTCATAATTAATCCGAGCTGACTGATCGTCGAGAAGGCTAAGAGTGCTTTTAAGTCGGTTTGTCTCACAGCTCGAAGCGACCCATATAATAAGGTAAGTAAACCGATTCCCGCAACTAACCAAAACCATAAGGAGTGTCCTCCAAATATTGGAGTCATTCTAGCAACTAAATAGATACCAGCCTTTACCATAGTCGCAGAGTGTAAGTAAGCGCTGATTGGAGTAGGTGCCTCCATTGCATCGGGTAACCATATACTAAATGGAAACTGTGCCGATTTCGTAAAAGCACCGAGTAACAGAAGTATCATCGCCGGTATAAATAAATAACTGTCCTGAATCACATTGACAGATGCTATCATTTCACGAATACTATACGTATCAGAGATCATTGCGAGCATAATTAAACCAGCGAGCATCATAAGACCACCAAAAACGGTGATAAGCATCGCTTTTAAAGCACCTGCACGAGATTTTTTTCTTTCATACCAGTAAGCAATAAGCAAGAAGGATGAAATGCTAGTAAGTTCCCAAACCGTATATAATGCAAGGACATTATCAGAAATAACAAGTCCTAACATAGCACCCATAAATAATAGTAAATAAATATAAAAATTATGAAGCGCTTCTCGCTCCTTTGACATATAAAAAATGGAATAGATAACAACGAGAACCCCTATCCCGCTAATGATTAAAGCAAACATTAATGCCAATCCATCTAAATAAATGTCAAGATTAATACCTAACGATGGAATCCATGGCATGGAAGTTGCAATGAAATTTCCATTTGATATTTCTGGGAGATATAGTAAGAGACTAATAAAAATAGTCAATGGTACGAATACAACGAACCAACCTGTGTGAATTCGATGACCCCACTTTTTATATAGAAAAGGAATGAGGATAGTTGCCAAAAATGGCATTAATACGATAAAATGCAAAAAACTCAATACGTTCACTCCTTGTGTAGCAATCTACTTTTCAGTATAATGATTTTATTCTTGGAATTGACTGTTTAGATAGCTTGGGTTATAGTCATACATAGTCAATCAATAAGATACACTTTTATTTTGAGGTGAAAGCTATGGAAAACATCAAAGATCGCCTTGCCGAAAGTATTTTAGTTTGTGTTCATTATGGTCCAAATGGTGAAAGATTAATTAAACGCGGCTGTAAAATTGCCGGTTTGTTAGGATCGCCGTTATATATATTAACGGTAGACGCTAAGCCGTTTGATGAGATGGACGCTGAAAAGTCTTTTTATGTGGAAAGATGGAAACAGCTAGCTGAAGAACATCCATCAGCTGAATTTATAATTATTGATAATGAAAAAAGACCCGTATCTAAAGTAATCGCTGAAGTTGCGAGAGATAAGCATATTACTCAAATTATCCTTGGCCAGACAGCGCAAAGTAGATGGGAACAAATTACAAAAGGCTCTTTAATTAATACGTTACTTCACGATATTCCTTTTGTAGATTTGCACCTCATATCTGTCAACCGTTATATCCGTGACGAAAATGGCCAATATCAAAGAGGTACTAGAGCCTATCTAACAAAAGAAGGAAATCATTATCGATTAACTTTCAAACATACAACGACCGTTGATTATGAAGGTATTTTTTATAAAGAACAAGGTACGGATTTTGACAACGGAATTTTCCGTTTTATGAAAGATCAGGAGATGTACCATGTTCAAGTAACGGACGGTGTCGTACAAGAATTAAAAAAAGTCGAGTTAAATTTTGATATCGATCATCGCCAATAATGTTCAACTCTCCTATATATAGGGGAGTTTTTTTTGCGAAAATTTAATGCAGCAACTAGAACTCTTAATAGTTATAAATTAACATCGACTTTTATTAAATTTTTCTCTTCTTCTGTGATGCCAATATATTTAAGTGTCTCCGACCTAGAATGGTGGTGAAACAAGGACATGAGGATGGAGATAGCAACTCCTTTTCGATAAGCATGATACCCGAACGTCTTCCTTAATGTATGCGTACCGATATTACCGTCTAATCCGACTTCTCTCGCGGCATGATTAATAATACGGTATGCCTGCTGTCGAGTGATCGGTTGAGTATCTCGTCTCGAACGAAACAAGAAATCTTCAGGCAGCAAATTCCCATTATCTAAATATAAATGAAGAGCCTCATGTACCCGGACATTTAAATAGTGAGTCACTAATGCTCCAGATTTTCTATTTTTAATCGTTAGAAATTCTTTTGGTTTTTCATTCTCCCATACATCTTTCACCTTGAGAGTTAGTAAATCCTGTGCCTTTATCCCTGTATTAATACCTAATACGAACAAACAATAGTCTCTTTTGGAGGATTTTTTCAGTATATTTTTCATCTCGTTAATTTTACGAATATCTTTAATGGGAACGACGTATTCCATACACTTCTCTCCAAACTATGTAACATAACTAAATAGTAACATAAGTTTATGTAACATCACAATAATTTTATTACATATAACTATCTTTTTTTACTATCTGCTTTTCTGCCAATTTCCATACATTTACTCTTATAAAAACATGCCCTTTTCCCATCCTATAAAGGAAGGAGGAATAAAATTGAAGCATTTGAAAGCATTAGCTATCAAATTACCTGTAATATTTCTAATTTCCTGGTTATTTCTTGGACGAGTTGAAGGTTTAACTACAGGCGACATTATATTGATTGCTTTAGCGTTTGGTATTGTTGAATATTTAGTGGGTGACTTATTACTCTTAAGAAGAACGAATAATACAGTAGCGACTTTTGCTGATTTTGGTTTGGCACTTATCGTTATTTGGTTCATGGTGAATAGCATGACTCCAGTCAACGATTTTTTCTTGGCACCATTATTAACTTCTATTGGGATAGCAGTATTTGAATACTTTTTCCATAAATATGTTGAACGAAACATTCTAACTTCAGATAACGAGATAAGACGTCAACCATTAAGATATCAGACAGAATCATCACGTGAGCTGACAGAAATGAAAAAGAAAGAAAAGTAACATATAGAAACCGAACCATGGATTTTTCCTCAGATAAGATACATGGTTCGGACATATTTCTTCTTAGCATTTAAAAAATGGAAAAGATAGTGAAATTATTAGGAAATATGTTATTATTATACTTGTAACAAAATGTTCACATTTTATAATGTGTACCATGTCTTTCCGTATAACTACAGATAATTATTGTAGGGAACGGATTTTTTATTCCACTTCTAAGAAAGCGCTAACATCTTCAGAGGATTTAAAACATATCATATTAGATGGAGAGATAATGCAAGAGAAGAGAGGAGAAAAAAACGATATGGAAACTTTGTCAAAAAAGAAACTTAACTTTGAGAACTATCCACAAAAACCACATGGTGGAAAGCTTGTAGATCGTGTTTTAACAGGTAAAGACCGAGAAGAAGCGATGGAGCGTGCTCGTAGTCTACCAACAATCATGGTGGATTTAGAAGCAGTCATCACGCTAGAAATGATTGCAACAGGAGTGCTTTCACCTAATGAAGGCTTTATGGTAGAAGAAGATTACATATCTGTCTTAACAGAGGGCCGTTTAGCTAACGGAGTTGTTTGGCCAGTTCCACTTAGCTTTGCACCAACTGGTAGTAAAAATAGTGAAACAATCAAAAATTTATCGGTAGGTGACGAAGTAGCATTAGTAGATGATACGAAAGAGCCTGTAGCCATATTAAAGCTGGAGGATATTTTTGCGTATGATCCAGCATTCCGAGCGAAGTATTTGTTTGGAACAACGGATCGGAGTCATCCTGGTGTCGATTCTATTTATCGTAGAATGGGAAGAACAGCTTTAGGTGGACCTATCCAGCTTGTACGACGTGTTCATTGGGGACCATTTGAGAGCATAAGAATGGAACCAAAAGATACGTGGGAACTATTTTACGAAAAGAAAAAGTTAAAATCTGTAGGTGGATTTATTACTGGTGCTAATCCGCTTCATAGAGGTCATGAATATATACATCGAAATGCATTAGAGGAATTAGACGGATTATTTGTTCAGCCATTAGTCGAGATGGCAAAGAGGGAATACACTCGTCATGAATTTAGAGTGTTAGCCTACAGAAGTGTACTGGAGGAATATTATCCGAAAGAGCGCACGATTCTAGCTCCCCTTCGTGTTACGTATATTTTTGCCGGGCCACGAGAAGCTGTATTACATGCCTTAATTATGAAAAATTATGGATGTACACACGCGCTGATTGGTAGGGATCATGCTGGTGTGGGTGATTTTTATAGTAAGTACGATGCGCACAATGTGTTTGATACATTTACTCCAGAGGAATTAGGTTTGGATGTCCGGTTGTTCCATGAAGTATTTTATTGTACGAGATGTGATAATTTAGGAACCGAATTAACGTGTCCACATGATTTGAAATATCGAATTAACATTTCCGGTACTGGGATTCGTGAATTGTTACGGTATGGGGTACTACCTCCGAAGGAAATTGTTCGGCCAGAATCAGCTAGAATTGCTATGCAAGGTGTACAACCGAAAGGAACGGATGACCACAACCAAGCAATTAATCCAGTTGGTAAAACAATCAAGAGTATCTTTCCTTACTACTTGGAACATTCTCGGATTGGTGGTGCTAAAAGAGAGAACCCGCTCGATGTTGAAGAATTAACAATTAAGGATTTAGAGGATGCAATACTAGATGTTCGAGAAAATGCTTCACAAATTTATAAAGATATTTTTAGCCAATTTAGCTATGTTGCGGATACATTACGTAACACACAGCCTGATTGGATAACAGAAGCACATGCTTCCATGCATAAACAGCAGGCAATGGTTGTCGAATACTTAGAAGAAAAAGTAAACAATGCACCAACTACTGCGTCTGATGAATTTCTATATCAGGATAAAGAAGAAGCAAGTAAAGAGTTGACTGTAGCAAAGAAAATGTTTGACGATATTCCGAATGTGTTACAATCAGAGGATTTGGATTACCGCACTTGGAATCCATTGCCTTACCGGCGATATAGAGGGGATGACGAAGAATAGGGGGAGAGGACAGCCAAACACCGGCTGTCTTTTTTTATGAGAATTATCGGGTTATAAACCATACGAAAGATTTTTCAATTATTTTAAATAATCGGGTTTTAAGTGGTGAAAATAGGGTATAAAGCAGAGTATTATTTTTTTAGGGGGAAGGTTATATGGGAAAATTCGTAACAGCAATTAATTGTATGGACGGTCGTGTTCAAGAACCGGTTATTAAATGGTTGAAAGAAACGTATAAAGCGGACTATGTTGATATGATTACAGAAGCTGGGCCAAACAAAATTTTACTCTATGGACCAAATGAGACAATAGAAGCAATCAAAGAAAAATTGAAAATCTCTTATGAAAAACACGGCTCCAAAGTTCTAGCAATAGCAGGCCATTATGATTGTGCAGGCTATCCAGTATCACGTGAAAAAAAGATTGGGAAAATTAAGCACTCTATTGAACTTATTCAGACATGGGGTTTAGAAATGGAGATTGTTGGTCTGTATATTAATGAGAATTGGGAAGTAGAAGTTGTAGGGTAACATAGTAATACAAAAAACGGCTCTATCAGTATGATAGAACCGTTTATTTTTATAAATAATTTTTTCTTAAATCTGCTGCAGAAAGAGGAGAGATGTAACCTGGTGCAATATCATAGACTGTTTTCGCACCGAATTGTTTTTCCTCACTTAGTCTGTGTGCAGCACGAGCGTAAGCTACAAGGACACTAGCAGTAAACTCAGGATTACTATCTAACTTTAGTGAAAATTCATAAATTTGGTTATTGTCGCCCGTATTACCACCACGGATAACGAATCCGCCGTGAGGAGCTTTTGAATGATCTCTCTTTAACTCTTCTTCTGTAATAAAATGTACCTCTGTATTATAATCAGCAAAGTAGTTTGGCATAGTTTTAATTTCATTTTCAATAGCTGCCTTGTCCGCTCCGTCTTCTGGGACGATATAACAAACGCGGTTGTGTTTTTCAGAAGTAGATAATTCAGGATTACTACCACTTCTTACTTTTTCGATGGCATCTTCAGAAGGTATTGTATATTGAACGCCATTCTTTACACCATTAACGCGTCTAACAGCATCGGAATGCCCTTGACTTAAACCTTTACCCCAGAAAGTGTAATTTTCTCCGCTCGGTAAAATTGCTTCTGCCATTACACGGTTAATTGAGAATAGACCTGGGTCCCACCCAACAGAAATGACCGCTGTTGTATTACTATTCTCCGCTACTTCATTTACAGATTGATAGTATTCAGGGATTTTAGCATGTGTATCATAACTGTCTACCGTATTAAACAGTTTTGCGAATTGAGGTGTCTGTTCCGGAAGATCTGTTGCAGAACCCCCACATAACAGCATAACATCGATTTTATCTTGGTAATCTTCTACTTCGTCTATGTGTGCTGCTTTTATTCCTGGCTCGCTAATTTGTAGTGTAGATGGATCTCTTCTTGTAAAGATTGCTACGAGCTCCATGTCGTTCGTGTTCTTAATTGCTTCTACTGCACCTTTACCGAGATTTCCGTAACCAATGATACCAAGTTTGATTTTATCTGACATCTTCGTTCCTCCTTTAAAATTATCGCATTTCGACAATCTTTTACTTTCTTACTTTAAATAATTTTTACTAAGAAATCAAACAAGTGTACCTAGAATGTATTATTTTTTTACATTTTTAGGTATAAGCGAGGTCGGAAAAAGATGAAATAAAACGACTCGCGATAGGAGGTATGTGACTCGAGATAGAATGGAACGACGCGTGATAGGCACCATCTCATTTGAAGAAAAATGTGAGAATCCAATATTCAGTAGTGTGAATCCCATGTTAAATCACACAATCCAATATTCAGTAGTATGAATCTCATGTTAAACCTTACAATCCAATGTTAAGTAGTATGAATCCCATGTTAAATCTCACAATCCAATCTTGAACACTATGTATCCGATGTTCTACGTGCTTCTATAGAAAAAATTCACCTATAGCTGTGTGCTCAAAACTTGTATGATATCCTTTTTATAAGTAACCTTAAATAACAATGAAAATAAGGAAGGACAACGAGACATGCAAAATAGAGATAAATTAATTCAAGATATTAGTCAGCAGGAAGAATTTCCATTCCGGTTTGAAGATTGGGAACAGAAGGCGAAGGAAACGATGGAAGAAGGAGCTTTTGCCTATGTTTATCATGGAGCTGGAAGCGAGGAAACGTATTATCGAAATCAATCCGCCTTTAAAAAATGGGCGCTCATTCCAAGAATGCTTCGCGATGTTAGTCAAATAGATATGAGCATCCACCTATTCGGAAAAAAGTATACGACTCCATTTTTACTCGCACCCATTGGAATGCAAAAACTTGCGAATGGTGAAGGAGAGTTAGCTACAGCAAAAGCTGCAGAATCGCTTGATATCCCTTTTATTGTAAGTACGGTTTCGAGCTATTCTATGGAGGCTATTGCAAATGTCGCTCCTAAGGGACCAAAATGGTTTCAATTATATTGGTCTAGTCACAATACAGAGCTTTCCTTTAGTATGGTGGAGCGAGCGGAAAATGCAGGCTATGAGGCAATCGTTCTTACCGTAGATACGGTAATGGCTGGTTGGAGAATTGGGGATATGAAGAGTAAATTTTCTCCTTTGTCTTTAGGTTATGGGAAAGGAAATTACATGGAGGATCCTATCTTTCTAGATAATCTTGAAAATCATGAGGAAGAGACTATTTTGGAATCGATATTGGATAATATCCAACATCCAGGCTTAACATGGGACGCCATTGCTCAACTTAAAAAAAGAACGAAATTACCTATTTTAATAAAAGGAATCCTTCATCCTGAGGACGCGAAATTAGCTTTGGAATATTCCGTTGACGGGTTAATCGTTTCGAATCATGGTGGAAGACAATTGGACGGTGTTATTGCCTCCATTGATGCATTGCCAGAAGTGATAAAGGCAGTGGATGGCAAAATTCCTGTATTATTTGACAGTGGAGTACGGCAAGGGATAGACGCAGTCAAAGCATTGGCATTAGGTGCAAAGGCTGTGCTAATTGGTAGACCTTATTATTATGGATTAGCTGTACACGGTGAAAAAGGTGTGCGTAATGTAATGGAACGTCTTATACAAGAAACGGAAGTAACGTTAGCACTTTCAGGGATTAGTCAGTTAAGCGACGTTTCTAACATCGCTATAAAAAAAGATTTATAATTTTTAAAGGGAGGGGTTAACGTAGGACCCCTCCTGTTAGTTGAACAAGACAAATGTTACTCCATTAAAAGTTACTGTGACTCCCAAGCTTCGTTGTATTCATCGATGACATCTTGCCCACCAGCATTTAACCAATTCTCAATTGCCGCATCGAAACCGGCTTCATCAATCTGACCTAAGAAATAATTATATGTGGCATCCTCCATTATTTGATTCAATGTTTCAGAGACTTTTGCCCAAGTTGGAGAATCTAGAGCAACCGTCGGATCATGAACAAGATAATTATCGTTATCATCGTACAACTCATCGGCCTTTGTACGTGGTTCATAGTCGTAGTAGCCCATATAACGACCATTTGTCGCAGGTTCTCCAATTTCTAGAGGGGTATATGGCAGAATTTCACGGTTAAATGCATCTCGATTTTCTTCTATTACATTCGCTCTACCATCAATTATTTCATAGTGTTCACCTTCCACACCCCACATTAGTAAGTTAGAACCTTCTGGGCTCATTAAATAGTCAAAGAACTCTAATATCCCCAATAATTCTTCCTCTGTTTCCACAGATGCTTTCGGGAATATTAGCATACTTCCGTACCCTGGAATGGCACGTGTGCGATATTCTCCATCAGGACCTTCAATATAATTATGAACATCGAACACTACATCTGGATTAATGTTGACAGCATCTTCGTACATCGGTAGAACATCACCCATCGTACCGATATAAACACCCGCAGTTCCATTTTTAAGCATTGCCTGCTGGTCAGTTTTACTTGTAACAGGTGCATCTTTATTTATATAGCCATTATCAAAGAGACTCTTAAAATAGTCCATTGCTTCTTTGTATTCTGGAAACATAAACTGTGGCAATAACTCCCCATCTTTTTCTCCCCATCTATTAGGAGCTCCATGCCATGTTGCAAAATTTTCAAATGTACCTAGAATTTGACGATCCGTTAACCCAATTGTGTCATCTTTTCCATTGCCATCCGGATCGTCTTCTGTGAAGGCCCGCATCATTTCATATAATTCATCTAAATTGGTAGGTGCTTCTAATCCTAAGTTCTCTGCCCAGTCTTTACGATAAATTAAACCTTGACGAGAAAGTGGACGTCCTGCATACAGCGTGTATATTTTTCCGTCAATCGACGTGTTATTTAGAATATCAGGATTTAACTTACTTAGATTAGGGAAATCTTCTAAGTAGGGCCCGATTTCCCAATATTGGTCATCCCGCACGGCTTGCTTTTGTTGGTCCAACGTCACATCTTTTAATAGAAATACATCAGGTAGATCATTTGTTGCGATTGCTGTATTTAACGTCTCAGCATAGTTGTTATCAGGTACCCAGCGAATATCTAAATCTGTGTTCGTTGCTTCTTCTAACATTTCTTCTAAACGCGGTTCTGGTACTTCAGGTACGTGAAGGTTAAACATCATGGAGATTTTCTGTGGCTCATTATCTGTCTCTGTTTTTGTATCGCTGCTGTCATCTGTTTTATTTGTTTCTTCATTTGACCCACATGCAGCTAGGAAAAATAACATAGAAACCATACATAAGCTTACAAGCCAACTCTTTTTCATAGAAACCCCACCTTTTAGTTAATAGGATAAAAACATAAGATTAATTACCAATAATTACAAATAACAACGTTTTCATTTTTGTGATTTTTAAAAAATAACTCTACGACACCCCCTCTCATTAAATAAAGCGCTTACAAAATAGGATATGCAAATTTTATTAAATGATGATTGAACGACGAAAAATAAAGCGCTTACATTTTTAATGAATTATACATAAACGAATTGAAATATACAAGACTTTTTTAAAAAATAGTTCTATTTACTCTAAATTACACGCTATTTTCATAATTTATTTAAAAATTAACCATAAATCTTTGATACAATATACTAGAAAGGGTTTAGTTCATGTCAGATTGTTTTAATTGACGAAGGGAGTAGGTCTGCAATGATTGAACCAGTAAGAGAGAACCTGGTGATGTTTAAAAAGATGAGGGATGAACTAACAAGGTTTTCTGTTGTCTATAAGTTTGCATTAGACGAAATGAATACAAAAATTAATATTTTAAAGGAAGAATTTAAGTATATACATGATTACAGTCCTATTGAACATGTTAGTTCTCGTTTAAAAACACCTGAAAGCATTCTAAATAAACTTCAACGAAAAAATTTAGATATGTCTTTGAAAACGATTAAAAAGAACATACAGGATATTGCAGGTATTCGAATTACATGTGCATTTGCATCTGATATTTATACGATTAGTGAAATGATTTCACGACAGAAAGATGTAGAAGTTTTAGAAATTAAGGATTATGTTAAAAATCCAAAGCCAAATGGATATCGCAGCCTGCATCTTATTGTAACAGTTCCTGTATTTTTATCGGACCGCGAAGAAAAAGTTCCAGTTGAACTTCAAATCCGAACAATCGCAATGGATTTCTGGGCAAGCCTGGAACATAAAATTTATTATAAGTACGATAAAACTATTCCTGAAAGACTATCAAAGGAATTAATGGAGGCAGCTCAGTCAGCAGCCGCCTTGGATGAAAAAATGGAAAATATCCATAACGAAATAAAGGTTATTAAAGAATTTTCTAGTCTGGATTCGTCTGATGAAAATGTACTATTAAACCAATATAAAGATAACAAAAGTGCTATTACTGCATTCTTAACGCATTTTGATACCGAAAATTAAGTAGATTGTAACCAAGGACAGCCTTTATCGATTAATCGGTCTGGGATTGTGTGAACTGTAAACGCTTTTGGGTTCAATTTTTCATTCACTTCCTCCCAGAAAAGTGGAGTAGCAACTGTTGCTTCTTTCGTCGCACGACAAGAGTAAGGAGCAATAATTGTTTTCCCAGGTGCATGCTGGACGTAATCTAGATAAAGGCGATTTTTTCTGTTTTTCTTCAACCGCTCGACTGTAAACAAGTCTGGGAAATTTTCTGTTAAAACTAGAGAAACTGCTTCCATAAACACCCTTGTTTCTTGAAAAGTCATTTGCTTCTCCTTTAATGGTATATGGAGCTGTAATCCCGTTCTCCCAGATGTTTTGACAAGTGGTTGAAATCCTTTTTCCTCCGTCATCTTCCTAATCAATTGAGCAGCTTTAATAGCATCTGATAACTTGGAAAGGGAAGGGGGATCTAAATCAAAAACCATTTCATCTGGAAGGTTTGATTCTACGGTTTGAAAAGGGACATGAAATTCAATCGCGCTATGGTTTGCTAACCATAATAGACTCTCCAAATTGTTACAAACGATATCGTAATTCCCTTCTTCATCAGAAACACTCTCTAAAAAGTCAGGAGCATAAGATGGGACATGTTTTTGATAAAAGGACTTATCATGAATTCCATCTGGAAATCGGATGGTTGTTAAGCGTTTGTTCATCAGTCTTGGTAATAGAAACGGTGCAACTGTTCGTATATATTGTACATAGTCACGCTTCGTAACATCCGGGAAGAATAATTTATCAGGCTTCGTTATCTCTACGTCATCTGGTAACTGCGAGAGACCAAGTTTAACATTCTCTACTGTACAGTCCTCAGGCTTTAAATCAAAACGAAATTGACTGAAAACAGGTTCTCGTAATTCTCCATTATCTACCCCTAAACAATGAATTTCTATACAGACACTTGGATCTAACGTCCACTCATTTCTTTTTTTCTTCCCATTATTTTTTATAAAGGTAGTCAATGTCTCTTCTTCATTATCTGAAAAACCATTTTTAACTTTACCACAAGGAATTATTTCTTCTGAAGAAAATACACTAACATCAAAATAATCGTTCTCTACATTCCAGCCAGTTATAAAAGTTGGAAAAGACCGATAATATTTCATTTTCGTCCAGTCTTCGGAACGTTTTCCACGAAGATAAGAGGTTTTTTTGTTCTTTGCGATTATTCCTTCTGCTTGATGCAATTCCATGATTTTCTCAATGTCAGATAATTTTTTATAGGTTGTAATCAGCTGTAATTCATAATGATTGCCTATTTGTCTAAAAATGTCATCTAAATAGGATAACCGTTGCTGTAAGTTCTCCTGTACAGCATCTTTGCCTTTAAAGGTAAGGACGTCGAAACAAATAAAAGTTGCAGGTCGTTCCTTAGCAGCTTGGTTAATTTTTTCCGTATTTCTCGTTCTTCCGCGTTTCTGAATTAGAGAAAATTCAGCTTGAAACGGGGTGCGCAAAACGGTAAGCTCTCCATCCAAAAAGAGAGGAAGGTACGATTCTATTTGATCTTTGACTTTTTCGCATGCCTTTATGATTTCCGGAAATTGTTTCGTTAGTTCCTTACCGTTCCTACTCCATAGCCGAATAGAATCCTTTTCCCATTCCAAACCACAGCGGAAACCATCATATTTAATTTGATAGACCCATTCACTCCCAGTAGGTAAATGGTCATTATACACAGTAAGCATCGGTTTCCACATTGATAGCTCCTCCTAAATAAATCTTCCATCTTCTATATATTTAAGCTTATTGTTGCTTTTTTTGTATTTTTTATTTGCGCCTGGAGAAAACTACGATTAGAGGTGATAACATGCACACAATGTGGAAAGGAACGATTAGCTTTGGACTGGTGAATATACCCGTTAAGCTACATTCTGCTACAGAGAATAAAGACATTCCGCTTAAGAACCTTCATAAGGAATGTCAATCTCCAATTAAATATGAAAAAGTTTGTCCTGCTTGTGATAAAGAAGTGACGAATGATGATATTGTAAAAGGGTTCGAATATACAACTAATAAATTTGTCATTTTAGAGGATGAGGACCTTCAATCAATTCGTGATGAAAAACAAGAAAAGTCCGTAGAGATAATGGATTTTATCGATTTAAAAGAAATTGATCCTATTTATTTTGATCGTACGTACTTTTTATCACCTAATGAGGGTGGTGGGAAAGCTTATACGTTGTTAAGAGAAGCATTGAAAGAAACAGGGAAAATTGGATTAGCAAAAATTACAATTCGTTCAAAGGAACATTTAGCTGTTGTACGCTTTTATGAGAATACACTCGTAATGGAAACGATCCATTGGCCTGATGAAGTAAGAGACTATAAGGATGTACCTAACGTCCCGGAAGAGGCGGAACTGGTAGAGAAGGAATTGGAAACCGCAAAGCTCCTTATCGACCAGCTAACCACTGCATTTGAACCAACGAAATACAAGGATGAATATCGAAGTGCCTTACTAGACTTAATCGAACAAAAGAAACAAGGAAAAGAAGTTGCAACTGGTAAAGAACCGAAGAAGAAGGATAATGTGACGGATTTAATGGAAGCATTAGAAAAGTCATTAAAGAAGTCAACGAAAAAAACAACAGCAAAAAAGCAGACAAGAAAGAGAAAAACGGCCAAAAAAACGGGATAATTTTATATTTCTCTGGAAAAACTATGAGAGCAAGAAAGGGTGATATAAATGGATCCAAAACGTGCAGAAGAAATTAGAAATGCAGAAGAAATGGTACATGTTACGTATAATGGAGAGCAAGTATACATTGAGCATGTAGATGAATCTGCTGGTTATGCGACAGTTCATCCATTAAACGATAAACATAACAAGCTAAGTGTATCGCTATCCGAATTGAATGAAGCTTAGAGTAGAAATAATTCCCCAGACGAATAGCTGGGGAATTTTTCATACTTCGCTTTTAAACTTCGTATTTACGTAACGTTTTCTTTCCTCCTTATAGGGAACAATAAAATGGAAACCAATCGTTCGGAGGGATTATAATGAGTAACGATAACATGCCGAGGGAAGAAGGATTCGATCACACACTTCAATTACTAAAAGAAGGCTACCACTTTATTTTAAATCGGGAAAATCGATTCCAATCACGAGTATTTGAAACGACACTGCTTGCTGAAGATGCAATATGTCTTGTAGGTAAGAAGGAAGCTGAGTTGTTTTATGATAACGATAAATTTATCCGAAAAGGTGCTGCACCAAAAAGGCTACAAAAAACTTTATTTGGTGAAGGTGGGGTACAGGGGCTTGATGGCATACAGCATCGCCAACGGAAGGAAATGTTTCTCTTTTTAATGAACGAGGAAAGTCTAATGGCTGTGAAAACCATCTTACGCGATGAATGGAAGAAGGAGTTCACCCAATCTTTAAAAGAAATCAATGTATACGAAGCTGCTAAGAATGTTCTAGCAAGAACAGCATTACGATGGACAGGTATTCCATTCGAGCGAAGTGAAGAATGGGTAGAAGAATTATCACCGATGTACGAGTATGCATCTAATGTAGGGATTAGGCATTATCAATCTAGACGAGCGAGAAAAAAAGCAGAGGAATGGATGTTTGAATTAATTCGTGACTTACGGACTGGGAATCTCCATGCCGATCCGAAGAGTGCATTTCATCGATTTACTTGGCAACGAAATGCAGAAAACGAGCTACTAGATGAAGAAGTCGTTGCAGTGGAGCTCTTAAATTTGTTAAGACCAATAACTGCGGTAAGTGTTTATGTGACCTTTCTTATCTTAGCAGTTCATGAATTTCCAAATGAAGCTGACCTTTTACGTGGAGAGGCTAAATCAGACATGCTTGAACCTTTTGTTGAGGAAGTAAGAAGGTATTATCCATTTTTTCCATTCGTTGTTGCAAGAGTAAAAAATGATTTCGAATGGAATGGTTATACTTTTCCGAAAGATACGTTAACGTTACTTGACTTATACGGTACCAATCATGATCCAGACATATGGTCGGAGCCGAACCGATTTAACCCTGAGCGTTTCATGAATTGGGATAAGAATCTGTTTGCGTTTATTCCCCAAGGCGGAGGCCAAGTCGATAAAGGACATCGTTGTCCAGGGGAACAAATGACAGTAGAAATATTAAAAACGACTTTGGATTTCTTTGTGAATGATATACGTTACACGTTACCAGAGCAAGATTTATCTTATTCAATGAATGATATACCTAGTCTGCCGGTAAGTAACTTGCTCATTCATCACGTTACATTTGTTTAATGGAGGGACACATGTGAACGACGAAAAGAAAAATTTTAGCTTATCAGAACGATTTGAGGTGGCTTATAATCTTATTCATGATGCACTAAAGCAACTGGTCGACGGAGAAGAAGATCGATTTTCGGTTCTTCTTAAAGTTGGCCAGCCCCGCCACCATTTAATTGACCGCTTTTATAATGACCTGAAACAATATAGTAAGCTAAGAAATGCGATTGTACATGAAAAGAGAGAACCGGGATTATATATCGCTCAGCCGAATGAAGAGGTAGTAGAACATATAGAAAAAATTGCCGCTATATTTGGCAAGCCTATGACTGGACTATCGATTGCAACAAAAGAGGTGAAATTTTTTGAGACTACTCAATCTCTTTTAGAAGTATTAGAAGCCATTCAAAAATATGGCTATTCACAGTATCCAATTTATGAGGAGAAGAACTATAAGGGATTGCTAAAAACAACGCATATACTTTCATGGATGTCGGACACGTTACAAGATGGTAAAATTAATATTGCGGACAGGACAGTAGCAGATTTAATCCCTTATATAAAAGAAGCTCCGATTGAATTTGTACAAAAGGATATAAATATATTTGAAATTGAAGAAATATTTGAAGAAAAGCATCGTAGAAAAATTGATTTGGAAGCTGTTATCGTAAATGAGAATGGGGAAGAAAACCAATGGCCAATTGGGCTTATTACTCCGTGGGATTTAATTGAAATAGATTATACAGTGGATTAATCGCATTGTTTAGAAATTAGGTGTAATCGTGAAAAAGGTTATTTTTACAGTAATTGTATCACTTCTTATTATTACATCTAGTAGTATTCTATTTATTGAAATAGCTGAGGAAGTATGGGAAGAGGAGAGCTTTTACATTGATGAGATTGCGAATGAGATATTGCAGATAGATGATACACAATCCTTTCATTTGATTGCCACTTGGATAACAGAATTGGGATCCGTACCATTCCTCGTAACTACTACGATTTTTTTATCTATATACTTTATACTCTCCAATAAATATACTAGATGGACTGTCATGTTCTTGCTTGTAAATATGCTTGGTATAAGCGCCATCACCTCCTTATTGAAAATGATTTTTCAACGTGAGAGACCAGCAATTTTTGCGCAATTTGATGGTGTCGGCTATAGTTTTCCCAGTGGACATACGACTGGAGCCATCGCTTTTTATGGGTTCTGTGCTTATGTTGTATGGAGAAGTGGGAAAAAACATGTTGGTCGTATTTTATTAACACTATTCTTAACGGTATTGGCTGTTATGGTGGCTCTTAGTCGCATTATGCTCGGTGTTCATTACTTTACCGATATCATAGCAGGAGCGGCAATTGCAACTTCATGGTTAATCATTTGTTTGCTATTAATGGAATGGTTTACGTGGAAGCAGAAGGAACGCAAAAGTTCGTAATGCACCTTTTCATAAGTTGACAGAAGTGAAGTCTAACTTAAAACTTGCTATACTTGTTATAGAAAAATGCTACTAGGAGGAATGATTGTGAATACACTATTTAGCCCATTTACATATAAAAGCTTATCTTTAAAAAATCGAGTAGTTATGCCACCAATGTGTCAGTACTCTGTTACAAAAATGGATGGAACACCGAATGATTGGCATTATACGCACTATGTTAGTAGAGCAATCGGCGGAACAGGATTGATTATTGTAGAAATGACAAACGTTGAACCAGACGGTCGAATTTCTAATCATTGTCTTGGTCTATGGTCAGAGGAGCAGGTCGCTGCTTATAAGAGGATTGTTGACGGTATTCATGATAATGGTGCAAAGGCTGCTATTCAAATTGCGCATGCTGGTAGAAAAGCGGAGGATGCAGCTACACCTGTGGCTCCTTCAGCAATCCGTTTCAATGAAAATTATAACGAGCCTCGTGCGTTAACAACAGAAGAAGTAAAAGAAATGGTCGAAAAGTTCCGGACTTCAGCTAAGCTAGCAGTGCAGGCAGGGTTCGACGCGATTGAGTTACATGGTGCACATGGTTACCTCATTCACCAATTCCATTCTAGTTATACGAACAAACGGGACGATGAGTATGGCGAACTATCCCGCTTTGGAGTTGAAGTAATTAAAGCGGTGAAATCTGAAATGCCAGAGGATATGCCGCTAATTATGCGAATCTCCGCTACGGAATTTGTTGAGGATGGCTATGAGCTTAAGGATGGTATAGAATTAGCAAAACAATATAAAAATGCTGGTGTAGATATTTTCCATGTCAGTGCAGGTGGAGAAGGGAAAATCGCTTCAAGTCGTAATCCAGGTTCACACGAAGGATATATGGTTCCATTCGCACGTACTTTTAAAGAGGAGCTGAATGATACGCCAATCATCGCTGTTGGCCGTTTAGAGGATGCGGGACTGGCGAATGCGATTGTAGGGAACAATGATGCTGATTTAGTTGCTGTTGGAAGAGGGATGTTACGTGATCCATATTGGGCGATCAATGCAGCGAACGCTATAAATCAAGACATCGAAGTGCCAGAGCAGTATACACGTGGATTTGCTATCCGTAAATAAAGAAACTGGGATAAAAGTATGTAACAATCCGAAAAATATTTAATGTTTTTCCCGAAAGAGTCTCATATGTTGACTCAGCTACCTAAAAGTCATTTATTCTTCGGATATTTTGTTAGCATTTTATTCTAGTGGACTTACAGATAAAGCATTGGAGAGGGAGTGGCTTCATGCAATTTCGACCTTGTATTGATTTGCATCAAGGGAAAGTGAAGCAAATTATTGGAGAAACATTAAATAAAGAAGGACATGATGTTGTAGAAAATTATGTGTCCAAACACGATAGTACATATTATGCCTCGATGTTTAAGGAAGATAAACTTACAGGCGGACATGTTATTATGCTTGGTGAAGGAAATAAAGAGGTAGCCAAACAGGCACTACAAGCCTATCCGGGTGGCTTACAAATTGGTGGAGGGATCAATGAAGCAAATGCTGAAGAGTTTCTAGAAATGGGAGCCTCTCATGTGATTGTGACTTCCTATATATTTCAGAATGGCCAATTAATGATGGATAGGTTGCAGCGTTTAGTTGAGCGCATTGGCAAGGAGAAATTAGTGATCGATTTAAGCTGTAAACGAAAAGGAGACAGTTGGTTTGTAGTAACTGATAAGTGGACGAAGTTTAGCAATATAGAAATAAAGGAAGAAACGATAAGAGAGCTTGAAAATTATTGTGATGAGTTTTTGATCCATGCAGCGGATGTTGAAGGAAAACGTGGTGGAATGGATGAAGCTCTCGTTGCAAGATTAGCAGACATTGTATCGATTCCTACTACGTATGCAGGTGGAGTAAGTTCTTTAGAGGATCTTGCACGTTTTAAACAAATAACTGCTGGTAAGCTACATGTTACGATTGGTAGTGCTCTCGATATATTTGGAGGGGACTTAACTTATCGTGATGTGGTGAATTTTTGCAAATAAAACTTTCAGATTGCTACCTCCAACGGTGAGGTAGTTTCTTGTTAGCAGAAAGGGTGAAAGGTTTGAAATATTTAATCTATCAAATGGACGTGGAGCCAGCGAATCCAGAGAAGAATAGACAAAAAGTGAAAGACTGGATTGAGAAACAAGTACCACTCCATCAACCAGACACGATAATTTTGCCGGAAATGTGGAATACAGGTTATGCCTTAGATCAATTAGATGATGGTGCTGATGATGATGGAAAAGAAACACTAGAGCTATTACAACCTCTTGCCAAAAAGCATGGTGTGCATATTATTGGCGGTTCTGTGGCAAATAGAAGAAACGATGGCATTTACAATAGTAGTATGATTATTCGAAACGACGGAGAACTGATTCATGAATATGATAAGGTTCACCTTGTGCCTATGTTAGATGAACATAAATTTTTACAAGGTGGACAAGCTGGTGGGGCTATCTTTGAATTAGACGGAATTAAGATGGGGCTTGTGATTTGTTATGATTTACGGTTCCCTGAACTAATGCGTTCTATTGCATTACAAGGTGCAGAGGTAATTCACGTCGTAGCACAATGGCCAGAATCAAGACGAACCCATTGGAGATATCTACAACATGCGCGTGCTATCGAGAATGAATGCTACGTTATTTCAGCAAACAGTGCAGGAATTTGTAACGACACACAGTTTGCAGGAGAATCGTTAGTGATTGAACCAAATGGTGATTTGGTAGTAGAAGGTTCACCGAAAAAAGAAGAAACAATCCAGTTTACGATTGATTTAGATAAAGTGAAGGATATGCGTGAGAGGATACCTGTATTTTCTGACCGAGTTCCTAATTTATATAAAATGGATCAATAAAATAATAGGATTAAAACAAGCTCAACCCTTAGGGGAAGAGCTTTTTCTAATTCTATTAAAAAGGCTTTGTAATCATCAATACAATTACAATGAATAAGAAAGTATTTACTAGGTACTCCAAATGAAGAAGCTTTTTCGATGATTCTTCATATTGAGCTGGCAATTCTTTTAGGGAAGGATCTTCAAGGATATCTCGGACTGCTCTCGAATGCTTCTTAAGAAGGGTGGGACCCAGTACGAGTGCAATTAAATAAAGTATCATACTAGTAAGATACCAACCTTGCTGGAATAAAACGGGTTTTATTGCTCCCATCGTTAAGCCAGTAAGAAGTACCATCGTGCCACCAATCATGACTAAAACATGTACTTTTAATTTAACAAAATGTGCATAGCGAGCTTGAGCTAATGTTTTAGCAAATTTAGTAATCGTCGTAAGAACAAACCCTGGGCCTATGCCAACAATTGCTGAAAATATATGTAAAAAGACGAGAATTCGATAAAATGTCTCCATAATAACCTTCCTTCATAAATGCTCCATTCTATAACCATTATACCAAAAATAAATCTACCTCTCTGTGACGGATTTTCTAATTTATGGATCAATTTTTATTAAATGAATAATTTTTAGCGAAGAGTTGTTTCAGTTCCTTGTAATCTATATTTAATTTGATGAAAACGAACATTTGTTCTATAATGAACTAAAATCAAATAAGAGGTGAGTTTATGAGACCTAATCTAACAAAAGATATAAGTATAGAAAGTTTTAAAGATTATTATTGGTTAAAAGAAGAATTACAATTATTTTTCAACCTATATTCAAAATTACTTTAAAAATAACGTTGGGAAGACATACTGTGACGTTGTTAGAGCCTGGTATGAGGAAGAAGAGCGTAAGAAAGACCTTTCATACAAGAAGGAAATTGGACCTCAATTGAATATAACCAATTCATTCGTGACTTTTTTGCAGATCCTAAAAATAAAGGAAAAGGACGAGAAGAAGCAATAGCTGCCTGGAATGAAATTAAAAAACTCCCTGGTAGTAATAAATATCAATCGAATAATTAACATTTTAAAATTCTATACTTAAGATTTCGTAGTTAACTTCTTTGTGAAACACTTCATCTTAATGCTCTTATCTTCACCTAATTTATATACATTTTTTTAGAATATCTCATAATTTAAAATTCTCACGATTGATGGAGCTTTCCATTGAATTCTCTAGCCTTTCACAGACCCACAATTAAATATGAGTTAAGTATAACGCATATTTTAGCAAGTACGATATCTGTCAAGAAGGAGAAAGTCCTTTTCTGTCGAATTTATAATTTGTAATAGATTATTTTTCTTAGAATAGATGCTATTTTATTATATTAAAGAATAAGGAGACATTTTATGGGAATCGGACGGAAAATTGGTGAAGGTGCTAACGCCGAGGTTTATGAGTGGGAGGACAGTAAAAAAGTTATTAAATTAGCAAAAACAAATATCACTAAAACAGATTTACAAAGAGAATTTAATAATAATTTTATTGCATGGAAATTAGGTTTACCTGCTCCACAACCATATGAAGTCGTGGAGTTTAATCAACGTCCTGGAATTGTATATGAACGTATTCACGGAAAAATGTTAAGTGAACTTTTCTTTGAATCATTAATTCTACAGACAAACACTGATCAACCGCAGTTCCCTATGAAAAATGTAAAATTAACTGCTCGACTACTTGCTAAAGTCCATCATCATGTAGCCAATCAAGAAATTTTAACCAACCAAAGGGATTTTCTCAAGAATGCGATCCTAAGCGTGGATTACTTAAATGAAGATGAAAAGAGGGCAGTGCTTGATGTTTTGGCAGGATTGCCTCAAAAGAAAATGATTTGCCATGGGGATGTCAACCCAAATAATATATTGATTTCTAGTGGAGAGCCTATTCTAATTGATTGGATGAATGCAGCAAATGGTAATCCAGAAGCAGATTTAGCCGAATTTATTATTATGATTAGGTATGCTATTCTTCCCCCAGATATCCCTCAGAATGCAGTCAGGTTATTTGATGATTATAGAGAAATAATTATTAAGGCGTTTATGGATGAATATACACAATTAACTGGTATTACATATGATGAAGTCGATCCTTGGATTGTCCCATTAGCAGCCCGAAAACTGTCTTCAGATGGTATAGAGGAAGCCGAGAAACAAATACTCGTCAAGGTAATACAATCACGACTAGATTATATTAGGCGGGGAGAATAACTATGGTAGAAAATATATTGGAATTATTAAATAAATTATACCCAATTACCATTATTAAAGTCGAGGCAGTAACGGATGAAATGTTTCGCTGCACGAGTGAAAAAGGGACTTACTTTGCTAGGATAACAAATTATAAAAATATGGATGAACAAATGGAAGAAGTTAAATATACTGATTTCTTATATAAAGAAGGATTGGGTGTATCGCCAACCATTACTTCTATTCAAGGTAAAGTAGTAGAAAAAGTAACACTAAATAACAATGAAGTTTTAACGGTTCTTTATCAAGCAGCTCCTGGTGTGCATCTACCAAGAAATCAATGGAATGCAGAAATATTTAATAAATTAGGTCAACAAATTGGTAGATTGCATCGAATATCTCAAAAGTTTGAGGATGTGCATCAAGTTAAACATATCAATGACTGGCATGATAACGAAGAATATGCCTTTTTAAAGTATATACCTAAAGAGGAAAGGTCTATTAGGGAAGTTGTGCAAGAAGCCTTATCAACAATTAAGAAGATTCCAAAAAATCGTTCGAATTATGGTTTGTTACATGGTGATTTATGGTTAGAAAATATATTGGTCGATAGAGATTCGAATATAACAATGGTAGACTTTCAAGATTGTGAGAAGCATTTTTATATATATGACATAGTAGTACCAATCTATAGTGCGTTGGAATATTCATTTGTAGGTGGAAGTAATATCGCTGAATACGAACAAGCTATTACTAAAGCTATTATTAAAGGATATCTAGAAGAGAATGAACTACCCAATGAAATGTTAGAGATGTTTCCTCAATTTATAAAGTTAAAGGAAATATTTGATTACAGCTTAATGCATATGTACTGGGATAAAGAAAAGTTAACAGAAGAACAAGTTAGAATAATGAATCTATACAGAATGAGACTAGAACGCAATCATTCCAATTTTACAATTTAATATTATGGAGAAAGATAGGTAGAACAATAAATGAAAAAGATAATACGAGTGATTATTAATATTAGTTTCATCTTTTACTTATTAGCACTAGTAACGATGCTGTTTTTGGGAATGAGAAGTAATCTATGGACAAACTTATCCTTAATAGAATATATAAAGAGCTCTACAAATATTATTCCCTTTAAAACAATTAGTACATATGTTATTGCAATATTTGATGGAAGTATGAATATAGACATCCCTATAAGAAACCTATTGGGTAATTTGATAATGTTTTTCCCGATGGGTATTTACCTTCCTTACTATATAAAGAAAATAAACAAGCTTAGTAGATTTATAGGTGCAATGACTGTCTTATTATTTCTTATTGAAATAACGCAATTAGTTTCTAGAAGAGGCAGTTTTGACATTGATGATTTTATTCTTAATATGGTCGGATCTTTAATAGGTTTTGTTATTTGGAACACAAGAATCGTTCAGAAATTAATTAAACATTAAATTCATAGATGGCGTTGATGGGCTAAAGACTATTCCTCGGGAGGCTAAATATTGAATAGGCTTGAATTAATTCGTAAAGAAGAAAAAAAGTATCACGATTATTGTTATGAGAATTATACATTATTTGAAGAAGGCTCTTGGCTACACAAACCGGTTAAGACGGTGATGAATTTACTGCCTCTCTTTAATGGTAAAGAAAACATTCGTATTTTGGATTTAGGTTCTGGTGTAGGAAGAAATAGCATTCCAATCGCTAAAAAGATTAAAGATAGAAATGGTCAAGTTGTTTGTGTAGATTTACTAGATTCAGCGTTAGAAAAATTAAAACTATATAGTAAAGAATATGAAGTAGAAGAAGTAATAAAGCTACAACAAGCAGATATTGGACATTACAAGATTAAAAAGAATGAGTATGATTTTATTGTTGCTGTATCGACTTTAGAGCATGTAGAATCAGAAGATGTCTTTGAAGATGTAGTAAGACAAATGGCACAAGGAACAAAAAGTAAGGGGATAAACTGTATAATCGTTAATTCAGAAGTAGAAGAAATAGACATAAAAACTAACCAAAAGCTAGACGTTATGATGGAAATTAATATGAAGACAGAGGATATGAAAAATAAACTAGATAGAATATATGATGGTTGGGAAAAGTTAGATAACCATGTTAAGTCATTGGAATATAGTATTGTAAGAGACGAGAAAGATGTTTTATTAAAAACGAATGCTATAACGTATGTTGTTAGAAAAAATGATAGTTAACAATATTACTTGTCATTATTTGTCTCTTAAATAGAAAAAGGAAATTGAATTTAATAGTAAATCAATGTTTATCAGAACACTATCCATCTAAGGAGGGGTGTTCTTTAATTTTTGTAAAGAGCCTTTTATAAAAAATTGGCTCACTAATTTTTAATAAAGAATGAGATAGAAAAGTTGCTGTATCAAGGATGTTAAGATTCTTAACATCCGAAAAAGTATGCTGTGAAGAAGATTATCTAGTCATTTAAATATATGCGATATATTCTGATTGTGGAAAGGAGCAAAGAGATGAATTTATCTGTGAAATTAAAAACTCTTAGAACAGAAAAAAATTTAACACAAGAACAACTTGCCGAAAAATTGCAGGTTTCTAGATCGACGATATCTAGTTGGGAAACGGGTAGAAGTTATCCAGACTTAGAGATGGTGATTGAAATCTGTGATCGCTTTAATGTTTCATTAGATTATTTGTTAAGAGAGGATGAAAAGATGGTGCGGAAATTAAATTTTGGCACGAAGCAAAAAAGATGGCTAATCGGAATCGTCATCACTTTAGCATTTTTATTATTCAATACTGTAATTAGCTCTTTAACATTTCCAGCAAATCCAAAGCATTTGGAAGTCAGTAATGTTATGATGATTCGAGATGTGAGTTATAACGGTGAAAATCCGGATAGAGATTGGAACACAACAATTAATTTAGATATGAAGTTGAAAAATATATTTTTTAAACCTATAGCGGACGAGTTATTAGTTTTCAATGATAATGGGAATCTCGCTTTTCAAACAGGTTGGTCGTTCAGCCTGCTTCATATATTTGATACACAACGAACTGTTCAAGCTCACCAGTCTGTATTGATCAATGAAAATATTTCTAACGAAGATATTCAATTACAATTGTACAAAGACAAATCTAACAAAGAAATTCCTTTCCATATATCTACTATTAACGAATAGAACAACCACGAGAAAACGACGTCTTGACTAGCAAGGCAGAATGTAAAAAAGATAGATGCGCAGGTACTATACATACCTGTTCATCTATCTTTATTGGTTTACTGTATAACTAGTGTTTCTTGAAGGAGTCGATCGCAGAACTTCTCACATTTTACTAAATCGGGTTCTTGTGGCATTAGTTCTATCTTTAACGTAACTGCTAAGTTAGTATGGACATATAACATATCCCGGAATAGATCTACTGCCCCGCAATAATGAGCGAAGAAACTATCTCCAGAACCAAAAACCCCTGTTACCGTATGCTTGAGATCTTCCGTTTCAAATGCATCATATACTTCTTCCATCTCGATTGGTATTTCTCCATTAGCCCACGTATACATGCCAACAGCGATGATATCGTACTCATGTAATCGTTCGGGGTGAAATTCATCAACTGGAATTAAATCTGTCGCAACATTTCGCTTCTCCATATTCTCTTGAATGGTTTCTGCGATGAATGTTGTATTTCCTGTAACAGATGTATAAATAATTGCTGCTTTCATTTCTTACCCTCCCATATAAGCTTGGTAGCTCTAAGTTTAAAGTTCGTCAAAGCCGTTAGAGGAAGAAACTTTCGTGTATGTTCGAGATTTTTGCTCGAAGAAATCTGATTTCGTTTCGTTCATCATTTCATCACTAAACACATGAATCCATGGCATTGGATTTTCTTCTCGATTCGGATAATAATTTTCTAATCCAAGCTGACGGAAACGTTTATTAGCAAGGTATTCCACATAACCGTGAAATTCTTCTAAATTGATACCTTCAATATCTTTTAATATGAAATTCGACCATTCTTTTTCTAGCTGTACTGCATGATCGATTGCTTTATAAATGTATTGAATGTTCTCTTCTGTATTTAATTCTGGATTCTCGGTTAATAGAATACGTACAAATTGAGCGATAAAGTAGGCATGCTGCATTTCATCTCGTTGAATATAGCTAATCATTGTACTTGTCTTTAACATCTTTTGTTGACGTGCTAAGTTGTAAAAGAAAGCAAATCCTGCATAGAAATAGATCCCTTCAAGATTGATTGAATTAATCCCTAACTCAAATAGACGTTGAGGTGTAGGATCTTGGCGAAACGCTTCATAGCTTTCTAAGATGATCTCATTTCGTTTTTTAACGATTGGATCTTCTTTCGCTTGATTAAATCGTTCATTTTGTTCACGTAGAGGGATAAGTGAACTTAATACATAGGAATAGGACTCATTGTGAACAGCTTCCTGTTGTGAAATTACCGCAAAAATCGCTTTGAAGCTAGAGTCTGTTACATAATCCATCACATGTGACATAGTAGGTGTTTGTAAGCTGTCTAAAGACGCAAGTTGGGTATTAACACGTAGGAAAATATCCTTTTCTACATCTGTTAGACTATCCCATTGTTTAATATCATCCTGCATATTAATTTCTTGTGCCTTCCAGAAATTCGCAAGAAGAGTTTGATAAAGGTCGTACATTTGTGGATAGGCAATATCATTCCAGTTCAATAAACCGGAAGATTCTCCATTAATAATTCCTGTTGATTTATTTGGATACGTAGGATTTAATAATTTAATTTTCGTAAGTGGTTGATTGATCGTAGACATGCTAGCGATCCTCCTTTTTGTACTAAGTATTTATAAAAGAAAGCTTAGGAAAAGAGGAGAAATTCTCCTCTTTTCAATTAGCTATGGCATGCTTCACATTCTTCAATCTCTGTTTGAGATGTACTACGAACGTAATATGTCGTTTTTAGTTTGTTTTCCCATGCTGCGATATGAAGGTTTAATAAGTCTTTTGCTTTAATATCATGGCGTACATAGAAGTTAAAACTGATTGCTTGGTCAATGTGTCGCTGTCTCTTTGCGTTTTGTTTAATGCTCCATACTTGGTCAATTTCATGACGTGCACGACGGTAGTAATTGTACGTGACATGGTCTAAATCAGGTGCTGTTACTTTAAATTTAAAGTTTTTCTTCTCTTCGGCATACTCTACATTATAAATTGGATCGATACCGTCAGTTGAACCACCAATTTTTGCTGTAGAAGAGTTAGGTGCTACCGCCATTAACCAGCCATTACGAATTCCATTTTCTTGTACGCTTTGACGTAAATTGTTCCAGCGATCACTTTCATAGCCGCGACGCTCAAAATATCTTCCTGTTTCCCATTCCGATCCTTCGAATTCCGCATAAGCACCTTTTTCTTTTGCTAGTTCCATAGATGCTTGAATTGTATAATAGGCGATATCTTCATAGATTTTATCCGCATATTCTACAGCTTCTTCAGATTCCCAATGGATGTGTTGTAGAGCTAGCAAATGGTGCCAACCGAATGTTCCTAGGCCTACAGCACGGTATTTCTTATTAGTAGCTTGTGCCTGACCTACAGAAATAGTATTTAAATCAATTACGTTATCTAGCATACGAACTTGAATTTTCACTAAACGTTCGATGACATCTTCGCCAACTGCATTTGCAAGGTTAATAGATGATAGGTTACAAACAACAAAGTCGCCAGGCTTACGAACGATAACAATGTTACCATCTTCATCTTGGTATTCATTTACAATCGTAGTTGGAGACATGTTTTGTGCAATCTCTGTACATAAGTTACTACAATAGATAGAAGTTTTGCCGATACCGCGTTTATGTTTATTTGGGTTTTGACGGTTTACTTCATCACGGTAGAACATGTACGGTGTTCCAGTCTCTAGTTGTGCAATCATAATACGCGCCATAATGTCCATTGCGCGGTATGTTTTTCTTGGTAATAACGGATGATTGACAGCTTCCCAATATTTTTCTGAAAAGTATTTATGATCTTCTTCATCATAAAAGTCTTCTAAACCTAACGGGTTACCATTCTCATCTTTCCAGCCCATCACTTGTTTCACTTGGTGAGGACAGAATGTATGCCATTCTCCGATACTTTTCCCATCTTCGTCTTTTGTAAGAAGTTGTTCCATAAATAAGTCTGGTATAGATACACCTGTAAAGATATCATGTGCTTTACGGCGCTCATCACCATTATTCGTTTTTAAATCTAGGAATCCATTCATTATGTCTTTATGAAATACATCTAAGTAAATAGCAACAGCGCCTTGACGCTGTCCAAGTTGATCGACACTAACAGCCGTATCGTTTACTAGGCGAATCCATGGTACGACACCAGAAGAATTACCTTTAAATTTCTTTATATCGGATCCTAGAGCACGGACTTTTCCATAGTAAATACCGATTCCGCCACCATCTTTACTTAAGCGAGCGATATCCCAGTTGTTTAGATAAATTCCATCTAATGAATCATCTACAGTATCAATGAAGCAAGAGGAAAGCTGACCATAACTCTTACCAGCATTCGATAGTGTAGGAGTTGCCACTGTCATATAAAGGTTGCTCATTGCCCAGTAAGCTTCTTTAATTAAGTCGATACGCTTCTTTTTATCCTCTTCTTGCATAAGCGTCATTGCGATAATCATAAAACGTTCCTGTGGTAACTCATAGAGGTTACGTTCATGGTCTCTAGCTAAATATCTATCTGCTAAAAGGAATAAACCGATATAGTTAAATTTCTTATCTCGGTCTGGCTCAATAGCTTTTTGTAGTTCATCCATTTCTTCTTTTGTATACTGCTCTAAAAGAGCTGGACTGTATATACCTACCTTGGTAAGTGTATGAACAAGTTCATATAAACTTCCGTATTTATCTTCTGCACTAAAACCTCTATTTTTGGCAGCTTCTTGATAAAGTTGCGTTAGATGAAGATGTGCAGCAGTAAACGTCCAATTTGGCTCGTCCATCGCAATTCGATTTAAAGAGTAAAATAATGCTTCTTGTGTTTTTTCTTCTGGTGATTTAATAGACGCATCTATTTTTTCTTTTAGATCTTTTACATCTAGACCGTATTTTGTTTCCGCCTCCTCCAATGCTTTTGTTACTGAGTGAATAGAATGTACATCAATCGACATTTGAGATAACCCCCATATACATAATAAAAGCGCTCATAAAAAAAGAGCGTTATTAACAATGATGCTTAGTATTCGATACCCGAATTAGATTCGGATATAACATGAAATTACAATATGTAGTATGAAAACATGTTGTGTGTCACTATATATTGTAGTGTATACGAGAAGTATATAATTTGCAATAGCATTTTGTGAAATAAAAAGAGAAGGATTATAGAGAAGTGGAAGAGAAGCATGTGGGATATAGCTTCTACAATTTTTTAAAAAATTAGATTTTATGATGTGTCGATTTTTCTCATAGTTTGTTAAATGATGTAAAATTTTAATAGAAGTGAATTTTCATTTTACCATAAAATTTCAGGTGAGGAAATAAGAAAACTTCTTAATATTATTTTAAAAAGAAGTGAGGAATCGTTAAGATATTTGATGGCCTTGAATAAGCGCAAGAAAATAAAAAGTGAAGCTAAGCAGTGATATTTTGATTTTTTTATAAAGTAAAGTCTAATTTGATGTAATTATCAAAAAAATAGAGTGATAGAATAAAAAAAATGGTGCTGACCGTTTACTGGTTAGCACCATTTAAATTAGTTTTCTTCGTATTGAATTTTATGAAGTCTCGCAAAGATTCCATCCTTATCAAGTAATTCTTTATAGGAACCTTGTTCTGCAATCCCTTCTTGTGTTACAACTACAATTCTATCAGCATTTCGAATGGTAGCTAAACGGTGTGCAATAACTAGGGTTGTCCGATTTACGCTAAGGTCGTCTAATGATCGCTGAATCAATCGCTCAGTCTCTGTATCTAATGCTGAAGTTGCTTCATCCAAAATAAGGATAGGCGGATTTTTTAAGAATGTTCTGGCAATCGCCATTCTCTGCTTTTGTCCACCAGAGAGCTTCAACCCTCGCTCACCAATTTGAGTGTCATACCCATCTGGTAATTGCTCAATTACCTCGTGTAGATGTGCTCTCTTCGCCGCTTCGACAATCTCTTCCTCTGTAGCATTTCGCTTTCCATACGCGATATTCTCCCGGACGGTTCCTGTAAATAGAAAGACATCTTGCTGTACGATTCCAATTTGGGAACGTAGGGAGTGTTTTGTCATCTTACGAATATCTAATCCATCTATCGTAATTACCCCATCGTCAATATCATAAAAACGTGGGATTAACGAACAAATTGTCGTCTTTCCAGCACCAGATGGACCAACAAAGGCAACAGTTTCTCCAGGATAAATCTCTAAGTTGATATTACTTAATACCTGTTTGTAGCGATCATACGAAAAATCAACTTGTTTAAATTCGATATTTCCAGTTAATGCACCAGCTTCTACAGCATCTTTTGCATCTTTAACATCTGGGTCAACATCTAATAAACTACGGAAGCGACGGAATCCAGCCATTCCCTTCGGATAAAGTTCTAGAATGGCACTAATTTTATCAATTGGCTTAATCAAAACATTGGTATATAGTACAAAACTTACTAATTCACCATAAGAAAGCTTTCCGTTAAAACTTAACCAAGCACCTACAACTAAAATGACTAATGTTAAAAGTCTTGTCATCATATAAATACTGGAATGTGTACCAGCCATTACTTTGTAAGCTTTTAATTTCGCTTTACGAAATAGATTGTTATCTTTTTTGAAGCGATCGATTTCAAATTCTTCGTTCGTAAAGGATTGCACCACGCGAACACCTGAAACGGCGTCCTCTACTCGCGCATTAACATCTGCAATTCGACCATACATTTGATGCCATGCTTTATTCATTGCCATATTGCAGTATGTTACCAACGCTACTAATAAAGGAACCATAACGAGAGCAATCAAAGCTAGAGTAGGATTGACTGTAAACATAATCCAGAAGGCACCAGTAAACGTCATAATAGCAATAAAGACATCTTCAGGACCATGGTGTGCAAGCTCTCCAATATCAAACAAATCATTCGTTATTCGACTCATAATATGCCCCGTTTTCGTATTATCAAAAAAGCGGAAAGACTGTCGCTGAACATGTGTAAATAGCTCCTGTCTCATATCCGTCTCAATATTTATACCGAGCTTGTGTCCCAAATAACTTACAACATAATGCAGAAAAGTACTTAGCAAATAAACTGCAAATAATATAATTGCAACTGTTACAATGAGGTTCCAATTACCGTCTGGTAGCAGGTCATCAATCAACCATTGTACAGCAATCGGGAATGCTAGCTCTAACATTGCTACAATTACTGCACTACTAAAATCAATCACAAATAGCCGTTTATGTGGTTTATAATAAGAAAAAAATTGTCGTATCATTGCAAGTCTCCTTTTGGCTATGATTATCATATTATAGCAGGTCTATTAAAAAGTTGTCCTATAGATAGCTTTTTAAGTAAAATAGGTAGGGATAAGAGTTAAAAAAGGATGGAAAATCAATGATAACGATAAATGATATTGCAAAGTTAGCCGGCGTATCGCGCTCAACGGTCTCAAGATATCTAAATGACAATGGATATGTCGGTAAAGAAGCTTCAGAGCGAATAAAAAAAGTAATCGATGAAACAGGCTATATACCTAGTCAATCTGCTCAATCGTTACGTACGAAAAAAACAGGCGTTATCGGTATTATTGTACCTAAAATAAGCACCGAAACAGCAAGTAGACTTGTAGGAGGGATGAATGAAGTACTTATTGATGAAGGATATCAAATGTTATTGGCGGATACTACGTTAGACAAAGAGAAAGAAATTGAGTATTTACGCTTATTACAGTCTCGTAATGTCGATGGCATCATCTTGCTAGGAACGAATAAATCTTCACGTCTTATTAAAGGAATCGAGGAGGCTAAAGTACCTGTTGTTGTGCTTGGGCAAGATGTTCCAGATGTTACATGTGTTGTTCATCAAGATTATGAAGCTACGAAAGAAATGCTCGAATATATAATAGAAAGGGGAAATAGAAATATAGGATTTATCGGGGTAGATGAGAGTGATCCAGCTGTAGGGTATCAACGAAAAAAAGCATACCTAGACGTCATGAAGCAACATCATTTGACGATAAAAGAGGATTGGCTTCAACAAGGTGACTTCTCAATCGAATCTGGTTATGCAGCAATGCAACAGATGTGGGAAAATGATCCTTCCAAAGAGCTCGAAGCAATATTTGCGGTTACTGATCAGATGGCTGTCGGTGCAATACAATTTTTGAAAGAGAAAAAGGTTCAAATACCTCGTGATATTGCAGTAGGTACTACAGGAGCATCTACATTGTCTAAGTACATGGAGCCAAGTTTAACAACGATAGACTTTTTAAACGAAGAGGCTGGTAAACTAGCAGCAAACCTACTATTATCGAAAATAGAGGGGAAGAAAGTCGAAGAAAAAAACTATCATCGGTATAGACTTTTAAAAAGAAATAGTGTATAGTGATTTTGAAAATAATCATGGGAACGATTCCATAATTACTCATCCATGTTTATAAACTATTCATTTGGGAAAAGATTCTCAAGAATAGTTTCTTTTTCTCAGAATGTGGTATCGATTCCATAAACGTTAAAGGAGGAAAAAAGTATGGCAACGAACGAGCAAATTGCAAAGCAAGTCATCGAAGCTGTTGGTGGAGAGGAAAACATCCAATCTTTCGCTCACTGTGCAACAAGGCTCCGTATTATTGTTCACGATCGAGAGAAGATAGCTGAGGATAAAGTTGAATCCATTGATAAAGTGAAAGGCGCATTTTTTAATTCAGGCCAATATCAAATCATCTTTGGAACAGGTACGGTGAATCGTGTCTATGAAGCTGTTCAAAAATTAGGTATTACAGGTTCGTCCAAAGAAGAAGTTAAAAAAGAGGCTAAAAATCAAGGAAATACTTTTCAGCGTGCTATCCGTACATTTGGCGATGTATTTGTACCGATTATCCCTGTCTTAGTTGCAACAGGACTATTCATGGGATTACGTGGCATGTTAACACAGGAACAAGTTCTTAGTTTCTTTGGATTGGCACCAGACGACATTTCGCAAAACTTTTTACTATTCACAGAGGTGCTAACAGATACAGCCTTTGTCTTTCTTCCAGCGTTAGTCGCATGGTCTACATTCCGTGTATTTGGTGGTACTCCAGTAATTGGTCTCGTATTAGGTTTAATGTTAGTATCACCAGCACTACCAAATGCATGGGCAGTAGCTAGTGGAGATGCAGATCCGTTAAACTTTTTAGGTTTTATTCCTGTTATCGGTTATCAAGGTTCTGTACTACCAGCGTTTGTTGCAGGTTTAGTAGGTGCAAAAATAGAAAAGTTTTTCCGTAAGCGAGTTCCGGAGGCATTGGATTTAATTGTAACCCCTTTTATTGTACTTCTAATTATGAGTATTTTGTCTTTATTCGTTTTAGGACCAATTTTACATGTTGTTGAGAATTGGATTTTCACAGGAACGAAGGCTCTATTAGAATTACCATTAGGGATTAGTGGTTTAATTATCGGTGGACTTAATCAAATTATTGTTATAACTGGTGTGCACCATATATTTAACTTCTTAGAAATACAACTATTAGAAAATTTAGGCTATAATCCGTATAATCCGATTGTTACTGCGGCGGTTGCTGCGCAAGGTGGGGCTGCTCTAGCTGTAGGATTTAAAACAAAACAGAAAAAGTTAAAAGCATTAGCGTATCCATCCTCGCTATCTGCCTTTTTAGGAATTACCGAGCCAGCTATTTTTGGTGTTAATTTACGACATGGAATGCCTTTCGTGATGGGGTTAATTGGTGGTGCCGTTGGAGGATTCATCGCCTCGTTATTCCAGTTAAAAGCAACAGGTATGTCAATTACTGTTATACCTGGACTATTGCTTTTCCTTAATGAACAGATTTTTATGTATATCTTAGTTAACGTAGTAGCAATTGCGACGGCTTTTGCACTAACATATTTCTTTGGATTTAAAGATAAAGAATCAATATAAATAGAGAAACAGGCAGTAGGTGAGTCTAAATGAAGATTTTTCATTGGTCTCACCAATGCCATTTTATAGGGATATGGAAGAATCAACACAATAACAATTATTTTAACTACTGAAGGAGATGATAGGATGAACCGAGAACATGAATTACTAACCGCAGCAATAGAAAAGGCAAATGAAAATAAATCGAATATAAAAAAAGATCCCTATTATCCCTTATATCACGTTGCTTCACCTGTAGGATTAATTAATGACCCGAATGGCTGGATACAATGGAAAGGTACGTATCATCTGTTCTTTCAATGGAATCCATTTGAAAATAGTCATGGAGCAAAATTTTGGGGGCATGTGACCTCGACAGATTTAGTTCATTGGAAGGAAGAATCACCAGCACTCGCACCAAGCGAGTCTTATGAAAAGGATGGCTGCTATTCTGGAAGTGCTATAGCTATAGATGACAAACTCTATTTATTTTATACAGGGAATGTGAAGAATGACGATCAACGTGAATCCTATCAATGTATTGCAGTCTCTCAAGATGGTCATCAGTTTCGCAAGCTTGGAAATGTGCTTGATGTACCAGAAGGATATACAGCTCATTTTCGTGATCCAAAAGTATGGAAAGAAAACGATGTTTATTACATGGTAATGGGTGCACAAACGTTAGAAGAAAAAGGATGTGTGCTTCTTTTCCAGTCAAAAAATCTACATCAGTGGGAGAATTTAGGTGTGTTAGCGGATGGTTTTGGTTACATGTGGGAATGTCCAGACTTTTTTTCATTACAAGGCAAAGATGTACTCCTTTTCTCACCGCAAGGAATGGAACCAGAAGGGATTCATTATCAGAACACCTTTCAATCTGGATACTTTATTGGAGAATGGAAAGAAGGAACCAATCGATACACACACAATCATTTTCAGGAAATCGATCATGGCTTTGATTTTTATGCACCTCAGACGACAGAAGATGAAAAGGGAAGAAGAATACTCATCGCTTGGATGGGAATGGCGGATGGATTTGAACATTTGCACCCCACACTTGATTACAATTGGATTCATCAATTAACAATCCCTCGCGAATTATCGATAAGAGATAATAAATTAATTCAACAACCAGTTGAGGAATTGAAGCAGCTTCGTGGGAATAAGCTTTATGATCGTACAATCAAGGACCGATGGAATGGAGAAATTTCTCGAACAGTTGAATGGATATTCAAACCTAATGATGAGCAAGAGTTCACATTAGAATTATATAACGGAATACAATTGGTGTATAATCAGAGAGAGAAAACGCTCTCTTTTTATCGGGAAAGATTAGATCATAAAGGACATGAAGTAAGAACAGCTCTAGTGGAAGGGAACGTTTCAGAAGTAAGAGCCTATGTAGATCGGTCATCTATTGAATTATTTATTAATGATGGAGAGTTAACGTTCACGTCGCGTATTTTTCCATCGATTAAAAATAAAGAAATGCAGATACATGGTGATGGCCATCTAACTGTTTGGAATTTGGCTAAAAAGGTAGGAGAGTGAAAGGATGTTAATTGGAGGAATTGAAGCAGGTGGTACAAAATTTGTGTTGGCAATTGGGAATGATCAAGGTGAAATACTAGAAAAACAAACAATACCGACAGAGCATCCAGATTATACACTGCCAAAAGTAATTGACTTTTTTAAGAACAAAGGGATAGAGCGTCTTGGTGTTGGGGCTTTTGGTGCAATCGATATTAATCAGAATAGCCCCTCTTATGGAACACTACAAGAAACACCGAAAACAGATTGGATTGGCTATCCTTTCGGTCGAATATTAAAGGAAAACTTAGAAGTACCGGTGATTATAGATACAGATGTAAATGTTGCTGCGATGTCAGAAGCGAAATGGGGAAACGCAACGGACGTTGATAGTTGTCTTTATATTACAGTCGGTACAGGTATAGGTGGTGGAGCCTATTTGAATGGCTCAACCTTAAAGGGACTTTCACATTCTGAGATGGGTCATATTAAAATACGGAGACATAAGGAAGACACGTACAAAGGGAACTGTCCGTACCATGATGATTGCTTAGAAGGCTTAGCATCAGGACCAGCGATTGAAAAAAGATGGGGTAAAAAGGGACATGAACTTGTAGATAATGAAAAAGTTTGGGATATGGAGGCTTATTATTTAGCGCAGGCAATTACGAATTATATCTATATATTGTCACCAGAGCGAATCATACTAGGTGGTGGAGTGATGAAGCAGCAACAATTGTTTCCGCTCATCCGTAAAAATGTGATTGAAATGTTAAACGGCTATGTATCTTCCCCATATTTAACAGAAGATGAAATTGATCAATATATTGTATCCCCAGGTTTAACAGATGAAGCAGGCGTGAAAGGTGCATTATATCTTGCTATGATGGAAACTGTATAATTAAGGGTTAGCTTCCGTCACATTTTCTCAACGATTAAAAATATCGCTTACATGGAAAGCTCATGCTATAATACCGGTTAATAGGGAGTGATATAAGATGAATAAAGTAGAACTAGGTAAAAGCGGATTGCAAGCTAGTGAAATATCTCTTGGTTGTATGCGAATGGACCAACTATCCAAACAGGATGCAAATCGTATGATTCAATTGGCGTTAGATTTAGGAATTGATATGTTTGACCATGCAGATATCTATGGTGGTGGAGCCTCGGAACAAATTTTCGCTGATGCCATCCAAATGAATCCATCGATTCGTAGTAAAATGATTTTGCAAACGAAATGTGGTATACGAAAAGGTTTTTTCGATTTCTCGAAGAAACATATCATATCCTCTGTCGAAGGAAGCTTGGAGCGATTAAAAACTGACTACATAGACATTCTTCTATTACATCGACCGGATGCTTTAATGGAGCCTGAAGAAGTAGCAGAAGCATTCAACGAATTGAAACAGAGTGGAAAAGTGCGCTATTTTGGTGTTAGTAACCATAATCCAATGCAAATAGAGCTATTGAAAAAATATGTAGATCAAAAACTCATCATTAACCAGCTACAGCTTAGTCTTATGTTTACTCCAATGATTGATGCAGGTTTAAATGTGAATATGAAGCATGACCCGGCAACAGTTCGTGACGGTAGTATATTAGATTATTCGAGGTTGAATGATATGACGATTCAGCCATGGTCACCGTTCCAGTACGGATTTTTTGAGGGAGTTTTTGTAGATAATGAGAAATTTCCAGAATTAAATAAAAAGCTACAGGATTATGCGGACCAGTATAGTACGAATAAATCAGCAATTGCGATTGCATGGATTTTACGTCACCCTGGAAACATGCAGCCTATTATTGGGACGATGAACCATGATAGATTAAAACAAATAGCCGAAGCATCGAAGGTACGATTAACTAGAGAAGAATGGTACGATCTCTATCGAGCAGCAGGAAATACATTGCCATAATTAATAAACTCCGAACCGTTTTGTGGTTCGGAGTTTATTGCGTTTAATGGAGAGAATGTTAAGGTGATATCCGATATTAAGGTCTCAGAATCTCATGTTAAGACGTGCAATCCGATTTTGGGGAGGTAGTATTCGATGTTAGCCTAGCTTAATCAAATGTTTACCCCATCAAATCTAACTTTAGACTGCTAGAATCCGATATTGAGCTGCTCGATATCACATGTATAAGGTTGCAAGCATAATTCCTAATGTTTCTTCATAAATTTCTTCAAATTGTGAGATTGGTAATGGATTAACACCTTCTCCTAGTTCAAAAGTGAAACCAGGCTTGCGGAAATGATAGATATACCAATCCTTATACCCCGCGTAACTATCAACATAACGAATGGCTTTATAACCACTTGTTCGTTCAAACTCTTCCACGATTCTTTCTGAATCAGTTGGTTCTCTTCCTTCAAAACCCCAATAAATTTCTTCACCTTGTGTATGCATGCAATTTAACATGTCAAACTCTCCAGCACCAGCTAAGTTAGCCATTGTAATTGCCTCCGGTTCGGTTAGCGGTTCAAACCCAGGAAAATCTCGTGGAGCGGGTTCTGCTGGCTTTCTTACTTGTTCCAAATCCCATTTTGCAGGGAATTGATTATTTAAATCCACTCCTTTAATATTCGCTTTCCAATTTGAAAAGTCTACATTTCCATCGTTCAAATCTAATACATAATCCTTCCAATCTTCCGCAGCATCGGCCCCATTTAATACTAAATCGACCCCATCAGGATTGACCATTGGCACAATGGATAAGGTTACAGATTGGAAGAAGGGTAGTAACTGTAACTCGCGAATCGCCTGATTCGTTGTTAATGCTAGTGCATAATCATTTAAAAACCTCATAATTACAGAAGTAGTAATCCATTCGTTAGCATGGAAGGAACCATTAATATGTCGTTGTTTTGGTCCGCTACCAATTTTTAATTCAAATATATCCTTTGATAGAACAGATTTGCCAATTGAACGACGAAATATAAAAGGATAGAGAGTGATTAACCGTTGAAGGTCTTTTTGTAGCTTTGCATACGTATAACGGTCTGGATCGTGAATAATCCGGTCTTTTACTAAGTAAGGAATATAAAGTTGTTGTTTGGGAGTGATAGAATCAGGATCTACGTTTTTGTTAGCCAGCTGTAACATGTCAACAGGTACTTGATAGTTCTTTGCGATATCCGATAATGTATCCTGTTGTTGAACAATATACGTTCGAGTAGCATATCCTGGTATGTTGACAGCTTGACCAGCGTCTAACTGTAAAGGTTGTAAAGTCATATTAGAAGCTTGAAGAACGGAAAGTGGAATACGAAAGAGCTGGCTATAGTACCAAAGTGAATCTCCTTTTCTTACGACGATTTTCATCTGCATTCTCCTCTTTCATTTGTTTATCTCATCCTATGAACCTGGTTGGTAAAATAGAAGAAGAGGGAGTGTGAAGTAGAAGAAGTCAAAAAACGGATAGAAAAAAGAATTCTTTTTTTGAAGGAAGTATATTAATAGAAAAGAGGAATGAAAACACTTACAATAGATATGAATTTATATTGAGGAGGAATTACAGATGAGCAATGCGGATGGCATGAATTACGCGCCGAAGGGAAAACCGAGTCCAGTTGTTAAAGAAGGTGAATTTGTTATTGCGGCGGTGGCATTAGATCACGGTCACATTTATGGACAGTGTAATGGTTTAATCGAAGCAGGCGCAACCTTAAAGTGGGTCTTTGATCCAGACCAACAAAAAGTTGATCGATTTTTACAAACCTATCCACAAGCAAAACAAGCGAGCTCATTAGAAGAAATTCTATTAGATGAAGAGGTCCAGTTAGTTACAGCAGCCGCTATTACATCGGAAAGAAGTGCATTAGGGAATAAAGTGATGAGAGCTGGAAAAGATTATCTTACAGATAAAGCGCCTTTCACAACAATGGAGCAGCTAGAGGAAACAAAACAAGTAGTAAAAGAAACAGGAAAAAAATATATGGTCTACTATAGCGAACGACTACACGTAGAAAGTGCGATATTTGCAGGACAGTTAATTGAGCAAGGAGCAATTGGAAAGGTTATTCAAGTTACTGGTTTTGGTCCTCACCGTTTAAATGCATCTAGTCGTCCTGAATGGTTTTTCCAAAAGGAGAAATATGGTGGAATTTTATGTGATATAGGGAGTCATCAAATTGAACAATTCCTCTATTATACAGGTGCGAAAGATGCGAAAGTACTGCATAGTAAAGTAGGTAACTACAATAATCCAGAATATCCGGAGTTAGAGGATTATGGAGATGCGACATTAGTGGCTGATAATGGTGCAACAGGCTATTTCCGTGTTGACTGGTTTACACCGGATGGCTTAAGTACGTGGGGAGACGGGCGAATATTTATTACGGGAACAAAAGGTTTAATTGAGATTCGGAAATATGTAGATTTAGCACGAGGAACAGGAGGTAATCAACTCTACTTAGTAACGGATAAGGAAGAAAAACATTATGAACTAAGTGGAAAAGTAGGTTATCCTTTCTTTGGTGAGCTTATTCTCGATTGTATAAATCGAACAGAGAACGCGATGACTCAAGAGCATGCTTTTAAGGCGGCTGAGCTTTGTCTACAAGCGCAAGAACAAGCCATTGTAGTTACTGACTAAAGCATTTTATCTTCTAAATTAAATAAAGAGGTTTCCAATCTCAGCCATTCATGTTACAATAATAACAACGTTGTTATTTTAGCGCTTTCAATGCTAAGGAGTGACAGAATGGCTGAGTTTTTATTAATTTTTACAAATATTATTTTACCTATTTTTATTTTGCTTTTTATTGGCTTCGTCATTCAGATGAGATTTCAGCTGGATTTAGGTACGTTAGCAAAAATTAATATATATTTCATCGTGCCTGGATTTATTTTTGTTCGACTATATGAATCTGATTTTGGCCTTGATCTGTTTTTGAAAGTGTTATTATTTTTTATTTTATTAGTATTTTTATTATATTGTTTAGCGTTCATCACGGCAAAGCTAATGGGGATTAAAGGGAGTAAGCGGACGACATTTTCCAATAGTGTGATGTTTTTTAATTCAGGAAATTATGGAGTGCCTGTTAATGACCTTGTATTTCGCAGTGATCCATTCGCGATGTCGATTCAAGTAATTATGCTTACATTACAAAATATCTTTCTATTTTCTTATGGAATCTTTTCACTGAGAGCACATCAAGATGGGAAATTAAAGGCAGCTTTAGGTTATTTTAAAATGCCTGTTTTATATGCAATGCTTGCTGGTGTTTTATTAAATTATTGGAATGTACCTATTCCGAGTCAGATCTGGATACCAGCTAATTATATTGCGAATTCGATGATTGCAATTGCACTGTTCACCTTGGGGGCACAAGTAGCCAAGTTAAAATTTAAGAAAGGCTTATATTCTGTCTATGCTAGTATTGTCTTACGATTATTAGGTGGGCCTTTACTTGCACTACTCATAATCGTTACGTTCAATATTGAGGGTGTCCTGGCAAAGGCACTTTTTATCGCATCAAGTATGCCGACGTCAGTGAATAGTGCTGTTATTGCAGAAGAATATAAAAGTCATCCAGATTTAGCCGCACAAACGGTCTTATTTTCTACTGTAGCAAGTATGGCAACTGTAACAGCCGTTATTTATGTAGCGAATCTAATATTCTAATAAAGATAAAAAGGAGTGAGCAATATGAGTATTCTTCATGAATTAGTAAAAGAAATCCCTATTCCAAAAATGGCAAAGGTAAAGCAAACATTTGATAACACAGAAATTGAAGATGTTACTTCTGCTTTAAACAGAGAATTTGAACAAAAAAAGATTGCTACTACAATCAAGCCAGGTATGAGTATTGCAGTTGCTGTTGGTAGTCGAGGATTAGATCGTCTTGTAGAGATGACAAAGGTAACGATAGACTTTATTAAACAACAAGGAGGGAAGCCGTTTATTGTCCCGTGTATGGGAAGTCATGGTGGTGCGACGGCAGAGGGACAAAAAGCTGTATTAGAACATCTAGGTGTAAAGGAAGAAATTGTAGGTGCAGAAATTCGTTCCTCAATGGAAGTAATTAAAATTGATGAGCTTGAAAATGGTCTACCGATCTATATTGATAAGCTTGCCTCAGAAGCCGATGGAATTGTTGTAATTAATCGAGTGAAGCCACATACCGCATTTCGTGGCCCATTTGAAAGTGGCATTATGAAAATGATTAGCATTGGTTTAGGTAAACAAAAAGGTGCAGAAGCATGTCACCAACTAGGCTTTAAACATATGGCAGAGCATGTTCCTGCGATGGCAAAAATAATTATTGATAAGATGCCTATTCTCTTTGCAGTCGCATCCGTTGAGAATGCCTATGACCGAATTAAATTAGTAGAAGTATTACTACCAAATGAAATCGAAGGTCGGGAACCAACATTACAGGAAATGTCGAAGGCTTCTTTACCAAAGTTATTTTTCGAGCAAATTGATGTCCTAATTATTGATGAAATTGGAAAGAACATTAGTGGTGATGGAATGGATCCGAACGTAACAGGAAGATACCCGACACCTTATGCTTACGGCGGACCAGATGTTTCCAAGATGGTTGTACTAGATTTGACTGATGAAACAGAAGGGAATGCCAATGGTGTAGGTACTGCAGATTTTACTACGGAACGACTAGTAGACAAAATGGATAGGGAAGCAACCTATGCAAATGGTTTGACTTCAACCGTTGTGGGACCGACACATATTTCCACTGCGATGCCTTCCGACAAAACGGCTATTCAAGCAGCCATTAAAACGTGTAATATTCTTGATTTCAGTAAAGCAAGGGTTGTCAGAATCAAAAACACATTGGAAATAGGAGAGATTGAAGTCTCCATTAATATGATCGAAGATATAGAAGCACATGACCATTTAGAGCGCTCTTCTAATTGGTATGACTGGAGTTTTGACGAGAATGGTAATTTTATTAAAACAAAGTAAAAGAAAACTAGGAGGAAACTAATATGAGTCGATTATTTGATTTGTCAGGTAAAACAGCAGTAGCACTTGGTGGTAACAGTACATTAGGTGGTGCAATTTCAAAAGGTCTTGCTGAACATGGTGCAAGAGTTGCAATTGTAGGGAGAAATATCGAAACAGCAGAGGAAGTTGCAAATGAAATTATAGCATCCGGAGGAGAAGCAAAAGCATTCCAGGCAGATGTTAGTAATTTAGACACGGTAAAACAGGTAGCATCAGATATTGAAGCATGGTCAGGAGGATGGGACATCTTATTAAACGCTCCTGGCATGAATAGTACGACACCATTTTTAGAGCTTGAGGAAGAAGAATGGGATAAAATCATGGATGTTAATTTAAAAGGTATCGTGTTTGCTACGCAAATTTTTGCGGAAAAAATGATAGAGCAAAAACGTCCAGGAAGTATTATTAATATTTCGTCGGTGTCATCTACAACACCTCTATCAAAAGTGTTTACGTATTCAGCGTCAAAAGCGGGAATGAACAGTGTTACTCAATTCTTAGCAAGAGAGTTTGCACCACATGGAATCCGTGTGAATGCAATTATTCCTGGATTTTTCCCTGCCGAACAGAATCGAAAAATCTTGAGCGAAGACCGTGTAGCATCGATTATGAACCATACACCAATGAACCGTTTTGGAGAAGCAGAAGAATTACAAGGTGCCGCAGTATATCTAGCGTCTGATAAAGCGAGTAGTTTTGTAACGGGTACGTTCCTCCGAGTTGATGGTGGTTTTGGTAGTATGACGATATAATGAAAGCGTATAATAAGAGACAACAGGAGGGGTGTTAAATGCTAGAGCAAAAATATGAAAAGCTTGTTTCCATATTAAAGGATATGAGAAAGGTAGTCGTAGCTTTCTCTGGAGGAGTGGACAGTACCTTCCTTCTTAAGGTAGCCGTAGATACGTTGGGTAAAGAGCAGGTATTAGCCGTGACTGCTGATTCTGAAACCTATCCTACCTCTGAGCTAGAGGAGGCGAAACGATTGGCACAGCTAATTGATGTACCTCATCAAATCATTGAAACAAGTGAACTAGCAATCCCGGGTTACACAGAGAATGATAAGAACAGATGTTATTTTTGCAGGAGAAGTCTATTCGAACATATTCAACCTATCCTTGAGGAAAAAGGTTTTAAAAATGTCGTCTACGGTGTTATTGCAGATGATTTGAGTGAATATAGACCAGGAATGCGTGCAGCAAAAGAACAAGGAGTCCGCGGACCACTACAAGAAGCAAATTTATTTAAGGAAGAAATCCGTGAATTATCTAAAAATCTTGATTTACCAACATGGGATAAACCATCGTTTGCTTGTTTATCTTCTCGTATTGCCTATGGAGAAACGATAACGCAAGCTAAACTAACAAAGGTAGAAAAATCTGAAGCCTTTTTGAAAACATTAGGTATTCGACAAGTAAGGGTGCGAACACACGACGATATTGCACGTATTGAAGTAGAGGCACAAGATATGCAGAAATTACTTGCCAACCATGGCCGTATAACAGAAAAATTACAGTCTTATGGCTATAAGTTTGTAACGATGGATTTGATGGGTTATAAAAGTGGTAGTATGAATCGTGCATTGCCGAAAATCTAGTAATCTATATAGATAGAAAACTAGCGAACGAGGATGGAAAGGGAGTTGGAAGATGAGAGAGTTAGTAATTGGCCTGGACCTTGGAACTACTAGTGTAAAAGCAGTGGCATTTGCTAGAAATGGGAAAGTAATCTATGAAGCAGAGCAACTAATTAATACATTCTATCCTGAAGCATCTTATGTTGAACAAGATCCAGAGGAAGTAGAAATGAAGTCAAGATTAGTATTGCAGAAGGTGCTTGCACAGACAACGAACGAACGAGTATTAGCAATTGGAATATCGTGTGCAATGCACTCCCTTATATGTGTAAATAAAAAAGGTGAACCTCTCTCGCCTATGCTTATATGGTCGGACGGTAGAAGTAGCGATTTAGTTAAGAATCTATCTGAAGACGAAAAGCAACATATTTATAGTAGGACAGGCACTCCTATCCATCCAATGGCACCAATTTGGAAATTAAAGTGGATGATGGATAATCAATATTCACCTTATACAGAAGCATGTTTCTATCTATCTATGAAAGACTATCTTCTCTATCAATGGACAGGTGAGCTAGTTACCGATTATTCGATGGCTTCCGCAAGCGGATTGATGAATATTCATGGGCTTCATTGGGACAAAGACGCACTTGAAGTAGCGGGAGTAAAGGAAGAACAGCTACCTCGGATCGTTCCACCAACGTATATCTTAGATACAATAAAAGACTCGGTACAACAACAATTAAAATGGCCGAATGAAACAAAGCTCGTTATAGGCGCAGCTGATGGCCAGCTAGCGAATTTAGGTAATGGTGCAATTGAAGCGGGTGAAGTAGCAGTAACGGTTGGAACAAGTGGAGCAATTCGTCAAATGATTGAAGGGCAACATGTGAACGAAAATGGTGAAACCTTTAGCTATGCTTTTACAGATCAATCTTCCATTATAGGTGGTCCAACGAATAATGGTGGAATTGCTCTTCAATGGTTAAAAGATGTGATGGAATTTCAAGGATCACACGAGGAATTTTTAGCAGGTGCAGATAGGATTAAGCTTGGTTCTGAAGGCTTACTATTTATCCCTTATATTAATGGAGAGAGAGCGCCTGTTTGGAATCAACAGGCACGTGGAAACTTCTTTGGATTATCTATTACCCATCAACGAGAGCATTTAGTGCGATCTGTATTAGAGGGGATTGTTTTTAATTTGTATAAAATCGGAAAGTCACTAGAAGATATTGCTGGGAAGCCGAAGACAATTTCTGTGAATGGCGGACTGTCCAAATCTCCGTTATGGGTGCAAATAATGGCTGATGTATTTGGCCAAGAGATTCAGCTCGCAGAAACACATCATGCAGCTGCATGGGGTGCAGCATGGACAGCTCTCGTAGCTATACAGGAAGAGCCGAGCTTTACAGCAATAAAACAACACATCCCAATCGAGAAATGGATACAGCCAAATAAAGAAAATCATCAACAGTACATGACAATTTTTAATAAATACGATCAGCTAGCAAAAGAAATCTCTAAATATTTCTAAGTTAACATCCCGGTAGAGAATAGTGATATAATAGCATCGATTCATAACATACAATAAGTGGATGTGGTCATATGCTCGATAACATTTTAAAACAAGTAGCAGAAGGAAATATGTCTCTCGAGGAAGCAAAAAAAGAATTGGCTACCTTCGAAAACTTAGGTTTTGCGAAAGTCGATCATCACCGACCGAAACGACAAGGATTTCCTGAAGTTATTTTTGGTGAGGGAAAAACAGCGCAGCAAATTATCGAAATCGCACACTCTATGTTGGCCAAAAAAGTGAATATTCTAGCTACGAGAATCGAACAGGAAAAAGCAGAAATAGTAAAAACTTCACTCCCTGAATTTGAATATGATCCAACAAGTCGTACGATGATTTTACGTAATGAAGAAAAGCCAACGATTTTAGCAGGTTATATAGCAGTTATTTGTGCAGGTACGTCTGATTTACCAGTAACAGAGGAAGCAGCAAAAACTTTAGAAGCTTTTGGTATCGAGGTTCGACGTTTTTACGATGTTGGTGTTGCTGGTATTCATCGTCTTTTTAATTACATAGAAGAGATACAACAAGCAACAGTCTCTATTGTTGTTGCTGGGATGGAAGGAGCATTACCAAGTGTAGTTGGTGGTCTTGTTTCACATCCAGTTATCGCTGTTCCGACGAGTGTTGGTTATGGCGCAAATTTTCAAGGGCTGTCTGCATTACTCACAATGCTTAATTCTTGTGCATCAGGAATTAGTGTCGTTAACATCGACAACGGATTTGGTGGAGCTTACAATGCAGCGTTAATACACCGTGTAGCTAATAAAATAGAAAATTAATAAACAATCTAGATGAATACTTGCTAGGAGTACGAGATATGAAGCGATATTATTTTATTCTTCTCATTCTTTCTGTTCTGCTGTTAGGATGTAACGCAAAGGGAGAAGAGATGACCACTAATGGACAACCAGATCATTTAGTTTTAGCGATTGGTTCCGAACCAGAGCAAGGCTTCGACCCTACCACAGGGTGGGGAAGCTACGGATCACCCCTTTTTCAAAGTACACTTCTCCGATTAGATGAGAATTTACAAATCCAATACGATTTAGCAACAGAGTATACGATCTCTGAAGATGGTCGGATATGGACAGTTACATTAAGACAGGACGCCTATTTTTCGAATGGTGAAGCCTTAACGGCAGAAGATGTTGTGTTTACGTTTGATTTAGCGAAAACAAAGCAATCGATAGTTGATGTATCCAATGTTGAAAAAATAGAGAAAACCAATGATTATGAAGTTGTTTTTTATCTAAAGGAACCTCAATCAACGTTTATTACTTTACTACAAACGCTTGGTATTGTTCCTAAGCATGCATACTCAGACGAATACGCATCCAACCCAATAGGCTCAGGCCCATATCAACTGATTGAATGGAGGAAGAATGAACAGCTTATAGTCGAAGTAAACCCGCATTATTATGGGAAGGCTCCTCTATTTGAACGGTTGACTTTTTTATTTATGGAACCAGATCAAGCATTAGCTGCAGCTAAAACAGGAGTGATAGATGTACTCTCTGTCCCAGCGACTTATCCAAAAGAGGATATAGCAGGCATGGAGCGTCTTTCGCTAGCTAGCGTAGACAATCGTGGTATTATGCTACCTTTTGTATCTCCAACTATTAATAGTGACGGTGTACAAATTGGACACGAGGTTACGTCAAATGAGGAGATTAGGAAGGCAATGAATCTGGCTGTACACCGACAGGAGTTAGTCGACACGGTTATGAACGGTGAAGGAACACCCGCTTATTCTAGTGCGGATCGGTTACCTTGGTTTCATGAAGAAAATATAATGAATGATAATGATAAGGTGGCAGCAGAAGAGCTACTTCTTTCCAATGGTTGGAGTAAGGGGGATGATGGTATTTTTCAAAAAGAATCCCTACGAGCCAGTATGATGCTTTATTATCCGGCGGGTGACCAATTACGCCAATCTCTTGCTTTACTAGTTGCACAACAATTGAAGGAAATCGGGTTAGAAATCGTGCCAAAAGGGGCTAGCTGGAATGACATCGAAGAAGTAATGCATAAAGAAGCTGTTTTAATGGGATGGGGAAGTCATAACCCAATTGAATTATTTAACTTATACCATTCTGGCATGGCAGGAATGGATTATTATAATGCAAACTATTACCAAAATGAAAAAGTGGATGAATATATGGAAAAAGCTATCCAATCTACCAACTTAGAAGATGCATATGAATACTGGAAGCTTGCTCAATGGGATGGTACAACTGGTTTTAGTGGGAAAGCAGACGCTCCTTGGGTATGGTTAGTAAATGTCAATCATATTTATTATGTGAAAGAACCGTTACAAATAGGAGAACAAAAAATCCAACCTCATGGTCATGGTTGGCCAATAACAGACTTTATTATGGAGTGGACGTGGGAGGAATAACGATGCCATTTATTCGTTGGCTACTTATAAAGCTATTGCAGTTATTTCTTTTGCTCCTAGCAGTTTCCTTTGCCTCTTTTTCTTTAGTGAAACTTTCTCCTATTGATCCCGTACAAGCTTATTTAGGAGCGGGAAGGATGCAAATCAGTCCAGAGCAGTTAAAAGATATTCAAGCGTATTGGGGATCTGAGGTGCCTTTTTTCGAGCAATTTCGACAATGGTTTTATGACGTTTTACGAGGTAACTTTGGAGAGTCTTCGATCTATCGGCAGCCGGTCATCGAGGTAATCAGTGAGCGATTTCTTGCCTCTTTTCTTCTTATGCTTGTTGCATGGCTATTATCGGGTTTGCTCGGTGTAGTACTTGGTTCGATAGCTGCTATGAATGAAAATAAATGGTTAGATAAATGGATAAGAACGTATTGTTATATTCTGTTAGCAACACCTGGTTTTTGGCTTGGTATGATTATCTTACTCTTTTTTTCTGTTTATATGGGGTGGTTTCCGATTGGATTTGAAGCTCCGATAGGGATGACATCGGATGAAATTTCAATAACAGATCGTATTTATCACATGATATTACCTGCACTTACGTTAAGTTTATTAGGTATTGCTAATGTGTGCTTACATACAAGAGAAAAATTATTAGAAACTCGTCGTCAGTTGTTTTTTATTCAAGCACAAGCAAATGGTACAAGAGGATGGAGTTTAGTTTACCGACACGGTTTACGCCATATTTCTTTTCCTGTTATCTCGGTACATTTCGCTAGTTTTAGTGAATTATTTGGTGGAACCATTCTGATTGAACAAGTTTTCAGCTACCCGGGAATAGGTGAAATTATTGTGAATGCAGGACTACGTGGAGATGTTGCATTATTGCTAGGTACAGTAATATTTAGTGCTTGTTTTGTTTTTGTAGGAAACTTTTTAGCAGATTTGCTTCACAAGTGGATTGACCCGCGTACTAGAAGAGAGGGAATTCAATAATGAAACGAATCATATACCCTCTTCTATTACTTATTCTTATTTTTCTTATAGCGAGATTATCTCAACTAATTCCAATCGATTTAGTACCCGAAAACAGAAATAGTGCACCAAGCTTACAACACTTATTTGGTACCGATTGGATTGGTAGAGACATGTTGCTTAGGACACTATCAGGTCTTCAGCTAAGCATGGTGATAGGTTTCATCACGGCAATTGGAGCAAGTTTAATCGGTTTAATTTTTGCTGTTATTGCGTCTACCCATCCGATAATGGATCGAATTGTTACATGGTGTATTGACTTTACTTTAAGTATCCCGCACATTCTAACATTATTGTTCGTTTCATTTCTGTTAGGGGGAGGCGAAAAAGGGATCCTTATTGGTTTAATTCTTACCCATTGGCCTGTTATCACAAGGGTTATCCGTTCAGAAATCAAACAACTAAGTAAAATGCCGTTTATACACCTATCATCAAAATTAGGAAGATCATCAAATTGGATTGTGAGACATCATTATATTCCACACCTTATGCCACAAATTATGGTAAGTTTTATGATTGTGTTTCCGCACTCAATTATGCATGAGGCTGCTGTTTCGTTCCTAGGATTTGGTCTTTCTACCGATAGAGATGCTATCGGTGTTATTCTAGCAGAATCGATGCAATATTTAACTTCAGGCTATTGGTGGCTTGCGTTTTTTCCAGGTCTCACGCTTTTAGGAGTAATTCTATTGTTTCACTATTTCACACATCAATTAAGAGCATATATAGAAAGGGATAGGTCTTATGAATAGAATACTAGAAGTGAATACCCTGACTATCCACCATTCATCCTCTAATCTTCGGTTGGTCCACCCTTTATCGTTTACAATAAAAAGTGGAGAAGTACTCGCATTAGTTGGTGCTAGCGGATCCGGGAAAAGTTTAGTAGCTCAAGCGTTGTTTCATATTTTACCTACTAATTTATCGTGGGAAGGAGATATTCGTCTTAAGGGAAATCTAGTTCATAATAAAAATGTTCAAAATTACCGAGGGAAATCGATGGCTTATATACCACAGTCTGTGGATGCCCTCGATCCGTTTTTAAAAATAGGTAAGCAATTGAAACAATTAACACCGACTCATACTGGAAAAAAAGAAATAATAGAAGGTTTGAAACGGTTAGGTTTAACAAAAAGCATTCTAACGAAATATCCTTTTGAATTATCTGGTGGTCAAGCTAGAAGAATACTTATTCTCATGGCTTTGGTAAGCGAAGCGGATTTAATCGTAGCGGATGAACCAACACCAGGTATCGGAGAGCAAGCAACAGAGGACTTTAGGAAACTACTACTAGCAAAGAAAGATAGTGGAAAAGCAGTCCTTCTTATTACACATGATTTAGACCTAGCATCAGACGTAGCAACTAAAATCGCTGTAATGAAGGATGGTAAAATGGTAGATATATTCCCATCTAGTTGGCTCCAGAAAGACGCGCTGGATAGAAATAACCTCCACCCGTATACACTTGAATTATGGAATTCTCTTCCTCGGAATTTGAATACACAGGAGTGGTTCCATGCTACACGTTCATAATGTAAATTACGCTTATAAAAAACAAAGTCTTTTAGAAAATGTATCTTTTGAAATGAAGCGAGGAGAAATAATAGGATTAATAGGAGAAAGTGGTGTAGGTAAAACAACGTTCGGAAAAATTGTAGCTGACTATATCCGTCCAGACTATGGTAACATACAAATAGATTGGGAAAAAGATAAGCCTTATCCTGTTCAATTTTTATTTCAGCATCCAGAGCAATCTGTTAATCCTAAATGGCGAATCAAACGAATATTAGAGGAAGCAGGAAGGATTGATTCCTACTTATTACGTCTATTTAACATAGATAAGGTGTGGCTGCAACGTTTTCCTAATCAGTTATCAAGTGGGCAACTTCAAAGGGTCTGTATTGTAAGGTGTTTACTAGCTAAGCCTAGCTTTATTGTCGCCGATGAAATAACTACGATGTTGGATGCTATCTCGCAAAAAGAGGTATGGCAAAATCTTTTAAAAATAACGACGACAAATAATATTGGTATACTAGTAATTAGTCATGATCGTATTTTATTAGATAAGATATGTTCAACTATTTATGAATTAAAAGATTTACATTTGAAACCAATTGCACGTTCAGTACGTATTAATTAATGAAGTAGATTGGAGGGGGTATTATGAGAACAGAGCCAACAGAAAGAATAGCGGTAGAGGCAGTAAATGCTTGGCGTTTATCCGCTCATTTAATCAGTGCGATTGCCGCAATAGTAACGATTGGTGTATTTGTTGCCAGTCACTTTTTAGATTTTATACCTGGTTGGGTGGGATGGACATTAGCTGGTTTTACTATCATTGAGTGGGTAATTACCGCCTATGTTGTCCCAAAATTGCGTTGGAGACGTTGGCGTTATCAAATTTATGAACAAGAGATTTATATTCAACATGGAATTATTATCGTTACTCGTACAGTTATACCAATGATACGAGTACAACACGTTGATACGAAGCAAGGGCCAATTTTAAAGAGATATGGTTTGTCGAATTTAGAAATTTCGACGGCTGCAACGACACATGAGATACCAGCATTAAGTGAAGAACAAGCAGCTGATTTACGAGATCAGATATCAGAATTAGCGAGGGTGGAACAAGATGATGTATGAGCCAAAACGTCTTCATCCTGCAGCGATGATTATTTCTGTTATTAATACGGTACGACAAGTCATTTTTGGTTTAATACCTTTATTTATTATTGCAATTAATACAGATATTTGGAAATATGTCTTATTAGGGATAGGCGTGCTTGTACTATTAATTATCGTGAGCAGTATCCTAACTTGGTTACGGTATACATATACACTTGAAGAGGATCAAATTCGGATAGAACAAGGGCTAATTGTGCGTAAGAAACGAACCATATCGAAACATAGAATACAATCGATTGATCTTTCACAAAATATTGTCCACCGTATTCTGGGATTAACAAAAGTCCAGATTGAAACTGCTGGAAATGACCAAAAAATTGATGCTGCCTTACATGCTGTTACGATGGAAGAAGGTAAAATAATTCATGACCAGTTAAAATATACGCAGCAAACAAAAGAAATAGAAACAGATGAAGGTGTAGAAGAAACAGAAGAAATAATAGAAGAAAAAGATTATCCTTCGAAGAAAATAAGTTTACAGAAACTATTTATCGTAGGTTCTACATCAGGTGGGTTCGGTGTAGTATTAGGTTTATTCGCGCTTTTCTTCTCACAGGTGGAATCGTTCATTCCAGAGCAATTTTATGACACAGCTACTACCTGGGTAGTCTCACAGGCAGTACAAGTTCTTATTGTTTTAGTAGTTATCGCACTTATCTTATTATGGGCAATTGGGATTCTCTATACGGTTATTCAGAATTGGGATTTCACGATTACTCGTTATGAAAAAGAACTGTTCATTACGAGAGGATTGTTAGAAAAGAAACAGTCTACCATCCCTCTAAGCCGCATCCAAGCAGTTGGTATACAGGAGAATATTGTTCGTCAACCACTTGGCTTTGCAACGGTGTATGTCGATATTGCAAGTGGTGAGGTAACTAGTGGTAACAATGTAGAGTTACATACAGTGATTTTTCCATTAATAAGAAAGAAAGATGTCTCTACTTTCTTAAACGAATTATTACCTGAATATGAGCTGACAAGTGAAAAGCTAACACGATTACCTAAGAAAGCATTGCCTTACTATCTATTACGATTAGCTATAATCCCTATCTTAGCATCAATTGTTATGGCATTTACGTCACCTAACATAGTATTTATACCATTAATTATAACGGGTATCTCTTTAATCTTTGGATGGGCTCAATTTAAAACGGCGGGATATGCAATATCCAATAACCAACTAACTGTGCAATCGAGGATGATGAATAAAGATACTGTATTTGTACTTCATAAGAGACTACAATCTTTGAAAAAGAAGCAGCATATCATTCATCGAAAACAAAAGCTTGCCAGCTTAGATACAGCCATACTAAACAGGTATCAAGGACGTCATATTGCCATTAAAGAGCTCAGAGAATCAGATGTAGATAAAATAGCAGATTGGTACTCGTATGAAAAAAGAAACTCTGCACCATCATCCTCCTGATGAAACAGGGGGATGATTTTTATTTGCTTAGTTTTCTTCTAAGATCTCATTATAAAAGTTAGCCACCATTTTACTATTTGTTTAGTATACTAAATTTTCATAGATATGCTCAATAATATTTGACGTGCCCAAAAGTTAGGAGTAAAATCTTTCGCAAATGAACCTTTTTATTTACTCATGCATAAAATTGAAAAGAAAGCCTAGGAGGTGAGAGGAAGTCATGGAAGTATCGACCGAATTAATATTGCTTGCGTTCGGTTTGACCTTAATTGCAGGGTTAGCAACAGGAGTAGGAAGTCTACTAGCTTTTTTCACTTCGAGTACCAATACAAAGTTCCTATCGTGGGCTTTAGGTTTCTCCGCAGGTGTTATGATATATGTTTCCTTTGTAGAAATTTTAGTAAAAGCAAACGATGCCTTAACAGCTGGACTTGGCGAAAATAAGGGTGCTTGGGCAACTGTTGTTGGCTTTTTTGGAGGAATGTTACTTATTGCATTAATTGATAAATTTATTCCTTCCCATGGGAATCCCCATAATATAAAAAAAGTAGAGGATATGCATCGACCGAATCCTCAAGGGGATGGAGAACTTATCAAAATGGGTACGTTCACTGCATTGGCTATTGCTATTCATAACTTTCCTGAAGGGATTGCAACCTTTACTGCTGCTTTACAGGATCCAGTTTTGGGTATAGCTATTACAATCGCTATTGCCATTCATAATATTCCGGAAGGGATTGCTGTATCCGTTCCAATTTATTTCGCAACAGGTGACAAGAAAAAAGCATTTCGACTATCGTTTTTATCTGGATTAGCAGAGCCTGTTGGCGCATTAGTAGCATTTTTATTTTTGATGCCGTTTTTAAATGATATTGTTTTTGGAATTGTTTTTGCTTCTGTAGCTGGAATCATGGTGTTTATTTCCATTGACGAACTTCTCCCAGCTGCAAAAAAATATGATGAGGCACATACATCCATTTATGGTTTAATTATTGGGATGGCGGTTATGGCTGTAAGTTTATTATTAGTATAAAAAAACGGGTAAAATACCCGTTTTTATTTTCGAATCATATTTACAATAAAGACAATCAAGGCAATAACTAGTAAAATATGAACTAGTCCGCCAGCTACATCAAATATGAAACCTAATAGCCAGATTAATAGTAAAATTCCAATAATGGTCCAAAGCATTACGCTTCACTCCTCTTGTGTTTTGTTATATGTAAAATCCCCTAGTTGTAAATAGCTTAAACATATTTTTTTAAGTGACACTGCTCCGACCTCTTACGATTTAGAGATGAAAAGGTGTTTGGCATCCTTCTAGTAATCTTCAATTTATCATTTTTTCTACTAGGTGTTGGTTGCAAACATAAAAATAAATTGCTATAATATTAAACATCGTTTGAATCAAAGAAATATGTATAATCTAATCGAAATGTCCCGAAACAGTGTTTAATGAAGCGATGCTAGAAGATGCAGGGACAGGGACCATAAGCTTAAATTAAAAGCGTGTTGGTATTGAAATTTATTATACTATTATAATGCGGGTGTAGTTTAGTGGTAAAACCACAGCCTTCCAAGCTGTTGTCGAGGGTTCGATTCCCTTCACCCGCTCCATACATAGGTGTGAACGTAGTGCTTTGTTTTAAATGAAGCATTACGTTTTTTCTTTTGTATAAAAGCCGTATGTAATAATAATTTTTAGCTCCTCCGTTCGTTGAGGATTATACAGATATGTTACTATATAAGTGTACTACCTATTCGTGAAAGCGGAGGACAGTAAATATGTATGAAGCATTAAGAAATGAATTAATTGAATATAGTAAAACAATTGGTATTGATGAAGTAGGATTTGCGAGTGTCGAACCTTTTCAAGATTTAAAGACTCGCCTAAAAGAGCAACAGGAATTAGGTTATGCTTCAGGCTTTGAGAAAGGAACTATAGAGGAACGAACAACCCCTTCTCTTCTAATGTCAGAAGCAAAATCTATTATAGCAATAGCACTTAGTTATCCAACGAGAATGAAAAATAAATTACCGAATAAAAAAGGTGAAAGAAGAGGGATGTTCGCTCGTGCTTCTTGGGGAATAGACTATCATATAGTTTTGCGTGATAGACTAGAAAAGCTAGCTGATTTTTTAAGTGAGAAAATCCCTTCCTTTCAATATAAAATAATGGTCGATACTGGGGAGCTATCTGATCGTGCCGTTGCCGAGCGAGCTGGGATTGGCTTCAGTGGGAAAAATACAATGATTATCCACCCAGAGTTAGGCTCTTATATTTATTTAGGTGAAATGATAACAAATATCCCATTTACACCAAGTCAACCACTAAACGTAACGTGTGGCGATTGCACCAAATGTCTCGATGCATGCCCTACTGGAGCTCTTGTGGAACCGGGACGTTTGAATGCACAACAATGTTTAGCTTTTCAAACACAAACAAAAGGTTTTTTAGATGATGAATATAGAGATAAGTTAGGCAACTACGTATATGGATTTGAAACATGCCAAGTTGTTTGTCCTTATAATAAAGGGGTCGATTTCCATCATAATGAGGAATTCGAGCCAGATCCAGAATTAGTCACGCCAAAATTAACGGATCTATTACAAGTATCGAATCGGCAATTTAAAGAGCGTTTCGGGATGATGGCTGGTTCTTGGCGCGGAAAAATGCCAATTCAGAGAAATGCAATAATTGGCTTAGCACATTATAAAGAAGAATCCTCTGTAGGCTTGTTGATTGAGCTTATGACAACAGATCCACGTCCTGTAATAAGGGGAACTGCTGCTTGGGCAATAGGGAAGATAGGTACAGATGAGGGTTTTCATGCCATTTCTACTGCCCTACAGGAGGAAAGTGATAAAGAAGTTATTGAAGAAATGAAAAAGGGGTTATCATTTCAAAAGCTAGAAAAGGAGCAAGAAGGATGAAGCAACTTACTGTATGCGAAACAGACTCTCCAATTGGCAAACTTACGATGGTTGCAAAAGGAGAAAAACTTATCTTAATAAAGTTTGGTACTTGGCAAGAGAATAAAGAAATCATTACACATTGGTGTAGGAAACACAAATTACCGCAAAAATTCGACTTTGATGATAATCCTTTTGAACTAATAAAAACACAACTACAGAACTATTTCCTGGGAAATAGTCATACATTTACTATCGATTATGAATTACATGGGACACCTTTTCAATTGAAGGTGTGGAATAAGTTAGCGGAGTTTGCAAAATATGGGGAAACACGATCGTATCAAGATTTAGCAATCGCGATTGACTCGCCTAAAGCAGTTCGCGCGATTGGTGGAGCTATGAACAAGAACCCAATTTCAATAATTATTCCTTGTCATCGAGTAATTGGTAAAAATAAGCAGTTAGTAGGTTATGGTGGCGGTTTGGATAAAAAAACATATTTATTAAATTTAGAGAAGGAAATTAATCATATGAGAAGAGAGTAGAATGGCAGACCCCATCCTACTCTCTCTATATTTTTATTCAGGTGCCATTTCTGGATCTTCTTGCATACCATCCTCTGTAGCTGGTGGCTCATTCACAGCTGGAGGTGGTGTTTCTTCGTCTTGAGTAGGTGTATTATCTACCGGAGGTTCTTCTTCTACCGGATCATCTCCACAGGCAGAAAGTAAAGTGACAGTTAATGCAGATGCTCCTAATAGCGTCAATAACTTTTTTGTCTTCATTATAAAAACTCCTCCTTTGAAATTGACTACTTGTCATATAACCCTTAGTAGAAACAATTAAACTATGTTCCTTTAAATGTAATATTTATCATCTAGCTGCAATATTTGTAATCTTAGGGTTCCACTTATCCTTGAAAACTTACAATTTCTACTTTGTCGATTTACATCACCGTAGTTATTTTCCTTTCTTATAGTATGAAAAAAGCATATAGCAAATCAAACTCCAATATGATTAAAAGTAGAGGAGGCGACAGCATGAAAGAGTGGGAAGCTCTACGTCAGTATTGGGAAGAAAACCAAGATTTATGGAAGGATAGTGCGAAAGAGAAACAAACATTTTACCAAGCTATGAATAAAAAAATCGCAAAAACAATTTACAATTTTACAAATTATAAACGAATCAGTGATACACTGATCTATCAAATGAGAACGACACATTATATTGAGGACAATGGAGATGTATATGAAGAAGAGCAATTAGATTGGCGAGAAGCAAAAATTGTTAATGGGAATATAGTTGAGGATCAACCATCGGATAATTTAAGTTTCTTAAATAAGAGACAACAAATGAGAATACCCATCGATACTGATACGAATAGACGTTTTAACTATGATCGGAGGAAAGCAGTTCAATATGCAGATAGATGGTGGAACGATGCAAATCCAGAATATCATTTTTTCGAAGTAAACGATTGTACAAATTATATCTCCCAATGTCTACGTGCCGGTGGTGCACCTATGAGAGGGCAACCGAATCGTTCTGAAGGTTGGTGGTATAGTGGTGACAATTGGAGTTTTAGTTGGTCAGTAGCACATTCATTTCGTTGGTATTTGAGTGAGTCCACGATAGGATTGAAGGGAAAACGATTAGATAACCCAACAGACTTGTTACCTGGAGACGTTATCTGTTATGATTTTCAAGGTGATGGGCGGTTTGACCATACAACGATTGTTGTTCGAAAAGACAGTGAAAATATGCCATTAGTAAATGCACATACAAATAATAGCCGTAATCGATATTGGACATATGAAGATTCAATGGCTTGGACACCTAACTGTGAATATATATTTTTTAGGATAGGTAATGATGATTGAGGTAAAAGATATGATATAATGTCTTAGTTATATTATAAATAGAGGTGAAAGTGAAGTGGCAATACACGTCGTATTATACCAGCCAGAAATTCCTGCTAATACCGGTAATATTGCACGTACTTGTTTAGCGACTAACGCAGAACTGCATCTTATTCGTCCGTTAGGTTTTTCTACAGATGATAAGATGTTGAGACGGGCAGGGCTCGACTATTGGCATGATGTTCGTATACATTATTACGATGGAATGGAAGAATTATATCGCGCTTATCCAGAAGCTGAATTCTATTACATCGAAAACTTTGGCGAAAAATATTATTCTGATTTTGACTTTAGTGATCCAGAGAAAGATTTGTTTTTTGTATTCGGGAGAGAAACCAACGGTATACCAAAAGACTTATTAATAGGGAAAGAGGACCGTTGTCTACGCATCCATATGACAGACAAAGTACGATCATTAAATTTATCTAATACTGCAGCGATTATCGTATACGATGTATTAAAACAACAAGGTTTCCCAGGTTTAAAATAAGAATGTTAGGAGCTTCTATAGCTCTTAGCGTTCTTTTTTTATGCTAAAAACAGTATCACAAAAGGTCTTACGTCATGTAATCCTATGGAAATGGACAAAACGCCTAACTTAGAATGTCGGGGGTGTATCAGCCTTCGCGATTCTTATTGCTGTTATGTTTTATGAAAGTTTAGTGGAGAAATTTAATATATTAAGTAAAATGTAAACGTTTTATAATAGAGATATTAAGTTTATTAATTTAATTTACTAAGGAGGATGAATATGTTTAAGAAAGTAACAGCTTTATCTATTTTAAGTGCAATTTTCCTATTATTAATTTCACACACTGTTTCTGCTGATACAGGGGAAAATCTGCTGCAAAATGGTACGTTTGACGATGATATTTGGGAGGAAGATACTTGGATTTTTTCTGAAATTGATTGGGATACAGTTACGATTCAACAAGAAGATGTTGAATCGAATGTAGCTCTTAATTATTTTTTTCAACCAGATTCAGGTGACGATAGTTCATTTCGTATGGAACAAGAGGTTACTTTGTCAGCAGGAAATTATGTATTAACTTTAGATTCCATGGGTGGAGAAGGAAGTTCTGTTCAGTTATTTGCAGGAGAAAAGCTTGGGCCAGAAATAGAAACTACTGGATGGCTAAATTGGGAAACATTGCAACTTGAAATCGAAGTACATGAAGAAACTACCCTTCAGGTGGGAATGATTGTGAACGGACCTGCAGAGGCATGGGGTTACATAGATAATGTTAGCTTAATGAAACAAGGTGAAAAAATTCCAATTCCAGTAGAGTCAGACATTTTTGTAGAGCGAGTGCCAGGAATAGACGAAGATTTTATTAAAGGAGTCGATATTTCTAGTATAATTGCGTTAGAGAATAGTGGAGTTACTTTTTATAACGAAGAAGGAATAGAACAAGATATATTTACAACATTGAGTGAATCGGGGATTAACTATATTCGAGTTCGAGTGTGGAATGACCCTTTTGATAGTCAAGGGAATGGGTACGGTGGTGGTAATAACGATTTAGAAACAGCGATTGAAATTGGTAAGCGAGCAACAGAAAATAATATGAAATTATTAGTGAATTTTCATTACTCTGATTTTTGGGCAGACCCTGGCAAGCAACAAGCTCCAAAAGCTTGGGAAAACATGCCTTTTGAAGAGAAAAGACATGCACTTTATGAGTTTACAAAGGACAGCTTAGAACAAATTCGTTCTGCAGGTATTGACATCGGTATGGTTCAGGTTGGAAACGAGACGAACAATGCAATGGCAGGTGAAAATAATTGGGAAAGAATTTCTGAATTATTTAACGCAGGTAGCCAGGCAGTACGGGAAATAGATCCAAATATATTAGTCGCATTACATTTTACGAACCCAGAAACAACTGGAAGATATGACAACATTGCTAAGATATTAGATGATAACAATGTAGATTACGATGTATTTGCAAGTTCGTACTATCCATTTTGGCATGGAAGTTTGGATAATCTAACAACTGTCTTGAAAAATGTTGCGGATACGTATGATAAAAAGGTGATGGTAGCAGAAACATCTTATACGTATACGGACGAAGATGGGGATGGACATGCTAATACGGCACCTGACGCAGCTAGTCAAAGGTTAGATTACCCGATAAGTGTACAGGGGCAAGTACATGCAATACGTGACGTGTTTGAAGCTGTAGTTAATGTAGGTGATGCAGGTATAGGTGTGTTTTATTGGGAGCCTGCATGGTTACCTGTTGGACCACGTGATGATCTGGAAAATAATCAACGTTTATGGGAAGAATTTGGTTCAGGATGGGCAGCTAGTTATGCGGCTGAATATGACCCGAATGATGCAGGCGAATGGTATGGAGGGAGTGCAGTAGATAATCAAGCTTTATTTGATTTTAACGGTATGCCACTTCCATCGTTAAAAATGTTTAATTTTTTAGATACGGGAGCAATAGCAGCGGTTCAAATTGAGGATGTTCAAGATATTGAACTTCAAGTTAATAAAGGAGAAACTATTACCCTACCTGAATCTGTAACAGCAATTTTTAATGATGGAACCGAAAAAGCTGTACCCGTCGAATGGGATGAACAAGCTCTAGAAGATTTAATCAATGCTGATTTAGGAACCTATATTGTATCGGGTGTATTAGAAGATGGAATGTCTGTAGATGCACATATTACAATTCAAGCAGAAAATTTTGTTCAGAATCCAAGTTTTGAATTAGATGATATTAGTATGTGGGAGTTGATTTATTTAAATGGCACTTCTGAGCAGGCCTCAATAAAAAATAACCCATCTGATGCACGTACCGGGGACTACAGTGTAGGCTACTGGTCGGATGATGTTATTGATTTTATGATAACGCAAACGATTACCGATTTAGAGCCTGGGTATTATAATTTATCTATGCATAACCAAGGTGGAGATACAACAGATTCTAACATGTACTTATTTGCAGAGACAGAGGATGGAAATATAACAAAGGATACGACCGTTGAAGGTTGGGATGAATGGGTTTTTACGGAGATTGAAAAGATCAAGGTAACAGATGGAGTGTTAACGATTGGTGCTCATATTCAAACGAACCCAAGAGCCTGGGGTTCTCTGGATGATTTCTATTTATATAAAGTAGGAGAATTAGATAAAGAATCTGTACCTGAGGAGTCAACACCTGAAAAAACAGAAGAAGATGAAGAAACTGATAAAGAAGAAACTTCAGTTGATAACAATCGTGATACAACGGAAGACTTAGTGAATAACGAGAATAATAGTATAGAGAATACGAATGGGGACAATGCGCAGATAAATGATAAAAATGGAGATATTGATGATCAAGCGAAACATTTACTGCCACAAACAGCAACATCAATATATAGTTATCTATTAGTAGGTGTTATTTTGATAATAGGTGGAATTATTACCTATATTGTGTATCAGAAAAGGAAGCGGACAATCTGATGATAAAGATCACCCCAGTTAGCGTTCTAATTGGGGTGATTCTGTTTAATCTTATTTTGTCTGATCAAGTATACTAGCATTTCGAATTAAAAGCCAAATGATCAGTGAGAAAATTGCATAGAGAATAAAATAGACTCCGATATGATACTCTTCATAGCCTAAGGCAAGTAATTTTCCTAATCCTACTAATTTTTCTACTACTTCTGGAAAGAAGAACATAGCGATGAAAGGTGCTATACAGATGGCTCCTAATAAATAGCCAAAGCGGAAAAAAACCACCGTAATACAACTACAAAGCAAAAATAGTAAGGCATAAAGTAAGGCCTCAAAAATAAATACTTCCATTATCGTTACTGGAATTTCAAAACTCTCATCCATACCCAAAAAAATAAAATTTTCAATTTGGAATAACTTTACAACCTGCGCAATTATGTTTGTGACCAAATGAGATAGTATCGTCATTCCAACGGCATATAGTAATGTAAAAATTACGAGAGATATAAGATAGCTATGACGGTTCGTACCATATTTAATCAAAAATGGAAAGGTATCTTTAAAGAAAAAGATTGAAAAGATAATTGTAAAAATAAAACTTGGGATAACATTTACGCCGATAAATTGCATACCGCCGCCTATTATTGTAGTAAGGACTAGTAATGCACCGATGAAAAGTAAATAAATGAACCAGAAAAGTAAAATGGACCTAATCGAGGTTTTGTAAAGATAAAAAAGATTTAATCGGACTTGTTTAAGCATAGGATTTCACCTCTTCTTTAGTCAAATAAACAAATAATTCCTGTAAGCTCGCACGACTTACTTTTAACGAACCAACGTCTGTAATCTCCTCGTCAAATAGAACTGCAACTTTTTGGCCTAACATCGTTGATTCATAGATGACTTGTTTATTCTGTATGATTTTATCTACTTCTTCTGAACTTCCAGTTAAGACAAGGTGTTTTCGAGCAATATCATCGCTCGTTTCATGAAGCATGAGACGGCCTTTTTGTAGGATAACGACTTCTTCAAAGAGTTTGCTTACTTCGTCGATGAGATGAGTGGATAAGATAATCATTCTAGGTTGTTGTTGGTAGGATTCAAGAAGTAAATCATAAAATAAAGAACGATAGCTAGCGTCTAGACCAATATAAGGTTCATCGAAAATGGTTAGAGGAGCATGGCTTGCAAGACCTGTAATAATGCCTAAAGCAGAATACATACCCTTTGATAAATTTTTTACTTTTTGTTTCTTTTTTAATTGGAATAGCTCGATAAGTTTCTCTGCATATTCATGATCCCAATTAGGATAGAATTCTGCTGAGATTGCTAGAACATCTTTTATACTAAATTTCTCATTGAAATTATCACTTTCCATTACAAAACAAATATCTTTTGTTATTTCGTAGTTATTGAACGAGTTTTGTCCATTTACTTTCAATGTTCCAGATGACTGTTGAAAATGCCCAGCCAACATTCTCATAAATGTAGTTTTGCCCGCTCCATTTTTACCAAGTAATCCAATGATTTTATTTCCCTCTAATTGAAGGCTTAGGTCATCTAAGGCAACCTCTTTTAAATAGTTTTTGCGGAGATTGTTCGTAGAAATATTCATTCTGATTCCTCCTCTATCCAGTGAATGATCGTTTTTTTATTAAAATCGATTCTTTCTGCCTCTTCCAGCATTGGTTTGACAAAATCTTTAAAGAAGTTTTCTTTCTTTTTTGATAAAATAATGTCCTTCGCTTCCTTCGTTACAAACATTCCAACGCCTCGCTTTTTATAAATAATTCCTTGGTCTACAAGCAAATTAATACCTTTCGCTGCCGTTGCGGGATTAATTTGATAATACTTTGCTAGTTCATTAGTTGAAGGCACTTTTTCGTCTGCTGTTAAATTATCTTCAGCAATGCTCGTTTCAATCATTTCAGCAATTTGCTGAAACAAAGGGATATCATCCCTTAAAGAATTGCTCAAAATGTTCACCACCTAATTGGTTAGTTACTTGTGTAATTAACCATATAACAAAATAACGCAAAAAGCAAGATGGTTTTCTGAATTATTATAAATTTTCGGAAAACTAGTGATATACGTTTTAGGGGGATAAAATTACGAAAAGGTATGATTTAACAGATCAAAGCATATGTTGGAGGTGTGACTAGAGGAGAACTAATTTGCAGTTTATATGAAAAGTATTTCATGAGTAAAATGGGAATCAGAGGTGATAACGTAGGTAAAATTAGATGCTTAATAATGATGAACATAAACGAGATAAAGCGATAAATAAAAATGCAGAGCATCCAAATGGATTCTCTGCATATAATAGTTCATTTATAAAATTAATTATTACCTGATTGAATGATGTTTTTCATTTTAGTCGCATTAGGATAGTTGTAATCATCGTACTGCTGACATACTTTCTCTAAATCATAAGGAACTCTAATATGGTGAAATTCAACTTGCCCGTTTGAAACATCAATTAATACATAAGAGGCCTTTGGAATTCCATCAAAAGGTAAACCAACACTGCCAACATTGACAACCGTTTTACCATGAATAATCCGCTTATACGCTTTGTGTATATGACCATAAAGATAAATATCAGCCTCTTTATCTTTCATTAGCTTTTCTTCTATTTCGTGATCTGCCTCATTCTGTAAGACATTTTGAAATAAACTTTTCGGAGTAGCATGGAAACCATGAAACCTGACTCCTTCTACTTCAAAATACAATTCTGTTGGGAGGCTAGCTAAATACTCAAGTTGGTGCTCTTGCAACTGTTCCTGAGTCCAAGTCTGTTCTTGCTGCATAATCGTTAAAGCTTGATGAGGTACTTCACCATTCCTAACTCCACGTACTACCCATTCATCTGCATTACCTTTTATGACTTCCTCCGTTAAAAAACGTACTAAGTCTATAGAACGAGAGGGTTCCGGTCCGCGAAAGGCAATATCACCTAGCACAATGATGCGATCTGCTTTCTTCGCACGTAAATCTTTGATTACTGCGTCGAGCGCCACTGAATTTCCGTGAATATCTGAAAGAATAGCTATTTTCATATTTTGCACCTCGGCCTTCGCTAGTTTTATGGATGAAACAAAGGTTTTGACGAAAAACTTAGAATCACGCTATAATGAGATTATACACATAGTATCACTAATTTTACCAGAAAGAGGGATGGAAATGTTTACGATGATGACGAATAATATTCCTCAATCGACACAGAAAGAACTAGAAAAGCTTTTCAGTAAGTTAACCCCGTTAATGAAGAAGAACGCAAAATATATGATGTTTGCAGTTCCACTTTTAATTATATCCTTTACCAATTTTATCTTTTTTATTTTTCTTGGTGGCTTTTCCGAAGGCATGTTGATTACTGCAATTATTTATGCGGTAATGGCTGCAATTGGAATGGCATTATTCAAAGAAACAAAATATTTAAAGAAAGAGATAAAGGAACTCGAATTAGAACATGTTATCGGTCGAATTAAAGACAGTGACATTATTAATGATTATCGAAAGAAAAATTATACAGATCAGATTAAATCTGAACCAAAGCTTGCGATTCAAACTTTCATCAGTTTTTTACAGGAAGAAAATGATCGAAAAAATATTATTGAGGATTAAATATACTAATTGTTAACCAGTAGATATCACTATCTGCTGGTTTTTTCTATTTTTTCGGTAATTTAAGTACGTGTTACTAAACGATACCTGTTTTTAAGAAACTATTGTAATTACTAAAATAGGTGGTAGTATAACTGAGAAAATGCTCTTATGTGCTATGGATTAAAGAAAAAGGAAAATTAGTCGATAAAATAGATATAGTTACTTTTCATCAGTTTAAAATGGTAGGAAAGAAATGTCGTACTATATATACATAGATTATACCCAACTAAAGTTGTTTTATTCCTCAATAAGTCTCTTCTGATTTCCGTTAACTGGAAAGACTCTTGTCACAATCTAGTAAAATTACCCTAAAACTCATAATATGTAGAAAAAAAGTGAAAAAGATAGATAAAAAAAGTATCATATGGTAGAATTGTTAACGATAAAATGATAAAAAAGTAATGGTTTTCATTTCTCGGTAAATATAAATACCTATATTGGACGGGGAAAAAGCATCACGATGTACTTGGTGTTTTGAAGAGGGGAGACAATTATATGGAAAGATGTACAGTTGTTATTGCAGAATCACAAACATTATTTAGAGATATGATTACTAGTTTTGTGGAGGATATGGATGACCTTCGAGTTATTGGAACTTTCAAAGATGGTCAAGAAGTTCTTCAGTTTATTAATAAAGTGGAAGTACGCCCTTCCTTAGTCTTACTTGATATTCATATGCCAACTATGGATGGATTAGCATGTGCGAAAAAGTTAAGAGAAATCCATCCAGAAATAAAAATTGTCTTGTTGTCAGCTTTTGATGATGAAGAATCGATTGAATCCGTATTATCAGTAGCGGCGGATGGATATATTTTAAAAAGTGCAAGTTTAGATGAATTTAAAGAAACTCTCCATTTTATTATTAATGGGAGGTTTGTTGCTCCTCAACGTTTAATTCAAACTTTTTCGAGAAGACTAACTCAACTAATTAAACTAGAACAAGAAAATTCCATTTATTATTTGAAGGAACAATTGCATAATAGTCAGCACATCAATAAAAGAGAATGGGACATTATCCAGTTATTGAAAAGAGGCTGGACAAATCGAATGATTGCAGAAAAACTGCATATAAGCGAAGGTACCGTGAAAAATTATCTATCTATTATTTATAAAAAACTTGAGATTAGAAATCGTGAAGACTTACTTCGCATGCTTACAGATATGGCTAATTAATTCTTACATGTTTAATCGATACTCTCTCGGTGACTGCTGATAGTGTTTTTTGAAGACTCGATGAAAGTAAGAATATGAACTAAAACCACAATTTAATGCAATATTCTCAAGAGTCATAGTAGTGTATTTCATTTGATTAATTGCGGCCGTTAAACGAATCGATTGCGCATAATCAATGATCGTCTGCTGAACATGTTCTTTAAATAGGTGGGCACAACGAGAGACGCTAAGGTTACACTCTTCAGCTACATCCTTTAATTGAAAATCTTGTTTGATAGCATTAACTTCAATATAACGCATCATTTTCGTTACGATATAGGGACGATGTACATCTCTTCCTTTTCTATCCAACGATCGTTCTAATGATAGAAGCAGCGCGCTTAGTAAGTGATACGATAGCTCGCTGTTTTTTTCTTTGTTTGGTTTTCTTTCCTCTATAATTAATTGATTCCATAGCTCTAACAACGAATCCTCCATATGTATTTCAGTAATGGATGGTGCCATGCTAAACTTTTCGTTAATCCAATCACCTTCGCAATATACGTTAAAATCTCCACTTGGTTCATTTTCACTCACAAATAGTTCATATTCCTCGTGTGGCTTAACTATGACTAAAGAACCTTTTTGTACCGTATGATATTTATTCCTAATCTTAACATGCGCCTTACCTTCTACTTGTAAACGAAATAAATAAGCACTTAAACGGGAACGATGCAACGTTTGAAACGTTCTATTATGATAAGAATAACCACAAAAACCAATCCTCATATTAAAATCTCCTTTAAAAATAGCAAGATAGTTCATGTAATAATTATATCATTTATGTTCAAATAATAAATCAACCTTTAAAATTGTAAACGAATACAAGAGGAAAAGGTGATTTTGGATGAATGTATTAGTTTGGAATGAGAATCGACATGAGAAATTAAACGAAGAGGTAGCAAAAATTTATCCTGATGGTATACATGGTGCATTGAAAGGTTTTATCGAAGAAGAAGAGATTGTTGTAGAAACGGCAACATTGGATGAAGAAAATCATGGGATAACAAAAGAGAGATTAGAGAACACCGATGTTCTTCTTTGGTGGGGCCATTTGGCACATCATGAAGTAAATGATGAAATTGTCGAACTCATACATGAACGCGTACTTGAAGGTATGGGTCTAGTTATACTACATTCTGGTCATTTCTCTAAAATCTTTAAAAAGCTTATGGGAACGAGCTGTGACTTGAAATGGCGTGAAGTCGGAGAAAAAGAGAGAATGTGGGTCGTACACCCGTCTCATCCAATCGTAGAAGGAATAGACCAATATATCGAAATTGAGCAAGAAGAAATGTATGGTGAGCATTTTGATATACCTGCACCAGATGAACTCGTTTTAGTTAGTTGGTTCGAAGGTGGTGAGGTTTTCCGTTCTGGTTGTGTATATTATCGTGGCCAAGGTAAAATTTTTTACTTCCGTCCCGGTCATGAAACTTTCCCAACCTATTACAACTCGGATGTACAGAAGGTTATTAAAAACGCAGTGAATTGGGCAAAGCCAACAACAAGATCACGTCCAATTTACGGTAACGCAAAACCGTTAGAAACATTAACAAAAAATAACTAATTCATCATCATATTAGAAGGAGTGAAATTATGGAAAAGTTACGTGTTGGAATAATCGGTGCAGGTGGTATAGCGACAGATGTACATATACCTGCGTATCAAATGGTACCAGAAAATGTAGAGATCGTTGCAATTAGTGATGTAGTGTATGAAAAGGCGAAGGCTGTTGCTGACGATAAAGGTATCCCTCACGCATTTGAAAGCTATGAAGAAATGCTAAAACATGTAGAACTTGACGCTGTTAGTATTTGTGTACCGAATAAATTCCATAAGGATGCGACTATTGCGGCTCTACAAGCGGGCTGTCATGTTCTATGTGAAAAGCCACCTGCAATGAACCAAGAGGAAGCAAAGGAAATGGAAGATATTGCAGTTGCTAACGGTAGATTATTAATGTATGGCTTCCATTATCGCTTCACCCAAGAAGTACAAACAGCTAGACGTTTTATAGATGCCGGGGAATTAGGAAACATTTACAATGCACGTGTTCAAGCAATTCGTCGTCGCGGAATCCCTGGATGGGGTGTTTTTACGAATAAAGAATTACAAGGTGGAGGACCGCTCATTGATATTGGGGTTCACATGCTAGATACGGCATTATATCTAATGGGTTATCCGGAACCAGAGGTGGTATTAGGAAAAACACATCAACAAATCGGTACACAAAAAGGTGTAGGCTTATTAGGCGAATGGGATTTTGAAAACTTTACCGTAGAAGATATGGCAGTAGGTATGATTACGTTTAAAAATGGTGCTTCTTTAGTATTAGAATCTGCATTTGCAGCTAACGTCAAAGAACGAGAAGTAATGCAAGTATCGTTACTAGGTAACAAAGGTGGTGCGGATATCTTCCCATTGCATATTTACCAAGAAAAGCATGGAGCACTTGTTGACTTATCTCCGCAATATTTACCAGAAACGAATGCGCATCGAGATGAAATCCATTCATTTGTTGCAGATTGTATTAATAACAACATTACAACAAGATTAGCAGAGCAAGGAACGCGTATTCAAAGAATAATTGATGCTCTTTACAAATCTGCTGAAACAGGAAAGGCAATTCATATTGATGAGGGGAGAGTTTGATCGGCAATGGGGAAAATAGCTATTCAATTATACTCTGTACGTGACTATATGGCGCAAGACTTTTTAGGAACGTTAGAAAAATTGGCGAATATGGGATATGAAGCAGTCCAGTTTGCAGGGTTCTTCGATACAGAAGCAACCGAGCTAAAAGAAGTTATGGACAGAGTAGGACTGTCTGCAGCTGGAAGCCACATGCCTTTCGAATCGTTAACTGGTGAACAGCTAGAAGCCTCTTTGGAATATAACCGAACGATTGGGAATAATCTCATCATTTGTCCCATCTTACCAGAAGAATATCGTGTCGATGAAGCAGCATACTACCGTGGGGCTGAAGAACTGAATGAAATTGGCCGAGTATGTAAGGAAAATGGGTTTACTTTTGCTTACCATAATCATGATATGGAGTTTATTGATTTAGGCAATGGTAAAACCGGATTTGATATCATTTTTGAGGAGACCGACCAAGACTTTGTTAAAGTTGAATTAGATTGTTATTGGGCTACGTATTCAGGCGTCGATCCTCATCAAGTAATACAAGCGTATAATGGTAGAGTCGTGTCCCTACACATGAAAGACATGGCTATTGAAAATGGCCAGAAGCGTAGTATCGAACTGGGAAGAGGTTCCCTTGATATACAAGCTTTACAACAAACTGGTGAGGAAGCAAATGTTTCATGGTTTGTTATTGAACAAGAACAGTTCGATGGAGATCCACTTGTAGCGGCCGAGGAAAATGTGGTGAATTGGAACAAAATAATTAAATAAAATCTTGACAAGGCTTACTCCTGAAAATTAGTTGGAGTAGGCCATTTTTTTATAGCGTTTTTTTAGAGAATGAAAAGGGTAAACACAACTAACATAAATAGTTGTGTGAGACCAATAAAAGTAAAGAAGGAGTGATTGTTTTGTTAAGAAAGCTTTTTAAAAAGCAAGAAATGGATATGAATGTGTTGTCCCCATTGTCAGGAAAAGCAATTCCGCTAGAGGAAGTACCAGATGAAGTTTTTTCTCAAAAGATGATGGGAGATGGAATTGCGATTGAACCAATTAGTAAGGATGTTTTAGCACCTTTTAGTGGGGTGGTTGTCAATGTATTTAAAACCAAACATGCGATAAATTTACGAGCAGATAATGGTGCAGAAATGCTCATCCATATGGGTCTAGAAACAGTGGAACTAGATGGAAAAGGATTTGAAGTCCATGTTAATGATGGACAAGAAATTAAACAAGGTGATTTACTAGCAACCTATGATATCGAAGCAGTAGCTAAAGAAAATTATAAAACCGTGACTCCGGTTATACTTTTAAATGGTGAAAAATTTTCGTTGACTCAAGTGAAAACGGATGTAGAAGTTTCTGGAGGAAAGGATTTAATTTTCCAACTAGAAATTTTGTGATTTCTAGTAAAAGCAATAAAATCATTCGGATTTTATTGCTTTTTTTGGTTATACTATATAGAGTTTATACATAAGAAAGTTGTGCAAACGTTTCCTGTTAAAAATAATTATTATTTAATCATTGATAAATAATCTTTAATATATTAAACTTTAAAGTGTGCAAACGGTTGTACAAAAAAGTTAGGTAAAGTGAGGATATACATTATGAGAAAATTTATCTCGTTTGATTTTTGGCAAAAGCTAGGGAAAGCGTTATTAGTAGTTGTTGCAGTTATGCCAGCTGCAGGGATAATGATTTCTTTAGGAAAACTTGTTTCAATGTCTGGTGGGGATATTTCCTTTGTACTTGGCATTGGTAGGGTCATGGAAGAACTAGGTTGGGCGATTATTGGTAACTTACATGTATTATTCGCCGTAGCCATTGGGGGATCTTGGGCAAAAGAAAGAGCAGGAGGAGCATTTGCTGCGCTACTCGCCTTTATACTAATTAACAGGGTCACCGGTGCAATTTTTGGTGTAACAGGAGATATGGTTAGTGATCCTAATTCTGTAACCACTTCCTTATTAGGTTCAGAGTTAGCAGTAGGTGATTATTTTACTATGATTCTTGGGGCACCAGCGTTAAATATGGGTGTATTTATCGGGATCATATCAGGTTTCCTAGGTGCAAACGTATTTAATAAATATTACAATTTCTCAAAACTACCACAGGCACTTTCATTCTTTAATGGAAAACGCTTCGTTCCGTTTGTGGTAATTTTATGGTCGGTTGTTGTAGCAATCATCCTTTCAATTGTATGGCCATTTATCCAAGGGTTGTTAAATGATTTCGGTCGTTGGATTGCTACATCAAAAGATACGGCGCCATTTTTTGCACCATTTATTTTTGGTACGTTAGAACGTTTATTATTACCATTCGGGCTTCATCATATGTTAACAGTACCAATCAACTATACAGAATTAGGTGGAACGTATACAATCTTAACTGGTAACGGTGCTGGAACAATGGTTGCTGGTCAGGATCCGTTATGGCTTGCGTGGGTATCGGACTTGAATAACCTTGCAGCTGCGGGTGATATGAATGCTTATAATCAGTTGTTGCAAGAAGTGACACCTGCTCGTTTTAAAGTAGGACAAATGATTCTTTCTACAGCTGGTTTGATCGGTATTGCGCTCGCGATGTATCGTAATGTTGACAAAGATAAGAAAACGAAATATAAATCAATGTTCTTATCTGCTGGTTTAGCTGTATTCCTTACAGGGGTAACAGAGCCAATCGAATTTATGTTTATGTTTGCAGCTCCACTTTTATATGTTGTATATGCAATTATGGCAGGTTTAAGTTTTGCAATTGCGGATCTTATAGATTTAAGAATTCATTCATTTGGTACAATAGAGTTATTAACAAGATTACCAATGACCATTAATGCAGGTCTATTACAAGACGTTATTAATTTTGTTATCGTTTGTGCGATTTTCTTCGGATTGAATTTTGTGATTTTCAACTTCTTAATTAAGAAATTTAAAGCACCAACTCCAGGTCGTTTAGGAAATTATACGGATGAAGATAGCAAAGAAGAAAATAGTAATAGTAAAGAAACTACAAAGGATACTGAAACAAATGACGATTCAGAAGCAGCTAGAGTTGTCACACTGCTAGGTGGTAAAGAAAATATTGATGATGTTGATGCATGTATGACAAGATTACGTGTAACTGTGAAAGATTTGGATAAAGTAAAAGAAGAAGCAGAGTGGAAGAAAACAGGCGCGCTAGGTCTTGTTTTAAAAGATAAAGGTGTGCAAGCAATCTACGGACCAAAAGCGGACGTATTAAAGTCCGAAGTACAAGATTATCTGGAGGATTAACATGCGTTTACTTACACTTAACTGTCATTCGTGGCAGGAAGAGAATCAAGTAAAGAAAATTCAATATCTTGCAGAAATTATTGCGGCAAGTGATTATGATGTTGTTTGCCTACAAGAGGTAAGTCAGTTAGAATCAAGTAAGCAGGTAATGGATACCATTCGAGAAGATAATTATGGTCTACTTTTGCAACAAGAATTAAAAGGGCATGGGAAAGATTACTCCCTTCATTGGCATCAGGCGCATAAAGCGTTTGATGTTTATGAAGAAGGTTTGGCAACATTAACAAAACATCCAGTCAAACAAAGTGAAGCGCACTTTGTATCTGGCTCGCGAGACCTAAACTACTGGAAAACGAGAATTGTTCTTCATACTGACATTGAAATTGGTGGAGAAATCTACTCTTTCTATAATTGTCACTTTGGTTGGTGGAATGATGAGGAAGAACCAGGTTCTGAGCAACTTCAAAGGTTAATGGACCTCATACCGAATGAAAAAGTTAGCTTTTTATTAGGTGATTTTAATAGTGAAGCGAGTATGAAAGATGAAGGGTACTCGTATATAGTAAATAATGGCTGGTATGATACGTATGAAGAAGCTAATGAAAAAGACGAGGGCATCACGGTGCCTGGAGAAATAGCTGGTTGGGATAACCATGCTGATAAAAAAAGGATAGACTATATTTTTACAAATAAAAAATGGACTGTTACCCATTCTAATGTCATCTTTAATGGAGACAATAAAGATGTGATATCTGACCATTATGGTGTAGATGTGAAAATTGAGAGGGAGGCATAAAATTGCTAAAAAAATTATTTAAAAAGACACCAGAGACAATTGATTACGTAGCACCATTAACAGGGAAAGCTACTCCACTTGAAAACGTACCTGATGAAGTGTTCTCTCAAAAAATGATGGGCGATGGCCTTGCAATTGAACCAACAGATAATCAAATTGTTTCACCGATTGATGGTGAGGTTGTTGATGTGTTTAAAACGAAACATGCGATTAGCTTTCGTGCAGAAAATGGTGCGGAGTTACTCATTCACATGGGGTTAGACACTGTACAATTGGACGGAAAAGGATTCTCTATTTCGGTTGAGAACGGGCAAAAAGTAAAAAAAGGTGATCCACTAGGTACATTTGATATCGACGAAGTTAGCAAAGCAGATTATAAAACGATTACTCCGTTAATTCTTTTAAATGGTGAGCAGTTCCAATTATCCGAAGTAATTGGTGAACAAGATGTCCGAGCAGGCACTGACGTACTTTTCAAAATTGTAAAAAAATAACACACCTTTAACACCTAGGCAAATACCGCCTAGGTGTTTTTATTAATTTCCCTAATAAAACGTTTGCAAAAATTATCAGTATATATGATAATAAACGTATCTGGCTATTTTTTTTGTAGTGTAGGAAACCGATTTCCGAGATATATAAAAGGAGGGGGAATAGAGAATGCACATGGATATGCCTTTGGAAGAATTAAAAAAATATCAAGGGAAGAATCCTAAGCCGTCTGACTTTGAAGAATATTGGGATCGAGCTTTAAAAGAACTAGGACAGCAATCACTTAATTATGAACTAGTAGAAGCAGACTTTCAGACGCCATTTGCCGATTGCTATCATTTAACTTTTACGGGCGTTGGAGATGCAAAGGTATATGCTAAATTTATTAAACCGAAAAAACATATTGCAACTGGTCAAGCGGTTGCGATGTTTCACGGTTATTCGGTAGATAGTGGAGATTGGTTGGATAAGCTTGCATTTGCCGCCCAAGGTATTACGGTCTTGACACTTGATTGTCGTGGTCAAGGTGGCAGGTCAGAGGATACTTTAAGAACAAAAGCTACAACAATGAGGGGTCTCATTATTCGCGGATTGAATGATAAAAATCCGGATAATTTATATTACCGTAATGTATTTCTTGATACAGTTCAGACAGTGAGAATATTGCAGGCAATGGAAGATGTGGATGCCAAACGTATTGGGGTATATGGCGGATCACAGGTGGGAGCACTTGCACTTGCGTGTGCTGCACTAGAGAACACGGTAAAAGAAGCAGTTGTTATTTATCCATTTTTAACCGATTATTTGAGGGTATGGGAAATGGATATCCAAAACTCTGCTTATGGTGAAATAGCAGAATTTTTCCGAAATACGGATCCTACACATGAACGACATGAAGAATTTTTTACAAAGCTAGGTTACATAGATATTCAGCATCATGCACCTAACATAAAGGCAAATGTCGATTGGTACATTGGCCTTAGAGATCAAATATGTCCACCATCTAGTCAGTTTGCAGCTTACAATAAATTAACTTCCAAGAAGACAATGAAGATTTATTATGAATTTGGACATGAACATCTACCACACGTTGGTGATTACGCATTACAAAAATTGAGCAAAAATTTATAATGGAGGTTTAACATGACAATTATACAATTTCCTAAAGATATGAAATGGGGAGTGGCTACTGCTTCTTATCAAATTGAAGGCGCGACTAAAGAAGGGGGAAGAGGACTATCTATATGGGATACTTTCTCCAAGACACCAGGAAAAGTAGTGAATGGTGATAATGGGGATGTAGCGTGTGATAGCTACCATCGTTATGAAGAAGATGTAGAGCTAATGAAAGAACTAGGAGTGGATACCTATCGTTTTTCTGTTGCATGGCCACGTATTTTTCCGAATGGTGTTGGTAAAGTAAATCAAGAAGGATTAGATTATTACCATCGTCTAGTAGATGCGTTAATAGAGAATGATATCGAGCCGATGTGTACGCTATATCATTGGGATTTGCCACAAGCTCTTCAAGATAAAGGTGGTTGGGCGAATCGAGAAACAATTGATGCTTTTGTTAGCTATTCGGAATTAATGTATAAAGAGTTCTCTGGGAAGATTAAAAAGTGGATAACGCTAAATGAGCCATGGTGTATTTCGTTTCTGTCGAATTATGTCGGCATACATGCACCAGGAAATCAAGATTTACAATTAGCGACTCAAATTTCCCATCACCTATTAGTGGCGCATGGAAAGTCAGTCTTAAAATTCCGCGAGCTTGGAATCGATGGTGAAATTGGGTTTGCACCGAACACGACTTGGTTAGAGCCATATAGTACACGCCAAGAGGATATCGATGCGTGTAACCGTGAAATTGGCTGGTACATCGAGTGGTTTATGGATCCGGTCTATAAAGGAACATATCCAGAATTTATGGTGGAGTGGTTTAAGAAAAAAGGAGTCGAATTGGAAATCCAAGATGGAGATATGGAGACGATTCAACAACCGATTGACTTCTTAGGGATTAACTATTATACCGGTCACATTGCTCGTTATAAGGAGAATGAAGGATTACTAGATTGGGAGCTAGTTGAGATGAATTATGATAGAACAGATATTGGCTGGCCAATTTATCCGGATGGTTTTTATAACGTATTAACGAGAATAAAAGATAACTATGGTGATGTGCCTATCTATATCACGGAAAACGGTTCTTGCTATAATGATGAACCTGAAAATGGTGTGGTGCAAGATGATGGTAGAATCAGTTACTTTGAGCAACATTTAACGGCATTACATCGAGCAATGGAATCAGGTGTGAATATTAAAGGGTATATCATCTGGTCTTTATTAGATAACTTTGAGTGGGCAGAAGGATATACGATGAGATTTGGAATTGTTCATGTTAATTATAGAACGCTAAAACGTACACCAAAGGAAAGCTATTATTGGTTAAAACAAACAATCTCAAACAATTGGTTTGAAACAAACTAGACGAAAACGAAAAATAGTATCATTCTTTATGTGCACCCCTTGAGTTAGACCAAAATCTAACATAAGGGGTGTTTTTAGAGCGAAAATCTCATATTCTTTCAATCTTTGGATTCTTCGTATTCACCAATTAGTTCTAAAACCTCATCAACGAGCGACATATCAATGATTTGTTCTAAATCCATATCGTCTTGAATCGCTCCATTATTTTTATAAAACTCATACTGTTTTTGGATGTCTTCTTCAAATAGTTGACCATTTGGGTCTAAGCCAGTTACCCCAACTTCTTCCCAAACTTCTTCCTCTTTTAGAGCTGTATGCTCTGCCATAATCGAAATTATCTCATCTTTATCACTGGTGTCTTTTACAAAAGCGTCATTATAATCGCGAATACCTTGAAGATAGGCAGCCATAAAACGAATCGCTACATCCCTTCTTTCATTTAAAAATACAGGAGATCCAAGTACCATAGCAATTTGTGCTTCTGGAGCATAATCAGTTGTATCATGGAAGCGTTGATGAACCCCTTGCTTTTCACCTTGTGTAATCAACGGTTCTATTTGTAAAGCTAAATCAATTTGATTATTTGCCATTGCTGGAATCATGTTGCTAAAGTCACTCATTAATGTAAATTCTACATCGTCTCTATCAAGTCCAGCGTGTTTTACCATTTCATTAAATATATAATCGTCAATTCCATTTTGTGTAGACACAGCAATTTTCTTGCCTTTAATATCTTTATACTCTGTAATAGTATCAGCTAAGTCTTCACGAACAACAAAACTGAAGTAAGATTCTCCCTCATTATTATGCCCTTTATCTGCAATAAATCGAACATCAATACCTTGAGCAATTGAATTAAAGAAGGAAGCAGAGGAAATTCCTCCTGCGACATCTACCTCGCCACTCGCTACAGCCGGGAGCATTTCATCACTGTTACCAAACGTTGCGAACTCTACTTCGATATTATATTGTTCAAAATATCCTTTATCCTTAGCGATATAAAACCCTGCACCAGAAGCTGAACCATCTTCTGCAATAATAACCTTCTCCGTCTCTTCTAATGGTGATAAAGATGCATCGTTATCATGATTGGTTGATTCAGCTTCTTGTTTACAAGCTACTAAGAAAAAAAGAATGAAAAACAAGCACAAAAAGATTAGTTTCTTCATGTAACATCCTCCTTGTATGTTCCATTTACCAATCTAGGCATTCTCAGGAGAAAGGTGCTCCCGATTTTCTTTCACTTCTCGTTGTAAATGATCCCATACGTCAATAAATATTTGAGTTAATTCCTTACTAGAGCGTACGTCTTCAATGGTACGTGGTCTAGGTAATGATATAGGGATATCCTTTACAATCGTACCTGGTTGAGAGCTCATAAGAATGATTCGATCAGCTAGTAATAAAGCTTCATCAATACTGTGGGTTATAAATAGTACCGTTTTTTTCGTCTCTTGCCATATAGATAATAGTTCTTCTTGAAGGATGAACTTATTCTGTTCATCTAATGCAGCGAAGGGTTCATCCATTAGAAGAATTTCGGGATTATTCGCAAATGCACGTGCTATACTAACCCGTTGTTTCATCCCGCCAGATAGTTCTTTAGGGTATAAGTGTTTATATTGTTGTAGGCCAACTTTATACAGATATTCTTTTGTGATTGTTTTGATTTTCTTAGGGTGTTCATGCCGCATCTTTAACCCGAATGCAACGTTATCCTCTACTGTTAACCAAGGAATAACGCCTTTTTCTTGAAACACCATAGATTGCAAAGGAAGATTTTTTTGAGATTGTGAAATTTGAATCGTACCTGAGGTTGGCGTTTCTAATTGTGATAAAATACGTAATAAAGTTGATTTTCCACATCCACTAGGGCCTAATAAGCAAACAAATTCGCCTTCCTTAATTTCGAGATGGATATCTTTCAGTGCATCTAAGTATTTCTCTCGTTTTATAAACCGCTTCGACAGACCTTTAATCAAAATTTTAGACAAAATAATCCTCCTTTTGCGTTATTTCCAGGGTAGTAATTTCTTCTCCAACGCTCTCAGTAAAAGAGAGAATAAATAGCCAAAAAAGGAGATTAACAACAAACCAACAAACATTTGCGGTATTAGGAAAGCCTTATAGTTCATCCAAATTAAATATCCAATTCCACTGTTAGCTCCAATCATCTCAGCAGCGACGATGGTTAGAAGTGCAATTGCCTGCCCCATTTGAATGCCTTCCAGCATGACTGGCATCGCACCAGGAAGAGCAATTTTAAAGAAAAAATCCTTTGCATTTGCTTGATAATTTTTTGCCACGTCCATATATATTTTATCTATGTTGCTTACACCTGCAGCAGTATTAATAACGACAGGGAAAAACACACTAATAGCAATGGTCATCATCTTTGAGAATTCCCCAATACCGAATAAAATTAATATGATAGGTAACATCGCGAGTGTAGGTATCGGCATGAAAATCATAATGATCGGTGAAAAGAAAAAGCGGAAATACCGATACATCCCCATAATTAAGCCAATAATGATTGCTGGAACGACTCCAAGAATAAATCCAAATAAAATTCTAGTTAAGCTGACAGAAACATGATCAAATAATTCACCAGACTTTGCCATATCAATAAGTGTAGTAATAATGAGGCTGGGAGCGGGGAAAAATCTAGGGTCTATTATGGCTGTTTGCGAAAGAACCTCCCAAACAATTAACAATATAACTGGTGATGAAATAGTGATTAGTTGTGGAATAGAAATGGATGTTTTCCATTTTGTAAACATGCAGTTAAATCCCCCTCTCTATACAGTTATAGTATGTGTTAGCCTAGAGAGGTGTGCCAGAAGAATAGGGGGGAGGAATTAAGAAAAGAGCAGTGACCGATGCTTGATACATGGTCACTACTCTTTTTAATAAAGGGAACTCATAGATTGTTGTTCATAAAGTCGAATAATCGCTTTTGCAACAACAGGTGCTACTGTTAACTGGGTAATCTTATCGATTTTTTTATGCGGTGCCAACGGAATTGTATTTGTTACAACTAACTCCTTTATTGTAGACTGCTTCACTTTTTCAATAGCAAGATTCGACAATACAGGATGTGTTATGCATGCATAGATTTCTCTTGCTCCTTGAAGAGTCAGTGCCTCTGCTGTCGTAATAATTCGGTGTCCTGTATCAATAATATCATCAACAATGATTGCTGTTTTGTTATGTACTTCACCGACAACTCGTATTTCTGCGACCTGATCCCTTGGTCCTCTCCGATCAATAATGGCAAGTGGAGCCTTTAATTGATTAGCAAGATTTCTGGCACGGGAAACGCTACTATGATCAGGTGCAACAATGATGATATCTTCTAGATTTTTTGCATCTAAGTAGTTTCCGATTAGAGGTATGGCAGTAATAGGGTCTACTGGTATGTCAAAAAAGCCTTGCAACTGTGGTGCATGTAAGTCGATAGAAATAACTCTTGATGCTCCAGCCTTTTGAATTAAGTCTGCAACTAGCTTTGCAGTAATGGGTTCTCTAGACCTGGTTTTTCTATCTTGACGTGCGTAACCATAATATGGAATAACCAAATTAATGGACCGAGCTGAAGCGCGTTTTAAGGCATCCGTCATGATGAGGAGTTCCATAATATGGTCATCAACAGGGTCAAACGTCGACTGTACGACATAAACGTCACAGCCTCGAATACTTTCATCCACATTGATGTGAATCTCTCCATCACTAAACCTTCTTACTGTACATTTACCGAGTTCAATACCAATATTTTCAGCTATTTCCTCAGCGAGTGCAGTATTTGAACTTAAGCTGAAGACTTTAAGCTTTGAATTTTTATAGGTAGCTTCCAACAAGATGACCTCCTAGGGGTGGTATGTGTCCTTTAATATTATGACAAAAACCGCACGAACAGACAAATAATCTTACTTTATTGTCTGAATTAAGGAGAATATTTGTTTTGTTTGTTCCTTCAAAAGCGGAATCGTATCTTCTAAACATTGTTCTAATGACATTGGTCGATTAGCAATACTGAAACAGCCTGCAAAAAGTTCACGTAATTTTTCTGTACCCTCTCCTAGGCTACCAGATAGTAAAACTACAGGAACTTGATAGTCGTTGCCCAAGGAAGCGATATACCCAGGTGCCTTGCCGTATAACGTTTGGAAGTCACTTTGACCTTCACCAGTAAAAATAAGATCTGCTTTCTTGACGGATGAGGATAAATCTATTGTATCTGCTACTAACTTTGCGCCAGGTACTAGCTTGCCTCCTAGTATAAGGAAAGCGAAACCTAAGCCCCCAGCAGCACCTGCGCCTGGTGTACGATGGAAATTCTGCTGAAGCTGATTTTCTACTAATTGAGCAAAATGAAATAAACGTTTGTCCAGTACTTCCATCTGGTTAGAGTTTGCCCCTTTCTGTGGTCCATATACATAACTAGCACCGTTAGGACCATTTAAGGGGTTGTCGACATCACATGCGATTTGTAATTCGATGGAGGACAATCGAGAATCTAGCGTATCTAAATTAATACGGTCCAAATTTAATAAATCTTCGCCAAATCCTTTTAATGCGTTTCCGTTTTTATCGAAAGCTTCCATACCTAAGGCCCGAAGCATTCCTAATCCCCCGTCATTCGTTGCACTTCCTCCCAACGCAACGATAACTTTTTTACAACCTTTGTTGATGGCATCTAGGATAGCTTCACCTACTCCGTAAGATGTTGTATGATAAGGATTCCGTAAATGGTTAGGTACTTGGTCAAGGCCAGCATGCATGGCAGTTTCAACTATTGCTGTGTCGGAATGGAGTAGAGCATAGCTAGTACTAATCGGCTCTCCTAATGGTCCCGTTGTAGTTAGGTGAATGCGCTTTCCTTTTGTGGCAGCTAAAATAGCATCAATCGTTCCCTCACCACCATCTGCCATTGGTTTCGTAGTAATGGAAAGATGTTGCCAATCTTCTAATAGAGCTTCTCGAATTGTATTAGCTACTTGTTCTGCGGATAGACTACCTTTAAAGGAGTCAGGTGCAATAAGAATATTCAATTTGTATCCCCCAATTGTTAATGAATTAAGTTCTACCATAAATTATACTGAAAATCTTTCTTTCGTACAATATGAGAGATAGAGAGGATGATGGAAGAATCACTATGAATAAGGATGGAAAGTTATAGAAGGAAAGGATTCAATACTACTAGATAGCGATCAAAGAAATTTTAAAAAATAGCGTAAGCACCAACCTAATTCCTATATTAGGAACAGGTAATCAAGGCGCATACGCAGTTATTCAATTTTGTTAGAATCTTTTTAGCATGTAATCATAATAACGCACCATAGTAACACCATTTTCATAATGGCAAGGCTCGGCTGGCGTGTTCGCTTGCCCTTTTAGGTTACGAACAATGTAGTCCATATAGTTACATCCTAATAAATGAGCGTGTATATAGCCTGCCCCAAAACGAGGGTTTATTTCAGAGATAAAATAATGCCCATTGTATTCGAACAAATCAATATCAATAGGTCCTCTTAGCTCAGGAGAGTCTTTTAAGAAATTACGTACTAATTTTTCGAGCTCGGGGTGATGTAACGACACAGCTTTATCTGTAGCACCTTCTTTCATCTCTTTCTTTTCTTTAATAAACATGTCAACTAGCTCACCACTTATTAAATCAACATAGACATCACATCCGAATTCGCGATTCTTTAAATAGGGCTGGATTAAAAGTCTTTCGTTTGTGGAGGTAATTCTTTCTAACTCCTCTTTATTATCAACCACACAAACACCTATACTGCCATCTCCATTGGCGGGTTTGACGATTAAGGGAAAGTCGAAATAGCCTTCCGCTAAGATGTCGAGCATTTCTTCGGTTTTCGAAAATGTTGGGACTCCAGGGTAATTTAAGTTTCGAATGTATTGGTAAGTTTTCATTTTATCTAAACATATTTCTACCATTTCTTCTGAAGGTGTCAAAATTTTTATTCCAAGATTGTCCAAAACTGATTTATTTTTTACTAGCTTCAATACTTCCTCATCTCTGACAGGAATGATTGCATCAATATCGTGCTCTCTGCATGCTGTTAATATAGAGGCAATATAACCTTCATCTGTAAAAGGTCGTAATAGAACAAAATCATCAGCAACATATAAAGCTGCTGATAAAGGATCGGAATCCCCGGCTATGACCTTTCCTTCGTTTGATAATGCTTCTTTAAGAAATTCCACCTGTTTTACGCGTGGTCCGATGGAACAGATAAGTATGTTCATGAAAAGTCTCCTCTCGAGGTACTCCTCTGTAATTTAATTGTTTACTTCTATTTACTCGTTTTTTAAGGAGCTTAAACATTACAATTTTATATGTAGGATTTTTTGGGTCTTCGGAATATATTGTGGAAAAGGGCTTATAATTCACCCTTCTTCAATTTCTTTAGAAATATGGAAAAACGAATACCAAAGTTAACTAAATTCCATAAAGATGCTCTTTCGTTATAGATGAATTATGAAAAAAATATCCAATATACTTTAGAAGTTAAAAAACTATAAAAAAAGCATTTAATTTACTTTTCTATTCATCTACCCATATAGTTATAGTAAAGTTTTAGTTCAAAACCATTCTGTTGCAATACCTAATGCAATGTATAATTAGTGCGAATCTAAATATAAATTGAAAATTTGAATAAAAATTAAATAAAAAACAGTACATTATATCTATTACATTAATGGGATTTTTTCCGATATTAAAAATAATATCTTTTTAAGGAGGGATATTACTTATAGCTTTATAATGACTATTATATTTGTTGTAGTTGTAAGTTAATCAATTCCCAAAATTTTGAAAGGTGGTACTCAAAATGAAAAAAGTTTATTTTAATATTTCTTGTAACTTTATTAATGTCCCCAATTGCTATTAGTGCGGATACGAGCACCCCGGATCAAGTAGAAGATGCCATAGAATTGCCTAGAAACGATAAGACCGATAGAACAATGCCGGAGAAGAATCACCTAAATGAAATCAACTCAGATACTGACAGTAGAGCTTATAAAATTGAGTTAGGAATGAACCCTACAGAGAAATTAACTATTGTATCACAAAAAAACTATGACATAGTGATAACTGATTCGAATGGTAATACTATTAAACTGCTACCGATACTTTAACTCCAAAGATTACTTTAGATTATAAAATAGAGATGAAGTGAGGTTTGAAAAGGTCAAATGGTCTCTAGTATTCAAAGATTACTAAATAATTATTTTGATAAAAGTAATGTCCAACAACAAAATTTCCGTAACACAGTTTCACAATCAGTAGAGAGAACTGATGGTGTTCATTCTAATAAGAATGTAGAAATATATAATCCCAAAACTAATAAAGTGAAATACAATGATAAATCTATTTCACCACGGTTACAGGTTGACAGAAATTACAATTTAACTATTGAAGAAAACAAAGTATACAGTGTGGATACAGATTATGGATTGATAAACTATCAATTTAATAATGATTCAAATTCAAGTTACGTTCAAACACTGCATTACGATAATCAAATTAGTGATGAGAAACGTGTCCATCTAGAGAAAAACAGGCAATTTTTAACTCATTTACAGACGTTTGCAGAGACTGGAAGAATTAATATTATGTATACTGCAAGAGAAGCTAGTGAAGTACTAGAAGGATTTAATAGATTGGGAATCAATACCGAAGAGCCTTTCACTATAAATAATAAACCGACAAGATATAGGATCGATCCTTCTGGTGTTATTCATGAAGTTGATCTTGAGAGTAGAGGAATGAAAGAGAAGGACTGGAGAAAGTTTGGACATGATGAAAATACTATATTTATAATTCAAGGTAAAGAGTACAAAATGGACGAGAATGGTCAACTTCCTTTACCAAAAGATTATGTCCATAAACATGAGCAAGTACAAATTATTAATAAATAATGTTCAGTAACATAATATTTCTAGCACCCTGAAATTTATATAGGGTGCTTTTTTCTTGGATTTTCGGATTTATGGTGGAACGGAACTTATAGCTCTCCCTTTTCCAACTCCTTAATAAATGTGGTGAAGTCGATACCAAAGTTATCTGAAACGTTGTGATCTGTAACGTGGTCAAACATATTTGGTAAAGCATCATAAAAAGCATTTTTATTAAAACGAGGTTTCCGCTTTTTATGAAGCTTTTCGTTGAATAAAATTTTTGCCCTTAAAGAATCGAAAGAATATCCTTTTCCCAGTCGTTCAACATGACGTATAATGCTATTTATAGACTCTGTATATGCGTTAGTAAGTCTTTTATCAAAGTGATTGAATATTTCTTCATTCCAATTGTCTACGGCTCTAACAAGGTCTTTATAAGCATCTTTAACATTACTGGATACACAACGCTGACGCCAATTTATATATCGTTTTTCTCCTTCTTGTGAACTTGGCGTATCCCATATCTTATAGAATTCTTCTTTGAGTTCATAGGCTTCCTTCAAATCAGGAATATTTCCAAGCCAAGTTTCTAAAAGTAGCAATTCACGGTCGATTAGATCGTGCCTGCGTTTGAGAAGTATAAACCTATCACGCATAAGTGTTCTTCTTCCTTTTGGTGTCATATTAGTTCTTAAAGATTTCCTAACACTATCCAAGGCTTGATTTGCCATACGGACTACATGAAACTTATCTACCACCACTTTAGCGTGTGGAAGGACGATATTCACTGCATCTTTGTAAGGTTTCCACATATCCATTGTGACGTATTCGATATAAGACCTATCTTCAATCTCTAAAAGGCGTTTAATGACTATATCCTTGTTACGATCCCTTTTGATGTCATAGATAGTTCTCCGTTCGACGTTGGTAAGTACCAGACGAGGTTTACGAATGATGTGTATTTCATCTATCCCAAGCCATTTAGGAGTCTCAAATTGGTATTCTCTTTATTTAACGCATAGTCCTTAAAGACGTTCCTAACGGTCTTCTCGTCAACACCAACGCTTTCTGCGACTTCTACAAAGGTCTTAGACATTGATTGCTCTTCAATGGATTCTAACAGCCTTCTGGTCATACTACGCTTTTCGTCAATGGATATAAGACGTTCCCAAAAGGTCGAGTCACACTCACGACACTTATAACGTCTACGGTTCAATTGTAAGCCAACTCGCTTTAAACGAATGGGCAAATCCATAATCAATTGTTTTCGTGAGCTGTGCTTATATAACTTGTCAAAACCACATTCTGGACAACGTTCTGGAGGATAGATTGCTTCCACTTTAAACATCATATCGGTTTCATTCTCTTGTGGTGGTTCGATTGCTGTAAGATCTGGGAGGAATAATAAGTCGTTCATATTACACCTGAACCAACTCTGGATTTTGATAGATATTACCAATAATTTTTAAATTGCATTCAAGTGTCTTATCATCCACATATTGTACTTCATTTGTCATATGCCAATGTGAGTACAAATTTATCCAAGCACGAAACTTAATACCAATAAAGGATAATGATATTACACTAAATAATCCGATTTATGATTAAATTGTTGTTAAACTATTAAACTGGGTTTTCCACTATATATTCCGAAGACCCGATTTTTTAATTAGAAAAAGCAATGGATACTACGGAACTTTAAAAGTCCTATTAACGAACAGATTGTATTTGGCGTCAAGTAGTGTCTATCTGGAGTGAATTTATTCTATCGAGCGTCAAGTAGTGTCTATCTGGAGTGAATTCCTTCTATCGAGCGTTAAGTGATGTCTATCTGGAGTAAATTTATTCTATCGAGTGTCAAGTGGTGTCTATCTGGAGTGGTTTTATTCTATCGAAGCATTAGCCCATTAAAAATAGGTACCGAACAGATTCAATAGAATCACTCGATACCTACATTTAAATTACGTATATTAACCAGTGTTACGAAGTCCTGCTGCAACTCCATTAATTGTTAATAATGCTTCCATTAATAGCTCATTGTATTCTTCACTGTCTTCCTCTACATTACGTAATTGAGAAAGAAGGAGTACTTGTAGATGATTTAATGGATCTACTAAAGGATTACGCAGTCGGACAGATTCTTTAATATTTGGACGATAATCCAATAATTCTTCTTGTCCAGTAATTTGAATAACAATGTCTTTTGTAATATCGTATTCTTCCTTAATTTGTTGGAAGATTCTTTCGCTAATTTCTTTGTCATCCACCATATTTGCATATTCTTTGGCAGTTTGTAAGTCAGCTTTCGTTAGAGCCATTTGTAAATTGTTAATCGTAGCTTCAAAGAAAGGCCAATGTTTATACATATTTTGGAGGATACTTAAATTGCCAGTTTCGTCTAAAAATTTCTTAATACCAGTACCAGCAGCAAACCAAGCAGGTAAGAGCTGTCTACTTTGCGTCCATGCAAAGACCCAAGGAATCGCACGTAAATCTTCAAATCTGTTACTGCCTTTACGCTTCATTGGTCGTGATCCGATGTTAAGATTTCCTAGCTCGTTAAGTGGAGTTGCTTGGTTGAAATAAGATAAGAAACCACCATCATCAAATACAAGGCTTTGATACTTTTCTAATGCATAGTTAGAAATGGAGTTCATCGCCTCAATTTCTTCTTTAGTAGGTTCCATGTCTACTTTTTCACTTTCAAGTCCTAATATTCCTGTCATTAATGTCGAAGTAGCTTGTTCTAGGCTTCGATAAGCTATATCTTCAATTAAATAACGTGAAGATAGTACTTCACCTTGTTCGGTTATTTTGACACCATCGCCTAGAGTAACTGGCGGCTGGGATAATAAACTAGAATAAAGTGGGCCACCACCACGACCGAGAGAACCACCGCGACCATGGAAATATTTTAATTTCACGCCATAATTACTAGCAATTGCATGTATTTTCTCTTGGGCTTTGTATAATTCCCAGTTTGCGGTAATATTTCCTCCGTCTTTACTACTGTCAGAGTATCCGAGCATTACTTCTTGAAGGTTACCACGAGCATCGATGTGCTTTCGATAAAGTGGAAGCTCGAGTAATTTTAGAAGCATATCTGGTCCATTTTGTAAGTCTTCGATTGTTTCGAGTAGTGGAGCAATATGAATTCTGCTTACAACCGTTCCGTCAGGATATACTCGATAAAGACCAGCTTCTTTAGCTAACACTAATACTTCTAGAATATCACTTGCATTTTCTGTCATACTAATTAGATATACTTCGATTGCTCTTAGGCCGAAGGTATCTTGTGCTTTCTTTATCATTCGGAATGTATTAATCACTTCTAACGTTTCATCGCTAAATTCATCATAGATAGAAACAAGTGGTCGAGGATCTTCTAAAACCTTGGTTAATGTTTTAATTTTTTCATCCTCTTGAAGCGAACTGTAATCTTCCGTTGTTCCAACTTTACGGAAAATCTCTTTAAGAGCAGATTCATGTTCACCACTGTGGTTTCTAATATCTAATGACGCTAGGTGGAAACCGAATAAATCTACTTGTCGAATAGTTTTTCTTAGTTGTTTAATTGGATTGCTTTTCGGATGATGTAATTCCATACTATCGCGAATGAGCAATAAATCTTCTAAAAGTTCTTCTGACTTTTGATAACCATGCTCTTGTTCATTTTCAGTTAATTCTAGTTTTTTCAACATTAGTGATAGCTTTACACGGTATACTTCGTCTTCTTTATGCCATCCATTGAATGCTAGAACCTTACGATCTTTTTCGATAGATTCTCTAATCGCATCACTGACAGACACTTTTGTATCTGAATGACTTAGGCGATGTTTAAGAATTTGTAGAGATTCACGATATTTCTTTAAAACTAATTCACGATGCTTTTTAAGTGTTTCATACGTCGTTGTTGCTTTTACAAATGGGTTACCGTCACGGTCGCCACCAATCCAAGATCCAAAACGTAAAAAGGATGGTATGTTCCAACGGTAATTATAATTTTCGAATAACAAATCTTCTAGGTCATCATGTATTTTCGGTAAGACATCAAATAATACACGATCAAAATAATATAGACCGTTCGAAACTTCTTTCATAACAGATGGTTTCTTTTGTCTGATTTCTTGCGTTTGCCATAAAATTGTAATTTCATTTTCAATTCGTTCTTTAATTATTTTCTTATCGTAACGAGTGTATGAATAGTCCCAAGCAATTAACAAGCGAGCAATACGCTTATGTATTTGCAGAATCGTTCTTCTAGTAGCCTCCGTTGGGTGTGCGGTCATAATCAACTCCATAGAAAGCTTGTTAAGTAATTCGGTAACTTGTTCTGGTTGAATATTATTGTCAATTAATTTCTTTACACCGTCTTCTAATGACCGCGGTTGAATAATCGTATCATCTTCTGCTTGATATTCTCTACGTCGACGTAATCGATAATTTTGCTCTGCGATGTTAAGTAGATGCAGATGCGTAGCAAATGCTCGAATAACATTCTGACGTGTATCTGGTCCCAAAGTTGCAATCATCTGCTTAATTTTATTTTGTGATTCGATGCTTTCTGTCAAACGAACTTCGGTGGATAAGGATCGGATTGTGCGTACGGTAGTTAAGAGTGCTTCTCCACCTTCATTTTCTAAAACATTATCGAGAATAGTTGTTAAGTATTCTGCATCCTGTATTAAACTAGCACTTGATTTTTTCGTTGATGTAGTCCCCATTTGTCCCACTTCCTTTCTGAAATTTTTGTGTCAGACCCATTCGTTGGATAGGTTTATAAATAAAGATAGCCTTAGACGATAGGAATAGAGGTATTACAAATGAATACATCTATATTAGGCTGGATGAGATTCGAGGATGGTATGGACAAACGGCCCATAAAAAAAACCGTCTGTGTGATAATAGAAACAGACACTTTACTATCTTAACATGAATAAGAACATGTACGTAATAATTTGTCCTAAGATTCCTAATAGTCTGACAAATCAATCGTAGTTTGTAAAAATAGTAAAAATATTGGCATGGGTTATTAACAGTTTATGATAAATAAAGTATTTTCGCAAATTTTTTTAAATGATTTAAGGAAGAACAAGGTAGTAATTTTGCTTTTTTACTAGTCTAATAGAGTTAAAATACATGCTTTCTTGTATAGATATAAGCAATACTATTAATTTCGACAGATACCTCATTTTTCCGTTAGGAGAGTATAAAATTTCTTTGATGGAGTAAAGCGAAGTAGTAGAAAATTAGAGCAAAAGGATGTTGGCCGCAAAGGATGCATGTAGTAGTTTATTATGACTGCGATTCGGAGTATAATAGTATCAACCATACGGATAAATTTAAAAACTTACACCGAAGAGCCTACATGAATTTTTTCATTACCAAAAAATATTGGTTTAAATTCAATGTGGGCTATTTTCTATTCATTGTTCAGAGGAATGGATGCAGAGGATTAAGGGTATAGCATAGTAGATTATTTTACATATTAGTGTTAACAAGACGTGGAGAGTAAAGGAGGAGAAGTATGGAAAAATATATTATGGCGATTGATCAAGGAACAACTAGTTCGAGAGCGATCTTGTTCGATAAAAGCGGGCAGCCTGTTTCTGTTGGACAGAAAGAATTCGAACAATTTTTCCCTAAGTCTGGGTGGGTGGAGCATGATGCGAATGAAATCTGGACATCTGTTTTATCATGTATGGCAGATGCACTTCGCAAAGCTGACGTAAGTCCAGCACAAATCAAAGGAATAGGGATTACCAACCAACGTGAAACGACGGTTGTTTGGGACAAAGAGACAGGCAAACCAATCTACCATGCCTTAGTATGGCAATCAAGACAAACAGAATCGATTTGTCGTCAATTGCGAGAAGACGGCTATGAAGATATTTTTCGTAAAAAAACAGGCTTACTAATTGATCCATATTTTTCGGGAACAAAAGTAAAATGGATATTAGATAACGTAGAAGGTGCCAGGGAGAGAGCGGAGAAGGGTGAATTACTATTCGGTACGATGGATACGTGGCTCATTTATAAGTTGACAGGTGGTAAGGTTCATGTAACGGATTATACAAATGCCTCACGAACGTTAATGTATAACATTTACGAGCTAGAATGGGATCAAGAACTATTAGATATATTAAATGTTCCATCAAGCATGCTTCCAGAGGTAAAATCCTCCTCCGAAGTTTATGGGAAAACATTAGATTATCACTTTTTTGGCTATCAAGTTCCTATAGCAGGAGTGGCAGGTGATCAGCAGGCAGCATTGTTCGGACAAACGTGCTTTGAAAAAGGGATGGTTAAGAATACATATGGGACTGGTTGTTTTATGCTTATGCACACTGGAGAACAACCCGTGCAATCGAAGCATGGTCTTCTAACCACCTTAGCATGTGGGATAGACGGTAAAGTCGAATATGCATTAGAAGGAAGTATATTTGTTGGTGGTTCATCGATTCAATGGTTAAGAGATGGTCTTAGAATGTTCAACCAAGCTCAACAATCCGAAGTCTATGCCAAACGAGTTGAATCTGCAGATGGTGTGTATGTTGTCCCAGCATTTGTAGGTTTAGGGACACCTTATTGGGATAGTGATGCTAGAGGAGCCGTTTTCGGTTTAACTAGAGCTACATCTAAGGAACATTTTATTCGTGCCACATTAGAGGGAATTGCTTATCAAACAAAAGATGTTCTTATGGCTATGATAGAAGATTCAGAAATGACCGTCCAATCACTTCGTGTTGATGGAGGAGCTGCGGCAAATGACTTTTTAATGCAGTTTCAAAGCGATATTTTAAATGTTCCGGTTGAAAGACCAATTACGTTAGAAACTACCGCACTTGGAGCTGCATATTTGGCTGGTTTAGCCGTTGGTTTCTGGAAAGACAAAGAAGAAATAAAGGAACAGTGGCAACTAGATAATAAGTTTGAAGCAGAGATGGAATCGGAAATTCGAGAAAAGCTTTATCACGGATGGAAAAAGGCGGTGCAAGCAACTCGAGTTTTTAAGATGGACGATTAAGTCATACCCTGTACAGTTTTTTTATGGAAAGATGGATGTATATTAAGAAAAAGAGCAATCTACTAGAATGAACGCGCAAATATCGTATAGAGAACCATTACCAATCGTAGAAAGGACGAACGAAATGAATTTTTCAAGTCTTGCTAGAAGTGAAACATATAGACAGATGAAAGAAAAAGAGCTTGACCTCATTGTTATTGGTGGTGGTATCACGGGTGCCGGAATCGCACTAGATGCCACAATGCGGGGAATGAATGTTGCGTTGTTTGAGATGCAAGATTTTTCTGCTGGAACATCTAGTCGATCTACAAAATTAGTTCATGGTGGACTTCGTTATTTAAAGCAACTAGAAGTTAAGATGGTAGCAGAAGTAGGAAAAGAACGAGCAGTAGTATACGAAAATGGTCCACACGTGACAACACCAGAATGGATGTTACTTCCTTTTTATGAGGGTGGGACATTTCGTTCTTTTTCTACAAATATAGGTTTACGAGTGTATGATTTCTTAGCGGGTGTAAAAAAGGCAGAACGGCGACAACTATTAACGAAAGAAGAAGCACTTCGGAACGAACCTTTATTAAAACAAGAAGGCTTAGTAGGTGCAGGCTATTATGTTGAATATAAAACCGATGATGCACGTTTAACCATGGAAGTATTAAAAAAAGCAGTTGAAAAAGGGACAATGGCAATAAATTATGCAAAAGTAGAAGGATTTATCTATGAAGAAGGAAGTTTGAAAGGGGTACGTGTCATCGATCAACTAACTCAGGACACATATGATTATTATGCTAAATCCGTTATCAATGCGACTGGTCCATGGGTCGATACACTACGTGAAAAAGATAACTCAAAAGAGGGAAAGACTCTCCAATTAACAAAAGGTGTTCACCTAGTTTTTGATCAATCACGCTTTCCTCTGCAGCAGGCTGTCTATTTCGATACACCTGATGGTCGAATGATATTTGCGATACCACGGGAAGGTAAGACATATGTTGGAACAACCGATACTGTGTATGATGGAGATATTGCGCATCCTGTCATGACAATAGAAGATAGAGAATACATTTTAAAAGCAATCCAATTTATGTTTCCAAGTGTCGAAATAACTGAGGATGATGTCGAGTCAAGTTGGGCAGGGTTACGACCATTAATTGGCGAAGAGGGAAAAAGCCCATCTGAGATTTCACGTAAAGACGAGATATTTGAATCTTCAACTGGCTTAATTTCTATTGCAGGTGGAAAATTAACAGGATACCGTAAAATGGCAGAAGAAGTTGTCGATATCATTGTCGACCGGATGGTAAAGGAAAACCGTAGTGTATTTTATCCTAATAATACAGCAACACTCCCTATATCAGGTGGAGATGTTGGTGGCTCAAAAGGCTTCGAAGAATTTAAAGAGAAAAAGACGGAAGAAGCTGTTCGCCTAGGATTGGCAGAAGAAGACGCAAAAAATATTGTCCAAAGATATGGTTCAAATGTCGATCATATTTTAGATTATTATGAAGAAGCAAAAAGGGTAGAATCTATACTTGATCCGTTAACAGAAGCAATATTACAGTACAGTATCAACGAGGAAGCTACATGTACACCAAGTGACTTTTTTATTAGAAGAACCGGTGCATTGTTCTTTCATATGGAATATGTACAAAGGAAAAAAGATACTGTTATCGACCGTATGCAAGAAATCTTCCAATGGGATGAGGAAGAAAAACTCAAGCATGCAAAGGAGCTAGAAAAACATATTTTAGAAGCTGTAAAACCTACGAATTAAATCCTGCAAAAAGCAGGATTTTTCCCATTTAATAGGGAATATATTAACTTAGTAACAATATCCAAGCGAAACAATAGCGAATACCATATAATAGATACGATAGATTTATTTTACTTTGAAAAGGGGTCGTGGCATGACGATATTAACGACAGATGGAGCAAAACAATGGATGTTCTCGATAAAAGAGCGAATGGAGAAAAATATAGATCAACTAACGGCATTAGATCAAGCAATTGGCGATGGGGATCATGGTTTAAATATGGTGCGAGGCTTTACAGAGGTTTCCGGAAAAATAAATAATGTAACGTATGGATCTGTATCAGATGTTTTAAAAAGTGCTGCTATGACACTTTCCGCAAAAGTTGGTGGTGCTTCTGGTCCACTTTATGGTACCGCCTTCTTAGCGATGTCGGTTGTTTTTCAAGATAAAGAAGTTGATCAACAAGTACTTAAACAAGGTATTGTTGAAGCAGCCGAAAGTATTAAGAAAAGAGGAAATGTAGAATTAGGCGATAAAACGATGTATGATGTATGGTTTCAAGTTGGTGAGGTGTTAGACTCCGAGATAGAGGATTGGAATGACGTGGCAGAAGTTTGTCAAGCCATGATTGAGGACACTCGTGAATTAGAGGCTTCCAAAGGACGGGCTAGCTATTTAGGGAATCAGTCGAAAGGTCATGTAGATCCTGGCTCAATGTCATCCTTTTATATATTTGAAGCGTTAGTAGAGGTATTAAAAGGAGAAAAATTATGAATGCTAAAGTAGGTATCGTAATAATTTCCCACAGTTTGAAGATCGGTGAAGGTGTGAAGGAATTGGCAGGGCAAGTGATTCAGGATGTACCAATCGAAGTTGCAGCAGGCACAACAGAGAATGAAATAGGTACAAGCATTGAAAAAATTCAAGCAGCTATTGAAAAGGCTAATAAAGGAGCAGGTGCTCTATTGATGTATGATCTTGGTAGTGCAAAAATGAACGCAGAAATGGCAATAGAATTTGCTAATAACCAGGATGTTAAAATAGCAGAAGGTATTCCTCTAGTGGAAGGTGCGTATATCGCGGCAGTCGAATCCAATATGGGACATAGCTTAGCAGAAATTCTACTAAGCTTAGAAAAAATTCAACTAGAAAACATGTAAAAACACGAAGTAAATCTATTTATAATAGAGACTTTGACATAACTTAATTTTTAATCATCGAAGACGAACAATAAATAAAATGCTGTTTTATTAATTACGTAGTCAAAACACGAGACTCCAGCAGGAAAAGCAACAGCTGAAAATCCATTTCATAAGTTTTCAAAAACTTATGAAATTAGTTGAAGCGTTGCCTGCGGAAAGCGAAGTGTTTTAGCGAAGTAATTATAAAAAAGCGTAGATACCGAACGAATTCTAACAAATCGTTCGGCATCTACTATAATAAAATACTTCTGTCCCGGGCTCTTACGGTTTTTCATATCCTATTCATACGTAATTGTTTTTCCAGGTCTGCTCCAGTCAAATTCTAATTCTGCTGGCATTTTAAACTGTTCATAACAATTTTTTAAAGCCTCTTCCAGTCCACTCACCGTAGTCAATTTATTACTCTCATCATATTGAATTAAATGTTTTGGAAACGTTGGAATTGGGTCAACGGAACGATGAATCCCATCAATAGCGTATACATGTGCACCAGCAGCTTCAGGTCCACAGAGTACTTCATGCGAATTTTGCTCAACAGCCTCTACCATTCGGTCAAGCTTGCGTAAATGAATACGATCTGGACTTTTGTATACTTTCGTTTCTCCATTCTTCCATGTAGCAACAATTTCGTCTCCCTCATCATTCGGATGATAGGTAATTGTTGCATTCTCAAACTCTAAAAAGTATTGTGGCTTGTATTCATCTTTTACAGCATGCGAGGCAAGATATAAAATTTCTACATTATTCGATGTCTTTATGTTAACAGCACACGTATCGAAGGTTTCAATAGGATTAGCACGGTACAATTCAGCTTTAAGCTCTTGTATTTTTGTACTAGTTGAAATCGACTCTCCACTTAAATAAAAAAGATGATGTAAAAAATGTGCAGTAGCATTACTTAACACGCTATCAAAGATTTTTTCTCCATTTGGACCAAATTGTTTTCCAGCCCAACCAGACCGGTTATAATAATCCGCATTCCTAGGCCAGAGCACTAAACTTTTCATCCTTTTCGGTTGACCAAACTTGCCGGCTACGATGTCTTGCTTTAATTCTTGTACGGAATCAGTAAAAGACCAATTAAAGCCAATCGCAAGCATTTTCTTCGTTCGATCTCTTGTTTCAATCATCTGATGTAGTTCCTCCACATCTGCGGTGACAGGTTTTTCACATAATACATGACTGCCATTTTCCATAGCTAAGCATGCCTGCTTCTTATGTAGGTGAATCGGTGTAGCAATTATAGCTAAATCTGCATCATGTTCTTTATAAAAGTTTTCTAAAGAATCGTAAACAGGTATTTCCTTTTTCATAATCTCGTCGTAGAATCTTGATTTCTCTAATGTAATATCAACGACTCCTTTTAAGTATGCGTTTACATTGTTCGACATTAAAAGTTCTTCTGCATAAATATTCCCATAACCCCCAACACCAACTAGTACGATGGAAACCTTGTCTGTCATTTGGACATCTCCTCACTTTTCTTTTTACAAAATAATCAATTATAATAGAATAAGATTTTACTATAAAAACTATTATTCATGAAAATAACACCAAGAAATCATATTGTCAACGTAATTTATCTTTATCGAAAAGAAAATAAATAGAAAATATAGAGAGGTAATATCGGAGGAACCGCGATGTTAAAAGCCATACAACTTAATCAAACAGGTGTTAAATTATATGAAAGCAAACACCACCCTGGCGATCGGGTCGAAGAGCATCACCATCCGATTTTTCAGTTGCTTTATACGTTAGAAGGTACAGGGGATATTAAATTAGATGGAAAGCAGTATCATCTCGAACAGGATCATTTAGCATTTATCGTACCATATACACCTCATGCCATTGTATCGGATAAAAAAATGACTGTCCTAGTATTGGCATTTAGTGAGGAGGCATTATCCCTTCTTCGCGATGATGCGTTACAAAAAAAACTTTCTAAATCTAAAATCATTCAAATCGATTCATTTACAAGTAGTGATATTCGTCAGCTTTTACGAACGTTACTTTATGAACAAGCGAATGAGTCAGAGCATCAAAAACTCGGTTTACACATTGCTTTAGCACAATTATTATTATTGGCGGTTAGAGGGGAACGCAAAAGCATTGCACTGGATGCTAACATGCTTCGAGCAGAGCGATTAAAAGAATATATTGATACCCATTACTTTGAATGGATTAATGCAGAGGATTTGGCGGCGAGATTAGGTATGAGTACTCGGCATATGAATACAATTTTTAAAGAAACGTATTCTGTGACGCCGATTCAATACTTAACAGAAGTAAGGATAGGCTTAGCAAAAAAAATGTTAGCGGAAACGGATAAAGACATTGCATCGATTTGCTTTGAAGTTGGCTTTGAATCGATCTCGACTTTTTATCGAACGTTTAAGAATTTAACCTCTTTATCACCAAACAAATATCGACATAAAGAAAAGAGATACACAGGAAAAGCAAACTGATAAGACTTTTTTATATCCTCATCAACTAAAAAGATGGGGATTTTTACTGCAATAAAGTCATTTCCGAAATTAAGAATTTCGTTCTTAGATTAGTAAGACGGATTGAAAGATGTGAGCTATGATGGAACCAACAAAGATAAAGGAGAGATAAATCATGGCAGAACATAAAATAGGAATTATTATGAACGGTGTAACCGGAAGAATGGGAACGAATCAACACTTAATTCGCTCTATTAAAGCAATTCGTGAGCAGGGTGGTGTCTTGTTGAAAAATGATGACACACTAATGCCTGACCCAATTTTAGTAGGTCGAAACGACAAGAAATTGAAAGCGCTAGCAGAAGAACATGGGATTGAAAGATATTCGACAGATTTAGAATCAGCACTAGCAGATGATTACAATGTTATTTATTTTGACTCTCAAACAACAGTCAGAAGAGCAGAGGCTATCAAAAAAGCTATTGCAGCAGGAAAGCACATTTATTGTGAGAAGCCAACTGCAACAGATTTAGAAGGATCTGTTGAATTAGCGAGACTTGCAAGAGAAGCAGGCGTTAAAAATGGCGTTGTACAGGATAAACTTTTCTTGCCTGGTCTATTAAAGTTAAAGCGATTAATTGACTCTGGTTTCTTCGGAGAAATTCTTTCAGTACGTATGGAGTTTGGTTATTGGGTATTTGAAGGAGATTGGCAAGAGGGACAAAGACCATCTTGGAACTATCGAAAAGAAGACGGTGGCGGAATTATCGTCGATATGTTTGCTCACTGGCGTTATGTAATTGATAACCTATTCGGAGAAATTAAATCACTTTCCTGCTTAGGCGTGACACACATTCCTGAACGTGTTGACGAGAATGGTGAAACGTACAAAGCTACAGCAGACGACGCTGCCTACGCAACATTTGAATTGAAAAACGGTGTTATTGTGCAAGCGAACTCGTCTTGGACTGTACGGGTAAACCGAGAAGATTTATTAACAATTCAAGTAGATGGAACAGAAGGAAGTGCTGTAGCAGGTCTACGTGATTGTAAAGTACAACATCGTGTAAACACACCAAAACCGACATGGAATCCTGACATTGAAAACCCATTTGATTTCACTTCTCAGTGGCAAGAAGTTCCTACAAATGATGTGTTTGATAACGGCTTTAAAGTGCAGTGGGAACAATTTTTAAAGCACGTCCATGCTGATGAGCCATTCCCATGGGATTTATTAGAAGGTGCAAAAGGTACACAACTATCTGACCTTGGACTAGAGGCATGGGAGCAAAGACGATGGGTTGACGTGCCTGAAATCAAACTTTAAGGAGGAATCCGATTGTCTACTATTCTATTACCGAATAAAAACAGACAGTTTTATACGTATGAAACAAAGCCATATGTTGCGTTTGATATACCAAAGGATAAAGCCTTTGAAAAAAGAATCGCCTATTCTGCTGCCCACGTGGTAGCAGATCCTATGGCTGTAAATGATCCGACACTAGATTCCCAAATTGATTGGGACAAAACGATGGAATACCGCCATTATCTATGGTCGTTAGGTTTATCTGTTGCCGAAGCAATGGACACAGCTCAAAGAGGAATGGGTCTAGACTGGAATAATGCGAAAGAGTTAATTTCAAGATCCATCAAAGAAGCTAAAAGTGTCGGTGGTAATATTGCTAGTGGTGTTGGTACCGATCATTTAGAAGCCTCTCCAACTGTGTCACTAAGTGATGTAGAACAAGCATACGAGGAACAAGCGTCTTTTGTAGAAGGTGAAGGTGGAAGAATTATTCTTATGGCTTCCCGTGCACTTGCAGCTTGTGCAAAAGGACCAGAGGATTATCAGAGAGTTTATAATAAGATACTTCAAGGTGTGTCTGAACCAGTGATTCTTCATTGGCTTGGTGATATGTTTGACCCAGCATTAAAAGGTTACTGGGGTCATGAAGATCTGGATAAAGCGATGGAGGTTTGCCTTCAAATTATTCGAGATAATGAGGAAAAAGTGGATGGGATTAAAATTTCTCTTCTCGATAAACAAAAGGAAATCGATATGCGTCGCTTGCTCCCGGAAAGTGTAAAAATGTATACGGGAGATGACTTTAATTATCCTGAATTAATTAAAGGTGATGAAAAAGGATATAGTCACGCATTATTAGGTATTTTTGATGCGATTGCACCTGCTGCAGCTGCTGCAATGCATGCCTTAGATAAAGCGGATTGGCAACAATACGATGATTTGCTGGAGAAAACAGTGCCACTATCACGCCATATCTTCCAATCACCAACATTCTCCTACAAAACAGGGGTTGTATTTATGGCTTACTTAAACGGTCATCAAGATCACTTCCGTATGATTGGTGGAAAAGAAGGAGCTCGTTCAATCGTACATTTATCAGATTTGTTTGTGATGGCAAATGATGCAGGATTGCTGAGAGATCCGGAAATGGCCTCTCACCGTATGAAACTCGTTTTAGAACTAGCAGGTGTTCGTCAGGAGGTAACGGTATGAATGAACCATCCTTAATGAGTAGATTAAGCTTAAATCAAATTACAGTTGATCAATGGACATTGAAAGAAGCGGTTGAAGGATCGGTTCGTCACGATATTCCTTGGATATCAATTTGGAGACATAAAATAGAAGAGATTGGATTAAAGCAGGCTAAGAAATTAGTTCAGGATTCTGGTTTAAAGGTTTCGAGTATTTGTCGTGGTGGAATGTTTCCGGCTGCTACAAAGAAGGAACGCGCTGAAAAAATTGACGATAACAAGCGCGCAATTGAAGAAGCGGCTGAACTCGGAACAGATACACTTGTACTTGTATGCGGACCAAGTGCGGATAAAAATATAGATGAAGCAAGGAAACAAGTTGCGGATGGGATCGATCAACTTGTGCCTTATGCAAAGGATTATGGAGTAAAGTTAGCTATTGAACCACTGCATCCAATGTTTGCAGCGGATCGTTCCGTTATAAATACGATGGATCAAGCGAATACAATAGCGGAGAAATACGACCCATCAGAAGTTGGCGTTATTGTAGATGTGTATCATGTTTGGTGGGATCCAGATTTATATAAAGAAATCGAACGCGCAAAAGGAAGAATACTAGGATTCCATGTTTCGGATTGGAAAGTTCCGATGCCGGATATGTTTGCAGGTAGAGCAATGATGGGTGATGGCGTAATTGAAATTAATAGAATGCGAAAAGCGGTAGAAGCTGCAGGCTACTTTGGACCAATTGAAGTAGAAATTATTAATAAAGAATTTTGGAATCAAGATGGCAATAATGTATTACAAGGCATAAAAGAAGCTTATGAAAAACATGTTTAAGATTGTTGTTTTTTATATCTAGATTTTTAGAGGCTTTCTCATTAATTGAGGATAGCCTCTTTTTGTGAATATAGATATCGGATAAGATAGAGGGTATAGGTATTTTATATTAATAAATAAAAAATGAAATATTATATATAATAGGAAGAAACTAGATTAGGAGGCAATAAGCAATGACGCATCCAATAGCATTAGGAATTTGTTCCGTTACATTTCGTGACGAGTCACCGGAACGGATTATTCAACTAGCTAGTCGAGCAAAATTAGACGCAATCGAATGGGGAGCGGATATTCATGTGAGACCAGGTGAGTTCAAAGAGGCAGAAAGAATAGGTAACCTGACAAGAGAAAATGGACTAGAAGTATCTTCGTACGGATCGTATTATAAATTAGGAAGTAATGCTAGTAATTTTCTAACAGTGCTCGAAACAGCAAAAGCTCTTGGAGCCTCAGCAATACGTGTTTGGGCAGGAGAAAAAGGTAGTAGAGAAGCTGACGAGGAATACCGCACTAAAGTGGTCGAAGATGCTAAGAAAATTGCTGCAGTTGCTAATGCGGAGAATATAAGTATTCATTTAGAGTTTCATGAGCAGACACTTACCGATACGGGAGAGAGTGCAAGAGATTTAATGCTTGCTATCCAACATCCAAATGTATATGTATATTGGCAACCACCTAACCATGTATCTGTTGAGGAGAGAATCCATAGTATCCACAAAGTGAAGGAGTGGATATCGAATATTCATATTTTTCATTGGTATTCGTATGAAAATCGAATGACACTAGCAGAAGGAAGAGATGATTGGCTCACTTACCTAGCAAACATACAACAAGATAATAGAGCTAGGTACGTACTCATGGAATTTATAAAAGGTGACAATCAAGAACAATTTCTCAAGGACGCAAAAGTTTTACACGAGCTTAAAAACGCTATAACTCGCTAGTTTTATATCTTTTTCGATAGAAATCGAGTTTACAAAGTAGATAAATAATGGTAATTTAGATAGAAGAAAATTAATTAATGGAGGTGAGCACGCTGCAGCAATGGAAAGAGTCAATACCTATATATATTACTATTGCATGCGTTTTTACAGCTTTAATAGGTGGCGGATGGTTTGCGTTTAGCTATTTAAAAGGCAATACTGTTTTAAATAACCAGGATATCATCGAATATGTAGCATCTGACCATACAGTAGTATCCATGAATAAAGCATCTATTTCACCTCCATTAACGCTCGTAGCTTCTGAAGAAACGGAAGAAGAGGACGAAGAATTAGAAGAAGATGAACTTGAAGAGGAATCAGAAGATGAGTTACCGGACGCTTCATATACGGAAGAATGGGTAGGAAATGGCGGAACAGGTACACAAAGCAATACGAATACATACAGTAAGCCATCGCAATCAAGTAATAATACAACGACTAGTACGAATAGTACAAATGCAACCACTGGAAATTCAAGCACAGGGGGAAGTTCAGGCTCTGGAGGAAGTTCAAGCTCAGGGGGAAATTCGAGCTCAGGGGGAAGTTCAAGCTCAGGGGGAAGTTCAGGCTCTGGAGGAAGTTCAAGCTCTGGAGGAAGTTCAAGCTCTGGAGGAAGTTCAAGCTCTGGAGGAAGTTCAAGCTCTGGAGGAAGTTCAAGCTCTGGAGGAAGTTCAGGCTCTGGAGGAAGTTCAGGTTCTGGAGGAAGTTCAGGTTCTGGAGGAAGTTCAGGTTCTGGAGGAAGTTCAAGCTCTGGAGGAAGTTCAGGCTCTGGAGGAAGTTCAGGCTCTGGAGGAAGTTCAGACTCTGGAGGAAGTTCAGACTCTGGAGGAAGTTCAGACTCGGGGGGGAATTCGGATACGGAGGGAAGCACAGGTTCAGATGAAAGTTCAGGCTCGGAAACAGATTCCGGTTCCAACCAAGAATCAGATATAAATCCAAGCCCACGTGATGAATAAGAAAGAAGTTTTAACTTACGAACGAGGACTCATAATTCTTTATAACAAATCCGAACTAACTCATATAGAGAGTGGTTAGTTCGGATATTTCGTTTAACAGACTAATACTATTTTACACTTTGCGGATGTTGGTCAGATACTAAGTCCAAACTTGCTGCTTTTGCATTGGCGGAAACTTGCTCAGGGTTCTTACACCCTGGAATAACAGTCGTTACCGCATTATGTTTTAGACACCAAGCTAAAGCCCACGTAGCCATGTCAACACCATCAGGAACTTCGTGTCGTCCAATTTCCTCAACAATTCTTAGTTGACGATTTACTTCCTCCTCATCATGACGAGACCTTACATCGGAAGCTTGAAAAGTTGTTCCTGGCTTATACTTTCCACTTAAATAGCCGCTAGCAAGCGGAACTCTTGCTAACACGCCTAGGTTCTGTTGAATAGCTGATGGGAAAATGCTTTCCTCAGGAGCACGATCTAATCGATTGTATACTACTTGGATAGCTTCTGCTCCAACTTCAGAAGCTTTTTCCGTTTGATAACTGTCTTGATTGCCAGCCAAAGATATAGCTAAATGACGAATTTTTCCAGCCTGTTTTTGTTTGTCTAACATTGTCCATAAATCATCATTATTAAATTCTTCGTCTGTGCAAGAATGTGCTTGGTACACATCAATGTACTCAGTTTTTAAAGCACGTAACGATTGGTCGAGTTGCTTCAACACTTCGTCAGGATTCCAATGTCTTGTTCTCTCAAACTTTGAGTGAAAGTGATGGCCAAACTTTGTAGCGATGATCCAGTCTCCTCTATTATGTCGTGTTAAATAACTTCCGATAAATTGTTCAGATAAATGATCGCCATAACATTCAGCAGTATCAATTAAATTAATGCCTTCAGCTTTCGCTTGATTAAGAATCGCATCTACTTCAGGTTGGGTGAAATCATGTCCCCATTCTCCGCCGAATTGCCATGTACCAATTCCGACTACTGAAACGTCTAAGTTAGTAATTCCAAGCTTTCGATACTTCATACAAATCCATCCCTTCTATAGAATAGCTTTCCCTAAATATAAACGATTTTTCATAGGAAGTCACAAATTTGACACAAAAAATTGAACAAATTGTGAAATTGTGAGCAAACTTATTTTCAAGCACGAAAAACATGCTATGATAAACATGTAAAGAAAATAAGTTATTTTCTAAATCAAATCATACAACACATTGTGAATTAGTGAGCAATGTAAGGAGGAATTAAAATGTTTAACAATTTATTGAGAAACAACGCAATCGTAGCAGGAGTTTTAGCATTCATACGAATTTATTTAGGCTATCAATGGTTTACAGCAGGTGTAGGAAAAGTAACAGGTGGATTTGATGCAACAGGTTTTATCCAAGGTGCCATCGCTAAAGCTGGCGGAGAAAATCCAACCGTCCAAGGTTGGTGGGCTGCATTCCTTGAAGCTGTAGCATTACCTGGAGCAGATCTTTTCACTTTTCTAGTAGCTTGGGGTGAAGTATTAGTAGGAATCGCATTAATCTTAGGTTTATTTACAAACTTTGCAGCTTTAATGGGAATTATCATGAACTTTGCCTTCCTATTCAGTGGAACAATTAGCACAAACGGTCAAATGATTCTCTTAACTACATTCATACTAGTAGCTGGATTTAATGCAGGTAAATACGGATTAGATAGATTTGTACTACCTTATCTGAAAAATCGCTTCTTCCAAAAACAAACGGTAGAAGAAACAGTAGTTAAACAGCCATTCGAAGCACATTAATTTAAAAGAAAGAAAAATCAGTGTCCAACCTAACTGGACACTGATTTTTTGTATGGACGAAACAAGGATGGAAGAATCGTACACCCACAAAAAAAGGCACCCTTATGTTTACATAAGGATGCAAAGGGGGACAATCTATTTTGAATCAAGATACTGTACATTCTTCATACCAATATGTTGATATGAACAGTATATGTACACAACAACAATTATTGTAACCGATTTCATTATATAAAATTATGATATCGTTTTCAATAGGTATAAAGTCCTGTTTTTGATTAATCTTATGATACATAATGTTTGCATTTCAAAGAATTATATTTATCCTCTATGTTTACTCTTTTGATTTGCTTCGATATAATTTGGTTTATTACATTCATATGCGTCGATGTAGTTGAATAGTTGTTCACAAAACGATATAATAAAACTACCATACTAGTATAAAGAGGGGTGAATGAGATGGCGATTAATGGACAAAGAGCACGTGGCTCTTCTAGACAATACGTATATGACATTGTAAAAGAGCAAATTATGACAGGTGAGCTTGCACCTGGTACAAAGTTGTCTGAAAAAGAAATTTCTGAAAAGCTGGATGTTAGTAGAACACCTGTTAGAGAAGCCTTCTTACAATTAAATCAAGAAGATCTGTTAGGCATTTTTCCTCAAATAGGTACAATTATCACAAAAATCGATTTGAAATTAGTAGAGGAAGGTCGATTTGTAAGAGAGCACATTGAAAAAGCCATTGTAAGAGAAGCGGCAGATTCGATTAATGAGGAAGATTTATTACAGATTGAATCCAATCTGACATTACAAGAATTTTCACTTCAAAAGGAATCTTACCAAAGACTTTTTGAATTAGATGACCAGTTTCATTATCTTTTATATAAAGGCTGTCAAAAAGAAAGAACATGGGACATGATTAAACGAATGAATGTACAGTTTGACCGATTACGTCTTTTCCGCTTAGCTGTAAACCATGATTGGGACATTATTGTCGCTCAACATAGAGAGATATTTGAAGCGATTCAAGCAGGAAATGCTGATAAGGCGGAGAAAAAAACAATTGAACATTTAGGGTTAGTAAACATTGAGAAAGCCGAATTGAAAGATAAGTATGCAGATTACTTTGTTTAGCAGAGGAGAGAAATAGATGGATACTAAAATGTATAATATGTGGTTGCAGTATGATTCGATTAATAATCAAACATTGAGAGAGCAGTATACGGAGTTCTTTTCTAAGGTACGTTTAATAGGCAATTCAGAGATTTTTGATTCGATTAAAGAGGAGCTAGAGATTGCGGTAGATAAGATGCTCCAGCAGAAAGTTGGCTGGACAGCATCTGATGATGCCAAAATTGTAATCGCTAACAGTTCTGATTGGAATATTAAAGCAGTAGAAGGATTAAATGAAGAAGGATACACGATTGTTTCAAATGGAAATCAGCTGAAAATTATAGGTAATTCAGATCGCGGCGCATTGTACGGTGTATTTCACTTACTCCGTATGATGCAAATGCAAGAAAGTATTACAACATTATCGATTAAAGAGCAGCCGACGAATCCATTTCGAATGATCAATCAATGGGATAACTTGGATGGAAGTGTTGAAAGAGGCTATTCAGGTAATTCGATCTTCTATGAAAATGGGAAAATTGTAGAGGATAAAACACGAATTAAAGATTATGCTAGGTTTTTATCTTCGGTTGGAATCAATGCAATTTCTATTAATAACGTAAACGTTTGGGAAGAAGAAACCTATTTTATTACAAAAAAGTATTTGCCGGAAATTGCGGAAATAGCATCTATATTTAGAGGATATGGTCTCCAATTATATTTGAGTATTAATTTCGCGAGTCCAATTGCTATAGGGGATTTAGAAACGGCAGATCCATTGGATGGAAGTGTGAAAAACTGGTGGAAAGATAAAGTAAGAGAAATTTATGACTTCATTCCAGACTTTGGTGGTTTTGTTGTAAAAGCTGATTCGGAACATCGTCCAGGACCGTTTAGTTATGACCGCGACCATGCAGACGGATCAAACATGTTAGCGGAAGCATTAGAACCGTTTGACGGAAAAGTAATATGGCGCTGCTTTGTATATAATTGCTTGCAAGATTGGCGTGATCGTTCTACCGATAGAGCAAGAGCAGCATACGACCATTTCAAACCATTAGATGGTAGATTTCATTCTAATGTAATTTTACAAATAAAGAATGGACCTATGGACTTCCAAGTGCGAGAACCAGTTTCTCCATTAATAGGCGCAATGAGCGAAACAAACCAAATGATGGAGCTTCAAATTGCCCAAGAATATACAGGACATCAAATTGATCTTTGTTACTTAATTCCACAATGGAAAGAAGTGTTCTCTTTTGATACATATATTCAAGGAGAAGGTTCTACTATTGAAAAAATTGTAGCCGGACAAATACATCCATATCGTCATAGTGGTGTTGTTGCGGTCTCTAATATTGGAAATGATGAAAATTGGACTGGACACACATTGGCTCAAGCTAATTTATACGGATTTGGTAGACTTGCATGGAACCCGTCACTTGAATCAGAGACAATTGCAAAAGAATGGCTTAAACAGACTTTCCCTCAAAATAACGATGTAGAACAAACGATTTTAGATATGTTAATGAGTTCATGGCCAATTTATGAAAATTATAATGCACCATTAGGAGTTGGCTGGATGGTTACGACTCACTTACACTACGGACCTAGCATCGACGGTTACGAATATTCTAGATGGGGAACTTATCACTTTGCCGACAGAGACGGTATGGGAGTAGATCGTACAAAGGAGACAGGAACGGGGTATACAGAGCAATATGAAGAGCCGAATCGCTCAATGTATAATAATTTAGATACGTGCCCAGATGAACTGCTTTTATTTTTCCATCACGTACCATACAAGCATACATTGAAAAGTGGAAAAACCGTGATTCAACATATATATGATACGCACTTTGAGGGATATGAACAGGTACTAGGACTCCAAAAAAAGTGGGACCAGTTAGAGAGAGTTCTAGATGAAGAACGTTTTAATAATGTAAAGGAACGATTAGAAAGACAACGTCTCAATGCTCGAGAATGGAGAGATCAAATCAATACGTATTTCTACCGGAAATCAGGTATTGCGGACGAGAAAAACCGTACGATTTATTAAAGAATGGAGTGGTGGCAGCGTGAGAATGGTCTTTCGATGGTTTGGAGAAGGAAATGACAGCGTCCATCTATCACAAATGAAACAAATACCAGGTGTGGAAGGTGTCGTGTGGGCATTACATGACCTTCCACCCGGGGAAGTTTGGCCCCTAGAACGAATTCAACAAGTGAAACAATATGCAAATAATTATGGATTTCATACAGAAGTTGTGGAAAGCGTTAATATTCATGAAACGATAAAACTAGGATCAGATGAAAGAGATTATTATATTGATAACTATATTCAAACGATTAAGCATCTCGCAACAATAGGAGTAAAAGTAATTTGCTATAATTTCATGCCTGTTTTTGATTGGATAAGAACAGACTTATACGGCAAACTGCCAGATGAATCTAGCGCACTCTTCTATGAAAAAGATAAAGTAGAAGATATGGACCCACTTGCATTAGTAGAAAAAATAGCTGCCAATCCTGATTATACGATGCCTGGTTGGGAGCCAGAGCGCTTGGCTACACTGAAAGATTTATTTGAGGCATATAAAGACGTTTCACAAACGGATTTAATGAATAATCTTCAATATTTCTTAGAAAGAGTTATCCCGGTTTGTGAGGAACACGATGTGAAGCTAGCTCTGCACCCAGATGACCCACCATGGGAAATTTTTAATCTGCCGAGAATTGTAACAACTCAACAAAAAATCAGAGAGATACTCCAATTGCATCCTAGTAAATATCATGGATTAACTTTATGTAGTGGTGCGTTAGGAGTGCGCCCTGATAATAATATCCCTGAAATGATTTATGAATTTAAAGAGCGTATTCACTTCGCCCATATCCGAAATGTGAAAGTATTTAATAATGGTGATTTTATTGAAACATCACATCGAACAAAGGACGGAACATTACCAATGGATGATATCGTAAAAGCTTATCATGATATTGGTTATAAAGGATATGTAAGGCCTGATCATGGTCGACATATTTGGGATGAAGAATGTAGACCAGGTTATGGTTTATATGATCGTGCTTTAGGGATTATGTATATATGGGGCTTATGGGATGCCTACAATAATCTACAAGGAAAGGAAGATTACATTGTTGCCCATACATTCAAATCTAAAGAATAAAGTAGCAGTAGTTACAGGTGGAGGCGGAGTTCTATGTGGAAGAATGGCAGAAGAACTTGCGCGCCAAGGAATGAAAGTAGCTGTATTAAATCGAACAAAAGAGAAAGCCGATAGAGTCGTAGATAAGATAAAACAATTAGGCGGAGAAGCACTTGCAGTCCAATGTGATGTGCTGGATAAAAATTCTATTATTCTAGCTGAAAAACAAGTACTAGAAGCCTATGGTCCATGTGACGTTCTCATTAATGGTGCAGGAGGAAATCACCCAGATGGAACAACTACAAATGAAGTTTTCCAAAAGGCGGACTTGGAAGATGATGCGATTCAAACCTTTTTTGATATGACAACAGAAGGCTTTTCTACTGTTTTCAACTTAAATTTCATTGGTTCGTTAAACACAACACAAGTTTTCGCAAAGCATATGACTGGTCGTAAAACATCTGTCATTAATATTTCATCGATGAGTTCTGTCAGTCCAATGACAAAGGTACCTGCGTATAGTGCAGCCAAGGCGGCTATTAATAACTTCACACAATGGTTAGCTGTCCATTTTGCAGAGGCAAATATTCGGGTAAACGCGATTGCACCTGGCTTTTTCTTAACAGAGCAAAATCGTTCCTTATTAACGAACAAAGATGGTAGTGCAACTCCACGTATGGAGAAAATCGTGAATCATACACCAATGCGGAGGTTAGGTGATCCGGATGACTTGTTAGGAACGTTGTTATGGTTAATAGATGAAGAGGCAAGTGGTTTTGTAACAGGTACATGTATTCCGGTAGATGGCGGATTTATGGCTTATAGTGGGGTGTAGATATGAAAGATGTGGTAACTCTCGGTGAAACAATGGTTGTTTTCACTCCTCAAACTTCCCCAATGCTTCGATATGCCGAAACATTTATTAAAAATATAGGTGGTGCGGAGACAAATGTAGCGATTGGCTTATCTCGACTCGGTCATCAGGTAGGTTGGATTAGTAGACTTGGAAATGATGAGTTTGGTCGTTTTATCCATCATTCTGTTCAAGGTGAGGGTGTTGATGTATCACATGTAACATTCGATTCACACAGTCCTACTGGTCTCTACTTTAAAGAGATTCGAAATCAGAATGATATACGGGTGCACTATTATCGTAAAAATTCAGCAGCTAGCCAATTGTCAGTTGAGGATATTGACGTTTCCTATATAGATAGTGCGAAAATTTTACATGTAACGGGGATTACCCCTGCTTTAAGCGACTCGGCGTATGAGGCAGTAATATATGCGATGAAAATTGCGAAAGAACATCATGTCAAAATTGTGTTTGATCCCAATTTAAGAAGGAAGCTATGGTCAGAGGATAGAGCGAGATCCGTATTGAAAGAAATGGTCTCGCTTTCAGATATCGTATTGCCAGGAATGGATGAAGCGACCTTTCTCTATGGGGAGCAATCAAAGGAAATGGTAGCAGAGGCGTTCTTAGAAGAAGGAGCAGAACTCGTTATAATGAAGCTCGGAAAAGAAGGAGCTTATGTTCATAGTGAAGAAGAACAATTTTTGGTGGAAGGATTTCCAGTAGATCAGATGATAGATCCAGTAGGTGCTGGTGATGGCTTTGCTGCTGGATTTATATCCGGATTGCTTGATGATTTGTCACTTTATGAAGCAGTAACTCGCGCAAATGCTATTGGATCCATGCAAGTACAGATTCGTGGAGATTATGAGGGTCTGCCGAATAGAGAGGAACTTATGAGTTATCTGAACCAATCATCAACAGAGGATATAAAGAGATAACGACACTTATAAAATGGGGTGCCAATCATGCAGGAAACATTTCAACAAATGAAAAAAACAGGGGTTATCGCAGTAATGCGTAATATGACTCCAGATACGATATTACCAGTTGCAAAAGCATTAAAAAATGGTGGGGTAAATGTATTAGAAATAACCGTTGAAACTCCGAAAGTATTATCGCTAATTGAGATGGTAAAGGATGAATTTGATCAAGATGTCCTTGTTGGTGCGGGTACAGTGTTAGATGCAGAAACTGCCAGAGCTGCACTCATGGCAGGTGCTTCCTTTATATTTTCACCTACTGTAAGGAAAGAGACGATTGAAATAACGAAGCGGTATGGAGCAGTGTCCGTTGCAGGCGCATTTACACCGACTGAAATCGTTACCGCTTATGAGAGTGGAGCAGATATGATAAAGGTTTTTCCATCGAGTGTGTTAGGGCCGAAGTTCTTTCGTGATGTAAGAGGTCCTTTACCACATATTCCGTTAATGCCGACGGGTGGCGTTGATGTTAATAACGTGGAAGATTATATCCAAGCTGGTGCAGTTGCTGTAGGTGCAGGTAGCACATTGGTCAAAGGTGTAGAAGTGATTACGGAGCAATATTTAAATGAGTTAACTTCAAAAGCAACACAATTTGTTAATGCCGTGAAAAATGCGAGAAAGGGAGGATAAACAATGACAATTCAAGTAACCGAGGAATCCATTGGTAAATTTTCAACTGCATGGAAGGATTGTATCGGGACAGGTAGATTAGGTCTCGCTTTACAAAAAGAGTATGTCGAACATTTACAATTAGTGCAAGAAGAGATCGGTTTCCGTTATATACGAGGTCATGGTTTGCTTCATGATGATATCGGTATCTATCGTGAGCTACAAACTGAAAATGGAACTAAAGTCTTTTATAACTTCACATATGTGGACCGAATCTTTGATACGTTTTTAGAATTAGGGTTAAAACCATTTGTTGAATTTGGTTTTATGCCAAAACAACTAGCGTCAGGGACTCAAACCATTTTTGCTTGGGAAGGGAATGTTACTCCACCTAAGGATTATGACAAATGGAGTGACTTAATCAAGGCAGTGACAAGCCATTTTATTGAAAGATATGGTGAAGAAGAAGTACTTACATGGCCATTCGAAGTATGGAACGAACCGAACTTAGTAAACTTTTGGGAAGGCGCAGATAAAGAGGAATACTTCAAGCTTTATCAAGTAACAGTTGAAGCTGTAAAGGAAATTAATCCGAACATACAAGTCGGAGGACCAGCTATTTGTGGAGGTTCCGACGAGTGGATTACAGATTTCTTAAACTTTTGTTACGAAAACCAAGTACCTGTAGATTTTGTTTCTCGCCATGCTTATACTTCGAGACAACCACATAAGAAAACTTCTGAGTATTACTACCAAGAACTAGCAGAGCCGCAAAAAATGTTAGATGAATTTCATTATGTAAGAGGGTTAATTGAACAATCGCCGTTCCCAGATTTATCGTTTCATATAACGGAATATAATACATCGTATAGTCCTATTAATCCAATCCATGATACTGCAGTAAATGCGGCTTACTTAGCAAAGATACTTAGTCAAGGTGGGGATTATGTCGACTCTTTTTCTTACTGGACGTTTAGTGATGTCTTCGAAGAGTTAGACGTACCAAAAGCACAATTCCATGGAGGGTTTGGTCTTATCGGTTTAAATGAGGTGAAGAAACCGACGTATCATCTGTTTGAATTTTTTAATCATCTAGGTGAGGATATATTGTATCGTGATGATCGACAGATTGTTACGAAGAAATCCAATGGAGGTTATTCTATTATTGCATGGAACTTAGCAATGGAGGATCATGCTAAGGAACTAACAACTAATATTAAACTAACAGTACCATCTAATACATACTTTATTGCTTCTAAAGCAGTAAGTGAGCAATATGCAAATCCATTTGAAGTATGGAAACAGATGGGACGACCACGTTTTCCATCGAAGCAACAAGTTAAAATATTGCAAGATGCAGCAATACCATATGTTAACTATGAACAAAGAGCCGTACAGGATGGCGAGCTATTACTAGAAATTTCCTTAGGGCGAAATGAAGTACGACTTATTGAGATAGATGTTGTTAACGATGAAACACCAACATACGACGGTTTAGATGACAATTTGATATTGCATGATCGATAACTAAGCTTTACACATAAAAAAATTCCGAACCAACAGAAATAAGGTTCGGAATTTTTATTATCATAAGGAAAGCCTGACATAAGCTTATCTGGGGTGAACAAAATGCTTGCGATTTTCTTATACACCGTTGCTAACTTCTTTTACAGTAGAACGGAAGAAGTTTTCGATATTGAATGCAGTAATACCTAATACAACAGAATATTTATTTAAATTAGCCTCATTTAAATGGACATCATCTAAATTGAATCCAATCGCATTTTGTTTGATTCTCTTTTTAATGGATGGTAGTAGAAGAGGAATTCCTTCTGCTAATGATCCGCCGATAATTACTTGCTCAGGGTTGAAAATATGAATAATATTCGTGATTCCGACACCTAAGTAATCACCAATTTGCTCAAATACCTTTAAAGCATTTGTATCACGCATCTCTGCTTTCGTCACAAGATCAGTGATCGAATGATTTTTTAAGCCATGTTGTTCAGAAGCTTCTAGTAAAGCATTTTCAGAAGCGTATAACTCCCAACAACCACGGTTTCCGCAACGGCAAGCTAATCCATCCTTTTCAATGGTCATATGACCAAATTCTCCAGAAAAACCTCTTAAACCTTTGTACAATTTACCGTCTAGAATCAATCCGACTCCAATACCGATACTTGCGCTGATATAGATTAGCTCTTTAGAATTTTGACCAGCACCATAGATAAACTCACCATATGCGCCTGCATTCGCTTCGTTTTCTACTATTATAGGGAGCTTATATCTTTCATATAGCATATCTTTTAATTGAACTTTTTTCCAACCTAGGTTGGGTGCTAGGAGAATCTCTCCCTCTGTAGTAACAACACCTGGCACTGCTACACCAATACCGATTATGCCATAACGTGAAGAAGGTGCTTGTTCTTTTAAGTGATCAATGAGACTAAACAAGTCATCGCTTACATTATATACAGAGTTATCATCAACATTAATCTCTTTTTCCATAATTCTATTTCCGCTTATATCTGTCATGACTCCTAATATTTTATTTACCCCTAAATCAACGGAGATCGTAAATCCAGCTTTCTCATTAAGAAGAAGCATGACAGGTCTTCTTCCTCCACTAGATTCACCTGTACCGGATTCATGAATAAAATCTTCATCTATTAACTCACTTACTAAAGAAGATACGGTACCTTTATTAAGTCCAGTTACTTGAGCGATGCTAGCTCGAGAAATTGGAGCTTTTTCTTTAATTGTTTGTAAGACTAATGTTTTATTCTCTTTCTTAACTACATGCTGATTCCAAGTTTGACCTTTCATATCCCCACTCATTTCTATACTCCTTATCCCTTATGAGTACATTTTAGCATAAATTTTAAAAAATAACTATAATCTTTGTTTATTCAGTAGACAAACTTTTATACAGTTGTTATAATGTATCACGAAAGCAAGAAATATTGAATGAATAATGGAGGTAAGAAAATATGGCTTGGTTTGAAAACGTTAGCAAGATAAAATATGAAGGACCTAAATCAAACAACCCTTTAGCATTTAAGTTTTACAATCCTGAAGAAATTATTAATGGAAAATCTATGGAAGAGTACCTGAGATATGGTATTGCTTACTGGCATACTTTTACAGAGGACCTATCTGATCCATTTGGTACAGGTACTGCAATCCGAAACTGGGATAAATACGATGGAATGGACCGCGCAAAAGCACGTGTAGAAGCAGCTTTTGAATTCTTCGAAAAAATTGGTGCAAAATACTACTGTTTCCATGATGTTGATATTGCTCCAGAAGGAAACACTTTAAGCGAAACATATCAAAACATTGATACAATTGTAGCAATGCTTAAAGATTATCAGAAAGACAGCGGTGTTAAGCTTCTTTGGAACACAGCAAACAACTTTACAAATCCACGTTTCGTTCATGGTGCAGCATCTTCTAACAACGCAGACGTATTTGCTTATGCAGCAGCAAAAGTTAAAAAAGGTCTAGAAGTTGGTAAAGAGCTAGGTGCAGAAAACTATGTATTCTGGGGTGGACGTGAAGGTTACGAAACTCTTCTAAATACGGACCTTAAATTAGAGCAAGATAACTTAGCGAGATTCTTCCAAATGGCAGTAGATTACGCAAAAGAAATTGGCTTTGATGCACAGTTCTTAATTGAGCCAAAACCAAAAGAGCCAACAACTCACCAGTATGACTTTGATGCACAGTCTACTCATGGATTCTTGTTAAACTACGGTTTACAAGACCACTTTAAATTAAACCTAGAAGCGAACCATGCAACACTAGCTGGACACACATTTGAGCATGAGCTTCGTTATGCACGTGTAAATGGAATTCTTGGATCTGTAGATGCTAACCAAGGTGATCCTTTACTAGGATGGGATACAGACGAATTCCCAACAGATCTTTACTCTACTACATTAGCGATGTATGAAATCATCAAAAATGGTGGACTAGGAGCTGGAGGATTAAACTTTGACGCAAAAGTACGTCGTGGATCTTTCGAGCAAGATGATTTATTCCATGCACACATTGCAGGTATGGACGCATTCGCTCTTGGTTACAGAGTAGCGAATAAGTTAATCGAAGATAAAGTATTGGAAAATGTAGTTGACGACCGCTATGCAAGCTATAAAGAAGGTATCGGTAAAGATATCGTAGAAGGAAAAGCAGACTTCAAATCACTTGAAGAGCATGCACTTAGCTTGAAAGAAGTTAAAAATAAATCAGGTCGCCTAGAAGTAATTAAAGCGACAATTAACCAATACTTAGCAAATGCGTACGCTGAATAATTAATCAAGATAGAAGACTTAGTATGGATGCTAAGTCTTCTTCTTTCCATTCACTAATATATATAGGGAGGTAGAGAAATGAGTTATGTAATTGGAGTAGATTTAGGAACGAGTGCAGTTAAACTTTTACTCGTTAATAAATCGGGTGAAGTTGTGCATGAGGTATCAAAAGAATATCCGCTTATACAAGAAAAGACAGGTTATTCCGAACAAAACCCGGAGGATTGGGTAACACAAACGGTAGCAGGACTTAAAGAATTAGTAGAAACTTTTAATGGTAATGCGAATGAAATTGAAGGATTAAGTTTCTCAGGTCAGATGCATGGCCTCGTATTGTTAGATGAAAATAATGAAGTATTACGCAATGCAATTTTATGGAATGACACACGTACAACACCTCAATGTCAGACGATTTATGATAAAGTGGGCAAAGATCGTTTTATTTCCATAACGAAAAACCTAGCTTTAGAAGGATTCACATTACCTAAAATAGTGTGGGTACAAGAAAATGAACCAGATGTATTTGCAAAAGCAAAGACCTTTGTGTTGCCGAAAGACTATGTACGTTATCGCTTAACAGGTACGATACATATGGATTATTCCGATGCTGCGGGAACGAGCTTACTTGATATCGCACAGAAGGAATGGAGTAAAGAAATTTGTGATGCATTAGGTATCGATATTTCTATTTGTCCTCCATTAGTGGATTCCCATGAAAATGTAGGAAAAATCACTTCCGAAATTGTAGCAGAGACGGGATTATCAGCAGATACAGACGTATTTGCAGGTGGTGCCGATAATGCATGTGGTGCTATTGGTTCTGGTATCTTATCAGAAGGGAAGACATTTGCAAGTATTGGGACATCCGGGGTAGTCCTTTCCTATGAGCCTACTGGTGATAAAGATTATGAAGGAAAAGTTCATTACTTCAACCATGGGGAAGAGAATGCGTTTTATGGCATGGGTGTTACACTTGCAGCAGGTCACAGCTTGAATTGGTTTAAAAAGACATTCGCAAACGATTTAACATTTGATGAATTATTAGATGGTGTTGGCGATGTTCCTGTCGGTTCAGACGGATTACTATTCACGCCTTACTTAGTTGGGGAACGTACACCTCATGCAGATTCTCAAATTAGAGGAAGTTTTATCGGTATGGATAGCTCTCATACAATTAAGAACTTTGCGAGAGCAGTACTAGAAGGTATTACATTCTCTCTAAATGAATCAATTGCTATTTTCCGTGAGAATGGTAAAGAAATTAACAAAGTTTATTCAATCGGAGGAGGAGCTAAGAATACAGATTGGCTTCAAATCCAAGCGGATATCTTTAATGCGCAAATTGTTCGCCTCAAAACGGAACAAGGTCCAGGAATGGGTGCTGCAATGTTAGCGGCATATGGTTCTGGATGGTTTAACTCTTTAAAAGAATGTGCAGATGCGTTCCTGGAAGATGCTGACACATTTGATCCAATTCCAGAAAATGCAGAAAAATATAAAGAGCTTTTCCAACTATATCGTGATGTGTATAAGCAAACTAAAGGGATTAATCAGGAATTGATGAAGTTCCGTAAATAATAAGGATTAAATGAGGCCAGGACAAAAATATTTTATCATATAGTAGATACCGAACGATTTGTTAGAATTCGCTCGGTGTCTACTTTTTTTATAATTACTTCGCTAAAACACTTCGCTTTCCTCAGGCACGGCCTCAACTTCCCAAGACTCACGATGGTTCGTCTTGGGTGATTTTCTGCTCGTGCTGTCCTGCAGGAGTCTCGTGTTTTGACTACGTAATTAGTATCATAATTTCGTATTGTTCGTTTCATGGTTACAATATGAGTTATGTATTAGGCTCCTTTTCATATACATTCTCACAGCATAGAAGAGAAGCGACGACGAATTCGACTGTCGATAGAGCCTCCGCGACGGTAGATAGAACGAAACGACAGTCCATAGAGCCTCCGCGACGGTAGATAGAACGAAATGACTGTCGATAGAGCACCAACGACGGTAGATAGAACGAATCGACTGTCGATAGAGCCTTCGCGACGGTAGATAGAACGAAATGACTGTCGATAGAGCACCCGCGACGGTTCATAGAACGAAACGACAGTCCATAGAGCCTCCGCGACGGTAGATAGAACGAAACGACGGTCCATAGAGCACGCGTGACGGTCCATAGAACGAAACGACAATCCATAGAGCACCTGCCACTGTATATAAAATGATACTGAACTCTAAAACAGTTTCAACATATACTCTAAATAAAATAAAAGGAATATACAATGTGTAAATATCCGTCCCACACTGCATATTCCAAAAAATTATCATCGAGATTTTCGTAAGGTGCCTATTATTCATTATTTATTTGATACATTAACACAAAACAACAGACAGTTAATACGAATACCCCAACCATCTTAATTAAGGCATCCAAATCTTATATTTACCACTTAGCGCCAATAAGCTAAAGAGGTAAAGACAATTGTCATAATATCTTCTACCACCAGTCCTTACCGGTGTATTCCAAAATAACTCTACAGCTTTTCGTGCATTTTCCCCAGAGGTTGAGAGCGAAGCAACAGCATTTGTTGCAATAAGTCCCACTGGATGTAAAGATTTTTCCTCAAAAGGCTCTCCATTAATCTTATATCTACGATAGTCTTCAGGGTCTTTATCTGCAAAGAATGCTTGGATTTTTTCGTTTACAACTACTGGACAAGCATTATCTTTAAACCATTCGTAATCTAATGCAATATTTGGTGCGACCCGATACGAGTCACTAAAAAAGTGTCCGAAACCACGAATATGGTTAGGTGTTCCATCGTAAAACGCATACTCAGGGGATAAACCTGTCTCAGGGTGTGCAGCTTTTGCGATATATTTTCGACTTTCTTTAGCTGCTTCTTTCCAGAATTCCCGATCCTCTTCGAAACTCCATAAAGCAAATAATTCATAGAAATGAGGAAGATGATAAGAAGGATCAGAAAACTCTACGCCTGGCACAAACTTAATCAATTTGTTATCGCGGTTCCACATTGGATATCCATGTCCATCTTCACCTTTATGTATGCAGCGATGTAGCAATTCTTGTGCGTGCTTTTTGTAATTAAAAATACCTTCTCCGTCACCCCAGCGATGGGAGGCAAAAAATAATGCCATTGCGTAGTATTCTTCTCCATCTGGTGCTGGACCATAAGCATTTTTTGTTCCATCCGTTGCACACGACCAAGCGAAATAACCAGCGTTTTCGCCTTCTTCCATATACATATACTTCATGGACCAATTCCATAATCGGTCGAAGATATCTTTCTTATCCATTTGAACAGCCATCATCATTCCATAGGACATGCCTTCTGTTCTTACGTCATCATTACCTGTGTCTAACATATAACCTAAATCATCGCCTACTGAGAAATAAATTTGAGTTTCCGGGTATTTATCGCTAAAAAGTCTCTCCCAGGTTTCTTGCACTCTATTCTCAATTTCATCTTTATCGTATCCATACTCAGCTAATAAGTTGCGATATTCCCCCGTATAAAATGCTCCTGTTGCTACCATTTACTGATCCCCTCCAAAAAATAAATAAAATACCATAATTTTCTTAAAATCTATTGAAAATTAAAAATAACTTTTCAATTTATGCTAAGTGTACTATAATAAGATTGTACATTGAACAAACAAAGTATATCTTTTTCTTTGAAAATTAAAGCGGTTACAACTGGGGGGATATCATGAAACAAGCAAATAATAACCGACTCTATCGAATATTAGAGTGGATTATGTGGATGATGTATTTAAATATATTGTGGATAGGTGGATGGATACTGGGTCTAGGTATATTAGGATTTTTCCCAGCGACAATGGCCACGGTAGTGACGATACGAGAATGGCGAGAAGGGGATGGGGACCTTTCATTTACAAAAACGTTTTTCCGAGCGTGGAAAAAACATTTTATTAAAGCAAATGTATTCGGTTACTTTTATTTATTAATTGGATTTATTCTATATATAGACTACTTTTGGCTACTCAATTTGGAAAGTAGTTTTGCTTCCGTACTTTTCGTTCTTTTTATCTTATTAGTAGTTCTCTATGTTGTTTCACTATTATATTTATTTCCTGTATACGCTCATTTTGACACAGGATTTTTTCAAACAATCAGACATGCTATCATTCTTGGCTTTTTCAGCCCTATCATGACAATTTTGATGGGTATCTGTCTAGCGGTAATAGCTTTCACTTGGTTAAAGATTCAAGGCTTAATTGTAGTTGTTGGGGTGAGTGTCCCATTATATTTCGTTACTAGCTTAGCATTAACAGCTTTCCATAGTTTCAAAGAGAAACAGGATCTTTTAGTAGAGAATGAATCTTTGAAAAAGGGGGAGAAATCGAATGCGTAAAGTATTTTTAGTTGATGATGATGTTTTTGTAAGAAAAGGTATTCAAACATTAGTCAACTGGGAAGAATTTGGCTTTACTGTTTGCGGTGAGGCAGATAATGGAGAAGACGCCCTTGAGCAAATAGTAGACATGCAGCCAGATTTAGTTTTAACAGATATTCGTATGCCGGTGGTAGATGGTCTTAGTTTAATAGAAAAAGTGAATAACGAAATGGACAATCCACCTTCTTTTATTGTAATTAGTGGCTACAATGATTTTAAATATGCACAAAAAGCTTTGCGGTTTGGTGTTCAAGACTTCCTATTAAAGCCTGTAGATCAAAATGAATTATATGAAACATTAGAGCGTGTAGCAAATACCATTACGATTCAGACAAAATCAATGGGAAATATTCAAAAGATGGAGGCTGTCTCTATTGTCCGAAACTACCTAATGGAAGAGCCTGAATCAACAACACTAAATACGATAGAACATCCGATTTCCCAAGCCAATGAATTTACCTTCTTGAAAATAGAAATAAATGGCCTGGATCTTGATTACCCATTTATTGAAACGGAAATCGAAAAAGAGCTAAATGAATTTTATTCACTCGATAAAATTGCTTTTTATGAAGATGGAATTGGCTATTATTGCCTTGTACTCACAGACCAGTTTTTACTTAGTAACAACTTATCAATGAAAGAATTTTTGAAGAAATTCCAATTGAACCTTACAAATAAGCTACAGCTACCTGTCATTATTTATTTAGGTAAGACTGTAGACAATATCAGGGAGTTAAATGAATCCTATCGTATAGCAAGAAATTCCATTCAATATAAATACGTTTTCTCAAAAGAGCATGTTATTATTCCGGAAATGGTCGAGAATAATAGTATTTATTATATCGATTTAGAGCAAGAGGCGTACGACACGATGATGGAATATATGGAAGAAAACAATATAGAGATGATTAAAAAGCAAGTGCACACGATGTTAACACGTGCCGTCAGCAAGCAATTTGCAAAAGATGCTTTTAAAACAGTTGTTAATCGATTGAATCATGAAGTATTAACACTATTAAAAGAAGTCGACGGTTATGAGGATAAACTCGAACATTTCAAGTTAATGCTAGAATGGGATCGATATCCAATTACGCTTAACCAGCTTGAGGAAATTTGGTTCCGCTTTCTTTCTGAATGTTCCGATATATTATTTGAATTAAATCAAAATCATGTAAAAGGTACCATTTATCAGGTGAAAAAATATATTCACTCCAACTTTCATCAACATATAACAATGAAGTCAATTGCTAGCAAATTTTATATTAATCCGGTTTATATGGGACAATTATTCAAGAAAACGTATGGTGTTTACTTCAAGGACTATGTTTTACAAGTAAGAATACAGGAAGCTAAGAGGCTTCTCCGTCAATCTGATATGAGAATCTATGAAGTTGCGGAAAGAGTCGGTTTTAATAATCCAGACTACTTTGTTACGCAATTTGAAAAGATTGTTGGCAAAACACCATCACAATATCGAAAACAATTGACTAATAAGATAGGATAGTAAAAAAATGAAACGAATACACTTTAATGATGTCCGCTTAAGGAATAAGTTACTACTTATCTATATGTTCTCTGTGTTTCTACCTATTATATTAACGAATATAATTTTTTATCTTGTAACCTCTGAAAATGTTCGAGAACAAAAATTAAAAGATAATGAACTTGCACTTCAGCAGGTAGTGAATAATTTTAGGCAAGGTGTAGAAGATGCAGCAGGTGTAGCAGCAGTGTTATATTCAGATGCTTTATTGTACGAATTTCTGGATAAGGAATATGAGAATCCAGTCGACTTTATTCATGGCTATAATAATAATTTTCGAGATATTAATCGCTACACTCCTGGCTCTTCTTCGATTACTTTAATTCATTTATACACAGAAAACCCGACCGTCATTACAGCTGGCGGTATTTTTCCTATTAATGATCAAACGAAAGAAGAACAATGGTACAAGGATACCGAAAATGCAAGGCAAGAATATCCGATATTAACTCGTAAAAAAACGGAGAATGGACGACTTGATGAATTTGTTGTAGTGCGAGATTTAGGGAGCCATAATAGAAAATACGAAAAGATTGTGATGGTACATCTTTCGAAAAGATTCGTTATACAATCCTTTGACAGTGTCACATTTGAAGGTGATATATACTTAGTGAATGCGGATGGTGAGATTCAATATAGTACAGCTACTAATCAAAATTGGATTCAAGAAGCCGTTCCTTTTCGTTCTATTGAAATTGAAGATGAAGCGATTGTAATGAATGAGGAATATCAACATCGATTTCTAGAGGGTTGGCAAGTGATTGGTGTAATACCAAAAGCCAATCTAACGACCGAAGTACGCAACTCTATTTATTCGATCTTTTATTTAGCACTTTTTAATTTTGTTATACCTTCCTTATTTATAACGTATATCGCAGGCAATATCCATTTTCGAATGAAGTCGATTGTAAGCCATATGAGAAAAGTAAAAGATGAACAGTTCGAAGTTATTAAAGGTAAAAAGTATAAAGATGAAATTGGTTTACTTACAGCAGAATATAATCGAATGACTCGAAAGATTAAACAGCTCATTAATGATGTCTATAAGGTTCGAATACAAAAGCAGGATTTGGAACTAGAGAAAAAAGATGCACAGTTAAAAGCATTACAAAGTCAAATTAATCCTCACTTCCTATTTAATGTATTAGAAACAATACGAATGAGAAGTGTGCTAAAGGACGAATGGGAAACGGCGGAAATTATTCGATATTTAGCACAACTACTTCGAACCTCTATTTCATGGGAGAAAGATTGGGTTACAGTTGGAGAAGAAGTACGTTTAATTCAAGCCTTTTTAGAAATACAGAAATACCGGTTTGACGATAAGATGAAATATACGATAGAAATGGATGAAGCTGTTAAGAGTGCTTATATTCCAAATATGACATTTATCCCTTTTGTTGAAAACGCTAGCATACATGGAATAGAACCATTGAAAGGTAAAGGAAACATTAAAATTACAATATCATGCTTGGATAATGATCGCCTCTCTTATGTAATTAAAGATGATGGAGTAGGCATGGAGCAATCTAAATATGAAGAAATAATGTCAACCTTAGCAGATGAAGAGATTTCAGGTGAAAACATTGGAATACGAAATGTTTCTCAACGTTTAAAAATGTACTACGGTACGGAGTATGAACTAAATATAACAACCGAAAAGAATATAGGAACGACGGTACAAATAATATTGCCAATTATACAACGAGTGACATTAGATTAGTGACGAGGCATGTCTGCTTTTGAAATTTGGAGGGTAGGCATGCTTATTTAAATGGGAGAATAGGTCATTCTTGTTTAGGTAGAAAAGACTATGATTAGAAAAACTTTAAAATTTTTATACAAAAAATCATTTAAAATATCGATTTTTAGGAAGAATTTAGCAAAAAATATAATAAGTTAAGTAACCATCTATACTTTTTAAAGTTTAGTCTATGTTTTAATGGGTAACAAAGAACTATTTTTCGCGATACAATGAAAGTGCTTACAAAGATAGTGAGCGAAAAAGAGACGGAAGGGGAAATTAGGACATGAAAAAGAAAAGTCTATGGCTCCTCGGTATGTTAATAGCAATGATGTTATTCGTTGTTGCTTGTGGGAACGATGACGATGCTTCATCTAGTGATGGTGGAGACTCAGCATCAGAAAGTACTGATGGAGAAAATACAGAAGGTAGCGAAGGTTGTGAGGAACCAACAACGTACAAGTTCTTTGATGCATCTAAAAGTGATGATGACCTCAATACAGCTGAAACTAAATTAGGAAAGATGTTTGAGGAAGAAACTTGTGTGAACTTCGATATCGAGCACATTGTTGGAGATGTTAACCAAAAGATAGGAACAATGATTGCTAGTGGAGAGTATCCACATTTGATGAACGCAGAGCAATCAACTGATGCAGTTATTGATGCAGGAGGATTTGTTCCGTTAAATGATTTAATTGAAGAACATGCACCGAATATTAAAAAATGGTATGGCCCATATTTAGAGTTCATGAAGCGTTCGGATGGAAATATTTATATTATTCCTTCTGGAGCTAGCAACGGATACATTAAGCCACCTAACATTTATCAAGGCGCATGGTGGATCAAGCGTGATGTATTACGTGAGATGGATTATCCACAACCAAAAACATTGGATGACTTCTTTGATATCATTGAGGAGTATGTAAGCAATAACCCTCAAATTGATGGAATGGATACAATCGGATTTACAGCTTTAACAGATGACTGGAGATTCTTTGCGCTATCGAACCAACCAAACCACTTAGCAGGATATCCAAATGACGGTGGTGTTCAGGTTGACTTAGAAACGCACGAAGCGAAAGTATACAATAATAATGAAGACACTAAGCGCTGGTTAGAAAAGCTTAATGAAGTACACCATAAAGGTTTAGTTGACCAAGAAATGTTTACTCAAAACTATGATGAGTACTTAGCTAAAATATCAACTGGTCGAGTAGTTGGATTCTTTGATTACCACTGGCAAGTAGCGGATGCATTAAACACAATTAGAGAAGATGAAGATTTCTACTCTGAATATATGGCATTCCCAGTTGTTTTTGAAGAAGGAATCAAAGACCAGTACCTAGATCCTGTTGGCTTCGCAGCATCTCCAGGACAAGGTATCACTGTTAATACGACAGAAGAAGAACGAATTGAAATTATTAAATTCCTAGATTACCTAATGCAAGAAGAAATTCAGAAAATGATTACATGGGGTATTGAAGGAGAAACATATTCTGTTGATGAAGATGGAATGTTCTATCAAACAGAAGAACAATTTGCACAGACTTCTGTAGATTCATTCCGTAGAGAGTTCGGATTCAGAACATTTGAGTGGGGTTGGCCACGTCTTAACGGTCTATTCGATGATGGAAACGCTGTCGAAGCGCGTAACCAACCATCCGTTGCTCAGTTGGCATACAACGATGTAGATAAGGAATTCCTAGACGCATATGGTATTGAGACATTTGCAGAGTTATTTAGTGAGCCAGATGAAAGACCTTGGTATCCAGCATATGATGCTCCGATCGAAACTGGATCTCAAGCTCAACTTTACGAGCAACAATTAGATGACTTAATGAAACGTACGTACCCTGGAATGATCTTTGCAGACGAAGGAGATTTCGAATCACTATGGAATTCTTATAGTGAGGAGTTTGAAAAACTTCCAATTGAAGAATTCGAAAAAGTAATGACAGAATACATTGATAACAAAGTACGTGTTGCTGAAGAAGCAGCAGCTGCAGCAGAATAAATAATGAGAAAAAGGTTGGAAGGCTAGATTTCAGCCTTCCCCTTTTTCCTTCTATTAGAGTATGGTTTTTTATCTAACAACATATTAGATGTAGATTAACTAGAAACCGAGTAAAAATAGGAAAGCATTCGGGACGATTTATAGTATGGCAAGAAAAGGGGGATAAACATGGCACAATCAAGTTCAGCGCAGCAGACTATTGTGAATCAAGAAGAAAAAGGTTTTAAACTCTTCTTAAAAAGATTAAAGCAACAACAAGCGTTATTATGGATGACCATCCCTTTCATTATTTGGGTCATTATTTTTAAGTATTTACCTGTTTGGGGATGGACAATGGCATTCCAGGATTACAAACCAGCTCTTAGTTTTTCCGAACAGGAGTGGGTAGGTTTTAAGCATTTTCTCTTCCTGTTTCAAGATGACCGATTTTTAGGTGTTTTACGTAACACGCTTGCTCAAAGTCTAATTAACCTTGTTTTAGGTTTCTTCACTGCAATAGGACTAGCTGTGTTAATTAACGAATTGACAAATATGAAGTTTAGACGGACCGTACAGACAATTAGTTATTTACCACACTTTTTGTCTTGGGTTGTAGCAGCAGCACTCGTTTCCACTGTACTATCAGTTGACGGTATCGTTAACGAAATCTTAATGGGATTAGGGTTGATTGATAGGGAGATTATTTGGTTAGGAGTTGGAGAATACTTCTGGGGTATTTTAGGAGCTGCAGAGGTATGGAAGAATGTAGGCTGGAATGCGATTGTTTATTTGGCAGCTATATCAATGATTGATCAGGAACAATACGAAGCAGCAAAAATTGATGGGGCTTCCAGACTCCAGCGAATAAGACATATTACTATTCCTGGAATGAAATCTGTAATTGTTGTTTTGCTAATCATGAACATTGGTTATATTTTAGAAGCAGGTTTTGAACCACAATACTTATTAGGTAATGGTCAAAACGTAGAATATTCAGAGAACATCGACGTATTTGTTATTAAATATGGTATTTCCATGTTTAACTTCTCTTTAGCAACAGCGGCAGGGATGTTTAAGACTGTCATAAGTTTCGTGTTCTTGATTGCAGCAAACTCAATATCTAAGAGACTTGGACAAGGCGGACTATACTAAAGGAGAGAGTTGTAATGGCGAAGAAAAAACGATCCTATATGCGAACAAGAGAAGATAAAATTTTTGATACGAGTAATGTTATCTTTATGATTATACTCTGTATATTTATGCTCTATCCATTTTTAAACCAGCTAGCAGTATCTTTTAATGAAGCATCTGATGCAATACGTGGTGGTATTTATTTATGGCCACGAGAATTCACACTTCATAACTATGAACACGTATTTGAAAAAGCAGCTATTTGGCAAGCGATTTTAATTTCTGTATTGCGTACAGTAGTTGGTGCAGGTGTGGGACTTCTTTGTACTGCTATGGTGGCATATGCAATTGCACAACCACACTTTATGTTTAAACGATCAGTAGCGATTATCTTTATTATGACAATGTACTTTAATGGTGGATTAATTCCAACGTTCCTACTTATGAGAGACTTAGGCTTGATTGGTTCATTTTGGGTGTATATTCTACCTGCTTTAATTAGTGCATTCAACTTGATTATTATGAGATCATTTATAGAAGGACTACCTCAGAGTATATTTGAATCAGCAAAAATTGATGGAGCTGGTGATTTCAGAATCTTCTTTAAGATTGTCTTACCATTATCTTTACCAGTGTTAGCAACAGTTGCTTTATTCGTAGCTGTATTCCAGTGGAACCAATGGTTTGATGTATTCTTATATAACTCTAGTATCAAGGAATTGACAACGTTGCAGTATGAATTGATGAAGATTTTACAAAACTCTAGTACATCATCTGGTGATGCGGCATCTGCATTTGTAAGCTCAGCTGGAGGGAGCAGAGAAAGTGTAACACCGAAGGCTATCCAGGCTACGATGACGATTGTAGCAAGTGTACCAATCATTATGGTCTACCCGTTCTTGCAGAAATACTTTGTTAAGGGTATGACACTAGGTGCGGTTAAATAAAAGATTCGTAGGAAGGTGAGCATGTGGCTAATGTACCGAGTTTGTATAAACAGTTTGAAGATTACTTCAAAATAGGTGCAGCAATTAACAAACGAACGATGCACCATTCTAAGGATACAATTTTGAAACATTTTAATAGTATAACTGCAGAGAATGAAATGAAATTTGAAAATTTACATCCAAAAGAAGATGAGTATACTTTTTCTATAAGTGATGAAATGGTTTCCTTTGCAGAGCAGAATGACATTGGCGTAAGGGGTCATACACTTGTTTGGCATAACCAGACAAGTGAGTGGCTCTTCAAGAAAGATGGAAAAGACATAGATTCTAGCACGTTAGATCAAAGAATGAAATCTCATATTGAAACAGTGCTTGACCGCTATAAAGGGAAGATGTATGCTTGGGATGTAGTAAATGAAGTAGTCCTAGACGAAAAAGAGCCATTTTTAAGACCATCAAAATGGCTAGATATTTTAGGGGAAGAATTCATTGAAAAAGCTTTTATTTACGCTCATGAAGCGGATCCAAGTGCTCAATTGTTTTACAATGATTATAACGAATCTGCTCCAATTAAAAGTGAGAAGATTTACCAACTTGTTAAAGGTCTAAAGGAAAAAGAAATTCCTGTTCATGGTATAGGAATGCAGGCGCATTGGAATATTGTCGATCCTCAACTTGATGATATTAAGAGAGCGATTGAAAAATACGCTTCATTAGACGTCAGAATTCATGTAACGGAAATGGATGTTTCGATGTTTGATTTCGAAGATCGACGTACCGATCTGACAGAGCCTGATAGTAAAATGCTAGAGTTACAGGCACAACGCTATGAGCAATTTTTCAAAATCTTTAAGGAATACCATAAGCATATTGACTCTGTAACCTTATGGGGTGTGGCAGATAATTATACATGGTTAGACAACTTTCCGGTGAGGAATCGAAAAAATTGGCCTATGCTATTTGATGAGAATCATGAACCAAAAGAAGCATTTTGGCGAATTGTCCATTTATAAGTAACAGTTGCTATGTCGAGTCTCACTTTTATCAATTCGTAGGCAATGAATTTCATTTTTTCATTGCCTACATACTATAAATTTGTTAAAATTAACCTCAAATTATATTACACTACAATTAAAGTTATAAACCCATCATTGAAATTTACCTATTCATAACACTTCAAATGTAAAACACACTTCTTTTAGAGATATTCATACCTTGATCTTCATATAGTTATAACAAGGTCTCTTGCTAACTTAGTTTATCCTCAGAACAAAGGTACACTCTCATGTCTTATACCAACTTAGTTTATCCCTAAATCAAAGATACACTCTCAAATCTTATACCAACTTAGTTTATCCTTAAATCAAAGAAACACTCTCAAATCTTATACCAACTTAGTTTATCCTTAGAACAAAGATGTAATTTATTCTCGGTATTGATTAGCAGTTGGTTTTTGTTTGACATAAGTATAGTTATTAATCTGTAATTATAAAAACATAATCGAAAGCGCTTTTTTCGCAGCTATATGTAAACGTTTCCAACTGCTAATGAATATAAATTAAAAAAATCACTTAGGAGGTTGGTTAGTTTGGTCAAAAAAGCTTTGTCATTTCTGTTGTTATTAGGTCTTGTCGTAGCTCTTGTCGCATGTGGTAGTGAGGATTCTGGCGGGTCAGGAGACTCAGGAGACTCAGGAGACTCAGGGGGTTCAGGTGATTCTGGAGGTTCTTCCGATGGAGAGTCCGTTGAGTTAACAATGTGGGTTTTCCCTGGTATGGGTATTGATGAGCAAATTCAAAAGTACCAGGATGAAAATCCAAATGTCAAAATCACTGTACAGGAAGCAGAATATGCAGATCATCATACGAATCTCTTGACTGCTCTTGGTGCAGGGTCTGGTGCTCCTGATGTGGCGGTAGTTGAATCTGGTTATATTGAACAATTTAAAGTAAATCCTAATCAGTTTCATAACCTAAATGACTACGGTGCAGAAGATGTTACGGGAGATTATGTAGAGTGGAGATGGAGAGAGGCATCCTCGCCAGATGGAGACTTCGTTCTTGGTCTTCCAACGGATGTAGGACCGATGGCAATGGCTTATCGTACGGATTTATTTGAGGACGCAGGACTTCCTACGGACCCAGATGAGGTATCTGCACAGTTAAGTACTTGGGACGATTATATGGAGGCTGGTCGTCAGCTTTACGATGAAACTGGCGTTTATATGTATAATCATATTGCTGAAATTTTCGGTGTTATCCGCGAGCAGGGAGAAGAGCAATACTTTGACACAGATAATAATTTAATCATTGAAGAGAGTGAGCAAATTAAAAAAGCATGGGATGTTTCAGTAAATTCAAGAGATATTCAGGCTGGAATTGAACGTGAATCAACAGAGTATGGAGCTGCTTTAGCTAGAGGAGATTTTGCAACAGTGTTCCTACCACCATGGATGCTACAAAATATCAAGGATGACGCTCCTGATACGGAAGGTCTATGGAATGTAGCGCAAATGCCAGAAGCTTCTGGAAACTGGGGTGGATCATTATTGACAGTTCCATCTCAAAGTGATCATCCACAAGAGGCATTTGACTTTATCAGCTGGTTAATGGCACCTGAACAACAATTAGAGATATTTAAACAGTATGGAAACTTCCCTAGTGCGCAAGAGCTTTATGATAATGAAGAAGTAATCAACTATAATGATCCTTTCTTTAATCGAGAAGATTTAGGTGCGATGTTTGCCGAGGCTGCGCAACGAGTTGAATATGTTTATCGTTCGCCAGATACTTCTACGGTAAATACAATTATGGGTGATTCTTTAACAACGATTATTGATGGGCAAGCAACTCCAGAAGAAGCTTGGGACAATGCACTTGCCGAAATCGATAGACAGCTTTCTAGGTAAACCAAATAAGAGGGGAAGAGATATCATATCGTCTTCCCCTTCAATGTGATAATTTTATTGCTTAATAGAGGAGGGGTTTCATGGCGGAGCAAGATGTTGCAAAAATCAATCATGTGAAGGAAAAGCGAAAATATCGTCCAAAGCTTCATGATAGTTTAACAGGATATTTATTTATATCCCCTTTTTTCATTTTGTTTTCTATTTTTGGTATTTATCCCTTAATCTTTACAGCATATTTATCGTTGCATAAGTGGAATATTTTAGGGGATAAAGAATTCGTTGGGTTATCAAACTACGTATCCCTATTTACGAATGATCCATTGTTTTTGAAATCAGTGGGAAATACCTTCTTCATATGGGTATTGTCTACTATTCCTCAATTAATTTTAGCGTTAATACTAGCATTCTTATTAAATCAAGCCTTTTTAAAAGCAAAAGGTATATTTCGTTTGGCGATTTTCATGCCAAACATTACTTCTGTTGTAGCAGTAGCTATCATTTTCTCTGCGATGTTTGGTACAAATTATGGAGTTATTAACTATGTGCTCTCACTATTTAGTATTGATCCGATTAATTGGACAGGTAGCACACTAGGGACCCAAGTAGCTATTTCTGCCATGGTAATGTGGCGATGGGTTGGTTACAATACAATTATTTATCTGGCTGGGTTACAAGGAATTTCAAAAGATCTTTATGAGGCGGCTACAATAGATGGAGCAAATAAAAGACAACAATTTCTGTATATTACAATACCTCTAATGAGACCTATTATACTATTTACGGTCATCCTTTCTACAATTGGGGGAATGCAAGTTTTTGCGGAACCATTGTTATTTGGACGTGGAGCTAATAATCAGGGTCTAACAATGACACTCTATTTATATGAGGAAGCATTTACTAGATTCGCGTTTGGTTATGCGTCTGCAATTGCATGGGTGCTATTTCTCATAATCATTTTATTCTCCCTATTTAATATGTTTATAACCGGAAGAATAAAAGGACAATAAGGAGGGGTATACATGAATGAAGTAGGTGCAAATAAATTCGGTCGAGTCGTATTATATATCTTTCTAACTCTATCAGCGCTAATATCAATATTTCCATTCTATTGGATGTTTGTAATCGGTTCGAATACAAACTCAGAAGTAAATAATATGCCTCCAGCTCTAATACCAGGAGAGTTCTTTATTGATAATGCTACGAAAGTATTTGATAGAATTAACTTTTTCGGTTCGCTACTAAATTCTTTCATTATTTCCACGGCAATAACTTTTTTCGTATTGTTTTTCTGTTCTTTAGCAGGTTTTGCTTTTGCGAAAATACAATTTAAAGGAAAGAATTTTTTCTTTATCTTCCTTCTAGCAACGATGATGGTTCCACCACAGTTAGGTTTAATTCCATCATTTATGATCATTAGTGCGTTAGACTGGGTCGATAAGTTACAAGCAGTTATTGTTCCGGGAATGGTAAGCGCCTTTGGGGTATTCTTTATGAGACAATATGTCGCAACATCAATACCTAATGACTTAATGGAAGCTGCGAAGATAGACGGTTGTGGCAATTTCCGCATCTATTGGAATATAGTTGTTCCATCAATAAAACCAGCGTTTGCTACATTAGGGATCATTCAATATATGCAATCTTGGAATGACTTCTTATGGCCATTAGTTGTATTGAAAGATGCTAGTTCTCATACGATACAAATAGCGTTAAGAACGTTAAATGATGCTTATACGACAGATTATCCGATGATTCTAGCAGGTACATTTATGGCGACGATCCCAATATTAATTGTATTCTTGATTTTTAATAGACAGTTTATTTCTGGTATTACAGAGGGAGCAGTAAAAAGTTAATTTTTTGTCAGGAGGACGTATATGGAAAGGCTAAACAGGTTAGTGGACCAGTTATGGGAACTTCTAAAACTTCAATTTTTTTGGTATGTTCTAATTCTACGTGGCGGGGTTATACTTGGCGTCTTTCCTGCAACAGCTGGAGCATATAGCGTGGTTCGTGACAAATTAAGAAATAAAAGTGTGTCGTTTACTTTTAAAGAAGTGAAAAAGTATTACCAAGAATCTTTTAAGATGGCTAATCTTATAGGATGGATGTTATCGATTTTAACGGTATTTATCGGCTGGAATTGGCTACTAGTACCAACAATAGCTGAACCTATTATAAAAACGATGATGTATGGGGTTTTAGTTATCTTTAGCTATTTAGTAGTATTACTTTGGACGTATTTATTTTCCGTGTTGTCGCATTACAAATTACAGTTTTCTCATTACCTTTTGTTATCATTGCAGATGGGATTAACCCACTTTTCACATACTATTTTACATTTCATTCTCTTTAGTATGTGGGTTCTGTTATTCTATCATTTTATACAAATTGGTATTTTAATTGGAATACCAATTATTATCTACATTCAGCTTTATATCAATATGTATTTGTTCCAAAAAAGTGTTCAACCAGCTTAACAAAAAAGAAAAAAATTAATGATATGAGGCTGAGTAAAAAGTATTTAATCATAGTACAAACCGAACGATTCGATAGAATCAGTTCGGTTTGTACGTTTTTATAATTACTTCGCTCAAACACTTCGCTTTCCGCAGGCAACGCCTCAACTAATTACAAAAGTTCAATTGAACTTTTGTAATGGATTTTCAGCTGTTGCTTACCTGCAGGAGTCTACGTGTTTTGGCTACGTAATTTATATCTCATTTTTTATTGTTCGCCTTTAATATTGTAAGATTTATTTGTGCCCTGCCTCATTATTTTTAAATAAAATACGGACAAAACTTGCTATTACTGAAAAGTCTATTTAGATTTTTTGGATTCATAGTATAATAGTATTAGACAATAAATGAGAACTGTAGAGGTGATAAAAATAAACGCAAAAACAAAAAAAATTTCCCTAATTGCTGGAATAATAGGTGTAATATTATGGGTAGTATTAACCGCTTACTACTATTTATGGGACTTTTCATTGAAAGAAAAGATTGAAAATCTGTTATATGTCTTTTTTCTCCTACTTATACCATCGTGTGTAGCCATCATTGCATCGAAAAAAGATAGTAATCCATTATTATTACTTGCTATTATATGGGCAATGCCGTTCAGTCTTTTCTCTTTACTTTCGATATGGATCGCAATCGTATCATAAATATAGCAACTGGGCTGGTACAGACTAGTAATAATAACGACTTATCAAAATCTCTTGCTTCCACCCGTGGGGTATAAGTCAACATCTGTGCAAGAAATACTCCTTGCACAGTGTTTCCTATACCTTTGCAATTCCTTAAATTCCCTCAATTAAGGAGTTCTGATTAATCCCGCAACGTGAACTGAATCACACTATGTAATTCCCCTACTGTTGCTATTCTCGCATGTGTCTTGAATTGTAACAAGACTCTTAATTAAGCCCATTTTATTTTTGACATTCCTATTTTTTATTTAGCCTCAGTACATTACTACTTTTTGCTGTAGTTAATTATTAGAATAAGACTTCATCTTAAAAAAGAACAGTCTCAGTCAATTTTTGACGAAATACTACCATTCTAGTATGTTGACAAAATAAATAACACGAGCTATAATAATTTTTAAGTTTAGGAATTGGCAATTAGTAGCATCTTTTGGACTAAGTAGTATACTAGTTATACTACAATTATTTTTCATTCAATTTGTAAGCGCTTAATAATGGTAGAAGGAGGAAATGGAATGGCAGAACTTAGTCATAGTGATACAAGACCGACGCTTAGAAAAAAGAATAAATTTTCACATTTTCTGAAAGAGTGGCAGCTATACATATTAATTCTATTGCCTGTTATTTATCTCATTATTTTTAAATATATACCAATGATTGGAAACATAATTGCCTTCAGGAGATTTGTTCCTGGTGGCAGTATATTTGGTGAAGAATGGGTAGGGTTCTATTATTTTGAGATGTTCTTATCCGATCCTACTTTTTATAAAGTCTTTACCAATACGCTCATACTAGCATTTCTCTTATTAGTTGTTACGTTTCCTGCACCTATTATTTTCGCACTACTTTTAAATGAAATCAAAAATCATTTGTTTAAACGATTTGTTCAAACGGCATCCTATTTACCGCATTTTTTCTCGGTGGTTGTAGTAGCTGGTATGGCATATGAGTTACTAGCATTAAATGGACCAGTAAATAGTTTTATAGCTAATCTCGGTATTGACAAGATAAGCTTTATGCAAATGCCGGAATGGTTTCGAACGATCTTTGTGAGTGTGGACCTTTGGCAAGGTCTAGGATGGGGAGCCATTCTTTATCTAGCGGCACTAACTGGAATAAATGAGGAATTGTACGAAGCAGCACGAATTGATGGTGCTAATCGATGGAAACAAACGATTCATATTACAATCCCAGGAATATTACCAACCATCGTTGTTCTGTTAATTCTAAATATCGGGAACTTTCTCCAAATTGGATTTGAAAAAGTGCTATTACTTTACAATCCACTCACCTATGAGACTGCAGATATAATCGCAACATATGTTTATCGTGTCGGATTACAATCAGGGAGTTTTAGTTATGGTACTGCAATTGGTTTATTTGAGTCGATAATAGGCTTAATACTCGTAATTGGAGCAAACTATGTTTCTAGAAGAATTACAGACAACAGTTTATGGTAGGGGGGTTACGAAATGAAAGAATCTTGGCAATATAAAGCTTTTAAAGTATTTAATACGGTTATTCTACTGCTCATTGTTTTTATTACATTGTTCCCATTTGTTAACATTTTTGCCCAATCTTTTAGTGCAGAATCTTATATTAACTCAGGTCAGGTAAGTTTATGGCCTAAAGGCTTTAATGTTGAAACATATAAGATCATTATGGCAGATAATATCTTTTGGATTAATTATAAAAATACAGTTGTCTACACTGTAGTCGGAACGATTATCTCGTTAATTCTTTCGACAATGATCGCTTATCCATTATCTAAAACAAAGTTAAAGGGACGACGTTTTCTTACTTTATTTTTCGTATTCACGATGTTCTTCAACGGTGGCCTTATTCCAAACTATGTACTTGTTACATCGTTAGGCTTTGGAAATACGATATGGGCAATTGTTATACCAAACGCAATTAGTGTATTTAACATGCTTATCATGCGTACATTCTTCTCCAATATACCGGATGAATTAGAAGAAGCGGCAATTATGGATGGATCAAGTACATTTGGTGTTCTATTTCGAATCGTTCTACCATTATCCAAACCAATCTTAGCAACGATGATGTTATTTTATGCGGTAGCACATTGGAATTCTTGGTTCCCAGCATTTATTTACTTTAGTGAAAAAGAGTTGTTCCCCGTATCCATCTATTTAAGGAACTTGATAAAGGGAGCAGAAGCAACTTTAGGCACAGGTGCAACGAGTCAGGATAATTTGACACAGATTGCTTCCAATATTAAAGCGGTAACGATGGTCCTAACAGTATTGCCAATATTATTAGTTTATCCATATATTCAAAAGTACTTTGTATCCGGTGTTATGTTAGGTTCTGTTAAAGGTTAATTCAAAATCTTTATAGGAGGTGGTGCCTCGGCGTTGGCTTAGTAGCTGGATGTAATGGTTTGCTGATGATAAATTTGAAGGGGGAGTTATACGTGGAAAAAAAGTTTAAAAGTTTGGTACTAATAATGGTTGGTATAGTTTTTATGCTCTTTCTAGCTGCGTGTAGTAGTGACACCGGGTCAAGCGACGATGGTAGCAGTAATGACGGTAGTAATGAAGGGAATACAGAGGGTGAGGAAATCTCAGATGAAGATTTAGGTGCGGCAATGGCCGACTATAAAGTAGGAGATACTTTCCGTGCAACAGAGCCTATTACGTTTACTACATTATTCAGCGATCACCCGAACTATCCATTGCAAAATGATTGGATGTTGTGGGAGAAAATTCAAGAGATTACAAATGTAGAACTAGATATTACCTCTGTTCCTATGAGTGACTATACGGAGAAAAGAAGTTTACTTATTAGTAGTGGAGACGCACCGTACATTATCCCTAAAACATACCCTGGAGAAGAAACTCCGTTTGTATCATCAGGAGCTATTTTACCTATTAGTGATTATGTACAACATATGCCGCACTACCAAGATAAAGTGGAAAAATGGGAGATTGAACCTTTCTTAGAAGGTCTTCGTCAAGAAGATGGAAAATATTATGTGTTACCTGGTATTCATGAAAATTTCTGGCCTGATTATAGTTTAGCTATACGAATGGATATATTAGAAGAATTAGGTTTAGAAGTGCCTGAAACTTGGGAGGATCTCGAAGTAGTATTAGAAGAAATGAAGAAAGCCTATCCTGACTCTACTCCGTTCTCAGATCGTTTCCAATTTAACAGTACGTTGAACATCGCTTCTGTGCCATTTGGAACGAAAGCAGGTTGGGGACTAGGTAACATGCTTATGTTTGATGAAGCGAACGATGAGTTTTATTTTTCACCAACGACAGAAGAATATCGTTCTATGCTAGAATATTTTAATGGACTTGTAGAAAAAGGATTACTAGATCCAGAAAGTGTAACGCAGGAAGATGAGCAAGCGATTCAGAAGTTCACGAGTGGTGAATCGTTTGTTATTAATACGAATGCACAAACATTAACACAGCATCGACCAACAATGGATGATGTATTAGGACCAGACAACTATGAAATAAAGAAAATACCTGTTCCTGGAGGTCCAGCTGGACACGTTATGACAGGTAGTAAACTAGAAAATGGAATTATGTTCTCTGCAAAAGCAAAAGACGATCCAAACTTTATTGCGATGCTTCAATTTATCGACTGGATGCTCTATAGTGACGAAGGTTTGGAATTTAACAAGTGGGGAGTGGAAGGTGAAACATTTACAAAAGAAAATGGCGATAGAGAGCTAATCGGAGATGTAACGTTCCGCGGAATGAATCCAGATGGAACGAAAGATCTGCAAATAGATTATGGGTTCTCAGGTGGTAACTTTGCATATGGTGGACCAACAGAGTTGTTACATTCCATGTTCAGTGAGGAAGAAATTGAATTCCAAAATGCAATGCATGATACGAAGGAAATTATCTTACCTGATCCACCAATTAAATATAATGAAATGGAATTAGAACGATCTACTTTATTAAGCACTCCATTAAAAGACACGGTAGAACAATATACGTTACAGTTTATTGTCGGGGAGAGAAGCTTAGATGATTGGGATGCTTATGTTCAAGAGTTAGAATCGAAAAATTTACAAGGTTATGTAGATTTAGCGAACGAAGTATACCAAAAAAATAAATAAGAAGCAGATAACACGGGGAAATGAAAACGCTCTCCGTGTTATCCTTTTCTTTACGAAGAATTTGCCTTATAATGGAATTTGTAGAGGTGGAAACATCATAGATGGAAAGAGGTAGAGCAACTTGTCTTTAACAATTCGAGCTATAGCTAACTGGATGGAAGATAAACTACCAAATAAATCAGAGACAGTAGATGGTCTTTTAATAGGAAATGAATACGACCAGGTAACTAAAATAGCCGTTGCTTTTATGCCTTCAATAGAAGTATTGAAAAAGGCAGCTAAAATTGGAGCTAATTTGTTGATTTGTCATGAGTCTCCTTACTACGAACATCAAAACAGAGATAATCACGCAAGTAATCCAGTTATTAAAGAAAAGATGGAATTAGCTGCTGAACTGGGTATTGCGATATACCGGAATCATGATAGTCTACATCGACAATCACCAGACATGATTACTGCTGGATTAGTGCAGGAGTTAACATGGGAAGAGAAAATAGTAGAATTCGATGCAATTAGTGCGACCGTTGAAATTCCAGAATCTAGTTTGGAAGAAATTATGATACATATTAAAGAAAATTTAAACATTCAATCTGTTAGATACATAGGTAGCTTGGCAAATAAAGTTAATACGATTTCTATCTTAGCTGGTTTTAGAGGAAGTGCGGCAAATGTTATTCCTCTTTTACAAAAGAAAACCGATCTTGTGATTTATGGAGAAGGTCCCGAGTGGGAAACACCAGAATATGCAAAAGACGCTTTAGCACTTGGCTACAATAAAAATGTAATTATTTTAGGCCATATGGAGAGTGAGGAACCAGGAATGAGGCTACTTGTTCATCAATTGCAAAAAGAATTTCCAAAGGTACGGACAGAGTTTATCGCATCAGACCCGTTTATTCATTATTCCTAATTTAATAGAAACGAATAATAGCAGGGGGAGATTTTATTGGCACAAACATCTTATACAGAAGGGTCGTTTTATCGATTTTCTCAAGTAGTTTATTGGCTAATGGTCGTGAATTTTTGGTTTGTTCTGTCTAATCTTTTACTCATTACCGTGTTTTTATTATGGGTCCCATCCATTATAAGCGCCGTTATATTCTATATTGCTTCACTTCCCATGGGGCCAGCAATTGCGACACTTTGCCATTCATTAACAAAGTTTAGTAAGGATAAGGATATTCCACCAACAAAAACGTATTTTCAATCGCTTCGTAAAAATGGAATAGAGGCTCTTAAAGTTTGGATACCTATCGTTACAGTTGGATACATTCTAGTTATTGACATTCAATACTTTCAACAAAACCCAACAGTTTTTTATCAAATTTTAAATGGAGTTTTCTTAGTCGTTTTATTTTTAATGACAATTTTCACTTTTTATTCATTGCTTATTATGACACATTATAGTTTCCGCATCCGCGATATATATCGGTTGTCTGTCTACTATTTATTTACATGGATCAAAATATCAAGTGGTAATCTCTGTATTGTGTTTTTGTCTATCGTTCTTATCTTCTTGACGAATGACTTTATAGTATTGTTGCTAGGAAGCATTATTGTCTGGGTACTCGTTTTGAATTCTCGGAAACTCTTAGCTGATGTGAAGGTTAGTTTCGTAAAGTCGGATCAGAGGGATTTAGAGGAGGAGAAAGTATGAATGAAACCATACTACTGAATGACTACTGGAAATTTGCGAAAACAGAGTTGGATAGGGAGAGACCTGAACACGATGAATTCATGCCTGTAGATTTACCACATGATTGGCTAATTGAAGATTCGCAAAACTTGTATGAGAACAGCATTGGTTGGTACCAACGTCGATTACATATAAACGATATGGATCAGCTATATTTTCTTTATTTTGATGGTGTTTATATGGATGTATCTGTTTTTGTAAACGGTAACAACGTTGGTGAGTGGAAATATGGATACTCCGCTTTTGAATTCGATATAACTCGAGCATTACAAGTAGGTGATAATCTAATTGAGGTGAAGGTCGTACACCAAGCACCGAATAGTCGTTGGTATTCTGGTGCAGGAATCTATCGTAATGTCTGGTTAAAAGTTAGAAATCAAAACTATATACCTACTGATGGGGTATATGTAGCTATTTCAGAAAATGGTAATGATGAATGGCATGTGAATATTGAGACAGAGGCGGTTGTACAGGAAGATGTACAGATTAAACAACAGTTATTTGATCATAATGAAGAGATTATCTCAAGTACAAACACTACGAGAGAGTTCCTTTCTAAGCAAAAATTAATTATGCGTCATCCAAATCGGTGGTCAATCGATCAACCTTATTTATATAGGCTCGTTACAACCTTATTAGTAAGAGGAAAAGTAATAGATGTAGTAGAAAATCGAGTAGGATTTCGTTCAATTAAATTAGATCCTAATTATGGATTTTTACTGAATGGCAAAAGGATAAAATTGAATGGTGTTTGCGAGCATCATGACTTAGGAGCATTAGGCGCAGCATTTAATCCAGTAGCGTTGCGCAGACGTTTACAAATTTTAAAGGATATGGGTGTTAACGGAATTCGAACGGCACACAACATGCCAGCAAAAGAATTGATGCATTTAGCGGATGAAATGGGATTTATCGTTATATCAGAAGCATTTGATATGTGGGAAAGACCAAAAACAACGTATGATTATGCCCGATTTTTTAAAGATTGGTATAAGAAAGATATAAAAAGTTGGGTTCGACGAGACCGGAATCATCCTAGCCTAATTTTATGGAGTATTGGTAATGAAATTTATGATACACATGTAGATGAACGAGGCCAGGAAATTACTCGAATGTTAGTTAATGAGGTAAAAAAGCACGATCCGTTAGAAAATGCGAAACCAACAATAGGTTCTAACTATATGCCATGGGAAAATGCGCAAAAGTGTGCAGATATTGTGAAGATTGCTGGTTATAATTATGCAGAGAAATACTATCATAAGCATCATAAAGAATATCCGGATTGGGTTATCTATGGAAGTGAAACGGCATCTACTGTTCAAAGTAGAGGAATTTATCATTTCCCATATGAACAATCCGTTCTTTCCGATGATGATCAGCAATGTTCTTCACTTGGGAACAGTACAACAAGTTGGGGAGCAAAATCTACAGAAGCTTGTATAACAGATGATCGAGATGCGCCGTTTTCACTTGGTACATTTATTTGGACTGGATTTGATTACATAGGAGAACCGACACCATATCATACAAAAAATTCGTATTTAGGCCAAATAGATACGGCTACCTTTCCAAAGGATTCGTATTATGTGTATCAATCAGCATGGACGAACTATAAGGATAAGCCGATGATTCATCTATTTCCATATTGGGACTTCAATGAAGGTCAACTTATTGATGTTCGTGTAGCTTCGAATGCTCCAAATGTTGACTTGCAGTTGAATGGAAAATCGATCGGTACGTATGCGATCGACCATCAACGCGGGAAACAACTTGTTGGCTGGTGGAAGGTACCTTATGAAAAAGGTGAATTAAAAGCATTTGCTTATGACGAACAAGGTAACGTGATTGCGACAGATGTGCGCCACTCGTTTTCCGATCCAGCATCGATTCATCTACAACCAGATAAATCAACGTTGAAAGCAGACGGACAGGATCTTATTTTTATGGAAATAACGATGAAGGATAAAGAAGGTCACGTTGTTGAGAATGCTACGAACAGAGTCGAGGTTCATGTTACAGGTGCAGGTAGATTGGTAGGATTAGATAATGGGGATAGCACAGATTATGATTCTTATAAAGGAACATCTAGACGATTATTTAGTGGGAAACTAATGGCTATTATAGCTGCGAAATTAGAACCAGGAGATATTCGAGTAGAAGTTAGCTCAGAGGGACTGACTCCAGAAAAAGTAGAGTTAAGAGCTGTTCTAGCGGAAGAGGAAGTGCTTGGAAGGACTGCGATTCAAGAGAATAAACGGAAACCAATCATTATGGGCAAACTAGGTGAAATTCCTGTAAGAAAAATAGAAATAAACACGCCGAGCGGACGACTCTTCACAAAAGAGCGAACGGAAATAGAAGTCCATGCAACGGTATTTCCGGCGAATGCATCGTATCAAGATGTGGAGTGGAGAGTTGTAACAGATGCGGGAATTGATACAAATATAGCTACAATCGAACAGAATGGAAAAAGCGCTATTATCCGAGCGTTAGGTGATGGAGATTTTCGGGTTCGCTGTACATCGAAAAACGGAACAGATAACGTACGTTTAATATCTGAGATCGAATTTTCAGCAGAAGGTTTAGGGAAAGCTTTCAAAAATCCTTATGAATTTGTATCAGCGGGTCTATATGATGATAGCGAAGGAGAAGTTACGAATGGTAATGAGCGCGGAATCGCTTCAAGTCGTGATGGGGTCACGATGGTTGGTTTTCGTGATATCGATTTTGGTTCGTATGGTTCGGATACAATCACATTACCGATTTTCGCATTAACTAGTGATTCCTATGAAATTGAGATTTGGGAAGGGAAACCTCAAATAGAGGAAAGCTCGCTTTTAGCAAACGTCATATACCAAAAAGAATCGAAATGGAATGTTTATCAACCAGAAACGTATCAACTATCCAAACGTTTGCAAGGAATAACATCATTATGGTTTGTATTTAAAGATAAGGTTCATTTAAAAGGATTCGAGTTTGCAAAGCCAAATCGAGCTTGGGAGAGAAATTACGCGAACGAAGCGGATCATGTGTATGGCGATCAATATAAACAAACAGACAAAGCAATGATAGATATTGGAAATAACGTAACGTTTACGTTTGACGAATTGGATTTCGGTGAGGAAGGTGCTTCCAAACTAATTCTCTCAGGTCAATCTCCACTAGACAAAAATACAATACATGTAAGATTTACTAGTGCTGATGGTGAAGAACGACAAATAATTGAATTTTCACATTCCGAGGACTTTGAGGAAAGAATATTTGATATTGAAGTAGTAACCGGCAAACAAAAGGTAGAATTTATCTTTTTACCAGGTTCGCAGTTTCATTTTCAATGGTTTCGTTTTGAAAAATAAGAATCATAAAAGGGGAGAGTGTTAGTATGCTACGAGTAGCTATTATTGGTACAGGTGCGATTTGTCCAGCTCATATCCAAGGGTATTTACAATTCACAGAAAAATGTAAAATTGTTGCATTGTGCGACCTTTATCCTGAAAAAGCGAAGCAAATCAATGAGGAATATAAGATAGGAGCTGCCGTCTATAACGATTATAAAGAAATGCTAAAAAATGAACAACTAGATTTAGTATCGGTTTGCACACCGCCTTATACACATGCTGAGATAACCATTGCTAGTTTGGACAGTGGTAAGCACGTATTAGTAGAAAAACCAATGGCATCTTCGTTAGAAGAATGTGATGCAATGCTAGAGGCAGCTGCACGGAATAACAAAAAGCTTTCAGTAGTAGCACAAAATCGTTTTACGACACCAATGATGCGTTTGAAACACGTATTGGATAGTGGTTTAGCAGGTGAGATTGTCCATACTCAAGTGGATTCTCATTGGTGGAGAGGCCACAATTATTATGATTTATGGTGGCGTGGAACATGGGAAAAAGAAGGTGGAGGCTGTACATTAAACCATGCGGTTCATCATATTGATATTTTTCAATGGATGAACGGAATTCCAAGTGAAATTACAGCAATTACTACTAACACATCTCATACAAACGCAGAAGTCGAAGATTTATCGATTGCTATTGGTAAATATGAAAATGGATCACTTGCACAGATAACAAGCTCCGTTGTTCATCATGGAGAGGAACAACAGTTAATTTTTCAAGGGAAAAAAGCGAGAGTATCTGTTCCATGGAGAGTGAAAGCTTCCACTCAAAAGGAAAATGGGTTTCCAGAGGAAAACCGAGAGCTAGAGGAACAATTAGCAGCAGAATATGAAAAAACACCACAATTAAAATTTGAAGGACATGCTGGACAAATCGAAAATGTATTGAATGCTATTATCGATAATCATCCGGTATTAGTAGATGGCGAGCAAGGAAGACAAACATTGGAGTTAATAACTGCTATTTACGAGTCCTCCAATTACCAACGTACCGTAAAATTGCCTTTAACTAAGGATAGTCCGTTTTATACGAGAGAAGGTTTAATTGCTAACGTACATCATTTTTATGAAAAAGGTAAGTCTGTAGAAAACTTTTCTACCAATGAAATTACAACAGGCGGGAACTACGGAAAATAACAGAAATCCTCCCACTCTATGCGAGAAATCGTAATAGAGTGGTTTTTTCTTCAAAACGTTTATAAAAGTAGAATGATAATTAAAAGGTATGTTGCTTTTTAAATTAATTTTATTTATAATGGGCCCTAGTTTTAATTCAATAATTGGAAACCGGTTTCTGAAACGAAGGAGATGAACAGATGGAACACTCAATACCAGACCGTGGAGTATGGACATCCACCATAGCGTCCATTTGGGAGGATGGTTTTGTAAGCGGTAACGGAATCCAGGGAGCTATTTTATATGGGGAACCAACTAGTGAAACATGGATTGGAAATCATTGTCGATTGTATTTGCCACAAGGAAATGATTTTACTGTACCTAATTTAGCGCCGTATCTAGAAGAAACACGTACTATTATTCGTACTCAGGGCTATGAGGAAGCCTTAACCTTTCAGTATGAAAAAGCAAAAGAGTTAGGTTATAGCGGCCTAACAATGAGTGACCCTTACCATCCAGGATTTCATCTTACTATAGCAACTAATCATTCCACCTATAAAAATTACAAAAGAAGCCTCGATTACCGTACTGGTGAAATCGTCGTATCGTATGAGAATGAGGGGTCAGCTTATATGAGACGAGGTTTTGTCTCTAGATGTACAAACAAACACTATTATTGGTTAAGCCCTGGTACGTATACGATTCAACTAGCAAAATATGAAAATCCTTATATGCATCAAGATATACATGTGGAAGCTCAAATGATTCATAGCCATGTATCGTATACAAAAGGTGATGGTGGCTATGATATATCGATATCTATGCAAGGGATGCCTACGACAAAACCAGTTGAAAATGGTTATATTGTTTCCAACAAAGAGCCTCTGCTTCTAGTAATGGAGATAACCCCATATAAGCGAGGGAATGAACGCTCTATCATTCGTCGTGATATTGATACTACTTACAATTATGAAGAAGAACTTGAGAGACATCGTACGATTCATCAAGAAATGATTGGGCGAGTTCAGCTTGATATTGCTCAAGACAACGATCGATTAAAGGATATATGGTCAATTGTCGACAAAGCGAAACAAGAGAAAACGGTACCACCTGAATGGATTGAAAAAATGTACGATGCAGGCAGATATATGTATATATGTAGCGCAGGCGAGCTAACACCGAATTTACAAGGTATTTGGACCGGAACATTCCATCCAGCTTGGAGTGGGGACTTCACGTTTGATACGAATGTCCAACTATCCATTGCCGGAGCGTTATCGAGTGGATTATGGGAAGGATTAGAAGGATACTTTCGTTTAATCAAAGAACTTATACCTGGTTTTCGGGAAAATGCAAAAAAATACTATGGTTGTCGAGGAATTATGGCTAGTGCTCATTCCAGTAATACAGGAAATCATGTCCATTGGAATCCAGATTGGCCACTTCATATGTGGACATGTGGTGCAGGTTGGCTTGGCCATTGGTACATGGCATATTACCGATTTACAGGTGACAAGCATTTCCTTCGGGAGGAAGTCATTCCGTATTTAGAAGAGGTAGCTTTGTTTTATGAAGATTTCCTTGTCAAAGACCAGGATGGAACCTATCGTTTTACACCTTCTTATTCCGCGGAGAATGGCTGTGCAGACAATGCAACACAAGATATTGCGGTGGCAAAGGAGGTATTGTCCAATTTAATTGAGGCTTATCAAATTTTGCAACTATCTTCAAATAAGCTAGTTGTATGGAAAGAGATTATCGACCATTTACCAGCATATCAAATTAACGATGAGGGAGCTTTAAAAGAATGGCTTATTCCAGAGAAAGATGAAAATTATAATCATCGTCATTTTTCTCATCTGTATCCAATATTCCAAAGTCGTGAATTTAATGAGGTTTCTGATCCAACACTTTGGCAAGCGGCCAGAACTGCTTTTGATAAACGCTTGGATGCATGGTTGTTAAATGAGGAGGGAGATACAAGCTCGACACATGGTCGCATGCATTCAGCCCTGTGTGCCACACAGTTTAGTATGCCAGACTTAATTGAAGAAATTTTTCATCTACTGATTGAGAAAGATTGCTTTTTTTCATCGTTAATGATGTCTCATTACAATAACCGAGAAATATTTAATGTGGACGGAAATGGTGCATTACCACAGGTGGTACATGAAATGCTTATTGATTATAGTAACGAGTATTTAACTGTCCTTGGTGCACTTCCATCTATCCTGCCAAAAGGTAAAATACAAGGCGTTCGGTTAATGAATCAAATGATTGTTAATGAGATGACATGGGATATCAATAAGCAAAAGGTAGTGATATCGATAGAATCAATGGTGGCGCAACACATAATAGTACGTTTACCGCTATTCCAACAATCGGAGCATCATTATAGTAAAATTTATTTGCAAAAAAATAAATCAGAAGAGATATCTATACATTTAGGGAGGTAATGAGCATGTTTCATACAAAATTAGATGATTTTCCTGAGAACTTTCTTTGGGGTGCGGCATCAGCAGCGTATCAAATAGAAGGTGGGTGGAAAGAAGATGGAAAGGGTTCGTCCATATGGGATACATTTTCAAAAATACCTGGGAAAACGTATAAAGGAACGAACGGAAATGTAGCGGTTGATCATTATCATCGCTATAAAGAAGACGTAAAGTTAATGGCGGATATGGGTTTAAGAGCATATCGATTTTCTGTAGCATGGAGCCGAATCCTACCTAATGGTTCAGGGGAAATTAATGATAAAGGTCTTCAATTTTACGAAAATCTTATCGATGAATTAAGAAAATATAATATCGAACCTGTGTTAACCCTATACCATTGGGATATCCCACAAGCATTACAAGATGCATATCAAGGCTGGGAGTCAAGGCAAGCGATTGATGATTTTAATGAATATGCTAGAGTTTTATTTAAGCGCTTTAAAAACAAAGTGAAGTATTGGGTTACATTTAATGAACAGAATGTATTTACAGCGCTTGGTTATCGTTGGGAAGCTCATCCTCCAAATATTGCTAATGTAAAGAAGATGTTCGAAGCCAATCATATTATTAATCTAGCAAACGCGAAAGCAATCCAGAGTTTTAGAGAATTGGTTCCAAATGGAAGGATAGGTCCTAGCTTTGGTTACGGTCCAATTTATCCTTTTGACAGCAATCCAAATCATGTGCTCGCGGCTTTAAATGGTGAAGAATTCCAGAATCATTGGTGGATGGATGTTTATATTCATGGTAAGTATCCTAAGGTTATTTGGAAGCAATTAGAGAGATTAGGGGTAACTCCAACGATAGAATCCGGAGATATGGAGTTGTTACAATCAGTAAAACCAGATTTCCTCGGTGTGAATTACTATCATGGTGGAACAGTACGTGCAAATAAGATTGAATTTCCATTAAAGGATGAAGAACAGCAATTAGATAAGGATTTTGAAGCAACCGATCCTTACTTAATGGAGCCGAAAGAAGAGCAGGCGCAAAGTCCGGAAGTACCTATGTTTACCAATGTCTCGAATCCTTATTTGGAGAAAACCGATTGGGGCTGGGAAATTGATCCGATCGGAATGCGGATTGCTCTCCGTAGATTGCAGAGTAGATATGATTTGCCGATGATGATTACAGAAAATGGACTAGGTGCTTTTGATGAACTAACAGAAAATCGAGAAATTGAAGATCAATATCGAATTGACTATTTACGTGAACATTTGGTAGAAATCCAAAAAGCTATCACGGATGGTGTAGATGTAATTGGTTATTGTGCATGGTCGTTTACTGATTTACTAAGCTGGTTAAATGGTTATCGCAAACGCTATGGATTTGTTTATATTGATCGAGACGATGAAAATGAAAAATCGTTAGAAAGAATACCGAAGAAAAGCTATTACTGGTATAAAAATATCATTAAAACAAACGGAAAATCGCTTTAAAGTGGAAATTACAGTGGAATAAATAGAGATCATCGCTGTGACAGGGAGGGAAAAATGGTGAAATGGCTATCATTCATTGTCAAATGGCTAGACCATTTAAAGGTACGGCATAAATTACTAGGTATCTTTCTTGTTGTTACAGCTATTCCAATTTTAATTGCAGGAGCTTATTTGAGCTATGGCACAAGGGAAATTGTATTAGATAACTCATTACGAGAAGCTAGTGCCAGCATGGAAAAATTACAAGGCAACTTTGAAGTTATCTTAAGTAGAATTATTAATATTTCCGATATGATTTTTTTAAGTCCAGAAATGAGACAGCTGCTTCAGAACGACTACGATTCGCCGTTAGAGATGTATAATGCGTACAATCGTTACCCTGTTTTTCGTGATTATTTGAAATATTATGATGAGATTGAAACGATTCAATTTTTCATGACGAAAGAGATGATCACGAATTCCCAATTTATCTATGCAAATGATCACATACAGAAGCAGGATTGGTATATGGACGCAATTGATCGACAGGGAAAGATATATTGGGATTATAAAAATGAACATTGGACAGGTAAGTCATTCTTAGCTTTAAACAGAGCGATTTATGGTCAAGGAGATGAGTTATTAGGTGTATTAGTGATTTATATCTCTCAAGATAAATTAAAGACATTAATGAGTGGTCAACCATACAATGTTTTTCTAACATTAGATGAACAAACGATTATTTATAACCATTCTGCAGAATATCTTGGTAAGAGACCATTGTTCCTTCCGCATTCATTAGAGATTAATGATACTACCGTCTTAGATGGGCAGTTCGAAGGGGATTCTGTAAAAATAAATGTGCACTCTTTTCAGCCAGAAAAATCCCTGGAGAATACGTTTCAAGTGTCCGCAATTATTCCATTAGAAGAAGTTATGAAAAAGCCGAATGAAGTTTTCACGAGAGGTTTCTTAATTATGTTAGGCATCTTTGCTGTATCGTTAGTATTAATTCAGATCTTTATCTATAACTTTCATAAACGGGTTCAATATTTACACGAAGCAATGGATCAAGTAGCACAAGGAGATTTTGCGATAACTTACAATGTGAAGGGCAATGATGAAATTAGCAATGCTTTTCGAGGATTAAAAGAAACATCCATAAGTATTCAAAAAATGATAGATGAAGTGTATGTTCACAAACTCAAAGAGGAAAAATGGAAGCGCAAACAAAAAGAAATTGATTTCAAAATGCTTGCTAGTCAAATCAATCCACATTTTTTATACAATACGTTAGAGATGATTCGAATGAAAGCACTCATGAATAAGGATCCAGAAGTCGCCCAACTAGTCAAAATGCTAAGTAAGATGATGCGTTCATCTTTGGAAAGGACAGACCGTCTCATCTCGATAGAAAAGGAAACAGAACTAATAAGCTACTATTTGCAAATTCAGCAGATGCGCTTTGGTGAGGATTTTTCTTATCACGTAGAGGTAGAAGAGACGTTAAAGAAATATTACATTTTGCCATTGATTATTCAGCCATTAGTGGAAAACGCGATGATACATGGTTTAGAAGCAAAAGAAGATCGAGGTTTTATTCGGATTGTTCTATTGGAAAGAAAAGATTTTCTAGAAATAGAAGTGACGGATAACGGAGTGGGGATACCACGGGATACTTTAAAGGAAATACAAGAACGAATGGACGTTGAAACATACCAATCCGAAGGAAACAGAATTGGTCTTCATAATGTTCAACAGCGTATCAAATTATACCATGGTAAAGATTACGGTTTAACAATAGAAAGTATCCATGGACTTGGAACAACGGTGCATATGAAACTACCTAAAATAGAACATGATAGATAGAGGGGAGGCTGATAGTATGCTCAAAGTAATATTTGTTGATGATGAACCTATTATTAGGGAAGGTTTACGAGAAGTTATTGATTGGAACGAATACGGTTTTGAGGTAATAGGTACTGCGGAAAACGGTCAAAAAGGATTAGACATGATTCGCTTGCATCAGCCTGATTTAGCTTTTGTCGATATTAAAATGCCTAAACTAAACGGAATTGATATGGCGGGATTAGCAAAAAAGAATGGATATAGAACGAAGTTTGTTATCCTGTCCGGATATTCGCAATTTTCTTATGCTCAAAAGGCAATACAACTAGGAATGGAATCGTATCTCCTAAAGCCGATAGACGAAGAGGAGCTAATTCCACTTGTAGAAGAGATCGCACAAAAGTGTAAGGAAGAAAGGGTCTGGTCCCTTCGTAAACGTAAATATGAACGCTATGAGATCGAGGATGCATGGAAAAAACTATTTGTAACGAAAAGAATCAGTAGTAAACTAGAAGAACTTTACCGAAATGTTCCTTTTCAAATTGTTTCTGTTAAAGATTTTAAAAACCGGGATAGGGAACAATTACGCTCGATGTTACAACATTATTTTTCTATTGAAACTCAGTATATTTGGTTTGAAGAGCATATGTATGTAATCATCCAGGAAGACGTAAACGAGTACAAATGGGGACGAATTGCCGCTGAAGAACAATTACAGGTGTTAGCTTTAGATGAAACTATTAAGTTAGATCAAGCAGTTAATTATTATGAGAGAATAAAAAAACTACACAGAATTACATTTCATTATGGTAATAAAATGGTTCTCACTCCAAAGGATATCGTAGCAAAGGAATACACAGAATTAAACGAAGACTTTGTAGAGAAAATTATTAATTGCTTGCAATTCCAAGATGATGAACGACTCGATGATTACTTTCTAAAATATGAAACGTACTGTAAAAGAAACCATTTTTCAAAAGAACGAACAAAAGCAGATATGATTGATATGTTAAAAAGTATCTATATCGCATTAAAGTCAGAGCATTCCGAGATCCAGTTACCAAATAACGAAGAAGTATTCCCATTAATATATGGCTCATCACATTTACAAGAAATGTTGGAAAGAGTACGAGATCATTTATTGCAGCTATCCCAAGAAGTGAACATATTTATAAATCCAGAAGATCTTACAGAGCGAATGATAGATTATACGAAACATTATTACTATAAAGAACTATCTCTAAAGACTATGGCAGAATTATTTAACTACAACCCCTCCTATTTAGGAAAAAAGTTCAAAAAAGAAACTGGGGAATATTTTCATCATTTTTTAGATGATGTGCGAATTGAGAAGGCAAAGGAGCTTCTACTAGAAAAGCAATGGAAAGTGTACGAAATATCTGAAAAAATCGGTTATTCCAACCATGATTATTTTTATAAAAAATTTAAAAAGCAAACAGGAATGAGTCCGAGAGAGTATCAAAAAAGCGTAAAAAAAGGGGGAATCAGCAATGGCCAAATTAATAAATGAACGTCCACTCTATGTCTTTGCTCAATATATCTATTACTTTATTATTGCGAATCTACAATTCCTGCTAGCGAATCTACTATTTATTATTGCGTTACTATTTTTTGAATGGACGTTAGATAATATTCTAGTTTTCTATATTGCTTTATTGCCTGCTGGACCTTCTTTATGCGCATTGTATGCGATGATGGGAAAGTTAATCCGAACAAAAGATATCCGTCCTTTTATGGATTTTTGGAAGTATTATAGACAGCTTTTTAAAATAAGTTTCACATATTGGTTCATTCAGTGGACAGTGATTGTTATTTTACTAGTAGACATCCGGTATACGAATCTAAATATGTCTGTGTTAAGTCCCGCATTATGGGTTTTACTTATTTTTAGTTTATTTATTATGCTATATGCCATTCCAATACTAACTAGATTTGAAGTAAGACTGAAAAATTTACTTATTGTTTCGGTTTATTCGATTTTTAAGTTTTTTAAAACGACTTTATTACACCTTTCCACTCTAGCTTCACTTATATTTATTTACTTATTTGCTCCAAGCTTTTCCATTTTGTTTTGTATGAGTGTTGTCGCCTTTTTTATCATGTTTAATATGAGAAAACCGTTTGAAGTAATGGAAGATGAACTGGTTAGGGAATGAGGTAAGTAAGATGACAATGAAAAAATCTAAAATTATCGGCATTACGGTAGCTATTATTGTCATTAGTATGATTCTCACTATCGTCATGAATATGAGAGCTTCTTCAGATAAGGAAGAGACAGTAGAGCATGTTGAATTGTTTACTGATTTAGGTGAAATCCAAGCTTTTCGTGTATTAGCTAATGAGAAAGTGGAGGCTACAAAGATAAAGAACAGCTGGGAAGTAGATGGAATAGAGCAAAAGTTAGAAGCAGAGAAACTAGATGCTTTAATTCATACTATAAGAAATTTAAAGGGTAAAGAAGTAGCGATTGCAAGAAAAGATGTTCATTTAGATTTCCCAAATGTGACGGTAGAGCTGACAGACGATGATGGTAACACGCAGAGCTTTAGTGTCGGACAGTTAAATAACAATCAAACCAAATATTATGTAGAACATCGTGAGACACAAACGATTTATTTAGTAGATAGGCAATACATCGAAACGATCCCTTTAAAGCCATCCGATTTAATGGATCAGAGACTTGTAACCATTCCAATAAATGAACTAGTAGAGATTGTCATTTTTAATGGAACAGAAGAAATTGTATTAAAAAGGGATGCACCTTATACAAAGGAAGAGAAAATTGCACATATAAGCGGCTGGTATATGTGGAAGCCTTATGAAGGAATTTATAGTGTGACATTTCAAGCAATGGAGGAAATCTATCAAGGAATCCCAGAGCTTAAACTATCGAATGTAGTTCAAGATGATACGGAGACAGGAATCGAGGAGTCTGATTTTCATATTACGTTCCGAAGTAAAACAGAAGAAGAAACTTTATTCATAGGAAATCCTGCTAAAAACAATCACTATTATATATCCAGAGAGGATAATAATGAAACAATGACCATAAATACGGAATTGTTGGAACCGTTTAGCAAGCAATCATTCGACATGATTGACAAGTTTATGCATATTGTTGCGTTGGAAGTAACGAAAGATATTAAAATTAAGACCTCTCAAAAAACGTATCATCTAGAAATCGAACAGCAAAATGATGGATTAGCGATTACTTTAAATAATCAAGAGATAGAAGACAACGCATTTAAGAAAGTGTACCCGTATTTAGCAGGATTAACGTTTGATACCTATGTAGGTAATCAAACGACGAATTCGAATAATGCAGAAATCGAAATAGCGTACACAATTGAGACAGAAGAAAAGGGTGAGTTAACAGAGAGAATAGCCTTAATCCCAATAAATAATGAATCTTACTTGATTCAAAAAGAAACAGGAGCAAGTGAATTTAGTATACGTAAAGAGAAAATCGAGGAAACGTTCAAGCAGCTAGACAATTTATTGAAATAAGAATTTATATAGAAGTTACAAAATCCATTCTTACATCGTGTGAGGATGGATTTTATTAATCATACTTTTTACTGTATCAAGTTTATTGATATCTCCTTTTTACATGGTTTTATATCTAGAAAGTACTGTTTTTCATACAAGTTCCTTCTAATATAATAAACAGAAAGCGCTTTCAATAAAGTGTATTAGTGCTAACGATGACTTACTTCCTAACTAAATAAAATGATTGAAAATAAGCGTAAGTATCTAAGGTATTAATTGATTAATTAATATACATTTTTATTAAATGGAGGGGAAGTAAAGGTGAAAAAGCAGTACAATTTGTTGGTAGCACTTTTTTTAGTCATTTTTTTAGCCGCATGTGGAAATGAAAGTACGAATAACACAAATACAAAAGACGATGATGATTCAGACACAGATGAACCAATAACTTTAACATTATTTAATGCTGATGGAGAAGAAAAAGAGTTTAATGACGCGGTTGCTCAAAAGATTACCGAAGAAACGGGAGTTGTCTTGGAATTTGATTATCCAGTTGGTGGTAATGAAGAGGCAGTACCATTAATGATTGCAAGTGGTGATTATCCTGATCTAATTTTTGCTAAGGGAGATATCGGTAAGCTAATTGAAGCAGGTGCTGTTATCAAGCTAGATGATTTAATCGAAGAGAAAGGCTCAAATTTGAAAGCAATGTATGGTGACCAGCTTGACAGATTAAGACATTCTCTTGAAGACCCTAGTATTTATACGGTTGGGACATACGGAGTCGATTCACCTGTATGGGAGCCAAGTGGTACCTTCCAAGTGCAATTAGACGTTTTACGAGAGCTTGGTTATCCTGAGATAAAAACGTTGGAGGATTTAGAAGCTGCACTTACTGAATATGTGGAGAAATATCCTGAAATAGATGGCCAAAAGACAATCCCATTATCCTTATTAGGTAGTGATTGGCGCTGGTTAATTACAGTAGGTGACCCGGCTGGGTTTGCAGCTGGTTTAGCAGGGGATGGACAATGGGCAGTAAATGATGATACTGGCGAAGCGACGTATAAATTTTTATTGCCAGAAATAAAGCAGTATTTTAAATGGTTAAATGGCATGAACGCTAAAGGCTTACTAGACCAGGAATCGTTTACACAAACACATGATACGTACATTTCAAAATTGTCTTCTGGTCGTGTTTTAGCGATTGCAGATCAAAATTGGAATTTTGGTGACGCGGACATGGCATTAGTGGCAGACGGTAAAGAATGGAGAACATACGCACCTTTACCTGTTACTTTAGGTGAGGAATACGTTCACCAAGGTATAAAAAACTATGGTTATACAGGTGGCTGGGGTATAGCCATTTCTTCCACAACTGAACATCAAGAAAAAGCATTTGAGTTTTTAGACTGGATGGCCTCCGAAGAAGCACAAATTCTTGTTAATTGGGGAATAGAAGGTGTCCATTACGATGTTGTTGATGGTGAACGTAAGATGAAGGAAGAGGACCGAAATCGTATGAATACAGATGCTAATTACGGAAAGGAAACAGGAGTTGGCTATTATGTCTATCCATTTCCTCAATGGGGAATTGGAGCAGTTGATTCCTCTGGTCAGCCAATTACCCCGAATAATGAAGAGCAAATTATCGAAAATTTAAATGCTGCGGAAAAAGAAGTTCTTTCCGAGTATAGTATGGATAACTGGACAGATTGGTTTCCACCAGCTGAGGAGTTAGGTGTGTCGAATCACGGGCAAGCATTTAGTTATAATATTCAAGCGGGAAGTGACCTAGAAATTATCATGCAAAAAGCAGATGATTTAACGGAACAGCGTATAACCCAAGCTATTCTAGGCGATCCTGCTGAATTTGACCAAGCATGGGATTCGATGCTAGAAGAGTTAGAAGCAATGGATATCGCAAGAGCAAACGAATTAATGACACAAAAAACACAAGATATTATGGAGCTCTGGGGTACAAAATAATACTCGTTTATAAGCCTGCTTCCACTTTGTGGGAACAGGCTTATAAATTACTTATAGTAACTACATTCAAGGCAGAAAATCTAACATCGTCACATGCAAGGAAATATCTACTTTTTACATGGTTTTATGTCTCAAAAGTGATGTTTTTATAGAAAACGCTTTCTATTATAATGAGTTTATAATGAAACGCTTACAAAATTGGTCTATCAGGTGAGGGGGAAAATAATGAATCAAACGTCTAGTAATGCGTCAAATATGCCTGAAGCCAGCACAATTATTGAGAGTCAGGTAAAACCTGCTACACAAAAGAAGAAATATTCTAAGCAAAATGGTAAAGGATTTTGGAAGCGACTTTCCACTCAAAAGATGCTGTTATTAATGGCACTACCATTTGTTATCTGGCTAATAATCTTTAAATATATTCCTGTGGCTGGTTGGACGATGGCCTTTCAAGATTATAAACCGCAATTTAGTGTGTGGGAACAAGATTGGGTAGGCTGGAAGCATTTCAAAGATTTATTTAATGAGCCAATGTTCTACCGAGCATTAGAGAACACCTTAGGAATGGGAATATTAGGTCTAGTATTCGGAACAGGATCCGCTATCTTTTTTGCACTATTACTAAACGAGATGCGATTTATGGCGTTAAAAAAATGGACACAGACAATATCTTATCTCCCGCATTTTGTTTCATGGGTTATCGTTGCCAACATTGTGATTACGATGTTATCGCCGGAGGGAGTTATTAATAATATATTAACTGGTATTGGCTTAATAGATTCACCAATTAATTTTATGGCAAATCCGGATATGTTTTGGGGCATTGTAACAGCAGCAGATGTGTGGAAAGAGACTGGTTGGAACGCCATTATCTATTTAGCGGCAATGGCAGGTGTCGACCCCCAACTTTATGAAGCAGCGAAAGTTGATGGTGCTAGCAGATGGCGACAAATGTGGCATATTACCTTACCAAGTATACGCTCTGTTATTATCGTGCTTTTAATCTTAAATATAGGAAATTTAATAAATATTGGCTTCGAAAAGCAAATGCTTTTAGGAAATAACATTGTTATGGAGAAGGCACTCGTTATTGATTTATACGCTCTGGATTACGGTATTGGAATGTTCCGCTATTCCTTTGGTACGGCGATAGGTATTTTTAAATCTGTTATAAGTGTTATTTTAATTCTAATATGTAATGGGATCGCTAAACGAATAGGTGAAGGTAGAGTATTCTAATGCGAAAGGAGCTCAAAATGAAAAAACGTAAAATAACTACTTTTGATATCGTCTTAACATTATTTATGTTTGTCGTGATTGTAATTACTTTATACCCATTCTTGAACATATTAGCAATCTCGTTAAACAACGCAATTGATACAGCACGAGGTGGCATTCATATTTGGCCGCGAGATTTTACTTTTGCAAATTATCAAGAGATATTTGGCAGTAACGACCGATTGTTACAAGCATTTTCTATGTCAATCTTAAGGACAATTGTAGGAACACTGGCTGGTATTATAGCGAGTACAATGCTTGCTTATGTGCTAAGTAGAAGAGATTTTGTATTTAATGGTTTCGTCGGTTTTCTACTAGTTTTAACAATGTTTATTAGTGGAGGTCTAATCCCAGAGTACATGCTAATCCGTCAACTAGGCTTAATCAATGACTTCCAAGTATATATTTGGCCGATGCTACTGTCAGCATTTAACGTTATCGTCATTCGTTCATTTATGGATAATTTACCAGTAGCTTTAGAAGAATCGGCGAAAATGGATGGTGCCAATGACTTTGTTATCTTCTCTCGAATTATTATTCCATTATGTTTGCCAGTAATTGCTACAATCTCCTTATTTTTAGCGGTAGGTCAATGGAATAGTTGGTTTGACACGTATTTATATGCCCGGGGAAATGAAGCTTTGACTACGTTACAGTTTGAATTAATGAAAATACTTGATAATGCGCAAATGTCAGCAGGAGATATAAATCAGCAAAATGCACAAGTAATTGCGGGTCAAACAAATCCGCAATCGATTAAAATGGCGATTACAATTATTGCAACCGTTCCGATTTTGTTAGTTTATCCATTTCTACAAAAGTATTTTGTAACAGGATTAACTTTAGGAGCGGTGAAAAGCTAAGTTATTAATTTCTATTAATATATTTTAACTTAATGGAGGAGATAAAAATGAGAAGGAAATCCAATTTATTACTACTAGTACTTATAGTTACACTGCTGACTTTTCTTGCAGCATGCGGAAGTGACGATCCTAGTGGGTCTGATTCTAATGATTCGGAATCTACTGACGACAACACAGAGGTCTCATCGGATGAACCAGTAACATTAACGTTGTTTAACGCTGATGGTGAGGAAAAAGAGTTTAATGATCTAATCGCTCAAAAAATTACCGAAGAAACAGGAGTTGTCCTTGAAATGGACTATCCTGTCGGTGGGAATGAAGAAGCAATTCCATTAATGATTGCTAGTGGCGATTATCCGGACTTGATTTTTGCAAAAGGAGATATTGGTAAGTTAATTGAGGCAGGTGCAGTTATTAAGCTTGACGATCTTATTGAAGAAAAAGGTGACAACTTAAAAGCCATGTACGGGGATCAATTAGATCGGTTACGTCGATCAATAGACGATCCAAGTATTTATACGGTCGGAACCTATGGTGTGGAAACAGCAGTCTGGGAACCGAGTGGTACCTTCCAAGTTCAATTGGATGTCTTACGTGAACTTGGCTACCCAGAAATAAATACATTAGACGAATTAGAAGCTGCGTTAACGGAGTATATGGAGAAATATCCTGAAATTGATGGACAGAAAACAATTCCATTATCTTTACTCGGTAGTGATTGGCGTTGGTTAATAACCGTTGGAAACCCTGCTGGATTTGCAGCTGGACTTCCTGATGATGGTCAGTGGGCAGTCGATGATGATACAGGGGAAACAACCTACAAATTTCTATTACCAGAAATGAAAGAATACTTTAAATGGCTAAATGAAATGAATGCGAAAGGATTATTAGATCCTGAATCCTTTACCCAAACACACGATACGTATATTTCAAAAATCTCGTCTGGTCGAGTGCTGGCAGTAGCGGATCAAAATTGGAATTTTGGTGACGCGGATAAAGCACTTATAGCTGATGGAAAAGAGTGGAGAACGTATGCGCCACTTCCGGTAACATTGGATGAAAACTATCAATCGCAAGCTCTAAAGGATTATGGATTTGCAGGTGGCTGGGGAATTGCAATCTCCTCCACAAGTGAACACCAAGAAAAAGCATTCGAATTTTTAGATTGGATGGCTTCAGAAGAGGCTCAAATACTTACCAATTGGGGTATTGAAGGAGAGCATTATGATATCGTAGATGGTCAACGTGTTATGCATGAAGATGAACGCGAACGAATGAATAGTGATGCAAATTATGCGAAAGACACTGGCGTTGGCTATTATATCTATCCATTCCCACAATGGGGTAATGGTGCTGTTGACTCTTCAGGACAATCGATTACGCCTAATAATGAAGAACAAATTATTGAAAATTTAAATGCTGCAGAAAAAGAAGTATTACCTGAGTATGGCTTGGACAATTGGACAGATTGGTTCCCTCAAAAAGATGAACTTGGCATCTCCAAACATGGGAGTGTAGCAAACTATACGATTGAATCTGGTAGTGATTTAGAAATTATCCAACAAAAAGCAGATGACTTAACAGAACAACGTATCACACAAGCTATTTTAGGAAAACCAGAGGATTTTGATGCGGCATGGGACGCAATGATTAAAGAATTGGAAGCAATGAACATTGATAAAGCAAATGAATTAATGACGGAAAAAACAAAAGAAATTATGGAGCTATGGGGTACGATGGAATAAGTAAGTACCAAACAAGCCTGATCCACATGTGTGGCTTCAGGCTTGTCTCAATAGAAGAGAAAGAAGTGTGAGAAATGAGCAAAAAGTATCTTTGCTTTGATATCGGAGGCACACGCGTAAAATATGGTGTACTAGATGATAAGATGTGTTTTCTATATAAAGATTCGTATCGAACACGCCGAGATACGACGAACGATTTTATAGCTGATTTTTCTCAAGTTGTATCAGAGATCACACAACAATATACCATTGAGAAAATCGGTATTAGCTTTCCAGGTTTTATTAATCCACAGACTGGATATGCCCAGTTTGCAGGTGCTTTTGATATTCTGCACGGAAACAACATTAAAAAATTGTTAAGTGAGAATGTTGAAATACCAATCGTCATAGAAAATGATGCAAATTGCGCAACCTTAGCAGAAAAATTAACAGGTAATGCTGTTGGATGTGATAACTTTATTTGTCTGACAATTGGAACTGGTATTGGTGGCGGAATTTTTGTGAATGGGAAAATTGTGAACGGATCCAGTTTTAAAGCTGGTGAATTTGGTCTCATGATTGTGGATGGAATGGAGAATGGTTATCAAAATTTACATAGCATTGCTTCAACAAGTGCACTAATCCAACAATATAAAACGTTAAAAAATCTACCCGAAGCACAGAGTGTAAAAGGGGAAGAGGTATTTTCCAATGCTAAAAATGATGCTGCAGTCGCTCGGATTATGGAAAAGTGGTTTGATTACGTAAGTTATGGAATTTTCAATTTGGCGGCTACCTTAAATCCTGAAAAAATCTTAATTGGTGGTGCTATCAGTAGTCGCACAGATTTGTATACACAACTAACACGCTCTTTAAATAAGATACCTTCTTGGAAGGACATTGAGGTGCCTATCGAGCCTTGCTGTCATTTAAACGATGCTGGGATGCTTGGTGCATTATACAAATGTATGGAGGGATGAATGTATGGTTAGTAAAAGTCTACCGAAGATTTGGTATGGTGGGGACTACAACCCAGAACAATGGGATGAGGAAACGGTTCTAGAAGATATGCGAATGTTTAAGCTAGCAGGAATTGATGTTGCGACGATAAATGTTTTTGCTTGGGCAGAATTACAACCGGATGAAACAACCTATAACTTTGCCAATTTAGATAATACGTTGGATCGACTTCATCGTAATGGTGTGTATGTTTGTCTCGGAACAAGTACTGCTGCACACCCGGCTTGGATGGCGAAACGATACCCAGATATTCGCAGAGTTGATTTTGAAGGTAGAAAGCGCCAATTTGGCGGTCGGCATAATTCTTGTCCTAACAGTCCTACATATAGAAAATATGCAGAACGACTTGCAGAAAAGCTGGCAGAAAGGTACAAAGATCACCCCGCTGTTCTGCTTTGGCATGTATCAAATGAATATGGTGGCTATTGCTATTGTGAGAACTGTCAAAAAGAATTTCGAGTCTGGTTAAGACGAAAGTACAAAACGATGGATGAATTGAACGAATCTTGGAATACAGCGTTTTGGGGACATACTTTTTACGATTGGGACGAAATAGTTGCACCGAATGGTCTAAGTGAAGAATGGCAAGGTGGACAAAATACAAACTTTCAAGGAATTTCACTAGATTATCGTCGCTTTCAGTCAGAAAGTCTTTTGGATGTATTTCGACTTGAAAGGGATGTTATTAAAAAACATACTCCTGATACACCAGTGACAACAAATTTAATGGGATTATATCCAGAATTAGATTACTTTAAGTGGGGTAGGGAGATGGATGTTGTCTCGTGGGATAACTACCCGTCTATTGATACACCAGTTAGTTTAACTGCGATGACACATGATTTGATGAGGGGGTTGAAAAGCGGTCAGCCATTCATCCTAATGGAACAGACACCGAGCCAACAAAATTGGCAGCCATATAATTCGTTAAAAAGGCCTGGTGTAATGCGGTTATGGAGTTATCAAGCAGTTGCACATGGGGCAGATACGGTAATGTTTTTTCAGTTACGGAGATCAAGAGGTGCTACGGAAAAATATCATGGAGCAGTGATTGAGCATGTTGGCCATGAACATACGAGAGTTTTTCGAGAAAGTGCTCATTTAGGTAACGAGTTACAACAACTAGAAGATCAACTAATCGATGCAACGGTTGATGCTAAGGTAGCAATTATATTTGATTGGGAGAATCGTTGGGCAATCGATTTATCTAGTGGTCCTTCCATTGCACTAGACTATGTCAAGGAAGTACACAAGTTTTATGATGCATTTTATCAAAAAAACATACCTGTCGATTTGGTGTCTGTTGAAGAAGACCTTTCTAAGTATGATATTGTCATTGCGCCGGTGATGTATATGTTGAAGAATGGTCTAGCGGATCGATTGAAAGCCTTTGTTAGACAGGGTGGAACGTTTGTAACAACCTTTTTCAGTGGCATAGTAGACGAACGGGATTTAGTCACTTTAGGCGGTTATCCAGGTGAGCTTCGTGAGTTAGTTGGTATTTGGGCAGAAGAAATAGATGCATTAGAACCAACTCGTTCTAACGAGATCGTATTTAAGCAGCCTTACGGTCATCTACATGGAGAATATTCATGTCATATCCTATTCGATTTAATTCATGAAGAAACTGCAGAAGTTCTTGCTACTTATGGCTCCGATTTTTATCAAGGTATGCCAGTACTAACGCGAAATCAGTATGGAAAAGGAAAAGCATATTATATTGCTTCATCCCCAGATGAAAACTTTATGAATGATTTTGTTGAAACCGTTATCGAAGAAAAGGGAATAGAACCTGGCTTAGTTTCTGTTAATGGTGTAGAAGTAACTACACGACAAAAAAATGGTGAGACAATATGGTTCGTATTGAATCACAATGCTGAATCATCTACTTTTGATACTGGTTCAAAACGATTGAAGGACTTATTGTCTGGTAAACACTTTTCAGGAAATGCTGAAATTGAGGGAAGAGATGTATATATTTTGAAGGAGGAATACTAGTATGAAATTCACGGATGGAAACTGGATGGTTCGAGAAGGCTACTCGATACATTTTCCAAAGCTTGTTCACGAGATAGAGCAGGACGATGGCAGTGTAACATTATATGCACCTTGTAAATATATCAACCATCGTGGTGATACATTAGATGGTCCATTATTAACGATTACGATTTCTTCACCAATGGAAGATGTAATCCGTGTACAAACATGGCATTTCAAAGGTGGAAAAGCAAAATATCCAAACTTTGAGGTAACGGATAATAAGAAAACTCTCGAAGTAGAAGAAAATGATGAAAGTATAACGATTCAAACCGGTAGTCTGAAGCTAACGATTGCTAAGGAAAATTTTGCATTAAGCTTTTCCAATAGTCAGCGAATTTTGACAGATACAGATGGAAAAGGATTTGCCTGGATAGAAGGACCAGAAAATAAAACGTATATGCGTGGTCAGTTACGATTAGGGGTAGGAGAGAATTTATATGGTTTAGGTGAACGTTTTACTCCTTTCGTTAAAAATGGTCAATCCGTCGATATATGGAACCGTGATGGTGGCACGAGCTCGGAACAATCGTATAAAAACATACCGTTTTTTCTAAGCAGTAAAGGATACGGTGTATTTGTTAACCATCCAGAAGAAGTGAGTTATGAACTCGGTTCAGAAATGGTTTCACGTTCTCAGTGGAGTGTAGAGGGCGAATATTTAGACTATTACTTTATTCACGGACCGTCGCCGAAGGAGGTTGTGAGCCGTTATACAGAATTAACTGGTCGACCAGCTTTACCGCCAGCTTGGTCGTTTGGGTTATGGCTTTCTACTTCATTTACTACAGACTATAACGAGGAAACTGTCAACCATTTTGTAGATGGGATGGCAGAGCGTGGGATTCCTTTAAGTGTTTTTCATTTTGATTGCTTCTGGATGAAGGAATTCGAATGGAGCAACTTTATTTGGGATCGTCGCAATTTTCCAGATCCTGAAGGCATGCTACGTCGATTAAAGGATAAAGGCTTAAAAATCTGTGTATGGATTAATCCCTATATAGCACAAAAGTCTCCATTATTTGATGAAGGTATGGAAAAAGGCTATTTGATTAAGCGGCCGAATGGTGATGTATGGCAGTGGGATTTATGGCAAGCGGGTATGGGGATTGTTGATTTTACGAACCCCGAAGCTGTGAACTGGTACCAGGATAAATTAAAGGCGCTGCTCGATATGGGAGTAGACTCGTTTAAAACAGATTTCGGCGAACGGATTCCGACAGACGTCGTGTACGCAGATGGTTCTAATCCACAAAAAATGCATAATTTTTATTCTTATATGTTTAATGAGGTAGTATTTGATTTGCTGAAGCGAGAGGTTGGAGAAGACGAAGCGATTGTTTTTGCTCGTTCTGCAACAACAGGTGGTCAGAAATTCCCTGTTCACTGGGGTGGTGACTGTGACTCAACATATGATGCAATGGCAGAAAGTTTACGTGGTGGTCTCTCTTTAACTACATCTGGTTTCGGGTATTGGAGCCATGACATCGGTGGATTTGAAAGCACTGCAACTCCGGATGTATTTAAGCGCTGGACAGCATTTGGTTTATTGTCTAGTCATAGCCGTTTTCATGGAAGTCATTCCTACCGAGTTCCATGGTTATTTGACGATGAAGCGGTAGATGTGGCACGTCATTTTACAAAGCTTAAAAATAGTTTGATGCCATATTTATACGGTCAAGCGGTAGAAAACAATGAAACTGGTGTACCTGTAATGCGCTCAATGGTAATGGAATATCCAGAAGATCCGTTAACACATACATTAGATCGACAGTATATGTTTGGTGATTCTATTTTAGTAGCACCAATTTTTAATGAGGAAGGTATTGGTTCTTTTTATCTTCCTAGAGGAAAATGGACTCATTTGTTAACGGGTGAAGTAGTAGAAGGAGGTACATGGATAGAAGAAAAATATGATTACTTCAGTCTACCATTATTTGTACGGCCAAATACAATTCTCCCAGTTGGAACTAGTGAAGAAACACCAGTCTATGATTATACGGATGGTTTAACGGTGAAACTGTATGCGATAGAAGAAAATGCTAAACTAGCACGTAATTTAGTTAATAGTAAAGGTGAGAAAATAGGAAACGTACAAGTAGCTAGAGATGGGAAACAACTCACAGTCACTACGAAAGGCTTGGATAAAAAATATTATATAGAGGTTGTTGGTGTCAAAAAAATAGAAGTGCAAGCAGGCAATCAAGACGTAACAATAACCTTATAACAGTAGTGTACTCTCCATTGGCAAACGAGGCTTTTGGAGAGTTTTTGTTATCCACTATTATTTCGTATTAAAGGTGTTATAAAATGATAGTATGAAATAATATAATTTTAAGAGTAAAAAGAATAGAATTTTACTAAATATTTAGATATGATATGAAGGAGAAAGAGGGTGTTATGTTGGAGCATAGAATAGTATTAGCAGGTTGTGGAAATATGGCGAACCGATGGCTAGATTATGTAATCACCCGAGATAATGCAGAAATTGTTGCACTAGTCGATATTAGTGAAGATGCTGCACGAAAAAAAGCAGAGCAGTATAATCTTTCTGTACCTGTTTTCACAGTTTTAAAGGATGCAATTTTGAAAACGCATCCAAATTTAGTTCTTGATGTTACGATTCCTGCTGCCCATAAGGATGTTGTAACGCAATCACTCAACCATGGTTGTCACGTTTTTGGAGAGAAACCAATGGCTGAGAATTTGGAGGATGCAAAAGAAATTGTCGCTGTAGCAGAACAAACAGGGAAAAATTATACCGTTATGCAAAACAGAAGATTCCTTCCGAGCATTCGCTCATTGCGCGATTGGTTAAACGAAGGAATCATCGGTAAAGCACATACGTATCATGCCGATTTTTTCCTTGGACCGCATTTTGGTGGATTTAGAGATATGATGGATAGTCCGCTAATAGTGGATATGGCAATCCATACGTTTGACCAAGCGCGATTTATATCTGGAGCTAACGCCAAATCTGTCTATTGTTATGAATTTAATCCAGAAGGTTCTTGGTATAAAGGAAACGCCTCTGCGGTGTGTATTTTCGAAATGGATGATGGCTCTGTCTTTACATATAGAGGTTCATGGTGTGCAGAAGGATTCCCAACCTCATGGGAAGGGGATTGGCGAATTATTGGTACAAAAGGAACTGCTAAATGGGATGGTGTCCACTTACCAACTGCAGAAGTTGTGAATAAAGATGAAAAAGGTTTCTTTTTACCGACCGAAAAGGTAGAAGCTCCGCTTAGTTGGAGTGGGAGAGAAGAACATGACGGTTGCTTGGATGAGATGTTTAGTTCTATTGAAAATGATAGATTGGCAGAGACAGATTGCCGTGACAATTTAAAAAGTATGGAAATGGTTTTTGCAGCTATACAAAGTGCAAAGGAAGGCAGAAAAGTATACTTATAATGGTAGATATATAGAGGAGAGTGGTGTGTTATGCTTTTGGAAAAAGGAGATAAACTAATTTTTATTGGAGATTCAGTAACGGATTGTGATCGAGCGAAGCCAGAGGGAGAGGGACTATTTCAAGCACTTGGAAATGGTTATGTATCTATTGTAGATTCTTTCTTACAATCTACTTATCCTGAATTAGGAGTTCGAGTAGTGAATAAGGGGATTTCTGGAAACACGGTTAGAGACTTAAAAGCTAGATGGCAAGAAGATATCATGAGTCAGGAAGCTGATTGGGTTTCTATTATGATTGGAATAAATGATGTTTGGCGTCAATTCGACTCACCAAATATAAAGGAGCACCACGTATATATAGAAGAATATGAGGAAACATTGCGCTCACTCGTAAAAGAAACTCAAGCTGTAGCTAAGCAAATTGTATTAATGACTCCGTTTTACATTGAACAAAATGCGTCGGATTTAATGCGTGCGAAAATGGATGAGTATGGTGCAATTGTGAAAAAGATATCCGAAGAAGAAGGAACGATTTTTATTGATACCCAAGATGCATTTTTGGAAGTACTTGACGACCTATATGCTGCAGCATTAGCGTGGGATCGCGTGCATCCAAATCAGACGGGACACACTATTTTGGCTAAATCATTTTTAAATACGATAGGCTTTGATTGGACGAAAATGTGAAAGGATTGGAACGAAGTTTTTTACAATATTAGTGAGGTGATAGGAATTGAATTCGTTAGATAAACTATTCGATGAAATGTATGAACATGCGATGGAAGAAGCTTTTCAAGCAGTAGGACCTGTTGAAAGAAAACATACGCTTAAAACAAATCTTTCGAAATTGCTCGGTGATTTTACCTATCTAGATGAAAATGTGATACAGCAAGAGCCTCGCGTAATAGAAGTAAAAGAGTTTGATGAATATACAAGTGAATATGTGATGTTGCCAGTTACAGAATTACTAGAAATACCGATGTACATATTGACTCCGAAAACTGGCAAGACCGTCCATCCAACCGTATTGGCTATTCATGGGCATGGGACAGGTGTAAATGAAGCGATCGGCTTAACTATAGATGGCGAACCAGAACCAGAGCCTACGATTCATAATCAATTTGCATTGAAGCTCGTAAAGCGAGGTTTGAAAGTCTTCCTTCCAGAAGTTATTGGATTTGGGACACGCAGACTAAAAAGAGATATAGAAGCAAGTAATATTAATTCGTGTGAAGCAATGTCGAAAAACCTACTTATGGAAGGAAAAACGCTAGCTGGGCTAAGGGTATGGGAAGCGCGTAAAGTACTTGATTTTATCGAAACTCAAGATGACGTAATAAAAGACAATATTGGTATGATGGGATTCTCCGGTGGTTCGGTAATTTCAACATTTACGGCTGTACTCGACGAGCGTCCACAAGCAGTTGTTCTTTCTTGTTATCCAAATACATTTAAGGGCAGCATTATGTCAATACGTCATTGTATCGATAACTATATCCCGGGAATTTTGCATTATGCTGAATTACCTGAATGGATTAGCTTAATAGCTCCTCGAAAATTATTTATTGAAGCGGGAGAACAGGATCATATTTTCCCAGTTGAATATACGCGTCAGGCTATTAAGGAAGTGCAGGATGGTTACAAAAGTCGTTCTGAAAACTTTGACTATGATATTTTCCCTGGAAAGCATCAGATCAGCGGAAGAAAGTCAATTCCTTGGTTGGAGAACCAATTAAAATAATATGTCATATTTTTTCAATAGGTAGCCATCGGGCAGTTAACCGGTGGCTATCTTATTACTTAGGATATTTACACAAAATTACTATACAAATTCGCTAAAGAAAACGGCTTCTTTATGATATACTATGTACATAGATCGTACGCTGAAGGGGAATACAGATTACATGAAAAAGTTAATCGAAACACTGAAAACGATGACATTTAAAGAAGCAGTTGATTACATTTGGGAATATTATAAGTGGCATATTATTGGATCCATAGCTCTTATAGCCTTTATTGTTTCTATGCTAGTAAATATATTTAAAGAGACACCGCCTCAATATAACGTTATGGTAGTGGCACCTATTCCATATGAACAAGTGGATATATTACGTGCAGACTTAAATGAGAATTATTTTGATGATTTTGAGATAGCAGTTGATTACATTATGCATCAAGGTGGTTCCTTAGGTCACCAATCGCCAGAGCAAGTACAAAAACTCGTTGCTCGTATTGCGGTTGGAATGGTAGATGCTATGGTTGTAGAAGAGGACTACGGTTTAGAACTGCTTGAGCAGGATGGACTTCGACCATTAAATGAGTTTCTAGATTTAGAAGCGTTGGAGCAGGAAGAAGTAGCTCTTGAGGATTTTGGCACAGGAGAGATCTACGGAATCGGAACGAATCATTTAGATGTCTTTAATGATATTGCAGGTTTTGAGGATAAGTGGGTTGTCTTAATCCATAATGGAGAAAGTATGGACAAAACACCTGAATTTTTCGATTCATTACTAGAATAAAGATGAGCGCTTGAAGACTATCTTCAAGCGCTTTTTACATCATGGAGTATGAAAATCGGATAAGTGGTCGTGGAAATCGGATAAGTGGTCGTGAAAATCGGATAAGTGATTGTGAAAATCGGATAAGTGATTGTGAAAATCGGATAAGTGATTGTGAAAATCGGATAAGTGATTGTGAAAATCGGATTAATGGTTATCAAAATCAGATATGCATATGTCAAAATAGAATAAGCGGCTATCAATGTCGAATAACTCCCATAGGTGAATAGATAGAAACTTCACGGGGAAGTGGGGTCAACTGAGTACCAATCTGATGTTAGGAGCCAAGAATCTAATGTTAACCACCTGATATCCGACATTGCTTAGCCAGAATCTGATTTTAAATGCGACAATCTAATATTGGACAGCTAATATCCGATATTACCCTAGAAGAATCTAATGTTGGTAGGAAATTTTAATCCGTTGAGCTTTTGCTTCTCTTTCGTATGCCGCCTTCAATAAATAGGTACAGTAAAGAAAGTAACATACTACTAATTAAGCAGATTTGACCCCATTCCAAAGAAACAAAATAGGAAACAAATAAACTACTTAAAATTAAGACAGTGAGGATGATTCTCGGTACGTACCATGATACAGACAATTACATCCCTCCTACACATATTATTTACTAGAACTAACGGTAGTTTCACGAACGACTAAATCAGTATCAATATAAACTTTTTTACTAATCGTTCTACCTTCTTTTAATCGCTCCATGAGTAAGTCAATAGCAGTCATACCCATTAATTCTTTCTCTATTTTAACAGTAGTTAAAGCAGGATACAAATATTGGGAAATGCTAATATCATTAATACCCACTATTGCAATATTTTCAGGAATTTGTAAGCCTTTTTCATGAATTGCCTTCATTGCACCTATAGCAATCGGATCATTTGCAGTAATAAAAGCAGTTTGACTTTCTAATATACTAGTTTCTAAATAGGTCTTCATTGCGTGATAGCCACTCATTGCATCATATCCACTTGTAATCAGTTTCGTTTCATCTAATATGTTTTTTTCTTCTAAATAACTTCTGAAATACCTTTCTCGAATATCTGTTGTAGGTTGGATGGATCCCTTTAATGTTTCCTTTCCACCGATAAAGCCAATCGAGTCAATATTAATGGATAATAGATGATCAACTGCCTGACGAATTACTTTGGAAAAATCGGTTAATACAACATCACAGCCATCATGTTCGAAGTCCGAATCTATCAAGACAACATGCTCGGTTAACTGATGAAAAGCTTCAATATGTTCCCGATTAAAACGACCAACAGCAACTAAACCATCAATATCGGATGGTATTTTTTCAATTTCATCGACTAAAAATTTAACTAAATTTAAATGGTATTTCTCCATTTGCTGTTCAATTCCGTGGCGTATCCCCATGTAGTAGAGGTCTTCTAACTCTTGTTGGTCATTTACCCAGTGCACAAACGCGATATTGCGGTACACTTTTTTTCTCGCTTTTCTTTTCGTGTAGGAAAGTTGTTCGGCAATCTCAAAGATACGCTTTTTTGTATCTTCGCCAACAGATAAAGTAGAATCATAATTTAACACGCGAGAAACCGTTGCAATCGAAACGCCTGCCTTTTCTGCAATATCCTTAATTGTAGCCATATTTTAACACTTCCATTCATACATTAAGTAAAGTTAGTAAAATTTAACTTGATTATTTTACTTAGCTATTTTATTCTAAAAGTAGTCAGAAAAAATTACAACCCAGTATTTTGTATGCGATTACAACAATAAAGGGAGGATGTATGTTTATGATACTAAATAAATCAAAATTTAGCTACCAACCACCAGAAAATGGTTACCCGGAATGGAATAATAATCCTGACATATTCCAACTGAATCGTTTGCCAGCACATGCAATGGCTATTCCACATGCCACGGAGGAAGGTGCTTTAACTTTTCAAGAAGCAACATCCATTTATTATAAAAGTTTAAATGGAGATTGGAAGTTTCACTTTTCGGAAAGGCCGTCGGAAAAACTTAAGGGGTTCGAAGCGATAGATTTTGATACTTCGAACTGGGAGGCAATCAAGGTACCTGCACATTGGCAATTACAAGGTTACGATTATCCTCAATATGTGAATACTCGATATCCGTGGATAGAGCATGATGAGATTCAGCCGCCATATGCACCGACTAATTACAATCCTGTTGGCCAATATGTTACTAATTTTGAAACACCAGAAGAATGGGATAATCAGCCAGTTATTTTACATTTTGCAGGGGTAGAAGCTGCATTTTACGTATGGGTTAACGGTGAATTAGTAGGGTATAGCGAAGATACGTTTACCCAGGCAGAATTCAATATTACTCCGTATCTAAATCAGCGCGGGGAAAATAAGCTAGCTGTAGAAGTCTATCGTTGGGCAGACGCTAGTTGGCTAGAAGATCAAGATTTTTGGAGATTAAGTGGTATTTTCCGTGATGTTTATCTATACGCACTACCGAAATTACATGTATACGATCACCGAGTTCGTACTTACTTTGACAGCGAATATAAGGACGCAACTTTGGAAGTAAAAACAGATGTAGTGAATTATTTTAAAGATACGTTCGACTCAGCTCAGCTAGAGGTCGTTTTATTTGATGAGGATGAACCGATATCAAAGCAAATCGTGCAGCTTGATATTAATGAGAAAGAGTACAGTTCGATTACGACAACCACGCAAATAAACAATCCAAAAAAGTGGAGCGCGGAGCAACCGAATCTCTATAAGCTCGTTTTTATTCTGAAAACTTCTGAAAATAAACCGATTGCTTACTATGCTACAAAAATAGGTTTTCGCCAGTTTGAATTAAAAGGAAACATTATGCACCTAAACGGGAAGCGGATTATATTTAAAGGTGTGAACCGACATGAATTTACAGCAGATCACGGGAGAGCGGTAACAGAGGAAGATATGCGTCAAGACATTCTATTAATGAAACAATATAATATTAATGCAGTTCGTACATCGCATTACCCGAACCATCCCAAATGGTACGACTTATGTGATGAATATGGACTTTATGTGATTGATGAAGTGAACTTGGAAACACATGGTACATGGCGTTACGGTCAACAAGAGGAAGAAGGAGCTTTGCCAGGAAGTAAGCCGGAATGGACAGAGAATGTCCTGGATCGAAGTCGCTCTATGTATGAACGTGATAAAAATCACCCATCGATTCTTATTTGGTCATTAGGAAATGAATCATTTGGTGGCGACAACTTTTTGAAAATGTACGATTACTTTAAAAAGGAAGACCCTACACGTTTGGTTCATTACGAGGGTGTTTTTCATTATCGTGCCTCTAACGCAGCTTCCGATATAGAAAGCACCATGTATCGCAGTCCCCAGGAGATGGAAAGTTATGCGACTCAACCAGGCGTGAATAAAAAACCTTATATTATTTGTGAATATAGTCATTCGATGGGGAACTCGACTGGAAACTTATATAAGTACACAGAACTGTTTGATAAATATGAAATTTTGCAAGGCGGATTTATTTGGGATTGGAAGGACCAAGCATTACGCCATCAAACAGAAGACGGAACAGAATATTTAGCCTACGGTGGGGATTTTGGTGAATCTCCACATGATGGGAACTTTTCTGGTGATGGACTGATATTTGCAGATGGAAAAGTCTCTCCAAAGTTAGAAGAAGTAAAAGCTTGTTATCGAAACATAGATATAGAAGAAATTGATCTTGCAAAAGGGCAGTTTGAGATTATTAATAAACATCTGTTTCGAGATTTAACTGGAATGCAGCTTGTTTGGACCGTTGCGGAAGATGGAATGATTACTCGTTCTGGTATTGTGGAATTAACGACTGCCGCTGGTCAAAAAGAAGAAATTAGTATCGAACTCGATCTGGAAGAATGGAATCGTGCAAAAGAACATGTAATTACGCTGTCTGTTATCGATAAAGATGCTCCAGAGTGGGCGAAGCAAGATCATGAACTAGCATTTGAACAATTTGTTATTCCTCCAGTGCTACAATTAGTAAACAAATCAAACTCTAAAGATAAACTCGAGGTTAAGAGTAGCGATGAAAAGATTGATGTGAAAGGCGCTAATTTTGAAACTTCTTTTCAATTGGGAATGCTAGCATCTTATAAAGTAGAAAATCAGGAGCTTATTACATCTCCACTTGTACCAAATTTCTGGCGAGCAATGATTGATAACGATCGCGGTTCACATGTAGACCAAGATAGTAAGACATGGAGAGAAGCTAGTTTAAAAAGGGAACTACTTAATGTCTCTCATAAAATTAACGATGATCATGTACAAATAATTGCATCGTTCGAAGTGCCAACAACCTCACGTAGTATAGTAAATGTTCGCTATACCATTTATACTACTGGTCAAATCGATGTTCATTACAAACTACTACCAGGAAAAGATTTGCCGAACATACCGGAGATTGGTATGCGATTTGAAATGGATGCGTCTTATGAAAATTTAGAATGGTATGGCAAAGGTCCACATGAGACATATTGGGATCGTCAAAAGAGTGGAAAAATAGCGATACATGAAGGTAAAGTTCAAGATCAATTAGAGCCTTACTTAAAACCACAAGAAAGCGGAAATAAAGTCGGTGTTCGCTGGCTAAATGTGAAGGATCAAGATGGTAATGGACTTCGAATCTCTGGTTCGCCAACTATTGAAGTGAATGCCATTCCATATACACCATTTGAGTTGGAGGAAGCAAGTCATCATCATCTGCTCGCTAAATCGAATAAAGTTTCGATTCGGGTGAATGGCTGGCAAATGGGTGTTGGTGGCGATGATAGTTGGGGACAAAAAACACATCCAGAATATCGCTTGTTTGCAAACCAATCGTATGAGTATACTTTTTCTATTCAATTTTTGTAATCAAAAGGCTGTAGGGGAAAAAATCCTCTACAGCTTTTTTAACGACCAACTATAGATGAGCATGCAACGGTATCGCCAATCATCATCTTTTCTTGACAGGTACTTAAAATAAGCGCTAAATAGAAGTAATAGATTATTAGACTGGAATCAAAAAACACAATTTGAGGGATGAACGATGACAAAATGGACGATACGCGATATTGCAGAAATGGCTGGAGTTTCACCAGGGACAGTTTCCAAAGTAATCAATCAAACAGGTAGTCTAAGTCCGAAGACGATTGAAAAAGTGAAGAAAGTAATTGATGAGACAGGATATGTTCCAAGCTTTTCAGCAAAAGCACTAGCAACGAAAAAATCAAATCTAATTGGGCTTATTTATGCTGGAGAAGTGCACGTTGAGTTTGCACATCCTTTTTTTAACTCAGTCATTAATTCATTTAAAAATACAATTGGACAACTGGGATACGATTTACTTATGTTTTCCAATCCATCGTTTAATAATGGAATAGAAGATTACGTAGCAAGGTGTAAACATTATCAACTAGATGGGTGTCTCATTGTAACTGGAGAAAGGGTTGAGGGGGCAATTTATGATCTTGACCAAAGTGACATACCAACAGTTGGGATTGACCTGAAGCTGACAGGAAAACAATCATCCTATATAACAACAGATAACGCAAAAATATCTAACTTAGTAGTTCGTTATTTTCATGAGTTAGGTTTAAAGAAATTAGCATTTATAGGCGGTCAAGAAGAATCACTAATAACTGCAACGCGTAAAGAAGCATTTCTTCAATCATTGAAACTATCCAAAATGGAAACTTCCTCGGAGTGGATTCGATTTGGAGATTACTTTGAAGAAAGTGGTTATGAACAAATGAAGCATATTTTGGATAGTGACTCTTTACCTGAAGCTGTATTTGCCGTATCGGATATGATGGCGTTAGGAGCAATCGAGGCAATTAAGGAGAGAGGCTTGCGCGTACCTGAAGATATCCGGGTAATCGGCTGTGACGACATAGACGCTTGTCGATATAGCGAACCAGCATTAGCGACGGTGAAACAGGATCAGTTGGAGATTGGTGAACGTGCTGCGGAAATTTTACATGACTTAATTAACGGGGAAAAAGTAGAGCCGTGCTATCTTGTTGATCCTGAAATAGTTATTCGAAAATCAGCAAGGTAATTTCTATCGGACTAAAAGTTTCCAAAAATTAACGTTAAAAACCCTTGTTTTTTGGTTTATTTTCTTGCTAACCGGCTAAACTGATACTAACAATGTAGAAGAGGCAGGTGTAGTTATGGAACAGGGTGAAGCACTTTTTTTTCGTATTTTGTACGTTGTTGCAGCATTTAGTGCTCTACAATTCTTTTGGCTCTTCTTTTCGTTAGGTGTCGTAACAGTTATCCCAGCAACTATGGCCATGTATGCCGTGCTTGTCGAATGGCAAAAAAATGGGGTAGATATTGGGATATGGAAGACATTTTTTCCTTCGTTTAAGGCTTACTTTAGACGAACGGTAATTGGCAGTATGAATCTGTTGATGCTCTCTCTTTTAATCGCTTGGAATTTTCAATATGTACAACAGCTGTTACATACAACTATGTATATTCTTTTATTTATGGCTAGTCTTATCGTATTAACATTGATTTCTGTTGTTCCCTTTACGGTCACATCCCATTTAAAAGGATTTCAACTTTGGAAAAATGCATCGCTCGTATCGGTAGCAATTTTACCTCAGCTCTTAATTATTCTCCTTTTAATTGGGCTTTATGTTGGCGTGACAGTCATTACGCCAGTTCTAGGAATAGCTATTATTAGCGTATTTGCCTATTTACATCTTTTATTATGGCAGCGAGCAGTTAAAAAACTACCTTCTGATTTAACGGATCGATTTTTATTAAAATATCGGTACCGGTAATATTCAGCGATGTACATAGTCATCATGGTAAGATGTGGGGACACAACAAACCTTACAACATTAAAGACGAACAATTAAAAAATGAGATATGAAAAATTACGTAGCAAAAACACGTAGACTCCTGCAGGAAAGCAACAGCTGAAAATCCATTACAAAAGTTCAATTGAACTTTTGTAATTAGTTGAGGCGTTGCCTGCGGAAAGCGAAGTGTTTTAGCGAAGAATTTTAAAAAGGTACAAATCGAACTGTTTCTAGCGAATCGTTCGGCTTGTACTATGATTAAATACTTTTGACTCAGCCTTTTCCCTATTTGTTAATTAAACATTTCACGAATTGTTTGAACAAGCTTTACTGCATTTTTATTGTCTCCGTGAACACAAATTGTATCTGTCTCAAGAGAGATAATGTTACCTGTAATCGTTTTTACTCTCCCTTGTGACAGTAATCGAACTTGCTCGATTACCTCTTGTTCCGTTTCAATGACAGCTCCATTTGTATTGCGAGAGGTCAAGGTACCGTCTTCTTCATAGCGGCGATCCGCGAACGTTTCATTCCATGTAGTTAACCCCACATCTTTACCTGCACGAATTAACTCACTTTTCGCTAAGCCGTATAAAATAATAGTAGGATTAAAATCATGTACTGCATTTGCTATCGCAGATGCTACCGTGTAATCAACAGCAGCCATGTTGTATAATGCGCCGTGTGGCTTTACATGATGGATAGTCGTTTCGTTTACTATTGTGAAAGCGTGCAAAGCACCTAACTGGTAAAGCACCATATCATAAATTTCTTGTGGACTCATTTGGAGGTTTCGTCTACCAAATCCATGTAAGTCAGGAAAGCCAGGATGAGCTCCAATTTTCACCCCATGCTCTTTAGCTAATTTTACTGTAGTTTGCATAATTGTTGGATCCCCTGCATGATAACCACAAGCGATGTTTACGGAATCTACATATGGAAGAATAGCTTCGTCATTTCCCATACGAAAAGCGCCATAGCTTTCCCCGAGATCGCAATTCAAATCCATTACGTATCATCTCCTATCAAAATCTATATTTTTCATTAATAAAGCATCTCATCTTTTGAAAGAACGCCTCTTGCTCAACTAAGCGCTTATATGCATCTTCTACCGTTATTTCTTTGAACTGCACGGTTCCAGTAAGGGATAACTGGCTTAATTTTGGTAAATCAGCTTCAATTACTTGTCCGATTTTTGGATAACCACCTGTTGGCTGAGCGTCCGCCATTAAAACGATTGGCAAACCATTTGGTGGGACTTGAATCGTGCCAAAAGAAGTCGCCTCGGTTAACAAATCTCCCGTATGCTTCGTCTTTATTGGCTCCCCTTGTAATCGATAACCAATTCGGTTGGACTGACTACTAATTTGCCACTTTTGTTGTGAAAAGCTATCTGCATGAAACCAATCAAATTGTGGACCTCTTATATAATGGACGACTTGAGATTGACTACCTATATATTCATTAATAAAGTCGGGGATGTACCAATTACAATCGTGAAGGGAAAGGTCTAGCTCTTTCAATGGAATTTGATCACCATTACGTAATGGCCTTCCTGTAATACTTTCGATATCTGCGCGCATGACGGTACTTCTACTACCTAAAATTTTAGGTGTTTGAATTCCGCCTCTAACAGCAATATACCCGTAAGCCCCTTTTCTCGAAGGTCGTAATTGAACCGTGTCTCCCTTTTTAATAAAAATTGGCCTGTATCTATCTAAGTTTTCCTTTTCCACGTTTACACTCATATCCGCACCAGTTACTGCAATTAGTGCATCACAATCAAATTGAATCGTCGGTCCGATTAGACTCATTTCAATAACTGCTGCATTTTCATCGTTCCCAACAATTAAATTGGCTAGGCGCATTGCTTGTATATCCATTGGACCAGCAGTTGAGAAACCGTAGGAGCGCATTTTTCTTCCTAAATCTTGAATGGTTGTATATAAGCCTTCTTCGATAATCTTTAAGGACATGTGTAAACACCTCAATCAACTAACGTGCTATTTGTGCTCAAATTCGTGTAAGTTAAAAAATTCTTGTTGGCTAATCGGATAGAACTGAATAAAATCACCTGGTTGAACGAGTGTCGGTTGATTCTCTTTCATTGGTAATAAGTGAACAGGTGTACGTCCAATTATTTGCCAGCCCCCTGGAGAAGGAGAGGGATAAATTCCTGTTTGTTTACCTGCAATACCGACCGAACCGCGATGTACCTCTCTTCTCGGATTGTTCTTCCTAGGTGTTGCAATCTTTGAATCTACCTCTGAAAGAAAAGGAAAACCTGGTGCAAAGCCGAGAAAAAGAACCTGATAGTTTCTCTCTGAATGTAGGCGAATGACCTCATTCGTATCTATCGCATGATAGTCTGCTACGACCTGTATATCTGGTGCAAATTCTCCTTCATAGCACACTGGAATTTTTATAACGTTTCCGTTTGGTTGATTTCCTGTCTGTTGTGTTAAGTAAGGGACTACAACTTTTCTTACTTCATTATACGTAAGACGAAAAGGATTGAAATAGACAGTTAATGTTGTATACCCGACAACTGCCTCAGTTATCGCGTCTATATTTAAAAGTTGATCTCGTATATAAAGTAACTGGTGATATTTTTCTAATGAAAACTCTTTCCCATAATTAATTCGAAAACTTTCTTCCGAAACGAATGTTAATTCCATACATTACACCCTTTTATTAAAACTAATTTACAAAAAATTAAAAAAACTCTAACAAAACTAGGTCTATAGTAATGATAAGATAGACATACCAACATGACTGACATCAGAGATAACGTACATAAATTACTAGGGAAGGGTTCCAACAAGTAGCGTAACGAGAGGAATTGCCTTCTCTAAAATTTGGCGACTTCTATACGCTTTATGAGGGGGATATGTAAATGAAAATAAAGAGAAAAGAAAAGAAATATTCCTTTAACAACCGAAAAATAGGAACGAAATACGGTATCGTTTTAGCACTCGTTTTAGGATTGTTTGTTTTTTCTACATCTATTGTAACGTTTTTTACCATGAACATCCAATCAGACATTGAACTTATGGAGGAAAGAGGTCAAGTTTCTGTAGATGTTACGGAAATGGATTCGCTAATACGAGCAAAAAGTATGAATATGTATGAATATATGAAAGAGCAAGACGATCTCATTGTAGAAGGATACATCGAAAGTAATCGACGGTATGCTACGATGTATCAGCAGGTAGAAAAGAAACTTATAGCAGAATATGAACTCGAGCTACTTGAACGAATCAATCATGCTAGTAAGGAAGTAGATCTTCAGTTTGACAAAGTTGTTAAACTTGTTAATCAAGGTGAACTAGAAGCGGCTGGAAATGAAGCAGATATAGCTAGCGAGTTACAGCAAAAAGCTATTAGAGATATCGATACGCTACAGCAAATTGTTACAGATAAGCGAAAAGAAGCTGGTAGTAGTGCGATGGAATCTTCACAATTTACGATTGTAATACTTCTTGGTGGTTTAATTGTCTCGACAACGCTAAGTATTCTGATCATTGTGTTACTCAATCGAAAAGTGTCTTCCAGTTTAAGTAAAGTGGCAGAGCTTAGTAATCAAATCGCTAATGGTAATCTGACAGCTGAGAGTTTAGCTTATCGAGGCAAGGATGAAATTGGTATCCTTAGTACGTCTATGAATCAGATGAAGGAAAATTTATTAACGATTATTTTAGAAACAGGGACAGTATCCGAAACGGTACATAATCAAAGTAAATCGATGCGACAGTCTGCAACAGAGGTGAAAAATGCGTCTGAGGAGACTTCTACTACGATGCAAGAAATAGCATCAGGTGCAGAGTTACAAGCAAATCATTCGATGAACGTTGCTAAGAAAATGAAGGAATTTACCGAAGAAGTAAGAGAGGTTCACGAACTAGGTGAGAATATCAATTCCTCTACATTGGAAGTACTTGATCAAGCAATGAACGGAAAAGAAATGATGGATGATTCTGTGATTCAAATGAATCGAATCTATCAGTTAGTAGGAAACACGGTAACAGAAGTGCAACAGTTAAATCAGCAGTCACAAGAAATTTCTCGGCACGTACAAGTGATTCAAGAAATAGCAGACCAAACAAATCTGTTAGCACTTAATGCCGCAATTGAGGCCGCACGAGCTGGAGAAGAGGGAAAAGGCTTTGCGGTAGTTGCTGAGGAAGTGAAGAAATTAGCAGGAGTAGTAGCGGAATCGAGTACAGATATTAAGCATTTAGCCAAAACGATTCAAGACGGGACATATGCTGTTACGGAATCACTGGAGGAAGGATATACAGAAGTTGCAAATGGCACGAAACAAGTGAAACAAACTGGGGAAACATTTGAGACTATTCATCGTTCCATTCGTTATATGGTAGATAATATTCAGACCGTCGTTCAAAGTCTTACACATATTACTTCATCAACAAAAACAATGGACGAGTGGATGGAGGAGATTGCTAGTATCTCAGAAACTTCTGCCACGCAAATTGAAGAAACAGCAGCCTCCACACAGCAAGTGACTAGCGCCATGGAAAATGTTTCTCATCATGCAATTGAATTATCGCAATTATCAGAGGGATTAAATCGATTAGTACAACAATTTAAAATGAAATAGGAAGTATAAACTAGCATTCTATCTAATATAGAAGTGCTAGTTTTTTATTACACCTTGGAAAAATTAAGTTCCAAGTATAAGTACAACGAAGGCAATCGCCAAATTTCTTTTATCATAACATTTATAGTCCGTTCGATTGATACTTATGAATAAATAAGTATTTAGGACTAAAGGACTTGTAGGAATTTTAACCTGTTCATGTTAAAATGAAAGCATGTACATTTCCTTTGGTCATATAAAAAATACATAAATAGTACAATGGGGGACAATAGTAATGCAAAAAAAGAAACAAAAAGTGAAATTAAATGCTTTACAGAATCTAAAAATCGGTGGGAAGTATAGTGTCGTATTAGGAGTTGTGTTAGCTTTATTTATTATTTCCATTGGTGTTGTTAGCTTTTTTATGTGGCAAATGCAAAGTAACATAGAATCAATGGAAAGAAGAGCGGAACGAGCAGTCGAAGTGACAGAATTAGGTTCTCTTATCCGAGAGAAAACGAGTCAGTTATATATGTATATGGATAATCAAAGCTCGGAAATTTTAGAAACGTATGAGGAAGCGAAGGCAGAATATAACGAAATCGAAGCCCGTATAGCCGAAGATTTAAACTCCGAGGAGCAAGAACGATTATATAATCAAATACATTTTGCAAGTGAAGAAGTAGATCGTCAGTTCGAAACTGTCATTAGCTTAATTGATCAAGGAGAAATAGGCGAGGCTAGAACTGCTGCAACCACTGCTAGTTTAATACAAGGAGCATCAATAGGTGCTGTAGAAGATTTTAAGAATCTTGTATATGAGGATATGCAGAGTGCTAATGAGGATGTAAACCAAGGATTTTACACGACATGGTTTGTTTTAGGAATAGGTATCGTTGTTTCGATTGTTATAAGTATTATCATGATGGTATTACTAAACCGCTCCATTTCTAGCAAATTAAATCGACTCGTTGAAACAAGCAATGAAATAGCAAACGGAAATCTCGCTGTTAACAATATCGAAAATGATTCTAAAGATGAAATTGGTATTCTAGCAGATTCAATGAATCGGATGAAGGATAGTTTGCGCACGCTCATTTCCCAATCGGTTGAAGTATCGAGCTCGGTTCACAGTCAGAGTGCATTACTGCAGCAAGCAGCAGAAGAAGTGAAAACAGGTTCAGAGCAAACTGCTGTAACAATGCAAGAACTCGCATCTGGAGCAGAAACACAGGCAAATCATGCGAGCGATGTTGCAGAAAAAGTGAGCATGTTTACACAAGGATTTAATGAAATGAGTAATAGTAGTGAAGAACTTACGGAATCATCTAATGAAATTTTAACGTTAACAGATACAGGGAAGAACATGATGGAAAACTCTGTCTCACAAATGGAGAAAGTATATGCTATGGTGAAAGATGCTGTAGACAAAGTTCGTACGTTAGATAAACAATCTCAAGAAATTACAAAATTAGTCGATGTCGTCCAAGATATTGCAGAACAAACGAATTTACTTGCCTTAAATGCAGCAATCGAATCTGCAAGAGCGGGAGAACATGGTAAAGGATTTGCTGTAGTAGCGGATGAGGTTAGAAAATTAGCGGAGCAAGTTTCTCATTCCGTAGGTGATATTACAAATATTACGACACAAATTCAGAATGAATCTTCTTCGGTTACCTTATCTTTAGAAGAAGGTTACGAAGATGTGGAACAAGGAATGGTGCAAATAGAAAACACAGGTGAAAGCTTTGAACAAATTAATGATTCCATTAGTAGAATGGTAGATAAGCTTCAGGCAGTTGGAAATCGAATTAACGATCTGACCAGCGCAACAGAAGATATAGGTAAATCAGTAGAGGAAATCGCATCTATATCAGAGGAATCAGCTGCAGGTATCGAACAAACGGCTGCTTCCGCACAGCAAGGTAGTAGCTCAATGGAAGAGATGACCTACAATACAAAGCAACTGTCGGAACTATCCAAACAATTAAATGATAATGTCCAACAATTTAAAATGTAAAACAAAGAAACGGAATCCAAAGGAGGATTCCGTTTCTTTCACTCTAAATGTGTTCAACATCAGATATTCGCATTTAATATTGGATTCTACAGGCTTAAGATTAGATATTCAGAATTAAGATTAGATTTCATAGACTTTAAATCGGATATAGCAAGTTAACATTAGATTCCACAGGTCTAACATTAGATTTACAAAAACGGAGAAAATTTACTCTGGACTCGATCAAGTTTTTATCGTGATGAATGCCGATAATCGAATATTCACTGACCATATCCGATATTGCGCCAGAGTTATCTAATGTTCACTGGCCGTATCTGATATTGCGCGAGAGGTATCTAATGTTCATCGACCATATCCGATATTGCTCAAGAGTTATCTAATGTTCATCGACCATATCTGATATTGCGCAAGAGTTATCTAATGTTCACTGGCCATATCTGATATTGAGCTAGAGTTATCTAATGTTCACAGGTCTTATCCGATATTGCGCGAGAGTTATCTAATGTTCCGCTCTAAGTTTTTACTCATCCAATATATTTTCAGCTAAGCTGAAGATAGATAATAGTTCATATAAAATAATAACCTCTGGTGTGAAAAACTTCGTGCGATTGTCTTCAGATGGACGTTTACTTTCCCAAAACCTATCTAGTAATAGAAGAGCTTGTGTATGATAAACCTCTTTCTTATAATCATCAGGATTCTTCATAAAATCAGCTAGCATAAAAACCATACTATTTAGTCTATTTTTCTCTTCTTTTGTCCATTGTAATTCATGAAATGGGGTATCCATCATATTCCCTATATGATAATGAATTCGTTCGATATAATAAAGCTCTGTCTCTTTTAATTCCAATCGTTCTAATGATGTTTCATCTAAACGATTATATTTAAGATCAGCAAGCTGCAAGTCGATTAATTTTTCTGTTTCATAAAATGAAGCATGTAATCTTTTGTTAATTGCTTCTTCCAAATCCTTATCTAATGTTCCATCCGTCATTCGTTGAACAACAAATGCTAACTCTTCGCCTGTATCTGATAAAAGCTGGTCAACTTTTCCTTTAATTTTCCCCGAGTAATCAGGAGGTAGTATAAACATGTTGACGAGCGTAGATACAGATAAACCAATAGTAGTTGTTCCAAGTCGGATGAGAAAGGAATAAAACAAGTTCGAATGAATGACTTCAATCATTGCTACAGCTGTTAATGTAGCAACAAGTAATCCATCATGTAGTTTTAAACGATAACAAACAATGATCGTAAGCAATGTGGCAAGTGTGTACGTAATAGGGGAATCTCCGAAAAAATAAATCAGTATAACAGCAAAGGCTGATCCAATCGCAGAAGCTGGAAACCGGACAAATCCTTTTTTTATCGACTGTGTAACCGTGGGTTCAATCGTAACAATGGCTGTTATTACAGCGAAAACTGGTGGCCATCCAAGTAAATCACATAAGAATGCAGTAATGAAAACTGCAACAGCGGTTTTTAGTACGCGTCGACCAATAAGTTGTCCTCTCATTGTTTTTCTCTTCATAACATTCTCTCCCTATATCTTCAAGTATACATGATTCTTGTAAGACTTTCAGAATAGGCCAACCGTATACAAAATAATTAAATGAATTAGTTGTAAACGCTTTCTATTTTACTGCATATGATGTAAAATAAGAATAATAAGCCTCAGACTATAGAAAACGGATTCCTTAGGAGGTGTCTAGCTTGCCTACCATTAAAACGTTTAAACCGTATTATGTAAAGGATGACGGGGACCATATTAGAGTTGTCCTGGCTTACCAGTATTTCTCCATTGTAATTAATGAAATCGTTTATCACTTTGTACCACTAGAAGCTAGAGAAATTCGAATCAATCGGATTACACAAAAAGTTGAAAATAAAAATGATATATTTGTCTTCCAAAATGGTAAGAAATATGAAAGTATATCTGTCGCAAACTTAATGAGAATTAAAGATTTTCAATTACATTTAGCTAGTATTCTAAGTCCTTATATGGTATTAACAAAAATGGATGTAACACACGATGAAATTAATGCTGTAATTATGGAACTAGAGAAGAGCAATATTCATCGTTTGATTGATCAAGCATTAGACGAAAAGAATGAAGCTGACTTTTTAAAATATACCGAACTATTAAAAAATATGTGAAGCAAAGGCTACTTAATAGGGAAACGACCTTATTGAGTAGCTTTTCCTATTTTATAAACATTCTTATATGAATTCATTAGAAAGTGTTGTAAAATAATTGGGGATGACGCTTACATAACGGAAAGGTGAGGATGAGTATGATGAGATGGGGAGTTTTGAGCACAGCAAAGATAGGACTAACGCAAGTAATTCCAGCTATTCAACGATCCAAAAATGGAAGAGTAGTTGCGATTGCAAGCCGTAACATGGAGAACGCTAAAAATGTAGCCAAAGATTTGGAAATCGATACGGCTTATGGAAGCTATGAAGAATTATTAGATGATTCTTCTATAGATGCCGTGTATATTCCACTACCAAACGCATTACATAAAGAATGGGTAATCAAAGCTGCTGAAAAGAAGAAGCACGTTTTGTGTGAAAAACCAGTAGCTGTATCATTAGAGGAATTAAAAGAAATGACAGACGCTTGTGAAAGAAATGGCGTCAAGTTTATGGAAGCATTTATGTACCAATTCCATCCGCAACATGAGAAGGTTAAAGACCTAATTGCAGAAGGTGTGATAGGTGATGTAGCAATGATGCGTGCCAGCTTTACTTTCTTCCTAAACGATTCTTCTAATATTCGTTTAAGTGAAGATTTAGCAGGTGGCTCTATGTTTGATGTCGGTTGCTATGCATTACATTCGATACGAAATATTTTGAATGCAGAACCTGTCTCTGTATATGCAGCACAAAGTAATCGTGGAGAATTCCAAGTAGACACAACAATGGCTGGTGTCATGCATTTTGCAGATGGTAAGCTAGGTATTTTTGACTCGAGTTTTGATGTAGATGGCCAAAACATCTATGAAATTGCTGGATCGAAGGGGAGAATCACCGTACCTGGATCATATCGACCAGATGAAAATGAAAATATGGAAGGGAACGTTATCGTAGAAGTAAATGGTGAGCGAACCGTGCATAAGTTCCCTGGTGATCAATACAAACTGATGGTGGAGCATTTTGCAGAAGCTGTACTAGAAAATAAAGAACTATACTATGACACTGAAAAAATGACGAATCAGATGAAAGTATTAGAAGCCGTATATCGTAGTAGTAAGAGTAAACAAGTGGAGAATGTTTAAATAAAAAGTTTATTAATGTTATGTTTATTAAATGTCCCAATGTCTATAATCAAAAGACCGAATCTCCCATCTTATAGAGATTCGGTCTTTGTCATGCTAACTATGATTTATTGAGCAACGTCAGCGATAACATTTCCAACTTTTTCAGCAACATATCCACTTCCGCCAGATTGACCTTCAATCCGTTCGACCATCATAGCGACAAGCATGCTTGCATCCTCCGTGTAACCAACGAACCAGCCATTTTCTTGGCCGTCTTTCTCTTCTTTCGTTAGTTTTAACTCAGCTGTTCCTGTTTTTCCAGCAATAGTAACATTAGAGATATTTGCATTGCTTCCTGTCCCATTTGTAACAACTTTTCGTAAGGCGTCATTTATAATTGCGACCTGCTCCGATGTAATTAGGGACTCTTTCCACGTTTCACCTTTTTCTTCGTCCATCAACAATGTCGGTTTAAGCATGTTCCCTTCATTTAAGAAAGGTGTAAAAGCTGTTGCTAGATGGAGCACACTCATTTCAATTTCTCCTTGCCCATAGCTAGTGTTAGCAAGTAACACTTCTTCAGAAAGGTCTCCATCAGAAGAGATGGTACTTTTAGCGATAGGGTAAGTAAAAGGAAAATCTTCTTCAAAACCAAATGATTGTAAACCTTCTATGAAAGGTTCAGCCCCCATCTTAAGTGCTTGTTGTGCAAAATAAATATTATCCGAACGAACAAGCGCATCCGTTAAATCCACTTTGCCACTACTAGACTCAGACACTCGACGCACCTCGTAATTGCCCCAACCTTCTTTCGACCATGTTAATCCACTGATTGCCAATTCCTCCTGTGGGTCAATGGATCCATTGTTTAAACCGATAGCTGAGGTTATTGGTTTAAATGCAGAGCCAGGAGCATACGTAGAAGCAAAGCGATTCAGCAATGGATTGTTTGGATCATCTTGCCATTCTTGCCACTGATCTGCACTAAGTCCATATAAAAATGCACTAGGGTCAAATGAAGGACTGCTTACAAGAGCTAATGCTTCTCCTGTTTGAGGATGTAAAGCTGCTGCTGTACCTGCTTCTCCATCTAATTCATCAAATAATCGTGCTTGAACTTGTATATCAATGGTTAACGTGATGTCCTTACCATGTTGGACCTCTTTTTCCGCTATGATTGCAGGCTCTTGTCCTTCGCTCTCCGCGATGATTTGCACACCACTTTCCCCACGTAAGTCTTCCTCATAAAGTTGTTCTAATCCTCGATAACCAATCAGATCATTTTCTGAATAAATTGATTGGTCAACTTCTTCCCATTTGTCCGCATTCATTGGTGCAATATATCCAACTAGATGTGCTGCTTTCTCACCTAGCGGATACACTCGTCCAGTTTTCATTTGATAGGTGAGTGGTGGAATTTCATTTACTGCTTCCTCAAGACCATTATCGTGAATGGTTGGAACTACCTTTAAAGGAACAACGTGATGAGGTTCAACCCAACTCGCACTTAAAGCAGTCTCAATTTCTTCTACTGTAATCCCTAGCACTTCTGCTACTTGTTCTTTTTCTTCCTCTTCATTCTCAGTAAATCTCTCTGGAACAACAGACATTTCATACACATCGCCATTTTCAGCTAAACCATTTCCGTTTCGATCAAAAATTTGACCGCGATTTGGTTCCGTTGTTTTGATACGAATGGTTCCTTCATTTTCGAGTTGTGGGAAAATGAATCCTGCGTCCCATTCTATCGCCCAATCCATGACTTCTTCGTCCTCGACTGTTTTCATTTCTTTTACTACGGTCATTTCTCGTTGAAATTCAACTGGACCTGCTAATGTTGTCATCGATACAGATAAAGGAAACACCATAGATTCGACTTCATCCCAGTTTACTTCTTCGTCCTCATTCGTTTCTTGTGACGAGTATGTAACTTCAAGCTCCTCTACATCTAAATCCCCGTAAATTTTTTCATAACGATCAACAAAATCCTCTTGTGATACGTCGTTTGCAAGCATTTGGTACATCGATTCATAATCTCCAGAATTCCAATGGTCTACATATTCCTTTAGCCGATCTTCAGGTGTGATAACTTCCTCCTTGTTACATCCTATAAGAATAAGACCAATAAACAAGATTGCGATAAATAAAATCGTCCGTTTCATGTAATCCCCCTTAAAAGAAAAATGCGCTGGAAACATTCCACACGCATGATCTTAATTGAAGTCATTTTTGGTTAGAGCTTCGTTTATAGAAATCAGCTCTTTCCTTTAAAATGCATATCTTATCAACTATTATACTAACTAAAAATAGAAAATGCACGAACAAAATGTAAGCATAACCACCAAAAAAATAAAGGGTATAGCGAATAGTAATAATAGGGATAGAGAAGAACAGCCCTTTTTCAAATATATACTACTTTTCCAAAAAGATATGATATAATTAGTAAGGTTTATTGGAAATTGTAACGATTATTTGGAGAATCTACCATGTATAAAAAAGTAAGCAGTTGGCTATTAACGATATTGTGGATGAGCATGATTTTCTACTCATCTGCTACACCTTATGAAAAACAAGATGTGAAACCACTATTGGAAAACACGTTTGACTTCACATTTTTAAGACCAATCTTAGAACCGTTTGTATTTACATATAATCAAAGTATCATAAGTGTGGAAGCGCTCGGAGTAGAAGGCTACTTAGAATTCTTCCTTCGAAAAGGCGCGCACGTGTTTGTTTTTATGATACTATGTATATTATTCTATTATTCTTTTAAACATACGATTAACCGAGCTGTTTTACTTCTAGCCTTTATATGTACATGCCTTTACGCTATATTCGATGAATGGCATCAGAGCATTACACCAAATCGAACACCATATATTGGAGATGTTTTTTTAGATAGCTTCGGTGCTTTATTAGGAATTTTGTTTATTCTCGTATTAGAAAGAGTGTGGAAAAGGAAAGTAAGGAAATTACAAAAAAATACACAAAATGAACTATAAATCATACTGTAATAGTGTAAGGAAAAGGGGATGAGACCTTGAAGGAACAAGAGGTTTATCGTTCAATATTACAAAAAATGATAGATGCTACTGAAAAAGAACAGATTAATTCATCTGCAGATTTTATAAAAAAATTGAGTGCTGAATTAAAGCAATCTAATTTAGTTTCTGTCAAAACGAAATAATCCATAGAAACGTACTTAATAATGAAAAGGCTATCCCATATGTGGATTGTAATTAGGGGGATAGCCTTTTTGTATCCATTAATTGATAAAATGATATTTCCCTGGGAATAATTATAATAGTTATTATGGATTTGGAACATCAATTTCTTTATAGGTTACTGTGCCTTTAGTTATTTCAGCTGCAGCATGGGACAAATTATTCATCCAGTCGATAAAAGTATCTGTTTCATCACTATTAACAAAAATGTGCAACGTCACTTTATCCGTATATTCTATCTGATCTAGTAGGAAGTTAGTCTTTTGAATGTCATTTTCTATTTTTCCTAATAATGGATATTCAACTGTCACTAAATATTCCTGCATAAGTCGTCTTTCTACAACACCAGTGCCATTCACACCTAATGTTGCCGAACTAGCATAAGCACGAATTAAGCCGCCAGCACCAAGTTTTATTCCACCAAAATATCTCGTGACAACGACAGTAGTATCTTTTAGTTCTCTTTTCTTAAGAACTTCTAAAATGGGGACCCCTGCAGTGCCACTAGGTTCTCCATCATCATTCGCTTTTTGGATTTGGTCATGCTCTCCGATGATATAAGCGGAACAGTTATGTGTCGCATCCGCATGTTTTTTCTTAATAGATTGAATAAATTGTTGAGCTTCCTCTTCCGTTTCTGTTCTTTTGACATAGCTTAGAAAACGAGATTTTTGAATAATTTGTTCGGCTGTTCCTTCTGGTTTTACAGTATAATAACGCTCCAGCATCATTGCCCCTCCTAAAAAAAATAAACTTTTTCATATATTTTATAAAATAAAGGTGTTAAAATTTTAAAAACGGGTAATGTATAGCGATAGTCCCCCATAAATAGTACTGAATCATTCGTACGATATAATGAGAAAAAGATTGTGAGGGTTTATTTCCATGGTAAATAGGGACCGTGAATTAGATTATATAATAGATGAGATGATTGATACAGTAAAAAAGAGCAAGGACGAAGTATTCCTCATTTCAGAAGACACCAGAAAAGAACAAGAAAAACTACATAAAGAATTATTGAAACTTCGTGAAGATGTAATCGTAGTAATAGGAGAGAATGAAGGATTAGAGAGACGTGCTGCTGAAGCAAGGAAACATCTTTCTAAAGTTAGTAAGAACTTTAATAAATACTCGGAGGAAGAAATTCGTAAAGCATACGACGAGGCACATAAAGTGCAAACAGAGCTAACAATCAAGCGTGATAAGGAGAAGCTACTACGAGAGCGTCGCGATGAAATTGAACTCCGTCTAAGGTCGTTGGATCAATTGGTAGAACGTGCAGATGGATTAGCAGGAAAAATCTCTGTTGTGTTGAATTATTTAAATGAAGACTTTAGACATGTTTCCGATATACTGCAAGATGCTCAAGAAAAGCAAGAGTTTGGTTTGAAGATTATTGAAGCACAGGAAGAAGAACGTCGCAGACTATCTAGGGAAATGCATGATGGACCAGCTCAAGCATTGGCGAATATCCTTATTCGTTCAGAAATCATCGAACGCATTTACCAAAAAGGCGATGTTGATCACGCACTAAAGGAAATGCGCGATATTCGGAAATTGATTAGAGACTCGTTATATGAAGTAAGAAAAATCATTTATGATTTGCGACCAATGGCATTGGATGACTTAGGGTTAATTCCAACGATAAAGAAATATATCTCGACATTGGGAGCACAGCATAATAATATTCGTTTTATTTATAAAGGGTCTCCTGAACGATTGGATAGTAAATATGAAGTGGCATTATTTCGACTCATTCAAGAATCCATTCAAAATGCCATCAAGCATGCCAACGCAACAGAAATTCTAGTGAAAATAGAACTGTTGAAAGATCGCGTCACAGCAGTAGTAGTGGATGATGGTAATGGGTTTGATCCGAAAGAAAGGAGAGATAAATCCTTTGGGTTAATGGGTATGCATGAGCGAGTGGAAATCCTAGAGGGAAAATTAAAAGTTTCTTCTAGTAAAGAGGCTGGAACGAAAGTAGTAATCGTTATTCCTATCTTATAAATAGGATATCCCATGCAAAAAAATGAAATTTGGTTATAATAGAATAGGTGGGAATTACAGAATTTAGCAACTCACACGTAATACAACATATAATAATCTTTCTTTCTATTGAGCTTTTGTTACTATAAATAGAGTACTAGCAGCTGAACTACTATACTAAAGAGTGCTTAATAAGAAAGAACGATAGAAAGAGATAAATTTAAAGGGAGTTTTTGAGGAGGAGTTTTTATGTCGACTAATATTGTATTAATTGATGATCACAAGCTTTTTCGTGAAGGAGTAAAAAGAATTTTAGAAATGGAAGATGGATTTAACGTGGTAGCCGAAGGGGAAGACGGTTCCATGGCAATCGACCTTGTTAAAAAGTACAAGCCTGATGTTGTATTAATGGACATCAACATGCCAGATGTAAATGGTGTTGAAGCTACTGCAGAATTGCTAGAAAAATACCCTGGTGTAAAAGTGATTATTTTGTCGATACATGACGATGAAAATTATGTAACCCACGCATTAAAATCAGGTGCTCAAGGATACTTATTAAAAGAAATGGATTCAGATGCGCTAATTGAGGCAATCACGGTTGTCAGCGATGGTGGTTCCTACTTACACCCAAGAGTCACACATAACCTTGTAAGAGAGTATCGCCGTTTAGTTTCTGATGAAGAGTCTGTATATGGTGGTTCAGATCAGTCACTAAGTAAGTTAAAAGAATTAGATCACCGTAAACCACTTCATTTGTTAACACGTAGAGAGTGCCAAGTGCTACAACTATTGGCAGAGGGTAAGAGTAACCGTGGAATTTCGGAATCTTTATACATTAGTGAAAAAACTGTTAAAAACCATGTGAGCAGTATTTTACAGAAAATGAAAGTTAAAGACCGTACACAAGCTGTAGTAATTGCAATCAAAAAAGGTTGGGTAGAAATATTCTAATGCAACATACTAACGTTTAAGGAGTATCTTTTTTGTCTTTTTGTGTTACTAATTGTCAAATGAGGTTTTGAATACAGTTACTAATTGAATGTAATATACTTATAAAAAGTAACTAAAATTCTTGTCAATAATCTTATAATCGATGGTTCATAAAACTGAATTTTTTTTAGACTATGCAATACGTTAATTATTAGGTAGAATAGAAAGTAATCTAAATTAGGAAAAAGAAAGGTTCGATTATAAAATGACGGTTGCAATAGTCACAGATAGTACTGCGTATATATCGGAAGAACTTCGTAAGGAATTAGGCATACATATGGTTCCGTTAACTGTCGCGTTTGGTAATGAAACGTACCGTGAGGAAATCGATATTAGTGCGGACGAATTTTATCATAAAGTAAAAGAAGATGGCGAATTACCGAAAACATCTCAGCCGTCTATTGGTTTAGTAACAGAGATGCTTAACGAACTAGCAAAAGATCATAAAGAAGTTATCTTTGTTACGTTGTCTAGTGGTATTAGCGGTACATACCAAACTGTTACAACTGCTAATACAATGACAGATGGGATAGAGGCTATTCCATTTGATTCAGAGATTAGCTGTTATGCTCAAGGTTTTTATGCGATAGAAGCAGCTAAACTAGCCAAACAAGGTAAGAATTCTGAACAAATATTACTTCGTTTAAATGAAATAAAACAAGCGATGCGTGCTTATTTCGTTGTGGATGATTTGACACATTTGCAACGTGGTGGACGTTTAAATGGCGCACAAGCCTTTATTGGTAGTATGCTACAAGTAAAACCAATCCTTCATTTTGTAGATAAAAAAATCGTGCCATTTGAAAAAATACGTACTAAGAAAAAAGCATTAAAGCGTGTATTTGAATTATTTGCAGAAGATGCGGTCACAGGTGTACCAATTCGTGCTGTAGTAATCCACGCAAATCGTTTAGAGGAAGCTCAAACAATTAAAGAAGAGTTAGAAAAACAATATTCTAATATTACGGTAGATATCAGCTACTTTGGTCCTGTAATCGGAACCCACCTAGGTGAAGGAGCAATCGGCCTCGGCTGGTATAAAGAATAAGAGCTAGGATAAAGGATGTTTATAGTCCAAATGCTGAATATCATATTAAAGCCTTGTCAAAATACTTCGCTTTCCGCAGGCAACGCCTCAACTAACTACAAAAGTTTTCCCAAACTTTTGTAGTGGATTTTCGGCTGTTGCTTTCCTGCAGGAGTCTTGTATTTTGACTCGGCTTTGAGTACTATTCCCTTATTGAATATCAGATAACTCCAACCAACATTCGATTCATGCACCTCAATATCAGATAACTCCAACCAATATTCGATTCATGATCCTCAATATCGGATAACGCCACTTAACATTCGATTCATGATCCTCAATATCGGATAACGCCACTTAACATTCGATTCACACATCTCAATATCAGATAACTTCCTAATTAAAAACAAATTCAATTCCAATTAACCTTAAAAATTCCACTAAACACTCCAACTAAAAATCTTTATAGAGATAGGAGGCGCTACAATGGATTTCCCCAAACAGTTAACAGGAAAGATATTGCTCAAAGAAGAACTCCCTTTTGAAAAAGACGAAATTCAACATCTCCTTGATTCCAACGATCTTATCCGGACACCCTCTATTACAAAGACCTTTTTCCAGCTAATCTGCAATCGCTGTGGTAATAAAAAACACCATCTCTTTGGAAAAATACCCTGTTATCGGTGCCAGAAAACCCATTTTTATTGTAGAAACTGCATTCAAACCGGACGAGCTATGGAATGTACCATGTTATATGAATGGACAGGTCCTCAAGCCAATTGGCCACACGAAACAAATCCATGTGCATGGGAAGGGACATTAACTCCTGCTCAATCAAAAGCCGCAACTGCAATCCAACGTGCTATACAGAAACACAAGGAGCAGTTAGTCTGGGCAGTTTGTGGAGCAGGAAAAACAGAGATGCTCTTTCCAGGTATCACGTATGCTTTACAACAAGGAAAAAGAATTTGCCTCGCAACTCCACGCTCCGATGTTGTCCGAGAATTAATGCCTCGTTTTCAAACTGCCTTTCCTCACACAAAAATCGAAGCACTATACGCAAACTCGTCTCAAAAAACTGGAGAAGGACAGCTCATTTTATCCACAACACACCAGTTGATTCGCTACAAGCATGCTTTCGATGTAATGATTATTGATGAAATAGATGCTTTTCCATACCATCAAGATCCTTCCTTGCATTCCCTAGCTGAACGAGCTTGTAAACAAATTTCTAGCAAGATTTACTTAACGGCAACACCAAGGGAGAAATTAAAGAAACGAGTAAGTAAGATACAACTTGCTGCAGAATTTGTCCCGATTCGATTTCATGGTCATCCATTACCAGTTCCTATATCAAAACTCGAGTGGAATCTCCGCAAAAAAATTAACAACAAAAAGCTCCCCCAAACATTAGACTCCTTTTTACAAGCAAGAAACCCTCAACGTCAGCTCCTTATTTTTGTACCAACAATCCATCAACTTCCCTTAATAAAACAGCTGTTAATCAATCGATTCGAGAGTTTAGAAACAGTGCATGCTGAAGATGAAGAAAGAAAAGAGAAGGTGGAGGCATTTCGACAAAAGAAATATGAACTCCTTATTACTACTACTATTTTAGAAAGAGGCGTCACGTTTCCTTCAGTTGACGTTGTTATTTTAGATGCAGGTCATCACGTGTTTGACGAAGCAGCGATTGTTCAAATTGCCGGACGAGCAGGGAGGAGTCCAATAGATCCAACAGGAGATGTCTTATTAATCCACCAAGGTTTAACAGAAGCAATCAAGGCTGCGATCAAGCATATCCAATCGATGAATAACCGTGCGAAAAATCAAATGCAACCCACTAAAATAAAAAGGAGCTAGAACGATGTATTGTCTCATTTGTCATCAAAAAATCATTTACCATCATACGTGGAACTCAATGTTGTCACCTCTATCACAAATTTGCGAAGAATGTAGCATACAGCTAGAACCGATCCAAGCTCCCATTTGTGAAAGGTGTGGTCGACCTTTCAAGGAACCATCTATTTGTAACGATTGCCTCAATTGGCAACGAGACCCTCAATATGAAAAAAGTCTTGCATTCAATCGTGCTATTTTTACTTATAATGATAGAATGAAGGATATTGTGTATCGTTGGAAATATCGAGGTGATTATGAGTTGGTTCACCTTTTTAAGCCTTATATTTCAGAAAAATTTCCGCAGTTTTATCCAAATACAAAAATCCCACTCGTCCCAATTCCATTAACAGATGAGAGAATGTATGAGAGAGGGTTCAATCAAGCAGAAGCGATTGCTCAAATTATTCGTGATCAATTTCATAATCCAATCGTACATGCACTCTCTCGAAAACAAAACAGCCACGAGAAACAATCGAAAAAGTCCAAAATCCAAAGAATTCAAGCAGATAATCCATTTAAGCTAAAAATATCGATAAATAAACCGATAATAATAGTAGATGATATATATACAACCGGAACAACCATACATCATGCGGCAAAACGATTAAAAGAAGCAGGGAGTCCTGCTGTTTATAGTTTAACAATGATTCGTTAATTCGCGTTACGATAAATAGAATGATTGATAAGAAGGAGGAATTTAATTGGCACAGCTTGCTAATTGTACGAGATGTGGAAAATTATATGCAAAAACAGTAAAAGATGTTTGTCCAGACTGTGTAAAGGAATATGAAAAAATGTTTGAGATTGTTTATACATTTTTAAGAAAACGGGAAAATCGTCAGGCTACTATTCCAGAAATAGTAGAGGCAACAGGGGTAGAAGAAAAGGTAATTCTTCAATTTGTGAAAGAAAAGCGACTTCGTCAAAGTCAATTTCCAAATCTTTCGTACCCATGTGAACGCTGTGGTAATCCAATTGTAGAAGGTAAACTATGCTCATCATGTGTTGGTAATTTACAGTCAGAATTAGAGAAACACCAAGAAGAAGATAAACGAAAACGAGAAGAAGCAGCAAAAACGAGAACATACTTTACTCGTGATTAATAAAGAGACAAGGGTATAATAAGGTATATAGAACTATTTATTGATTATTTACTTAACATCTTTTCGTATTGACCGATATAATGAACAGAGAAAAAAGTGAAAGAGGTGTGATGGATGAAGATAAACGGAACCAATCCATCAAGAAATATTCAGGCTTACCAAAATCAACACGTAACACCGCCTAAAACCTTTGGTAAACAAACGAAAGTTGCACAAGCTTCAGATAAATTAGAAATCTCAAAAGAAGCTCTTAAGATGCAAAATCAACATGAGCGCAATGCATATATTAATGAAATTAAACAACAAATTGAGAATGGCGAATATAAAGCAAACGCACAACAAACAGCAAAGGGTATCCTAAATTTCTTTAAATAGGGACGTAACGATGAGAATGGATACCCACAATGGTCGCCTACACACCTTAGAATGTAACATTACTTTTAAAAAAAGGAGCCAGCAAAATGACGGTTCAAACGATTATTACTTTATTAAATCAATTAGTCGAATTGCATAAACGCCTTCTCGCTGTTTCAAAGGAAAAGACGGATATTTTAAAAGAAGGTGATTTTGATAGCTTGCAAGAGTTATTGAAAAAAGAACAAGCCTTAGTGAAAAATATCACTCAAGTAGAACAGAAGAGAATGAAGGAACTAGAACGCTGGTCAATGGATAAAGGATTAAATTTCGAGGAAATAACAGTGACAACACTGATCGAGACATATATAGAAGGTTCGGAAAAGGATGATCTGGAAAAAGTAACGCTTGAACTTGCAAATATTTTACATGAATTGCGTAGTCAAGAAGATTTGAATAAACAACTTACGGAGCAATCGATGCAATTCGTCCAACTTTCTTTGAATATGATGGCACCAAGACCGATGAATAATATGAATTATGGCAATAAACCGCAGCAACCACCATCAACGTACAAGCAATCAATTTTTGATTCAAAAGCGTAGAAGTGTTTAGGAGGAAATAACATGACATCTACTTTTCATGGTCTCGAAGTAGCAAAACGTGCGTTGCATACACAGCAATCAGCACTTTATACAACGGGACATAACATAGCAAATGCCAACACAGAAGGATATACAAGACAACGTGTTAACTTTAGTCAAACAGGACCATTCCCTCCTGCTTCTAGAAACCGTCCAGAAATTCCTGGTCAAGTCGGAAGTGGGGTAGAAGCAGGGTCCATTCAACGTGTTCGTGATAGTTTTGTAGATAAACAATATCGACAAGAGAATACGAGTGTTGGTTATTACCAGACAAGAGCGGACATGCTTCAAAAAATGGAGACGATTTTAAATGAGCCTACAGATGTTGGATTGTTAAAATCGATGGACATGTTTTGGCAATCGTTACAAGACTTATCTGTAAACCCAGAGCACGCAAGTACACGTGCGGTTGTTAAAGAGCGTGCGATAGCTCTGGCAGATTCGTTTAATTACTTGCATAAAACATTACAAGACGTACGTGCCAATTTAAGAGATGAAATTGGTGTCGGAAATACGAAGGTTAACTCGTTAATCGATCAAATTAATTCTTTAAACAGCCAAATTGGCAAGATTGAGCCACATGGACTTGTGCCTAACGATTTGTACGATCGTCGTGACACATTAATTGATGAATTGTCTACTTATATGGACATTGAAGTAGATTATCGTGCTAGTAAGGGTATGCCGAGTCCGGTTGCCGAGGGAATTGCAACTATTACATTAAAAACGAATTCAAGTAACGTAAACAACCTGGATGCAAATCAAGATAAAGTGGTTTTAGTGAATGGAGAAGAGGGCGTCGTATTAGGAAGTGCTGATGCTGTTACACACATTTTTACTGACTTTGATAGTGACAACAATTTACGTGCCTTACTTTTTGCTAAGCCAAACGAAGATCAAACAAAAACTACTGAGCAATATGTAAATGAATTAGTATCGAACATTTATGATACTTCTAGTGAAACAGCGTTCATTTATGGAGATAATTTTGACGTAAACGGAAAGCTCCATGCATTAATTGAAGGTGCAGGATACTTAGGTGATGGTTTTGCATACGATGCCGCAGATCCGCTAAACTCATCCGGTGGAACTGCACAAGGTGACTTCAACGAAATGCTTCGTCAATTGGATGACCTAGTATATAACTTTGTGACGGAATTTAATGCAGTTCATCAACAAGGCTATACACTGGAAGTAGATGCAGATGGAGATGGACAAACGGATAGAGGAGGTAACTTCTTCGATCCGGCTGGAGTAACTGCAGATACAATTAAATTATCTGCTGATATCGAAGTCAATGTTGATTTAATTGCAGCTAGTTTATCCGGCGCTTCAGGAGACGGAGAGAACGCTACGAATCTATCAAATGTGTTTACAAAACGTGGTGAACAATTTTTAACTTCCGCAACAGCTACGATTGATCAAAAAACAACAATTAAAAGCTTTTACGAAGCGATGATTGGTGAGATGGGTGTCCGTGCTCAAGAGGCAATGAGAATGGAAGGGAACTCCAATGTGCTACGACAACAAGTAGATGAGATTAGACAATCAATTAGTTCAGTTTCCTTAGATGAGGAAATGACGAACTTAATTAAGTTCCAGCATGCGTACAATGCTGCGGCGCGTAATATGACAGTTATTGATGAGATGTTAGATCGAATTATTAACAATATGGGATTAGTAGGGAGGTAAAAATAGATGAGAGTAACTCAAAGTATGCTTTCCAATAATATGCTTAACAATCTTAGTAGAAACTATCAGAACCTAGGAAAGTATATGAATCAATTATCAACGGGGAAACAAATTAACCGTCCGTCTGATGATCCGGTTATTGCGATGAAGGGTATGAATTATCGTAGTCAAGTAACTCACGTAGAACAATATTCTCGTAACCTTGGTGAAGTTCATAACTGGTTAGATAATACCGATTCGGCTTTAGACAAGGTGCAAATGACACTAGAACGTCTACGTGAACTTGCTGTTCAAGGAGCAAACGGTACGTATGAAGAAGGACAACGTGGAAATATGGCATCTGAAGTTCGCCAAATGGCAGATCACATTGTTGACATTGCAAATACGAAGGTAAATAATAAATTTATTTTTAACGGAACAGCTACAACAGGACGTGACGGTGATCCACCTTATGAAGTGGACGCAGATGGAAACCTTCTACATCCTTTAAATACCGAACGAGTAATGATTGAAGTGTCGGATGGGACGAAAATCAATGTGAATACCCCATCAGACAGTGTATTTAACGCTGACCTATTTAAAGATTTAGTAGATTTTGCTAAAACACTAGAGTCTGGTGATGACGATGAAGCTATTGCAGCATTTATTGATAAAATAGATACACATATTGATAACAATGTGAACGCAAGAGCAGACCTAGGGGCTCGTCAAAACCGAATAGAATTAATTGAAAATCGTATTCTAGACCAAGAAATCGCTGCAAAAGACATGATGTCCAAAAACGAAGATGCAGATATTGAAGAAGTAATCATGAACCTTACTCAGCAAGAGGTAGTTCATCGTGCCGCATTAAGTGCCGGAGCGAGAATTATCCAACCAACTTTACTTGACTTTTTACGTTAAATTAAAAGCCTTGCCTTCTATATAAGGCGAGGCTTTTCTCTTATTATAGGAGGAGATTCATTATGCAAATGCCTCAAATACGTATTCAATCACAGCCTGCCTTAATTGGAATACGCACCAATGATGCGCAACTACGGATTGATTCAGGTCCAGCTAAACTATCTATTCAACAGCCAAAAGCAGACCTTCAAATTTCGACCAAACAAGGTCGGTTGACGATTGACCAAACAAAGGCTTTGGCAGATGTAGGAATCATTCCAACACGTGAATCTGTAGAAAAAAATGCTGCAGAATCATTACAAAAAGCAATGGAAGGTTCAAAAAAGCGTCGTCATCAGGGGGATATGATGATGAAAATCGAACATGGTGGTAATCCTATACCGAAGATAGCCGAACAAAATGGTCATCGTCCTATGAAGTCTTTTAATATTGGTTGGATTCCATCGCTTGATGCGGTAAAATTCCATTATGAGCCAGCAGAAGTTCATATTAATGCAAAAGCAAATAAACCAATTATTCTTAGTGAGCAAACTAGAAATCAATTTCATTACCAAGCTGGGTCTGTAGAAACATACTTACGCCAACAAAATGAATTAAATATCGACTTTGAGAATCTTTATTTTAAAGGTTACCAATTCGAAATGAAACTATAAGAAGGGTGAAATAATGAGAATACAAACAAGATATTTTGGTGAAGTGGAAGTGAAGGAAGAGGATGTACTCTCTTTTTCGCAAGGATTACCCGGTTTTCCAGAGGAAAATAAATTTTCGCTTCTTGCATTAGAGGAAAATGGGCTGTTCCAAGTATTACAATCGGTAAATAATATCGACCCAGCTTTTGTAGTAGTTGATCCATTTTTATTTGTAAAAGATTATGAATTTAAATTAGATGATAAAACGAAGGAACAGTTAAAGCTTCATAACGATGAAGCAGAATTAGAAGTAAAAGTTATTGTAACGATGAAAGACTCGATTGCAAAGAGTACTGCTAACTTACAAGCACCGATTATTATTAATATAAAAGAAAGACTAGCAAAACAATATATTACGAACTCTGACTATACACCACGTGAGTTAATTTTTAAAGATTCCTCAATTGCAAAGGAGGAAGTGTAATGCTAGTTCTTACTAGAAAAATCAATCAGTCGATCCATATTGGTGATGATATTGAAATTAAAGTTATTCAAATTGACGGTGACCAAGTTAAGATTGGTATCGATGCACCAAAAAATGTGGAGATTCATCGATCAGAGATTTATATTGCGATTCAAGAGGAAAACAGTGAGGCCGCAACAGCATCTAATCAAATACTAAATCTTTTTAAAAAAGATACTAAAAAAGATTAAACTTCTATCTAAACTTGCCGATATAATATTTGAAGCTGATTCAAGAACGACGGCCGCGTTCACGAATTAGCAAAACCACAAGGATGTGGAGAAAACAAACATTCAAGGAGGAAATGAATTATGATTATCAACAACAACATTCCTGCGTTGAACACTTTCCGTCAACTAGGAGTAAACCAAGGTGCAATGCAAAAATCTATGGAGAAGCTTTCTTCAGGACTTCGTATCAACCGTGCTGGTGATGACGCAGCAGGACTAGCAATTTCTGAAAAAATGCGTGCTCAAATCAAAGGTTTAGATCAAGCAAGCCGTAACTCTCAAGACGGTATTTCTATGATCCAAACTGCTGAAGGTGCGTTATCAGAAACTCATTCTATCCTACAAAGAATGCGTGAACTTGCTACACAAGCAGCAAACGATACAAACGTCGAAACAGATCGTAACGAAATCCAAAAAGAAATTAACGAATTAACTTCAGAAATCAACCGTATTGCAAATACAACTCAATTTAACACACAGGATATGTTAAATGCTACGACAAGTGGATCAGGTGGAGGAGCTTCTGCTTTTTCAGCTACATTCCAAGTTGGAGCAAACAACGGCCAAAGCATGACAATTAGTATCCAGAACATGACAGCAGAAGCTTTAGGTGTTGCAGGTTCTACTAGTGGCGCTCATTCAGCAGGTGCGTCTGTTACTGCATTAATTAATGGAACAGATGTTTCTGGAGCTGAGTTTGTTTCTAGTGGTGTAACAGATGGTACAAGTAACACATCTGAAGCTGGCGCATTGGACGTAAGCGATCATACAAAAGCAGCAGCTGCAATTGAAGTAATCAACGATGCGATTGAAACAGTATCTGCACAGCGTTCTAACCTTGGTGCATACCAAAACCGTTTAGAGCATACTATTTCAAACTTAGACAACTCAGCTGAAAACCTATCTGCAGCAGAATCTCGTATTCGTGACGTAGATATGGCGAAAGAAATGATGGAGATGACTCGTGCAAATATTCTTTCTCAAGCATCTCAATCTATGCTTGCTCAAGCTAACCAACAGCCACAATCAGTACTTCAATTATTAGGTTAATAATTTTTAATAATTTATTTACAAAAATTCACATGGATGTGAATTAACTATTCAAGGAGGAAATTAATTATGATTATCAACAACAATATTCCTGCGTTGAACACTTTCCGTCAACTAGGAGTAAACCAAGGCGCAATGCAAAAATCTATGGAGAAGCTTTCTTCAGGACTTCGTATCAACCGTGCTGGAGATGACGCAGCAGGTCTAGCAATTTCTGAAAAAATGCGTGCTCAAATCAAAGGTTTAGATCAAGCAAGCCGTAACTCTCAAGACGGTATTTCTATGATCCAAACTGCTGAAGGTGCGTTATCAGAAACTCATTCTATCCTACAAAGAATGCGTGAACTTGCTACACAAGCAGCAAACGATACAAACGTTGAAACAGATCGTAACGAAATCCAAAAAGAAATTAACGAATTAACTTCAGAAATCAACCGTATTGCAAATACAACTCAATTTAACACACAGGATATGTTAAATGCTACGACAAGTGGATCAGGTGGAGGAGCTTCTGCTTTTTCAGCTACATTCCAAGTTGGAGCAAACAACGGCCAAAGCATGACAATTAGTATCCAGAACATGACAGCAGAAGCTTTAGGTGTTGCAGGAACGGCAAGTGGTAATCACTCAGCAGGTTCTTCTGTATCTACATTAATTAGTGGTTCTGGTATTGCAAACGCAAAATTTGCGGCTACAAATGGAGTAACAAATGGTACAAACAATAGTGGTACACACGCAGCATTGGATGTAAGCAGTCATGAGTCTGCTGCAGCTGCAATTGAAGTTATCAACGATGCGATTGAAACAGTTTCTGCTCAGCGTTCTAACCTTGGTGCATACCAAAATCGTTTAGAGCATACTATTTCAAACCTAGACAACTCAGCTGAAAACCTATCTGCAGCAGAATCTCGTATTCGTGACGTAGATATGGCGAAAGAAATGATGGAGATGACTCGTGCAAATATTCTTTCTCAAGCATCTCAATCTATGCTTGCTCAAGCTAACCAACAGCCACAATCTGTACTTCAATTATTAGGATAATTGAGCATATATTAAAAAGGTTCTGGATTTTTCCAGAACCTTTTTTTTGGCATTGATTGAAAAATATCAAATCTTGTCGATATAATATATAGAACAAACCTAAATGGAGGAAGATGAATTGAAAATAATTCTAAATGATAATGAAACAGCAGTCGAAGTTAATCCTTCTAGTACAGAAGAAATAATAAAATATATATTTCAACTAAAAGATGAAGATAAAATGATAAGTCATGTTACGATAGATGGCCAAGCCGTTTACACCAATTTGGACGAATATCTAGAGGATAAGGTCAATCAAATTGAAATGATTCAGGTGATAACAAGATCTCAGAAAGAGTTTATTAACGAGACTTTAGTTACAGCTGAGGAGTATCTAACAAACGCTATTCCAGAATTAACAAATCTAGTAGAAGCATTTTATCAAAACGCTACTCAGGGAGATTGGGATACATTTCGTGACTTTACAGAGGGATTAAAGTGGCTCACTGACATGATTGCAAATATAGATCACCTAAAAAATAGACCAAGTAATTGGGAAGGTTACGTAGAAGCATATAGGACTATTGAAGAGCACATACAAAGCCTAGCAGAAGCTATGGAAAATAAAGATGAAACTCTAATTGCAGATATCATTAATTATGAAATCCTGCCTTTGTATAAATCCATCAAGATATTAATTACAAAGACGATTGATACAGAAGGGTGCAGACTAGATGTTAATTGAAAATAGAAATTATTTACGAGTACATGATCGAGAACTGTTATATGAAATTGATAACAATAGTATTGAAGAGGGACAAGTAATTATTGAACCTTCAAAGGCTGGTGCACCAACCTTAAAAGTAACTGTTGAGAACACAGTAAAATACATGCATAGCAAATATGACCCAGAGGTAGAAGCTGAACGGTTTATTAATAAATTTGAATTGAAACAAGATACAAAGCATATATTTTTAGTTGGTTTTGGGCTTGGTTACCATATCAAATACTTAAAAGAAAAATATCCGTACCTAAGTTTCACTATTTATGAGCCGGAATTTGAAGTGCTTGTAAAAATGTTAGAAACGGTGAAAGTTAATAAGTTATTCAATGGAATAAATGTCCAAATTATTAGAAAAGATAGCTTGCGAATTAGGACAGCTATGTTATACGAAAATTACGGGGATAAAATACAAATATTGACTCTTCCGTTTTACGAAAGATATTATAGTTTAGAATTGCAAGGATTGTATGAAATATTATTGAACAATTTAAAAGAGAAAAAAGGTTCCCTAGTTCTAGGTTTAACCTATCAAAAAAGGTGGACTCTTAACGCAATCAAAAATTTTCCAACTATTATAAAAACTCCTAATATTCTTCATGATATAGATCATTCTCAATTTCAAGATAAACCAGCAATTATTGTTGCAGCTGGACCTAGCTTAAATGAAGAATTTGAGAATTTAAGATATATTAAAGACCATGGTTTGGCATATATCTTTTCCGTTGGCTCTGCGGTTAACTCATTAATTGATAAGAATATTTACCCTGATGCGACGCTTTCATTTGATCCTAAAAAAGAGAATGCTCAAATCCTTCAAAAGATAAAGGATAAACGAATTGATAATATACCATTAATATTTGGTAGTACCGTAGGATTTGAAACATTGTACGATTATGCTGGACCTATGTTATACATGGTTACGAGTCAAGATACAATTACACCACGATTACTACCAGATGGTGAAAAGATAAGAATAGTTGCTGATGCATCTTCAATTGCTCTTGTTACTTACCAGTTATTAGTCAACATAGGTTTTAAAACTATCTATTTAGTTGGGCAAAACCTTGCCTTTAAGAATAAAAGTAGATATGCTGAGGGTATTAAGAACTATAACTCAGATAAAGCTGACGAAGATAAATTATTTCCTATAAAAGGTGTTCATGGTGAAGAGGTATATACGGATGATAATTATGACCGAATGCGAAAACAATTCGAAAATTATATTGAGGTTACTACACCTCTAGGTATAAAGGTATATAATACCACTAAAAACGGCGCAGCAATAAAGGGAGCACCATTTATAACATTGGAAAAAGTAATAAAAAATCATTTAAAATCAACTAATTTAGTAATGGATAAATGGTTTGAGGGTAGCCCAAGTTATGATGTGCAATTAGTAATTCAAGAAGTCGAGAAGCTTGCACTAGCAAAAGATACCTTAGCGGACTTGTTAACGGATCTAAATATTTTCTTGAATAAAATTATAACATCAGGTAGAAACACACAAATTGAGCGTCAATTTGCCAATTTCGACAAAAGGTTCAAAAAGGTTAGACGAAATGCCTTTTATTTGGCTTTTATTGCACCAATGATACGAGTACAAACAGAAAAGTTAGTGAAAATATCTAAAGATATTAAAACTGAATCTGATCAAACTAAGAAAAAAGAATTATTTGAGAAGTCATTTGGGGATTTTCTTCTACAAATAACAGAATTAAATGATGAGTTGGAAATTCATTTTAACGAATTACAGGAAAATATCAAATAGACACAACAAATTTTTATGGTGGTGCATACGATGAATCAAATCAATATTGGTCATATTACTATTAAAGACGATTCACCCTTCTTCTTAATAGCTGGTCCATGCTCTATAGAATCAGAGGAGCTTGTTATGAACGTTGCTTCAACGATTAAGGAAATTACGAGTGATCTAGAAATTCCATTTATCTTTAAAGCGTCATTTGATAAGGCAAACAGAACATCGATACATTCATATAGAGGCCCAGGTATAGACGAAGGCTTAAGAATCTTACAGAAGGTTAAAGATGAATTAGACCTACCTGTCATTACAGACATTCATCTCCCTGAACAAGCTGCAAAAGTTGCAGAAGTAGCTGACGTTATACAAATTCCAGCATTTTTATGTCGACAAACGGACTTACTAATAGCTGCGGCACAGACGGGAAAACCTCTAAATATAAAAAAAGCTCAATTTATGGCTCCATGGGATATGGAAAATGTTTTAAAGAAATGTATAGATTCAGGAAATGATCAAGTAATGTTATGTGAAAGAGGTACATCATTTGGTTATAACAACCTTGTAGTGGATATGCCAGGTATTATAGAAATGAAAAAATTTGGACAACCAATTGTCTTTGATGCAACACATAGTGTACAAAAGCCTGGTGGAAAAGGAGATGCTACAGGTGGGAATCGTGAATATGTGGAATATTTGGCAAGAGCAGCTGTCGCTATAGGAATAGATGGTTTATTTATGGAAGTTCATCCGGACCCCGATAGTGCTCTTTCTGATGGACCTAATATGGTGCCTTTAGATAAACTTGAAGATATACTAGTTACGCTAAAAACAATTGATGATACCGTGAAAGGCAATGCAAACTAGAAAGGAATGCTTTTATGAGTATTCACTCAACAAATATACTAAAAGAAGCCAAGAGTGTTTTCGATAAGGAAATAGAATCACTTGAAACTGTACGAGAAATTCTAGACGACAATTTCGAAAGTCTAGTTGAACTTATTCATCAATCAAATGGTAGAGTAATCGTTACAGGAATGGGTAAAGCAGGTCATATTGGCAGAAAAATTGCAGCAACAATGTCCAGCTTAGGGACAGTAGCCTATTTTGTTCATCCTGCAGAAGGACTCCATGGAGATTTAGGTGGTATTACGAATGACGACATCGTTATAGCACTTAGTAAAAGTGGAGAGTCAGATGAAGTAATTGGACTAATTCCTTCAATTAAGCAAATAGGCGCCACATTAATAAGCGTTACATGCAAGGATAGCTCCTCTTTATCAGATAATGCTGACTTAAAAATAGTTTTACCGATAAAACAGGAGGCATGCACTCATCAACTAGCGCCTACTACTAGTACTACAGTAATGTTGGTTTTCGGAGATGCCTTAGCAGTTGTTTTATCCAAACTTAATAATTTTAAACCAGAAGACTTTGCAATATTTCATCCAAGTGGATCATTAGGAAAGAGATTATTATTGCGTGTTAGTTCATTAATGGCAGAAGGTGAAAATAATCCAGTAGTAAATGCGAGTGCTGATTTAAAAGAAACTATTATGATTATGAGTTCTAGAGGGCTAGGCGGAGTATCAGTAATAAATGACTCAGGAGAACTCGTCGGTTTGGTAACAGATGGTGATTTGCGTAGAACAATTGAACAAAAAAATGATACAGATATATTGAAATTAGAAGCATCGGAGATAATGACTAAGAACCCGACTTATATAAATGAAAATGAGAAAGCTGTAAAGGCTTTAGAAATAATGCAAAGTAAAGATAGACAAATAAGTATTCTACCAGTCGTAAATAAACAAAAGAAAGTGGTTGGAATGCTTCGAATTCATGAAGTAATTAGAGCGGGGATAGTATAAATGCGGGAAAAAGCAAAGAAAATAAAGGCCTTTATAATGGACGTAGATGGAACATTGACAGATGGAAAAATATATATCGGTGATAAGGGTGAAGTATTTAAAGCATTTAATGTGAAAGATGGTTACGGAATAAAAATGCTTATTGAGAATGGAATCACACCAATTATTATAACCGGTAGAAACTCGGAAATAGTAAAAAAACGAGCGGAAGAATTAAATATAAAGGAAGTATATCAAGGGATTGATAATAAAGTAGAGACATACGAGCAAATAAAGTTAAATCTTGGGTTAAAAGATGAGGAGTTTGCTTTTGTAGGTGATGACCTTAACGATTATGCTCTTATGGAAAAAGTGGGACTTAAACTTGTTGTTAATAATTGTTCGGAAGAATTAGTGAAAATCGCAGATTATCAATCCTCCCTAAATGGGGGCGAAGGTGCCGTTAGAGATGTAATCAATAGGTTATTAACTGCTAAATAGAAGGAATGGAGTGTGACTAATGAAAGTGGTCGCTTTTTTACCTGCAAAGGGAACAAGTAGTCGAATTGAATCAAAAAATATGAAATTGTTAGATGGAAAACCATTATTCCACTATACATTAGAAAAACTTGTTGAATGTGAATTTATAGATGAAGTTTATTTAGATTCTGAATCAGAAGAAATTTTTGAATCTGCTTCCGAAATAGATTCTAATCAATTAAGAAGAGATCCTAAGCTAGCCGATAATAAGACGGATGGGCATATTTTATTTCATAATGAAGCAAAACAGGTTGATGCAGATATCTATATTCAAATATTATGTACCAGCCCTTTTATCAAAAAGGAAACAATAAAAAAAGGTATTGATATTTTGAAGAATCAACCAGAATACGATTCTGTAGTTTTAGTGAAAAGAGAAAAACAGTATCTTTGGGATGAAAAAGGTCCAAAGTATGATAAAGACTATATTCCGAATAGTGTTGATTTAAAAGATACTATAATAGAAACTATGGGCCTTTATATTACTAGGAAGAATGTAGCGTTAGAAGACAAAAAAAGAATTGGTAACAGTCCATACTTAATGGAAGCAGAACCTATCGAAGCAATTGATGTAAATTATCCGGAAGAATTCGAATTAGCAGAGTACATTATGGCAGGAATAAGAGAAAAAGAGCGAGAAAAGTTTAGAAACCTTTCAAGAGTTTTATCTAGTCCAATGTTGTCAGATATTATGGATGATCTCGGGATTGATGGGTTTATAGGCGGGTTTACACTTAATATTGATGAAAAGAAAGTTATGGGAAGAGCAAAAACTCTTAAGCTTAGAGCTTTAAAAGAAGGTGAGGATTTTAGAGGTATCTACGATGCTTTAAATTCTTATAAAACCATTGTACCTAACGATATTATTGTAGTGGAGAACGAAGTGTCAGATTATGCTTATTTCGGTAACCTGAATGCTAATCTCGCTATTCGCCAAGGAGCAGTTGCAACAATAGTGGGAGGTAAGACAAGAGATACGAGTGAAGTTTCGAAAATGGATTATCCAGTCTTTTCTACAGGTAGAGTAGCTAAAGATGTTCGAAAAAGAGCTACTACTGAAAGTATTAACAAAACAATAAAAATAAAGGATATTACTGTTAGGCCAGGAGATTTGATCTTTGCAGATGCAGAAGGAATCATAGTAATACCAAAGACTCATGAGGCTATAGTGATCGAAAAAGCTTTAGAAGTGCTCGCAACCGAAAATAATATTATATCCGAAATATTACTTGGATATGAAACAAAAGATATTGTAGATAATAATGGAGCTTTCTAAGACAGGAGTATAATAACTTATGGATATTGGATTACTCTCAATCGCAATGAGCCAAGGTAAAGTTCAGCAGCAAGCCTCCATTTCAGTTATAAAACATGCTATGGGAAATGCAGAACAACAAGGTGAAGCGATTCAAAAACTAATTGAATCTACAGATTTACAACACCAGGCGAACCACATCTAGGTGAAAGTATAGATGTAAAATTATAAAAATATATTACATTTAAACTCATAAACAATTTTAATAACTATCCTATAAAGGAAAGTCGCCATAGAGAGAAGGATAGCGTAAATTGGAAATTAATGAAATTATAATACTTTATCAGTTAGTGATTTTCACAATCATCGTTTTCTGTAGTCTGTGGAACAAATATGCGTTTGGTATAGTAGTAGTTGCTACAAGTTTATGGACGGCTACTCATGTGTTTGCTCCGTGGTTGGCTCTTTTACAATACGGAACGATTATAGTGGCAACTATAGTTGGTCTTATACTACTAGCAACTAAGAGAACAATCTTATATGTTTTTAAGGTTTCTGAGAACAGTAGAAAATTTCTTTTGCCTCTTGTACTAATAGTCATAGGAGCTATCGTTGAAGTTGTTTTATTTAATACAGACATCTACTATGAAATACCTTTTTTACCTAGCTTCATTCTCGCAATGGTTTTACTTTCGGCTATCGCAGTGAAAGCCAACTTCATCGTTGGACCTGTGATAGGTTCCTTTGGAGCTCTTATTATCAGTTTGATCAATCAGGAATTGGCTCCAATTATTACATGGAGCATCCTAATCATAGGAGCAGTAATTAGTAGTTTTATTTATCAAATTCTACCTCGGCTTTCGATTAATCGTAATGCATTGAGAATTTTCATAGCTATCAGTTTAACTGAAATTATAACGATTGTTATTTCTTGGTCTTACTCGGAGATTTGGGAGCTAGGAGCTTCATATATTTTTCGGGAAATATTATTAAGTACAGTTCTAACAGTTTTATCATCGTATCTTATAGTCCAATTAGGATATACGATTGTTGCACGACTTAGCAAAACTAAATTATAAAAAACTCTGCATTAGCCTTTATCCAAAGACTTTTGCAGAGATTTTTGATTCCTATGTAAGTCATCTGACTTAGTGACGCTTATTCAACCACAGCACCCCAGACTTAGCTAATCTCGGTAGCAAGCCCGTTACTGGCTTCTGATACATGCTACCAAAACCATCTGTTCGTCCGAGGGATCCCAATTGGCCTTTTAGTTTAATATCTTTTGGTTGACTCGGAACTTTTCCATTTAATAAATCACCTAATACTTGACCAACTTGTTCTCCTTGTTGACCTGCAAGCTGCGCACTTGGTGAATGAGGTGAGGAGACACAGTCACCAACCACATAGACATTCGGGGCTTTTGGAACTTGATAATAACTGTTCACAATTATTTTATCATGACGATCCTTTTCAAATGGTAAGCTCCGAACCAAATAATGAGGTCGAACACCTGCCGTCCAAATGATGACGTCACTTTCAATACCCTCCCCATTATTGTAAAAAATCCCTTCAGCAACTAGTTCTACATTGGAATGGTGAAGAATCGTTACATCGTGCTTTTCGAACCAATCCTCTACATAAGCACGAATTTTTTCGTCGAACGCTGATAAAACAGATGCTCCACGATCTAATAAACATATATTTAAATCAGGTCGACTTTCTCGTATTTCAGAAGCAACCTCGATTCCACTTAATCCAGCACCCACAACGGCTACTTTACTGTAGGCTGGTAAATTGTTTACTTTATGACTCGTTAAGCGGGCACGTTGAATCGTTTGAACACTTTCGGTATACTCCAATGCTCCTTGTACACCATGATAATTATCCTCACAACCAAGGCCGATAATTAAATAGTCATAAGAAATCGTCGTATCTCTTCCTTTGAAGCGAATAAGCTCTTCCTCGGTATTAATTTCGATAACCTCACCATATTCATAGGAGACACGATCATCAGTTGGAAAGTCTATCCTCACTTCTTTATCTGATTTTGTTCCGGCTGCAATCGCATAGAATTCTGTTTTTAAAGAATGATATGGATTTCGATCAATGACAGTAATTTCTACATCTGTAGGTAAATCATGATGTAGTAATTCATGCAGCGCATTCATGCCACCGTAACCGCCACCAAGTACTACAACCCTTTTCATACTAACCCAACCCCTGTCTTCGTATTTCACTTTAAAAATTAAATAGTTCACTTGATAAAACATATCAATTAGTATGTAATCGCTATCCTTAGACTATCAAACTTGTTACAATAAAACTATATAAATTAGGAGAAAAGAAGATGTTCTACTTTTCTGAAAATTTACTATACTAATACCGCAAGAAATGAAAGCGGAAACATATTATTAGGAGGCGTATATATGGAATTAACAGAAATAAGGGATAGAACGAGAAAGATAAAAGAAAACGTGCAACAGGTTGTGGTGGGTCAAGACAAAACACTTGATTTGTTACTCGTTGCATTGATAGCGAACGGACATGTTCTTTTAGAGGATGTACCAGGAACAGGGAAGACGGTTTTGGCAAAGACAATGGCTAAATCGATTGATGGTACGTTTAAACGAATTCAATTTACCCCAGATTTATTACCTTCCGATATAACGGGAATTCATTTTTATAACCAACAAAAAAGTGAGTTTGTCTTCCGTGAAGGGCCTGTGTTTACAAATATTTTGCTTGCTGACGAAATTAACCGCGCGACACCACGAACACAATCCAGTTTATTAGAGAGTATGGAGGAGCGACAAGTAACGATTGACGGTGAAACACATGACCTTCAAGAACCTTTTTTAGTTATAGCCACACAAAATCCAGTCGAAAGTCAAGGTACATTTCCATTGCCGGAAGCGCAGCTTGATCGTTTCCTACTAAAAGTGAAAATGGGATATCCAACAAAGGAAGAGGGAATTGCCATTTTACAACGATTTAAACAGGCGAATCCATTAGAGCAATTAACATCTGTTGTTACGGTAGAAGAAATAGTTGAAATGCAAAAAATTTATAGTGATGTAGAAGTGAGCGAGGATGTTTTATCGTACTTAATGGATGTGATTGAAGCAACTAGAAATCATGATAACATTGCCTTAGGTGTTAGTCCACGTGGAAGTCAAGCACTTTTGCGAGCGGTTCAAGTGTATGCGTTACTACAAGGTCGTACATTTGTAACACCAGATGATATTAAAGATTTAGCGGAACCAGTTTTAGGTCATCGATTAGTAACAAAACAACGAATAGGGTTGAACAATAAAGATGGCTTATCGATTATTGATGAAATTTTAGCAAAGGTTCCTGTTCCAACAGAGAATGAAAAGGATTTGATTCGTCGATGAACATAGCTTGGCTGATTGTTGCCTTACTTATTGTCATTGTTGCGCAAGGAATTATTTATAGTAAATGGGGTCTCCGCCGTATAACCTATCAACGTGACTTCACGCAAAAGACCGTTTTTGAAGGAGAAGCGATTGAAATGGTGGATGAAATTGCGAACTATAAGCTACTCCCAATACCGTGGCTTCGACTGGAGACGAAAATGAGTCCCCATTTAGTCCCGCAAAAAGAAGAAGAACGAGAGGAAGGAGAGGTTTTTCACCGAACGTTGTTTAGCTTTTTTCCTTATCAAAAAATTACGCGACGCCACCAGCTCGTCGGAGGCAAACGAGGGTATTATCCGTTAACAACGGTTGCAGTTACAGTTGGGGACGTATTAGGATACTCAGAAGAATTTGATAGTTTTAATGCTGAGACAGCTGTTACGGTTTATCCTAAAATAACGAATTTGGATGAAATTCCATTGCCATCTCATAGTTGGTTAGGCGATATAACGGTTAGGCGTTGGATTATGGAAGATCCATTTTTGCATGCTGGAGTGCGTGAGTATGAGCAAGGAGATCCATTACATACAGTAAATTGGAAAGCAACAGCTAGAACTCAATCACTACAAGTGAATAAAAAAGATTTTACAGCAGATCATCACTTAATGATTTATGTTAATTTTGATGTTGATGAAGATATTCGTATGCCAATGACGGAATTAGAGACGATGGAAAAAGCTTTGACGTATGCAGCAACGTTAGCGACTTATACAATTGATCAAGGGATTGCTACTGGGTTTGGTTGTAATGGCTATTATGTGGAGCCATTCGTGAATTCAACAGATCGTATTAAACCTTCTGTACGAGTAGAACCATCTGCTAGTGATGGTCAAAAAGAGTTTATATTAGACGCTATTGCAAAAGTGAAAATGGATCGTAGCCGTAACTTTCGTGCTTTCCTAGAGGAAGATATAGAGATGGGACGTGAAGATACAGATATTCTGATTTTTACGTATCAAATGACAGAGAAGGTGGCGCAACAAATTACTAGACTACAAGAACAAGGAAATGACGTAGAAACAGTAATCCTAGCATCTGAGGAGAAGAGAGGCGAACAACATGCAAGCTAACATAAAAGAATTTGCTTGGACCCTTGGAAGAGGTGTTGTAGAAGGCCTCTTATTTTTCCCGATTTTATTAATGATAGGAATCTATACGATAGGACAGCAATCATCTGTCTATTTGTTAGGGATACTTTTTTGTTTGTTTGTAATTGCGTATGTTGTTCGAAAAATGGTCGATGCGAGACGTTTGTTAGCATTCGTTCTTATGGGGATTGTCGTTTTAGCAAGTCTACTTTTAATTGGTGGGATTGTCGGTAAAGTCATTCTTCTATTGCTAGGTGTTGTCGTAGCCTTTCGAGGTATTCAACATGCGGAAAATGAATGGGAAGATATCATGCCTGTCAACATTTTATGGGGTGTGGGAGTTTCTGTTTATTTCGTAACCTATCTAATTTTTCTCTATATGGAGCGATTGTCGGATTATACAAACTGGGTTGGTTATGCGGGATTTGTATATATTGTCATTACGATGCTGATTACGAATCGTAGACATCTAGATAGTGAGGCAAGCTCTGGTAATGAGAAGAAAACTGTATCCTCTCCAATAAAACGGCTAAACTATGCGTTTTTGATCGGCACAATTTTTATCGTTTTCTTATTGACGAATTTTTCTATTGTTCAATCAGCGATTTATCATTTTTTCCGTAGTATTATTCAATCTTTAGCTCGGTTAATGGAACTGTTAGGTGGTGAAGAGTCGTCACAAACACCCCCACCACCGGCTGATCTAACAGCAATGGAGCTGCCAATCGAAGAGGATTTAGAGCCTTCCGCTTTTGCAGCTTTTTTAGATATGTTAGCGATTATTTTTGGAATAATTGTCGCTGTGATTCTTGTGTTATTGGCGTTATCCATCTTTATTAAAAAAGTACGTGACTTTGTTAAACGTGTTTTTCAATGGATATGGAATACAGTGAGGACTATTTTTACAAGAAATACACTGGTAGAGACGGAATCCGAATATAATGATGAAAAAGAAAGCGTGTTTGATTGGAAGAAGTGGCGTAACGAGCGTGGCAACGCAATGAAACAGCGTTGGCAAAGGTTGACTAGGCAAAAGCCAAAATGGGACACCATGCAGCCAGCTGAGCAGGTTCGCTATTTAATCCGTTCCACAATTGGAGACGTGAAGCAGAGAGGGAAATGGCGTTCATCTTTAACGGTTCGAGAACTTTTGAATATTCAAGAAGCTTCGTCTGATGAGTTAAGAGATTGGTATAATCGTGTGCGCTATGGTGATGGGGATTTAACATCCGAAGAAGTGAACCAACTTAGAGTAATCCGTGAAGAACTGTATCAACGAGAAAAATAAATATATTCAAAAAGCTAAAGAAATGCATTTCCATACCGATATAGTTAATAAGAATGTCATAAAAGGGTGTGGAAACACATGAGAATAGCCGGATTTGCAAGTGGTATGGATATCGATACAATGGTTAAAGACTTAATGAATGTAGAGAGAATACCACTACAAAAATTGGAATCAAAAAAGCAAACGCTCGAATGGACGCAAGAGGCATATAGAGGAGTAAACACGCTATTACTAGATTTTGAAAATACACTTTTTAATATGCGATTAGGGTCAACGTTTCGTTCGAGAGAAGTGTCATCTAGTAATGATGAATTTGTTTCGGCAACGGCGAGTAGTGCAGCGAACTTAACTTCTTTTCAAATTTCAAAAGTTTCGCAATTAGCAGAAGCTGCTTATCGAGTAAATGCAAGTGGAATATCTGTAGATGATAGCAATAAGATTGATAAGAATAAAGCTTTATTCCAAGAATCTAGCAAATTAGCGCAGGCTCCAGGAGATGAAATGGTTTGGAATCAAGGTGCAATTAAGAAAGAAAGCTTTGTTCTTGATTCAGATACTAATCAAGTTGAATTTAATAAAGCAGTTAGTGGGGGTTATGAAAATAAGCTTCATGTTCAAGTCAATGGAAAAACGTTCAATATAGCTGAAACAGGTGATAATTTAGCTGCAAACGAAGTATTTATTGACGTTGATGGAAACCTGAACTTTAAAGAGGGAGTACTTAAAAAGGGTGCACGTGTCACAGTAGACTATGTAGCGGATAAATTTGAAGTAACCAGAAATTTAGGTAGTGGAACAAAATCACTTCAACTATCAGCAGGGTCTATTGCTATAGAAGATTTTAGTTTAAAATTAACAGTGGGAGAGGAAGAAAAAAACTATCAGATTGTTCCTGCTTCGGGTGAAGGTACTGTGTATCAACTTTCTGATGGTTTAGGCACAATTGATGTTGCAACTGGCAGAATCAATTTTACAGAGGAATTAGCTGAAGATACTGAAGTTTCTTTAGAGTACAAGCAGAATTTCACCTCTTTCAAAATGGGTGCTCATACTTCGGATGGTAAAGTAGAGAGAAACTTCTTCATTTCAGGAGATAAATCTTTAAATGCAATGGTAGCTGAAGTTAATAGCGCTAATCTGGGTATTTCAATGATGTATGATGAGTTCAGTGATAAAATATCCATTAATCGTACTGAGACAGGAAACTTTAATGATGATGGCGATGAAAATGAAATTATAATCGATGGTGCTTTCCTCAATCACAGTCTTGGATTTAGTAATAGTACAGAAGTGGATGGTAAAAATGCAAAGTTTACAATAAACGGACTAGAAACAGAACGACCATCTAATAGTTTCCAAATTGATGGAGTAACGTTCCAATTAAAACAGACGTTCACAACTGCAAATGAAGAAGCAGTAGATGGTGAACCGCCATTACAGGAAGTGCCTCCTGTTCGGTTATCAGTATCTAATAACACGGATGATGTGTTTGAAAAAATTAAAGATTTTGTTGAAACGTACAATACGTTAATTGATTCCTTAAATAGTAAAGTGAATGAAACGTATTATCGTGATTATGGACCACTTACTGATGAACAAAGAGAACAATTATCTGACAAGCAACAAGAAGACTGGGAAGAAAAAGCGAAGAGTGGGATGCTGCGAAGAGATTCCATTTTACAGGACGCACTTTCCGGTATGCGTCGTGACTTCTATTCTCCAGTTAATAACGAAGCTTCAGGGGTGTTTAACCAGCTTGCCACAATTGGAATTACTACAACGAAGGATTACATGGCTGGTGGTAAGCTAGAAATAAATGAAACAAAACTACGTGAAGCGATTGAAGAAGATCCAGCTGCTGTAGAGAACCTTTTCCGAGGTGATGGAAACAGTTATGGCGAAAAAGGAATTGTTCGTCGTTTAGAGGATACAATTTCAGGTGTGAAGGATCGAATTTATGAGCGTGCTGGTCGAACATCATGGAACGCGACACAATACACGATCGGTCGTAATATGAATGACCTTGATAAACAAATTGAGCGTTTTGAATCACGATTGAAGCAAATTGAAGACCGGTACTGGCGTCAATTTACAGCCATGGAAAAAGCGATGGCTCAAGCGAACCAACAAGCCTCTTATTTAATGCAACAATTTGGTGGAGGCATGCAATAATTTTTCGATGACGTTGCCTATGTAACAATGCAAATGAACGATAAAAACTAAATATGAGAAAGATAGGAGAGGTTTTGCCATGGAAATTGGTAAATCAATGGTCATACCTACTCAGATGCAGACAGAACGAACAAATGACCAACAACCGATAGAAAGAAAACGTAATTTATCACAGGATTCTCCAGGAATCAGTGTAGGTAAAGATGAAGAAATATCAGGCGATACGATAAAAAGAATGGTAGACGGATTAAATTCTTTCCTTAAACCTACTTTTACTAGCATTCGTTATGAATATCATGAAAAGTTAGATCGCTATTATGTTACCGTTGTGGATAAAGATACAGAAGAAACAATCAAGGAAGTTCCACCAAAGAAATTATTAGATATGTACGCGTCGATGGCAGAATTGATGGGACTAATCGTCGACAAGAAAATATAGAAATTCAACCAGCAAAAAGGAGAAGTGTGTTTATGGCTTACCAACCATATCAGGCATATAAAGACAACTCAGTTAATACAGCAACGCCGGGTGAATTGACGTTAATGCTTTACAACGGATGCCTAAGTTTTATTAAGCAAGCTAAAAAAGCGATAGAGACAGAAAATTTTGAGAAGAAAAATGAGTTTATCCAAAAATCTCAAAATATCATCCGAGAACTTATGGTGACACTTGACCAAGACGCACCAATCGCGAAGCAAATGCTACCACTATATGACTTTGCACATCATGCGTTAACACAAGGTAATATCCAAAATGATACGGAACAGCTTACTGCTGCAGAAGATATTATGCGTCAATTCCGTGATACGTGGAAGGATGTAGTGAAGCAAGAGCGAATTCGTCAGCATGGTCAAGGTGTTCGATCATGAGTAATGCAGCACTACAAACGTACATCACGAAAACAGAGGAAATGCTAGATAGGATTTCTGAAGCAGAAGCTCATTCAAAGGATAATGAATCTCGAGATCATGTGATTGAAATCATTTCAAACAAAATAGTGGAACGAGAAGACTTATTAGAAAAAATTAAAGGTCCTTATTCGGATAAGGAAGCGCAATTGGGGAGAAAGGCAGTGGAGTTGGATAAGCAGCTACAATCGAAATTAGCACTTATAACTACTGCAATTCGAGCTGATATGCGTATTGCTAAGAAACAACAACGAACTCATTCTCAATATGCAAACCCATATAATCAAGTAGCGAGTGCAGATGGAATGTATCTCGACTCTAGAAAATAAGAAACTGTCCAATTGTGGGCAGTTTCTTTTTTCATTATTATTCGAGCAGATGTTGGATATGTAGCTGTGAACATTCGATAACTAATCTTCAAAATCGGATTAGTAGAAGTGAACATTAGATAAACGATTTTAATACCGGATAGGACGTTCGTAACATTCGATTAGTAGTCTTGAACATCGGATATAGTGATAAATCTAATGTTCATTCGAGTTATCCCATGTTAGAGGTCGAGAATCTAATGTTCGATCCTGATATCTAATGTTAGAGGATGAGAATCTAATATTCGGTCGTGATATCTAATGTTAGAGGACAAGAATCTAATGTTCAATTTATGCTATCCAATGTTGCCAACAAAAATACACCTTCAAGGAATAACCATTAACAAAAATGGAAAGAGATTATAGTAAAAAAACATGTAAAACCCTATAAAATCCGCTATGTAAAGTTTTTGTTAAAAAGCTGTAAAAGATATTGCCTTTTTGCTCGTTTATTGCTAGGGAACTGTGGTATGATAGTAGTATAAAGCTAACACCATTTAGCTTTATAGTTTGAAGGGAGGCACTTTTATGAAATACAACATTCGTGGTGAAAATGTGGAAGTGACTGGAGCAATCAGAGAGTATGTGGAGCGAAAAATATCCAAGCTCGAAAGATATTTTACTACCCCTCCAACTTCTGATGTTCATGTAAATTTAAGTGTCTATAACGAAGAACAGAGAATCGAAGTTACCATCCCGATGACTAATTTATTACTTAGAGCAGAAGAGCAACACACCGACTTATACGCGGCAATTGATTTGGTCGTAGATAAGTTGGAACGACAAATCCGCAAATACAAAACAAAGGTGAATCGTAAGAATCGTCAACAAGGAGCACCTAAGCACGTATTTGCAGAAATGGAGAAACAACAAGCTGTTGCTGTAGAAGAAAATGATTTAGATGAATTTGAAATTGTAAGAACAAAGCGCTTTAACCTCAAGCCGATGGATTCTGAGGAAGCGATTTTACAAATGGATATGTTAGGCCACCAATTCTTCGTATTTGAGGATGCTGAAAGTGGAAGAACAAATATTGTTTATAAGCGAAGAGATGGAAAATACGGCTTAATCGAGCCAAATTCTTAATATAATTAATGAACAAGTGCCGCATAACTGTGGCACTTGTTTTTGATTAGGAAAACAGCTTCCGAAAAAACCTCCCAATAACATCGCAAAATCTTTAATACAAATCAGATAAAATGCAAATGCAAACTCCATACAAAGCTCGCCTTTTTCGCCTGTTTCTTGTCAGTGAAGGTGTGCTAGTGTTATCATATAGTAAGAAAATCTCATATTTTTATAAAAAAGAGGAGAGTCGGCCATGCGTGCTTTATTAAAAAAAGTATTTGGAGATGGCAACCAGCGCCAGCTCAAGGATATAGAAAAAGTTGCGGATCAAATTGAAGCGTTGGAGCCGTCCATACAGCAACTTACAGATGATGCATTACAAAATAAGACGAATGAATTTAAAGATAGATTAAACAATGGTGAGACGTTAGATGACCTATTACCAGAGGCCTATGCAGTTGTGAGAGAAGCCTCTAATCGTGTACTAGGAATGCGTCCATTTTATGTACAGTTATTAGGTGCAATTTCGATGCATCGTGGTAACATTTCAGAAATGAAGACAGGGGAAGGTAAGACTCTAGCCTCTACTATGCCTGCATATTTAAACGCACTTGAAGGAAAAGGTGTTCATGTCATTACGGTTAACGACTATCTTGCGAGTCGTGATGCTAACGAGATGGGGCAGCTTTACAATTTTCTTGGTCTAACTGTAGGCTTTAACCAAAATGGGATGACAAAGGAAGAGAAAAAAGAAGCTTACGACGCAGATATTACGTATGGAACGAATAATGAATTCGGATTTGATTACTTGCGTGATAACATGGTCCTTTATAAGGATCAAATGGTTCAACGTGGCTTGAATTTCGCCATTATTGATGAGGTAGACTCTATCTTAATTGATGAAGCGCGTACGCCACTTATTATTTCAGGATCAGCGAAAAAGTCAGCGGATTTATACCAGCGTGCGGATACTTTCGTAAGAACCCTAAAAGTAGAAGATGATTATACGTACGATGAGAAAACAAAAGGCGTTCAACTGACAGAAGAAGGTATGAATAAAGCGGAGCGCTTCTTCCAAGTTGAAAACCTGTTTGATGTAACCAATGTTACGTTAACACATCACATTAACCAAGCTTTAAAAGCTCATGCTGCTATGCATCGTGATACGGATTATGTAATTGAAGAAGACCAAGTAGTCATTGTCGATCAATTTACTGGTCGTCTTATGAAAGGGCGTCGTTATGGTGATGGCTTACACCAAGCAATTGAAGCAAAAGAAGGTCTACAAATACAAAATGAAAGTATGACCTTGGCTTCGATTACATTCCAGAACTACTTTAGAATGTATGACAAGCTTGCTGGTATGACAGGTACGGCAAAAACTGAGGAAGAAGAATTCCGTAATATTTACGGAATGGATGTTATTAGTATTCCAACGAACAAAGCCATCGTTCGAGACGATAAACCTGATTTAATATACAAATCAATGGAAGGTAAGTTCCGAGCTGTTGTTGAGGAAATTAAACAACGTAATCAAGACGGACAACCAGTCTTAGTAGGTACTGTTGCGGTAGAAACATCTGAGTTAATTTCAAAACTACTGAAGAAAGCCGGTATACGCCACAATGTACTAAACGCGAAAAACCATTACCGTGAAGCGGAAATTATCGAAAATGCTGGTCAACCAGGTGCAGTTACGATTGCAACAAACATGGCTGGTCGTGGTACCGACATTAAGCTTGGTGATGGTGTGAAAGAAAAAGGCGGACTTGCTGTAATTGGTACAGAACGTCATGAGTCTCGTCGTATTGATAACCAGTTAAGAGGTCGTTCTGGTCGTCAAGGAGATCCAGGTGTTACACAATTCTATTTATCAATGGAAGACGAATTGATGCGTCGCTTTGGGTCCGATAATATGAAGGCGATGATGGAACGACTCGGAATGGATGATACTCAGCCGATTGAAAGTAAAATGGTGTCAAGAGCAGTTGAATCTGCACAAAAAAGAGTCGAAGGAAATAACTTTGATGCACGTAAAACGATTCTTTCATATGATGATGTGCTACGCCAACAACGTGAAGTTATTTACAAACAACGTTTTGAAGTAATTGATTCTGAAAACCTTCGTCCTATTATCGAGCAGATGATCGAAAGTACAATCCAAATAGCAGTAGACCAATATATGCCAGGTGAAGATGAAGAAAGCTGGGATATTTCTAGTTTAATTGAATATCTTCATGGAACGTTATTGGAGTCGGATTGGATTACTGAAGCTGATATAAAAGGAAAAGATAAAGAGGAAGTCAATGAGCTTATTTTTGATAAAGTAAAAGAAAAATACGATCAAAAAGAAGAAGAATTTACTTCAGAACGAATGCGTGAATTCGAGAAAGTAATCGTTCTACGTGCAGTTGATACGAAATGGATGGATCATATTGATCAAATGGAGCAGCTTCGTCAAGGTATACATTTAAGAGCTTACGGACAAAATGATCCATTACGTGAATACCAGTTAGAAGGCTTCGAAATGTTTGAAGCAATGGTCGCATCTATTAATGAAGATGTAGCGAAATATATCATGAAAGCTCAAATTCGTGAAAACTTGAAACGTGAAGAGGTTGTGAAAAATACCCAAGCTGTTTCAGGTGGGGACGAATCCAAGAAAAAAGTAAGAAAACCATATGTGAAAACACAAACAGTTGGACGAAATGATCCGTGTCCATGTGGCAGTGGTAAAAAGTACAAACAGTGTCATGGTAAATAACATACAAATGATAAGATGAGTTATATTTAATTAGGCGGCGCTAATTCTGAAAAATGATTGGCGTTCGCTCCTTTTTTCTTTTTAATCATAAAACAAGAGGTGTAATGCGTATGGATTTAGTAGAAATTAAACATGAACTAGAGAAAATGGCTAAACGTATAGCGGACTTTAGGGGGTCTCTTTGACTTAGATGCAAAGAGAGCTAGAATTGCTGAACTAGAGGAAATAATGGCAGATCCAGAATTTTGGAACGATCAACAGCAAGCACAAAAGGTAATTAGTGAAGCAAATGGCTTGAAGGATCTCATCGGTCAATTTGATGATAACGTGGAAGCTTTAGAAAACACGGAAGTTTCGTACGAACTAGTAAAGGAAGAAGAGGACGAGGACTTACGTGAAGAACTAAATAACGAAATTGAAAAGCTTTCGAAATCTTTAAATGAGTTGGAATTGCTAATTTTGTTAAGCGAACCATATGATAAAAACAATGCGATTCTAGAACTACATCCAGGTGCTGGTGGAACGGAATCCCAAGACTGGGCTAGTATGCTGCTCCGCATGTACACGAGATGGGCGGAATCGAAAGGCTACAAAGTGGAAACACTGAACTATTTAGCAGGTGATGAAGCTGGTGTGAAGAGCGTTACACTTTTAATAAAAGGTCATAATGCTTTCGGTTATTTACGTTCGGAAAAAGGTGTCCATCGCCTTGTACGAATATCACCATTTGATTCATCCGGTCGTCGTCATACATCCTTTGTTTCGTGTGAAGTAACACCTGAATTAGATGACGATATCGATATTGAAGTAAATACAGAAGAGATTAAAATTGATACGTACCGTTCGAGTGGTGCTGGTGGACAGCACGTTAACACGACAGATTCAGCGGTAAGAATTACACATTTACCAACGAATACCGTTGTGACGTGTCAATCGGAACGATCGCAAATTAAGAACAGAGAGCAAGCAATGAAAATGTTAAAAGCTAAGTTATATCAATTAGAAATAGAGAAACAACAGCAAGAGATGGCAGAACTACGTGGTGAACAAAAAGAAATTGGCTGGGGAAGTCAAATTCGTTCTTATGTGTTCCACCCGTATTCGATGGTAAAAGATCATCGTACCAACCATGAAACAGGGAATACACAGGCTGTCATGGATGGAGAGTTGGACGATTTTATTGATGCTTATTTAAGAGAACAAGCGAACTAGTAAGATGGCAAACGGAATATTTGTTTTTGCGATAGCGTTATTCGATGTTGAGTTGGTGCTATCCGATATTGCGTGTGTGAAATCCAATTTTAAAAGCTAGAATCTAATGTTGCGAGGTAGTTATCTGATATTGAGTATATGTAATCCAATGTTGAGGCATAATTATCTGATATTGGATGGATGATACAGATACATGTGCATGAGTTGTCTTGCGAATGCAACCGTAACATGTCATAATATGGAATGATCGAGTAAGGGGAATTACTCTCTCCTTACTTTTTTCTTTGGTTAAAAACAAACTTCTAGGAGATGAACATACATGTTTAATAAATACCGTAGAGAGCCAATGCCATCAAGTCTACATGTAACACTCGATTATCTATTTGTTTTAATAGGATCCTTTTTAATTGCATTGGCATTTAACACATTTTTACTTCCAAACAATATCGCATCTGGTGGAGTGGCTGGTGTGAGTACGATATTAAAAGCAGTATTCAATTGGGAACCATCCGTTGTACAATGGGCATTAAACATACCTTTATTTATAGCTGGTGTATGGATACTTGGAAAAAATTTCGGATTAAAATCTTTTGTAGGTACCGTTACACTACCTTTTTTCGTGTACTTAACGCGAAATTTGTCAGTTGCTACCGATAATTCGTTGCTTGCTGCAATTTTTGGAGGTATGATTGTAGGTGTTGGAATCGGAATCGTTTTTAAAGGACGAGCTTCGACAGGTGGAATCGATTTAGCCGCACAAATTTTACATAAATTTACGCGACTACCACTAGGAGTTTGCGTAGCACTTTTAGATGGGACAATTGTTCTAACGGCTACGTTTGTCTTTTCATTAGAAGAAGGACTTTACGCGTTAATCGCGCTATTCCTAACAAGTAGAACGATTGACATTGTCCAAGTAGGATTTAATACTTCCAAAACGTTAATGATTATCACGAAAGACCCGGAAACAATTAGACAAGCCTTACTTCAAGATATTGATCGAGGAGTGACAATGCTTAAGGGAGCAGGAGGTTTTACGAACGAAGAACGCAAAGTGTTAATGTGCGTTGTTCACCAAAACGAATATAGTAAAACAGCCCAAGTGATTAGGTCAATTGACGCAGATGCGTTTGTTGTAGTGATGAATGCGACAGAAGTACTAGGTGAGGGTTTCAAAAAATAAGACAAACATCGCAATATAACGGTAAATAACGGAATATATTTGAAACATAAATGTAATAAAAAAAAGCATAAATTTTAGCATAAAATCTGTTATAATGTAATTTGGTGAGAGTAGATTTGATTGGTTTATAGATAAATCGCAAAAAACCCAATCTTTAGATAAATAGGTGGTTATTTTATGATAGAAATGCAAGACGTATATATGACATATCCTAATGGGGTATCCGCTCTAAATGGTATCAATGTATCGATTGACCAGGGAGAATTTGTTTATCTCGTAGGTCCAAGTGGTGCAGGTAAATCGACATTCACAAAGATTATTTTCCGTGAAGAAGTACCTACAAAAGGTAAAGTCGTTGTGAATGATAAAGAAACATCTGAATTGAAGTGGAAAGACGTACCATATTTTAGACGTAATATCGGTGTTGTCTATCAAGATTTTAGACTATTACCGAAAATGACGGTATATGAAAATATTGCTTTTGCTTTAGAAGTAATCGAAGAAACACCAAAGAATATTAGAAAACGTGTTATGGCAGTGCTTGACCAAGTCGGTTTAAAAAACAAGGCTAGATTTATTCCGGACGAGCTCTCTGGTGGGGAACAGCAAAGGGTAGCGATTGCGAGAGCTATAATCAATCATCCGGGAGTACTTATTGCTGATGAACCAACAGGTAACCTTGATCCAGAAACATCTTGGGAAATCATGCACATATTAGAAGAAATTAACGCGAAAGGAACAACGATCATCATGGCAACACACAGCAAAGAAATCGTAAACACCGTGAAAAAGCGCGTTATTGCAATAGAAGATGGCGTTATAGTTCGAGACGAGCGCCGAGGAGAATATGGTTATGAAATTTAGAACGTTAAAGAGACACTTTAAAGAAGGTATTAAAAACACGTTACGTAATGGTTGGATGACAGTTGCCTCGGTCGGTGCAGTAACTACTACATTAATCCTCGTTAGTGTATTTTTAGTAGTTATGCTAAACATCAATCATATCGCAGATGGCCTTGAAAATGATGTAGAAATTAAAGTATTAATAGACTTCACTGCAGAACAAGCAGATAAAGATAATTTAGAGCAAGAAATCAGAGGATTACAAGGCATAGACTCAATTGAATATTCTACAAAAGAAGAAGAATTAAAAAAATTAATGGAGAGCATGGGGGAACAGGGAGGCGATTGGGCCTTATATGAACAGGACAACCCTTTAAATGATGCTTTTATTATTAAAGCAGAAAACCCACATGACACGGGTAGTATTGCTGCAGAGATCGAGCAGATGGATCATATCTATCGAGTGAATTATGGACAAGATTATGTAGATATCTTATTCACTTTTAACCAATACGTGCGAAACATTGGAATGGTATTAATCGCAGCACTAGTATTTACCGCTATTTTCTTAATTTCGAATACAATCAAAATTACGATATTAGCACGTGAAAAAGAAATTGGCATTATGAAACTTGTTGGAGCGACAAATAGCTTTATAAGATGGCCATTCTTTGTAGAAGGAATGCTGCTAGGAGTATTAGGAAGTTTACTTCCAATCATTATAGTCCTTACCGGCTATTATTTTCTCACTCAAAACGTTGAAATGTTGCAACGCTTCTCATTTGTTCAGCTATTACCGTTTTATCCATTTGCATTCCAAATAGCTGGCCTCATCATTGGTATCGGAGTAGTCATTGGTGTTTGGGGAAGTTTGATGAGTGTTCGCAAGTTTTTACGAGTATAAAAAATGACAACTTAGAAGAAATAGTACATGGAAACAGTTAGGAGAGGGGAACGAGAATGAAACGATTGTCTCTTAGTCTAGTATTGCTAGTAGCAATAACAATGATTTTTACATCAAATCCTACATTAGTTGATGCGGCATCTTTAAATAGTAAAATTAATGATTTACAAAAGGAAAAAGAAAAAGTAAGTAAAGAAAAATCAAGCGTAAGTAACAAGGTTAATGATACAGAAAAGAAAATGGAAGAAAATAAAGCACAACAAAATGAAACAAAGAATGAAATTAGTGAACTAGATAGTAACCTTGCTTCCTTACAAGAGCAATTAAAACAAAAAGAAAATGAAATTCAAACAACGAATAATAACATAGCAAAAACTGAAGAGGAAATTAAACAAGCTGAAGATGAGATTGAAGCATTGAAAGAAGAAATTAAACAGCTTGAAGAAGAAATCGTAGAATTAGAGCAAAAGATTGAAGAAAGAGGGGAACTACTGAAAGGTAGACTTCGCTCGATTCAGCAATCTGGTGGTAGTATTAAATACTTAGAAGTAATTTTAGGAGCGCAAAGTTTTGGAGATTTCATAAATCGTGCTACGGCTGTAAATCAGATAATGAACTCTGATAAAACGATTATGGAAGAACAAGAAGCAGATAAAAAGCAAGTAGAGGAAAATAAAAAAGTAGTAGAAGAAAGTAAGCAAGAAGTAGAAAAACAACATGCTAGTTTACAAGAAAATAAAAAGCAACTAGAAGGTGAACGTGCTAACCTTGTAGCACAAAAGCAAGATCTGAATAACATTCAAGCTGAGCTAGACAAACAGCGAAGTGAAAAGCAGTCATTAATGGCTAATTTAGAAGAAGAACAAGAACAATTAGAAGAAATTAAATTATCTGCTCAAGAAGAGCAACAGCTAATCAATGCACACTTAGCAAGCTTAGAGAAGGCAATTGCTCAGGCAGAAGCTGAGAAGAACAAAGTAGAACAGTATTCTAATAATCAAAGTAAGGGATCTACTGCGTCATCAGGTGGTGGATCTGGTAAATTTATATATCCGACAAGTGGGCCAGTTACATCTCACTTTAATCCAAATAGGTTACACCCAATTCATAATGTAATTCGTCCACATAATGGTACAGACTTTGGAAGAAGAAGTAGTGCGGATTCTGTAATCAAAGCAACTGCGAGTGGGGTAGTTTCGTTTTCTGGCTGGATGGGTGGATACGGAAACACAATAATGATTACTCATGTTATTGACGGAAAAACATATACATCGTTATATGCGCATTTAAGAAGTAGATCTGTGAGTAGAGGACAATCTGTATCTCAAGGTCAACAAATAGGTGTAATGGGTACGACAGGTTCTTCTACAGGAGTACACTTACACTTTGAGATTCACCCAGGTGGATATAAAAATCCTGCAAACCCACTTAACTATTTATAAAATACACTGAGAACAATAAAAAAGGCATCACATAATTGCTTGTGATGTCTTTTTTCTGTTATTGTATTATATAATGAATTATACAGTAAAAAAGTTTCTCAAAAACAAACTTGATTTTCAAAGGACTTTGAGGTGGCGGAATGAAAAAGAGATATGGAGTTATCGCATTAATTCTAGGGGTTTTACTAGGAACAGCCGGAACATTTGTTGGGATGATATTTTTCTCAAATAATGGGGATAGCGCAGATGGTGAGTCTAATATACAAGAGAGACTCCTTGACCAAATTATGAGCCAACAAACTAATATTGAAGACAATTTAGGTGATATGACGAAGGTGCTAGAAGCCTATACGTTAATTCAGGACATGTATGTGGAAGATGTAGAAGACAAACAATTAATCGAGGGAGCGATTCAAGGGATGCTCCTCTCACTAGAAGATCCGTACAGTGTTTATCTTGATCAAGAAGCGATGGAAGAATTTAATCAGCAAATCGAATCTTCTTTTGAAGGTATTGGTGCAGAAGTTTCAATGGTGAATGGTAATGTAACAATTGTTTCACCAATCAAAGATTCACCAGCGGAAAAAGTAGGACTTAGCCCAAATGATCAGGTCCTTACAGTGGATGGAGAAAGCTTAGAAGGATTAAGTTTGCAAGAAGCTGTGAACAAAATACGCGGTGAAAAAGGATCAGAGGTAACATTGGAAATCAGGAGACCAGGTGTTGACGAACCGCTACAAGTGAACATCGTTCGTGACTCCATCCCAGTGGAAACCGTATATGTAGATACAGTAGAACAGAACGGCAAAAAAATTGGTATCATTGAACTTACCTCGTTTTCAGAGACAACAGCAGAGGAAATGAAAGAAGAGCTAGAGAAAATGGAAAACGATGGGATTGAAGGACTTGTAATAGATGTTAGAGGAAATCCGGGCGGCCTATTACCAGCAGCCGAAGGAATTTTGGAACAGTTCATACCTAAAGATAAACCGATTCTGCAAATGGAAGACGAGAACGGTAAGAAGACTCGTTATTTCTCTAATCTAAGTGACCCAAAAGACTATCCAGTTGCGGTTCTAATCAATGAGGGGAGCGCGTCAGCATCAGAGATATTGGCAATTTCCTTAAAAGAAGCATTGGATTATGAAATAGTAGGGGAAACAACATTTGGAAAAGGAACGGTTCAACAAACTTTACCAATGGGAGATGGAAGTACGATTAAGCTTACCCGTTACAAGTGGCTTTCGTCAGATGGTACTTTTATCGATGGTAAAGGGGTAGAGCCTACAGTTGAACAAAAAATGCCTGAGTACTATTATACACACCCAATTCAAATAGAAGAAGATCAGGTGTTTGCGTTTAATGAAACAAATCCACAAATTAAAAATATTCAAACGATGTTGGATGGATTAGGTTATGATGTAGGAAGAACAGACGGCTACTATAACAAAGAGACAGAGGAAGCTGTAAAAGAATTCCAAGAAGAACACGATTTGTCCGTTAGTGGAGAAATAGATAAAACAACAGCGGAAGTAATTGAAACACAAATTCGTGAAAGAATTCGTGAAGGAGAAGACGATCTCCAAAAAGAAAAAGCAATTGAAATCTTAACGAAATAAGGATTAACCAGCATGCCAATAAAGGTAATGCTGGTTTTTTTAATAGAAAGTATAGCTCTTGTGAAAGCTTCTTATAAGTAGGAATTAATGTACCATATATCTTTTAACTTAAAATAGTAGTCAAATAAACGTTTTTCTAGCATAATAGAGTAAACGCTAAATGTCGGGAAGGAGATTCAAGATGGAATGGTTGTCTGAAATAGGCTTAGCTTTACTTAGAATATTCCTTCAGCCTTACGTATACATATTTCTTGCTTTGGTTTGGTTAAGTGGTTACATAAGAATAAAGAAGGATCGTCAAAGTTTCCAAGTGAAAGTTTTTCCGTATTTTAAAGAGACGACAGGAACATGGTCTGTTGCGATTATCTCAGGAATAATTATCTCCTTATTGTCGGTTGCTGCAGGATTCATATTGCCTTTATATGTCGTAATCTTTATTGGCTTACTACTATTTGTTAGCTTCCTTATTAATAGCTTTGGGTGGTTATCACCAGGATATATTCTACCGTTTGCAGCACTCACTATTTTCTTTGTAAATGAATATGGGGAAAATTATTTATCTGAATTTTTATTGAGCGCTTTTGAACAAGTAGATTTAAGCTTATTAGCTATTTTAATGAGTCTCCTATTATTTTCAGAAGCTTGGCTTATTAGAAGAGGTAAGGGAATCGATAGTTTTCCAGAATTAAAGAAAAGTAAACGAGGAAAGTATGTTGGACAACATCGATTAAAAAAGATAACCATTATTCCTTTTTTTGTCCTTCTCCCGGCAGGATTGCTTGAACCGATTATGCCATGGTGGCCCTTGTTAGAAGTTGGGGGAGAATCGTTCGGTTTAATTCTTATTCCTTATGTACTCGGGTTTGAATATAAAATTAAAAGTATGCTCACAAGTGCTGCAAGTAAACAGCTAGCCGCACAACATTTTCGGTTGGCATTCTTAGTTCTAGCAGCTGGAGTAACGGGGTATTTTTATCCAATCAGTACGTTAATTGCTTTTATTCTCGCTTTTCTAGGTAAAGAGTTTATCCATTTCTTATTCAAATTAAGAGATGAGAGAGCCCCGATGTATTTTCAGCCAGGATCAAAGGGAGTTCAGGTTTTAGGAGTCCTACCTAATTCGCCGGCAGTTGATCTCGGCCTCTTACCTGGAGAAAGAATTATTAGCGTTAACGACTTAACGGTAGATAGTGAAGAAGAGTTTTACCATGCTGTTAGCAAAAGCCGTGCCTCGTGTAAATTGACTGTGGAGGATTTGAATGGAGAGCTACGATTTGCACGAAGAGCGTTATACGAAGGAGAGCATCATGAACTAGGTGTGCTATTTATTAAAGATGGCTCCTTTTATCATCGATTAGAAAACTTTTATGAAGAAGAACAAGTTACAGATGTTCCAGATAAATAACTAAACATGTGTGACAGTCCATAGAGCAGTAGCGACGGTAGATAGAAGGAAACGACAGTCCATAGAGCAGTAACGACGGTAGATAGAAGGAAACGACAGTCCATAGAGCAGTAGCGACGGTAGATAGAAGGAAACGACAGTCCATAGAGCAGTAGCGACGGTAGATAGAAGGAAACGACAGTCCATAGAGCACCCATGACTCGCGATAGGAAGGATTCACTCAGGATAGAGCACGCATGACTCGCGATAGGACGGATCCACCCAAGATAAAGCACCCATGACTCGCGATAGGACGGATCCACTCAGGATAGAGCACGCTCGATTCGCGATAGGACGAATCCACTCAGGATAGAGCACGCGCGACTCGCGATAGGACGAATCCACTCAAGATAGAGCACGCTCGACTCGAGATAGGACGAATCCACTCAGGATAGAGCACGCTCGACTCACGATAGGACAGATCCAAGATCCACTCACATATCATCTGTTGAGTAACCTCACAAACACAAATAAATCCCCGTTCAGTCAATCGACGGAAACGGGGATTTATACTATCTATTTTTTTCTTACTCCGCAACTTTCTTCTCATCTAGTTGAATAATTTCTCTAATTTCTTTTTCAGACAGAGTAGAAAGGAGCGTTTCACCAGGCTGAATAATCTGATCAACCAATTCTCGCTTTTTCTGCTGAAGCTGATATATTTTTTCCTCAATGGTTCCTTCTGATATCATGCGAATAACTTGCACCACTTTTTTCTGACCGATTCGGTGTGCACGACCCGCAGCTTGTTCTTCCACAGCAGGATTCCACCATAAATCATAGAGTATAACTGTATCTGCGCCTGTTAAGTTGAGTCCAGTACCTCCTGCTTTTAAAGAGATAAGGAAAAAGTCTTTCTCTCCACTATTAAAGGCGTCAGCCATATCCATTCGATCTTTTGAAGGAGTAGAGCCATCAAGATAAAATACGTTATAGCCTTCATCCTCTAATTTATCCTTTAGTAGTGATAGCATCGTCGAAAACTGTGAAAAGATTAGCGCTCGACTTCCACTAGTCTTCAATTCTGCAACAAGTTCTAACAGCTGTTCTAGCTTTCCAGACGTTCCCCCGTAATTATCGATAAACAGATTAGGGTGACAGCATATTTGTCGCAATCGTGTTAACCCGGCTAAAATTTGTAGCTTTCCACGTTCAAATCCTTTTTCTTGAATCGTTACATCTAACTCGTCACGAATTCTTTGTGTATATCCTACATAGAGCTCTTTTTGTTGTTTCGTTAACTCGGAATATTGAACGGTCTCAATCTTTTCAGGAAGCTCGTGTAGAACATCTCTTTTAATCCGTCGCAAGATAAATGGTCGAGTAATTTTAGCAATATAAGATGGGTCATAATTCGTAAACTCCTTTTTATTACCAAACAATCCAGGAGAAATTGTATAGAAAATCGACCATAATTCATCAAGTTTATTTTCAATAGGCGTTCCACTTAACGCAAAAAATTGCCTTGCATGGAGTGAGCGAATCGACTTCGCAGTTAAAGTTAAATGATTTTTAATTGCTTGTGCTTCATCTAATACAATACAATCAAACACAATATCCTCATACAAATCTGTATCCTTTCGAATCGTAGGATAAGATGTAATCAGAACTTCAGCTTCTTTACTATTTTCAACAAGTGTACGACGTTCTGGCTTAGAACCAGATATAACTTGCACGTTTAAAGAAGGAGAAAATTTTTCAATTTCTTTTTTCCAATTGTAAAGCAACGAACTTGGAGCTACGACTAGTGCTTGATACGGTCCATTTTTTGCATTAGCTTCTGACAATAGATAACTAATGGTTTGAAGTGTCTTTCCAAGTCCCATATCATCGGCTAAAATTCCACCTAAGTGATAATGAGATAAAGTCTTCATCCATTGATATCCAGTTACTTGATAATCGCGCATATCTGCATTCAAATTGGCGGGAAGCTCGAATTCTAAGCTAGCTGGATCTTTTAATTGCTCCAACATTTTCCTAAATGTATTCGTGTAATGATGGCGAGCAGCATCTAATAAATCCTCAACTTGAAAACTTCTTGCAGCAGGAACTTTCATTTGACCATTAACCAAGTGATCCGCGTTTAAGGCAAGTGTCTTCTGAAGTTGTCGGATTGTATCAAACGTTTCACCTTCTAGCTTCACTAATGGACCTTCTTGTAATCGGTAATAACGTCTTTTTTCGGTAATCGCTCGGAAAATTTCGTGAATTTCTTCTTGCGATATACCCTCCATACTAAACTGAATATCGAGCATACCTTCTGATTCCACATAATCAACATTAGAGTTAATATGGATCGGTTTATCGGTTAATAGACGTTGAACAGAGTCAGAGATGAAGATTTCAGCATACTGGTTTACTTCATTAATTCGATCAAAAAGAAATTCATAGATTGCTTCATCACTAAATAATTGCATGCTACCATTTATCTCAATAAAATGCATATCTTGTAGCAATTGAATAATATGTTCTTCCTCTGTTGTCTTTCGCCTTACGATTTCTGATGAATTCTTTTTACCAGTTAAAGCGTGAATCACAGTCTCACCGTAATGGAATTCAACGGACGCTTGCAAAATTTCGTCTACTTCATGTAAATATATTTTTATTTGTAACGGTTCATGGTTAATTTGCTTTGTCATCCGTTCTGTCATGTCTATTTTACCTACTTGCTCCATAAAAGGCATGACATCGTGTGAAAAATTATCCATTTCTTGTGGTGCGATAATGTGTTTTCGTTTATCCCGGAATGGAAGAACCCGCATTAATCTTTCTAATATTTGGTTCTGATTTTCGGTCAATTGAAAAAATGTGTCTTCCAGCAATAAATACCTGTAGCTAGACAATAAAATATAATCGGATAAATCCGCAAATTCGAAGCTATATACATTACTGGATGGGTGAAAGTCTAATTGAAAATCTAATTGATCGGTTAATTCTTTCATCTTTATCGTTGAGCTTTGTGTATAGTTGTTTTTAAAGATAAAGTCTGTATGCTGTAATTTTTCTAATAGCTTATCACTCACAACAGGTGGTACGAGTAAAGCACGAGGATTATCTAATCTACCGAAATACGTATGACCGAATAAGTTTTCCTGTGTTTGACACATGAGTAGTAATTCAACCATGTCACGATCTTCTTTAGGAAAAAGGTGAGTGGAAGGCTCATATGTGAAGGACTGATTTACTCGGTAGTCTTCCTGCTTTTGAAAAGCCTTAAGGAACTCACGGATATCACGAATAATATATGGTCTATGTTCACCAATACGCATTTCAATCGATAAGGCATTTTTTGGTGAGCCAGTAACTTCTAAAAGGTACTCAACCTTTAGCATTGATTTTGCTTTCACTGAATGATTATTTCGTCGTCGAAAGCTATATAAAAGTTGTTTCGCAAATAAATCTGTTTCTTGCTCGATTGGCGCATTCTTTGTTTTATCTACTGCAAAACGTTTATTGGATTGTACAGAGTCGTCAGAAATAGCTAGTAAGACAGCGGCAATATGTTTACACGTTGAATGGCTTGCATAGGCAGGGCAACTACACGTCGTATCCATCGTCCCATCCTCATGCAGGTAGGCCCATACCGTATATATTTTTGTACCTTTAACTAATCCACGCCATGCATTGGTTTGTGGATTGAAGGAAAGCCCGTAGACTTTTTTATTATTAAAGTATCGCTGACCTCTATCAAAGAAGGTCTGGCCAGTAAGCTCACGTATATATTCACGGCTGAGTCGTACATGTTGCAACAATATCCCATCCTTCGAACGATCATAGTTTTTTCCATTTCTCCATTATAACAGAAACAGACGTTATTTCCATCCCGTTTGACTTTTCGCTTATAAACTGCTATTTTTAGCAAAGATTCTATGAAGTTATGATAAAGGCAGGGAAACCGCATGAATATAAAAGAAGAAGCATCGAAACGAAAAACATTTGCCATTATTTCTCACCCAGATGCCGGAAAAACTACGATGACTGAAAAGATGTTATTGTTAGGGAATATCATCCGATCAGCAGGGACTGTAAAGGGGAAAAAGTCCGGGCAATTTGCAAAGTCTGACTGGATGGAAATTGAGAAACAACGTGGTATTTCTGTAACATCGAGTGTAATGAATTTTACGTATAAAGATTTAAAAGTAAATATTTTAGATACTCCTGGTCACGAGGATTTCAGTGAGGATACGTACCGTACATTGACTGCTGTAGATAGTGTTATTATGATTATTGACTCTACAAAGGGGATTGAGCCACAAACGATTAAACTTTTTAAAGTTTGTAAAATGCGCGGTATTCCTATATTTACGTTTATTAATAAGTTAGATCGAGAAGGTAGAGAACCTCTTGATTTATTAGATCAAATTGAAGAAGTACTACAAATTGAAACGTACCCAATGAATTGGCCAGTTGGTATGGGGAAAGGATTCTTAGGTATTCTTGATCGATATAATCAACAATTTGTCCAATTTAATGGGAATGAAGAGGAGTCATATATACCTTTTTCAGAAATGGAAAATGAAGAGCACCGGGAAGTTTACGAGCATCCTACTTACCAAAATACATTGGAAGAACTGGAACTCGTGGAGGAAGCGGGAGATACTTTTTCAATGGAACGAGTATTAGCTGGTGAACAAACTCCTGTGTTTTTTGGTAGTGCACTAGCTCCATTTGGGGTAGAAACATTTTTTGATACGTTTATTCAGATGGCGCCACCTCCAGGTCCACGCCGTACGAAGGAAGAAGTCGTTTACCCTGAGCACGAATCGTTTTCAGGATTTATTTTCAAAATTCAAGCGAACATGAATCCACAACACCGTGACAGAATCGCGTTTCTTCGTATTTGTTCGGGTAAATTTGAGCGAGGAATGAACGTAACGTTAGCTCGAACAGGTAAAACCATTCGTCTCGGCCAAACCCAACAATTCGTTGCATCTTCTAGAGATACGGTTGATGAGGCTTACCCAGGTGATATTATCGGAATTTATGATCCAGGTGTATATCGCATTGGTGATACATTATTGGAAGGAAAATCAACATTTGAATATGACGAGCTACCATCCTTCCCACCAGAAATGTTTCAACGTGTGATGGCAAAGAACGTTATGAAAGCAAAACAGTTCCGAAAAGGGATCGAGCAGTTGGTACAAGAGGGAGCCATTCAATTATTTAAGGGTTACCCAGTTGATTCGTATATTGTTGGCGCTGTAGGCCAGTTGCAGTATGAAGTGTTCCAGCATCGGATGAAAAATGAGTACAATGTAGAAATAGTATTGGAGTCATTAGGTGATCGAATTCCACGCTGGCTCAATAAAGAGCAAGTAAATCCATCGTTATTTGATGAACGAAATCTTTTAGTAAAAGATAGAGATGATCGTTTTCTCGTGTTATTTAAAAATCATTTTGCACTGAGATGGTTTGAGGATAAGCACAAGGAAATTGAGTTAATCGATTTACTAGAAGTTCAACAATTCGATCAGGCAAGGTAATGATTTTGGTGGTAACGTTGGATAAATTGTATCAATATCGGATAACGAGTTTTAATATCAGATTCGTGATTGTGAAAATCGGATAATGGGTTTTAATATCGGAATCGTGCGTGGGAAAATCGGATAACGGGTTTTAATATCAGATTCGTGTGTGGCAAAATCGGATAACGGGTTTTAATACCGGATACGGATCTAGAATTTTTAATAGGATGATGAGAGGACGAGCGAGTAGCTCGTCCTTTTCATATTTCAGCATGATTTTTACTGTATGAACCGTGGAGGTTGCTCTATGGACTGTGACTCTGTTGTATGAACCGTCGAGGTTGGTCTATTGACTGTGACTCTGTTGTATGGACCGTCACAAGGATGTCTATCTGGAGTGAAGCAGTTGTATCTCGAGTCAACGCCGCTCTATCTCGAGTGGAGCACACTCTATCTGGAGTAAAGTAGATCTATCTCGAGTGGAGCACACTCTATCTGGAGTGAAGCAGTTGGTATGTCAACACTAAACTGAACAATTTTTTAAAGGTAAACAAACTTATTTATAGCGCTCAAAATTTTAGCTCTCAGATGGAAAATAGTGCGTG